>CACFGV010000001.1 GCA_902565895.1 K189A clade bacterium
TAGGGGTTGAACATCACTGACTTGGGTTCGCGTTCTTATTTCCACACCCGCCTTATGGGCCTCATGCAACAACATGGCTAGCACCTCTTTCGCACTGTGGTCGCAAAACTGCTGGCCGAGTTTTTTTTCGTGGTAGGGAATACCGTGATCCTCGACCATGGCGATAAAGTCCCAAGGCGTATAGCGACGCAAGGCGGATTTGCAGAAATGCTCGTTGTTAGAAATAAAGTGTTGCTCAGGATCAGCCCAAATGTTGGTGAAGTTGCAACGCCCGCCGCCGGACACCAGTATTTTTAGACCACACTTAGGCCCTTGTTCCAACACCAACACCCGGCGCCCTCGACGTCCCGCATGGATCGCACACAGCAAACCGCTGGCGCCGCCGCCCACAACCACCACATCCCAGGGTGTGCTGCTCACCAGTGCGACCAGATGGGTAAGCAACGTTCCGGCAACGCTGCCACCCTCCCCAAAGCGGCCCAGGGTTGGCCGGGTTGATGGAAGTCTGAACCCACCGATGCGTGCAGGCCGAATTGCGCCGCCAAGGTTGCCAGACGTTTGGTTTGATCAGGTATCTGGGCACCACTGATCACTTCCATGCCCTGACCACCGGCTTCTTTGAACGCCACCAGTAACGCGCGCAATTTGCTTAGGGTGACTTTGTATTTCAGCGGGTGAGCTAAAACGGCAACACCACCCGCAGCGCTGATCCAACCGCAAACCTGAACAATCTCAGCCCATTGGGTGCGTACATAGGCAGGTTTGCCAACCGCCAAATAGCGTTTGAATGCTTGTTGAGGGTTTGCAACCGCACCCGATTCAACCAGGTAGCGGGCAAAATGCGGTCGCCCCAAACTGCCCCCTGCCGCCAACTCCTTGGCCTGTGCTAACGCATCAGAAAAACCCTGGCGAGCGAGCAATTCGCCAATGCGCTCGGCACGTACGCGCCGGGCGCGCTGCTGATGTTCAATGCCATCAAGCAACACGGGATTGTGTAAATCCAAGTTCAACCCAACGACATGAATCTCGCACCCACGCCAGTTGGTGGAGAACTCACAGCCGGCAATCACCTTAACCGGCGTGGTTTGATCGCTCAGTTGTTCATAAGCTGCAATAGAGTCGTGGTCAGTAATTGCTATTTGCTCGCAGCCTCGCTCAGCCGCCAGTGCCACAAGTTGCTGCGGTGTGAGTTGCCCATCAGAGCAACGACTGTGCATGTGAAAATCGACGATCAAGGTATCTTCCAAGCCCACACAAATGTGGCAATTGCGCAGCCGCACGGTACTGAATTTTTACCGCCATGCCCACACCCCCAGCGTGAACACAGCAGCACTAGGTTTCACCGATTCTTTGCGGCAAAATGCCCCACACTTTTATCAGGGGGAACGCCAAATGAAAGGCACCGTGCACTATGAAACGCGAGACGATATCGCTCTTTTGACCATCGACAATCCACCGGTCAACCCACTGTCTTCTGGCGTACGACAGGGACTAGACGACGGCATTAACGCCGCTCTTTCTGACGATAATATTAAGGCTATAGTGCTTACCGGCGCTGGCCGAACTTTTATTGCTGGTGCAGATATTTCGGAGTTTGGTGGCAAGGCAGAGGGTCCTAGCTTGCATGACTGCCTGAACACTATGGACGCCAGCAGTAAACCCATTGTTGCCGCGATTAACGGCACGGCCTTCGGCGGCGGGCTCGAAGTTGCTCTGTGCTGTCACTATCGCGTTATTGCGCCTAGCGCGCCTGTCGGTCTACCTGAGGTGAAACTGGGGTTATTGCCTGGTGCTGGCGGAACTCAGCGGTTGCCACGGCTGATCGGTGCAGCTAAGGCGCTGGACTTTATGATTAGTGGCGATCCTATTCCTGGCCCTCAAGCTAAGGCGCTAGGTATTGTCGACGAGGTTGTTGAGGGGGATATCGTTGATGGCGCGATTGCTTACGCCCGCGACCTGATCGCCAATGGCAGCCCAATTCGACGTATTCGCAACGAAGAAACTGTGGTTGCTGCTGATCGTGGCAACGACGACCTGTTCGACAACGCGCGCAAAAACGCGGCGCGTAAGATGCGCAAACGGTTCGCGCCCGAGATGATCGTGCAATGTGTCGAAGCCGCAGTAAATCTCGGCGACTTCGACGCCGGCATTAAGGTAGAGCAAGAATGTTTCGGCAAATGTCTGAAACACCCGCAGCGGGAATCGTTGATTCACATGTTCTTCGCCGAGCGTGAGGTGGCGAAAATTCCGGATGTCCCCCGAGACACGGCAACACAGGAAATTACCAGCGCCGCTGTGATCGGCTGCGGCACCATGGGTGGCGGCATTGCCATGTGTTTCTTGAATGTAGGCATCCCGGTCACTTCGCTGGAAATGAACCAAGAAGCCCTCGACCGTGGCATTGGTGTGATTAAACGTAACTACGACATCCAAGTGCAGCGTGGTCGTATGACGGCTGAGCAAGTCGACCAGCGCATGGCTTTGCTGACAGGCACCACGGACTTTGCTGACCTGGGTCAAGCCGATGTCATTATTGAGGCGATTTACGAAAACATTGATGTGAAGGTAGAGACCTTCGGCAAGATGGATGCAGTGGCAAAACCCGGCGCCATTCTCGCCAGTAATACGTCGGCACTGGACATCGACAAGATGGCAGAGGCTACAAAACGACCTGACTCTGTGATCGGTCTCCACTTTTTCAGCCCTGCGAATGTCATGCGCCTGCTGGAAATAGTCCGTGGCGCCAAGACCAGTAACGAAACCATTGCCAGTTCAATGAAACTCGGTCGCACCCTCAATAAGATTGCAGTCCTGTCGGGGAACGCGCCTGGCTTTATTGGCAACCGTATGCTGGGCGGTTATACCCGTCAGGCTGGAGAAATCATTTTGCAGGGCGCAACTCCTTATCAAGTGGACAACGCCCTGCTGCAATTTGGTATGCCAATGGGCCCCTTCCAAATGAACGATCTGGTTGGTCTGGACTTGGGCTGGCGCGCACGCAAACTCAGCGGCATGAAGCCAGAAGATGTACCCATTACCGCGAGAGTCGCTGACAAGCTGTGTGAAATGGACCGTTATGGTCAGAAAACAAGCCGTGGCTTTTATATCTATCCAGAAGGCAGCCGCGCCGGCCAACCCGATCCAGAGGTTGTCTCTATTGTCGAAGAAACTTCAGCAGAGCTTGGTATTGCGCGCCGCGAGATAGACGACGATGAGGTGCTTAAGCGCTGTCTGTACCCTCTGATCAATGAGGGCGCGCGTATTTTAGAGGACGGCATTGCCATCCGACCTTGCGACATCGATATCGTTTACATCAACGGCTACGGCTTTCCCGAGGTAACCGGTGGACCTATGTTCTGGGCAGATCAGCAAGGTCTGGACAACATTCTTGCCGACATTAAGCGTTTTGGTGAAGAGTATGGTGGCCCGAATTGGGAACCCGCGCCACTGCTCGAGCGTTTGGTCGCCGAGGGCAAAACCTTTGCAAGTCTGCAGGGCTAGTAGGCTCGTAGGCTCAGGCAGCAATCGCTGCCTGAGCTGACGGCTCTGGTTTTCAATGTATACCTTAGGCATTCACCACGTTTCGATTAACGTAAGCGACGTTGCCGAGGCGGAACGGTTTTATTGCGAGGTCTTGGGCTTAGAAAAGCTACCACGACCTGATCTGGGTTTTGCCGGTGCGTGGTTGCAGACGGGTGCACAGCAGGTGCATCTGTTAGGCAAAGGCAGCGTCGAGCCGCTCCCAGAACAACACTATGCGTTCCTAATAGACGACGCCGATGCGCTGCTTCAGCGCCTCGAATCGCACAACATCGCACCGCGCAGCGTTAGCGAAATCGCTGGAGTGTGTCGACAAATTTTTGTGCACGACCCCAGCGGTAATCTAGTGGAGTTTAATCAACCTCTGACCCTCAATGACGCTTAACCCGCGCCTACCAAGGACGCTGATCACTCTTCTTGGTTTAACTGCATTGGCTTTTAGCAGTGAACTGGCCCTTGCTCACGGTGTTGCCGAGGGCGATGCCAATTTTTTACAAAACCAACAAGGGTTTCAGTTCTGGCCCTATGCTTACCTCGGCGCAAAACACATGGTCACCGGCTACGACCACCTGTTATTCCTCGCCGGCGTCATCTTTTTTGTTTACCGGCTCACTGACGTTGCGCTCTACGTCACTCTTTTCGCCATCGGCCACAGCCTCACGCTGATCCTAGGCGTATGGCTGAACATCGGTGCCAACGCCTATCTTGTGGATGCACTGATTGGTTTCTCGGTGGTCTATAAGGCCTTCGACAACCTTGGCGGTTGCCGACAACTAGGCTTTGATATTCCAGTACGACCCATGGTGCTGACTTTTGGTTTGGTCCATGGCTTTGGATTAGCGACAAAGCTGCAAGAATTGTCCTTAGACCAAGACAGTCTGGTGGGGAATTTATTGGCCTTTAACCTTGGTGTCGAGGTCGGTCAATTTTGCGCGCTACTGGCCATGGTGCTGGGTTTTACGATTTGGCGCCGCAGTCGCTATTTCACAGCACACGCAATTACTGCCAACATAGTCATCATGACGGCGGGCTTTTTGCTCATGGGTTACCAATTGAGCGGCTACTTCCTGTCACCTTGAGTCCAAGCTGAGGTTTCTATGAGCGAAGCATTACTGAACAACGCCCAACGACTGTCAAAGTCCTTTGCCCAGCGCAGCGCTGAATTTGAACAGGCCCGCCGTTTGCCAGCAGATGTCTCGGACGCCATGGCCAAAGCCGGCATCTATCGGATGTTTGTACCCCAGTCTTTAGGCGGCTCAGAAACCTCGCCCCTGGTAAGCAGCCAGGTATTTGAAACCCTGGCACAAGGCGACGCCGCCTGTGGTTGGGTGGCCTTTATCGCCGCGACCAGCGGCTCGTCACTAGCGCGCATCGAAACCTCTGCGGCAAAACAAATGTTCGCATCGCCCCAGACCATGCTGGCCGGCGTTTTTGCACCCAACGGCAAAGCCGTGAAGAGCGGCGAGGACTACATACTTAACGGCCAATGGCAGTGGGGCTCAGGCACTCAAAATGCAGATTGGGTGCTGGCCGGTAGTATGGTGATTGATCCAGAGCAACCAGCGGATGCAAAACCCAGAGCACATATGTGTCTGGTGCCAAAAGACGCCATTGAGTTTTTAGATACTTGGCATTCCACAGGCCTGCGTGGCACCGGCAGTACCGACTTCAAACTTACTGACCATCGGGTCCCAAGCGCTCACATTGTCGGACTAGAAGTACGCAAAATGCCGGACACACCACTCTTTCAATTCCCCAATTTCACTCTACTGGCCTTGGGTATTGGTGCGGTCAGCATGGGCATCGCTCGGGCAGCTTTGAACGAATTTGTTGACCTGGCACAGCAGAAGAAACGCATCAGCAGCAGTTCTACCATCGCCGAACGCAGTCACACACAAATGCAAATCGCCACCGCTGAGGCCAAATTGCGCAGCGCTCGGGCGTTTTACTACGACAGCGTAGAGCAGGCCTGGGAACGCGCTTTGGCAGGCGACACCGTTGACGTAGACCAGCGCCGCAACCTGCGCCTTGCCACCACCCATGCGGTAATGGCCAGCGCTGAGGTCGTTGATTGCGCCTATAACCTGGCAGGTGGCGTTTCGGTATATCAGTCGTCGAACCTACAGCGGCATTTTCGCGACATCCACGTCGCCACGCAGCACATAATGGTGGCTCCAAGCACCCTTGAAACCACCGGTAGGCTGTTCCTTGGATTGCCTACGAATACTGCAACACTTTAAGACAAGGACTAACTGAGAATCCAGCCGCCGTCCACTTCCACCGTAGTGCCGGTGACAAACTCGTTGCCCGCCACAAAGACAATGGCTTCGGCTACTTCATCAGCGGTACCCGCGCGAGGGATTAAATTCCTGGCTGTGGCGCCTTCAAGCATTTTTACCCGGGCGTCAGCGTCCGGTCCGAACATGGGTGTATCGATAACACCAGGCGATACAACGTTGATACGCCTTGGCGCTAATTCCGGCGCAACCGCACGAGCAAATTGCTCTACCGCGCCCCCTACCGAGGCTAAAGCAGCCTGACCAGGTTTTGCACGTCGTGCAGGCGCGCCACTCACCAATACGATAGCGCCTGACTCGGTCAAATGCTCGGTGCCAAGTCGCACGATGTTGGTATAGCCCCAAAGCTTGTCAAAAGATGCCTGATAAGCGGCCAAGTCCATTTGCAGAAACGGCCCAGCGGCGCGGCTACCACCGGTTGCAGCGCTAATCAGCAAGTCAAACGGTGCGTGGGCGGCAAACAGCTGATTCAGGGCGTCTACATCGCGAACATCGCAGGCCTCTAAGGTCACACCAGGGATGTCTCCTGCTTTGCTGGGGTCACGACTGATCGCCACCACCAGTGCACCCTGCTCACGTAACTGATTGACCGCAGCCAAACCAATGCCAGAGGTACCGCCAAACACCAACGCTTTTTTTCCTGAAAATTTTCCTGACGCCGTCATACCCGCTCCCAGATTCCCTGTTGATAAGGCGTGCATTTCAGCAGAAGCAACCAAAGGCGACAACCGCTGACAGGTGTATGGTTACAACAACACCGCTACAATTGTGGTTTTGGAAATTTATTCGTGTATCCAACCCCACAACTGTCCGCCCTTGAGCAAATAAGCCAACGTCGTTCGGTCAAAGCCATGGATTTGCAAGGGCCTGGACCCTCTGCCGAGCAACTGCAAACGCTCTTAGACGCAGCAGCGCGGGTGCCTGACCATGGCAAACTCGGCCCTTGGCGATTTTTGTGTTTCCAAGATCAAGCGCGCCAACACTTTGGCGATCAACTGGCACAACGCTTTGCGACTTTAAAACCCGAAGCACCAGATGCCGCGGTCGCAGCAGAGCGCGCCCGCTTTATGCGCGCACCACTGGTTATTGCCGTTATTAGCTGCGTTCAGGAACATCCGAAAATTCCCCAGTGGGAGCAATTCATGTCTGCGGGGGCGGCGTGTCAAAATCTATTGGTCGCCGCAAACTTAATGGGTTTTGCCGCCCAGTGGCTGACTGAGTGGTACGCCTACGACAGCGTCATTGACCAAGTGCTGGGTTTAAAGGCAGGTGAACGTGTAGCTGGATTCGTTTACATTGGCTCGGCAACGGCGAAACCCGACGAACGCCAACGACCAGATTTACAAGAACGCATCGATCATTGGGTCGAACCAGTATTAAAGTAATCGCAAATGAAGGGAGAATAAGTATGGAAGACGTCGTTATTGTTGACGCAGCCCGCTCGCCAGTGGGTCGCAAAAATGGCAGCTTGGGTGGGGCCCACCCCACCGATGTACTGGGTCAGGTCATGATGCAACTGTTGGCCCGCAATGACCTTGCTTCTGCTACGGTCGATCAAGTTGTTGGCGGCTGTATTAACAAAGTAGCCGCTCAGGGCATGAACGTGACCCGAACCGCATGGCTTGCCCATGGTGGCGCAATAGAAACGCCTTGCATCACCATCGACTCGCAATGCGGTTCATCACAACAGTCCACAACATTGGCCCACAGCATGATCGCTTCTGGCCATGCAGATGTGGTTATGGCTTGCGGCGTGGAAAACATGACGCGACTGCCTATCGGCAGCGACGCTGTTGGTCGCGACAAGCGCATGGGTAAACCAATATCCCGCAGCTACTTCGAGCAGCACGAATTCACCAGCCAGTTTGAGGGCGCCGAACGACTTGCCGAGAAGTACCAGCTGACTCGCGAGGACACCGACGGCTTTGGTCTGCAATCTCAGGAACGGGCAAAAACCGCCATCGAAGGCGGCTATTTTGACAGTCAGATCATTCCTATCGAAGCACCGGTCATGGACGAGAACTTTGAGCGCACTGACGAGCTCGTTAGAGTCGAGCGCGACGAAGTACCACGCGACACCAGTATGGCTGCGTTAGCCGAACTAAAGCCCGTGGCTCGGGAAGACGGACTTCACACCGCAGGTACCTCGTCACAGATCGCCGACGGAGCCGCTGCGGTGTTGATGATGAGCGCAACTAAGGCCAAAGAACTCGGGCTGAAGCCCCTAGCGACCATTCGTTCTTCCGCACTCGTCGGCTGCGATCCGGTCATCATGCTCGAAGGACCGATCCCTGCGACCGA
The DNA here is from genome assembly GCA_902565895.1 of K189A clade bacterium. Lineage (GTDB taxonomy): Bacteria > Pseudomonadota > Gammaproteobacteria > Pseudomonadales > Azotimanducaceae > UBA4421. The sequence goes on from CACFGV010000001.1 coordinate 8,139, forward strand.
GAAAATGCTCGATCAAACCGGCCTGAGCATAGATGACATCGACGTATTCGAAGTCAACGAGGCGTTCGCTTCTGTGGTTTTGTCTTGGGCCAAAGAAGTCGGCGCGGACATGGCCAAGGTCAATCCTAATGGCGGTGCTATAGCGCTGGGTCATCCTCTAGGCGCCACGGGCTGCTTTCTTATTACCAAGGCTGTTTACGAGCTAAAGCGAACCGGCGGCCGATATGGCTTGATTGCGATGTGTTGCGGTGGCGGGTTAGGGACTGGCACCCTAATCGAAAGCGCAGCTTAATTCAGCCTAGGGTTAGGGATGGGTGGCCCCGCCACCTATCCCCTGCAATTTGATTCGCGGGGCAAGCCCCACCGCGTATCCCTGGCAATCTGATTCGCCGGGCAAGCCCCACCGCGTATCCCCTACAATCTGATTCGCGGGGAGAGTCCCACCGCGTATCCCATACAATCTGATTTGCGGGGCCTGCCCCGCCACCTATCCCCGGCAATCTGATTCGCGGGGCAAGACCCGTCACCAATTCCCCACACTCTGATCGGCTCTACTCTGACGGGTCTATTAGTTTGGTGCTCGCTCGGCTGCAAAGGGGATCTTTACTTCACCGGCTGCGCTATAAACTTTGCCGTAAGGATAAAAGCCTGAGCTTTTTAGCTGAACGATCACCAACTGCGTACCGCGATTTTCCCAATACCAGCCATGGATTCCCGGGAACGGTGCAACAAAATTACCCTGACCTTGTTTCGAGCGCCCTAGGTCAAAGCTCACGGAATCTTCTGGATCAGTGCCCTCTTCCTCGCTATGAAGATCGTAGACCACTTCGGTTAATTCACCGTCCAAGGTTTGCGCTTGCCAGGCAAAAACCATGCTTTGCCCTGCTTCAAGTCGGTATTTGTATTCAACGGATTCGAACGGTGCCAATTCAAACTCTCGGAGATCTTCCACATAGGTTTGTGGCTGCTTTGATAGGGCTCCTACGGAGTAGCCCGCCATGCCCTTAATGCCTAACAACTCGCCGATTCCCGTTGGATCGCGATCGAACTCTGCCGGCAACACGAACAACAGCAGAGCAGTCAGCGCTAACAGCAAAGTACTGATCGTTACTTTCAACAATGCTTTGCCCGACAATTCAACCTGAGACGGAGCGTGTGCACTCATACTATTCGTCTGCCGCGTTGATCATGTAGCGATTGTGACAGGCTCGACAAACGCTATAGACTTCGCCGCCCGCTGCAAACAGCGCATCGGCGTCTTGTTGCTCGGCTGCGTCTCGTGCTTTCAACGCGGCCCGGGTCAGCCCTTGAGCATACTCGGCCCAGTCTGCTTGGTCTGCGGCATACCCGTCTAACATCAATAAATTGCCGCCCTCTGCGACCACTATGGCAGCATGCTCTACCGCAAACCAACCGTCATCGGTGGTTGGCTGCAAGTCGACCTCTCCATCCTCGGTGATGACAAAACCCGCCGAACCCCATATTTTATCCGCCGCAGGTTCCAGATAATGCGCCATCATGTGATAAACACTACCCGTTACCTGTGTTTTTGGTTTTTGCCCAGTGGTGTCGTCACAGCCCGAGAGCATTAGAACTAGGACTGTTGCAGTGGCTATTAATCGCATATGTTCCTCCAATGGCTAATCTTTAGGCTGAGTGAACTTGAGCCAACGCGAAAATAATTTGGCGACACTCGGGGTCATGCGGCTGCGGTTATAAGCATCACCTAAGCGTTTCAAGTATTCACTGCGTGTCGGGTAACTGAAGATCGTACTTTGCGCCGCAGACAGACCCAGCTTCTGGGTCATCATCAAACACAGCGGCGCCAACATCTCGCCGGCGTCATCACCGATTACAGTGGCGCCCAAAATAGTGTCTTTACCCTTGGCGGTTAGAACCGCGACGTGTCCTTTCGCCGCTCTGGGTACCGTATCAGCGAACGGCATGGCCTTGGTTCGATCTAGTTCGTCAAAGTAATACTCATACTCATCGTAATCCGTACCGGACGCCCGCAATTGTTCAGCGCTTGCACCCACTGACGCCACTTCTGGTTGCGTGTAAGTACAGTGAGGCACCACCAAACCATCAACTTTTGCCGTTGCTGGGAACAAGGCGTTCTGCACCAGCACCCTGGCTTGAGCATCGGCATGATGGGTAAATTGCAACGCCGCTGCGCAGTCGCCTGCGGCAAAGATTTTCTTATTCGTGGTGCGCAATTTGTTGTCGGTGACAATAAATCCGCGTTGATCTACCTCAACTTTGGCGTCAGCTAACTTCATACCGTCGGTATTTGGTTGCCTACCTAACGCCACCAGCACCCGCTCGCATTCGATATTGCCCTGGTCAGTAACAACCTGACCCCCGTCCTTTATCTCGCGCACCGCATGACCGGTGTGAATCCTGACTCCAGCTTGTGTGAGTGCTTGAGCCACTGTTGCAGACGCCAACTCACTCTCATTGGGTAGGACTCGCGTTGCTAGTTCGAACAATTCCACTCGAACGCCTAAGCGCGCAAACACTTGTGCTAACTCGCAGCCAATAGCACCAGCGCCAAGGATGGCCAAGGACTCTGGTTTTTCGCGCAGATCGAATACGCTCTCATTAGTCAGCGGGTCACTGGCAAGCAACCCGGGAATAGGCGGCACAGCGGCTCGGGCACCGGTACATAGGGCCACACGACGGCCTTTAAGAACGATATCGCCAACGCAAACAGTGCCATTGGCATTCAGTACTGCGTCACCTAAGAACACGTCAACCCCTGCATCGGTGTAACGCTGCACGGAATCATGAGGAGCTATATCCGCCCGTACCTGGCGTAACCACCTAAAAGCCTGGCTAAAATCTGGGTCTTTATGGGTTTCGGTATAAGCCAGCAACGACTTTGATGGCATACAACCTACATTCAAACAATCACCGCCCATGCGATGACGCTCGATCAAGGCCACACTCGCGCCTAAACCTGCGGCACCAATCGCGCTAATCAAGCCAGCAGGACCTGCGCCAACCACCACCAAGTGATAGGCGTTTTGCGGCTCAGGATTTACATAGTCTGCCGGCGACAGCAACTGCCACGCTTCGGCATCGAATTCGACCCCTGGATAACTCATACAGAATCCCCAGCGCTGACGCCCTCAAGCTTGCTATTGAGCGCCTTGGTTGCGATGCGAGTAATGGCAATAGTTAGAATCAATGTGGCACCAAGACCCAAGTAGAACAGCCAATTGCTGGCAGGCAACTCGGCCAAATCGCCGGCTAAAATACTGGTTAAGTTGGACGCGATAGATCCTAAGTATACGTACAACAACGTGCCGGGAATCATACCCGCCCATGACGCTAAGACGTAATGGCTTAGCTTGACCTGGGTTAGACCTAAGCCATAGTTCAGTAAGCTGAATGGAAAGATCGGTGACAACCGGGTCAGCAATACCACCACGGCGCCTTGCTCACCCACCGCAGCATCCAAGGCCGAAAATCGCGGCTGGCTCTGTAGCTTAGCCGCGACCCAATCTCGCGCAAGAAAGCGCCCGACTAAGAAGGCGCACGTGGCACCCAAGGTACTGGCCAACGACACGATGGCAAAACCGTAGCCAAGACCAAACAAAAAACCGGCTGCCAGTGTCAACAAACTTCCCGGCAGCACCAACACTGTGGCCATAACGTAAAAAATAATGAATACCAGCCAGGAAATGCTGCGGTTTTCATCTACCCAATTAAAGAGCAGCAGCAGGGCGTCTGCCACGGGTAAAAGCACCGCACTGATGACCACCGTTAGAAACAGCGCCAGCAGGATCAGACCCTTCTTGGTCTTCACTTATTGAGTCCTTCGGCGATTTCTCGCAACGCATACTTCTGCACCTTGCCGGTAGACGTTTTCGGCAACTCCATAAATACCACCGCCTTGGGCAGTTTGAAGCGCGCCAGGTTCTCGGCGCAATAATCAATTACCTGTTGCTCGTCCAGGGGTTGGGCGTCAGCAACCAAGGTGACAAAGGCGCAAGGGGTTTCCCCCCATTTGTCGTCCGATCGTGCCACCACTGCGGCTTCGGCAATACTGTCGTGTTTGAACAACACATCTTCGATTTCGATGCTGGAAATGTTTTCTCCACCGGAAATGATAATGTCTTTGGAGCGATCCATGATCTTGATATAGCCGTCTTCAAACCAAACCGCTAAGTCCCCGGAGTGGAACCAACCACCGGCGAAGGCTTCGTCGGTGGCGGTTGGGTTTTTCAGGTAACCTTTCATGACATTATTGCCACGCATCATGACCTCGCCCATGGTTTGGCCGTCTCTTGGCACTGGTTCCATAGTCTCTGGATCAGCCACCATCAGCCCCTCAAGCATGGGCGCATTAACCCCCTGACGCGCTTTCAATTGCGCCTGACTTGCAGCATCTAACGAACCCCACAAGTCCTCTCGCCACGCGCATAACGTTACTGGACCATAGGTTTCCGTCAGGCCATATACGTGAGTCACGTCTATGCCCTGAGCCTGCATACCCTGAATGATCGCCGCCGGCGGCGGCGCACCTGCCGTCATGACCTTAACCTGATGCTGCACCAAGGCTTTGAGTTCGTCTGATGCGGCTAACAGAGTATTCAATACCACTGGGGCGCCGCAGAAATGGGTTACTTTGTGTTCACCCATGGCTTGATAAACCGCATCGTCGCGCACCTGACGCAGACACACCGACGCGCCAGCGTTGGCCGCTAACGTCCAAGGGAAACACCAACCGTTGCAATGAAACATTGGCAGTGTCCACAAATACACAGGATGATCTCCCATATGCCAACTGAGCGCGTTGGATACCGCATTTAAATAAGCGCCGCGGTGATGGTAGACCACGCCCTTGGGGTTCCCTGTGGTACCAGACGTATAATTCAGAGCTATGGCTTGCCATTCGTCGTCAGGCAAATAGGCTGTGCTGTCTACACCCACAGGTGCTGCTTCGCCCTCGGCCAACAGGTCGTCGTAACTTTCGTCGCCCAGCAAGTGCCCTACTTCACAATGTTTGTCGTCAATATGCACAACTGCGGGCGGCGAGCTTAAAAACGCAAGCGCAGCTTCAGCCAAGGGACCAAATTCCTTATCCACCAGCAATAACTTTGCCTCGCCATGCTCAAGAATGAAGGCCACGGTTTTCGCGTCCAAACGCATATTGATGGCGTTCAATACCCCGCCCATCATCGGCACTGCAAAATGCACCTCGAACATTTCTGCTGTGTTGGCGCTGAGAATGGCCACCGTATCGCCCTTGCCCAAACCGCGCTTAGTCAATGCGGATGCCATGCGCTGGCAGCGCTGAAAGACCTCGCCCCAATTCAAAACCCGATCGTTTTGTATGACAGCGGGCTTATCTGGATAAATCCACGCGGCGCGACGCAACAGTGATACCGGCGACAACGGGGTGTAATTGGCTGAATTCTGTTCCAGCCCTGTTTCGTAAATCGACATGTTTTATTCCGCGAAACTAAAGGGGTTGGACTTGCTTATCTAATAACGCTGCTAAGTCTTTTGGTGACAAGTCAATGGCTTTACGCGCCTGTAGGTCCATTCGCACCGCCACGGCTTGCGCCGAAGCGCAACACATTCCGGTCTCAGCATTGAATAGCAAATGGCCAAACCTTTGGATTTTGCCCTGGGCGTCCAACAAACCAGACGCCACAACGAAAGGTTGATTCACCCTCAATGGCTTGTGGTAGCGACGCCGGAATTCTACCACCGCGCCGCCTTCCTGCTCGCTGACCCGTTCATCACCGGCCAGGTGCGTCCAAAGGTTGGGCATGGAGTCCGACGTTCGAGCCATATAGTTGTGAGGCAATAACTCGCCCGATGCGGAACATTCATCGCGCTGAATTACGCCCCGGCCAGTTTCCACAAAACCCTTTGCTAGCGCACCGTCAAGATCCAACGTGTGATACTCAAAATCATGCATTATTCCGCGCGGCAAGGCGTGAGCTACGTCATGTTGACCCGAGTCCTCGTTATACGCGCCCTGGATTCCGTCAACCTTTGCCAAGCTGGTGCACAGCGGCTCACCACTGACCGTGTGACGCAATTGTGCTAACACATTAAATCCATGATCAGCCACCGATATCAAACTAAAGTAACCGGATATCGGTGTAGCGATGCGTGATTCTTGCTGAAATCGTAAGTGCTGACCCGTTAAGCGTAGAGGCAAATCATCTATCTGGCCGTCTTCCACAAGGCCGGATTGGAGTAATCCCCCAGCCAGGGTTTGCCACAGCTTTTGTTCACAAAAGCGCACGTTGAGATGATCGTTTTCATCACATTCCCAGCGATTAACGCTGCCGCGATAACTCAGCAGCACCAACTATTCTCCGGAAAAGACAGGTGCTTGCTTAGCTACAAAAGCCTGGACCGCTTGTTTGTGATCTTCGGTAGTAAAGCATCGCGCCATATGGGCCGCCTCCCGATCCAAGACTTCGCTCAACGTGCCGGTGGATGCAGCATTGAGGTTTTTCTTCATATAGCCGATAGCGACGGTAGCACTCTGGCTAAGTTCCGCTGCATAACTTTGCACCTCTGCGTCATAATGCTCCGCGTCTACAACGCGATTCACCAATCCAAGCTCAAACGCTTCAGTACCGGTAATTACCGGCGCAGTGAACAAAAGATCCCTCGCTTTAGTTTGGCCTACTAACAGCGGCAAAAAATAAGACATGCCGTAGTCACCGGACAACCCGACCTTGGCAAAAGCGGTGGTCATTTTCGCGGTATCCAAGGCGATCCGCAGATCACAGGCCAACGCCAGGGATAACCCCGCGCCAGCCGCCGCGCCGGGAATCGCTGCGAGCGTCGGCTTAGGGAGTTCATGCAGCAACCGTGCGATCTCGAACCCTGGACGCAACATTTGCGCACGCTGTTCTTGAGTCGGCGGCTTGCCTCCGCCGCTGCTTCCCTCTGCAAAGCTCTTAACATCGCCACCGGCACAGAACGCTCCGCCAGCACCAGTAAGCACTACACAACGCACGCTGTTGTCTGCACCTAACCTGGGCAGTGCCTCAAGTAACGAGTCAAGCATTCCCCCACCCATAGCGTTGCGCGCTTCTGGGCGATTCATGGTCAGTGTCGCAACACCGTCTTCAATGGTTTCAAGTAATTCAGACATACAGCCTCCTTGATTATCAGTTGAGCGTAAAACTATTTCTCATCGGGCCATTTGTAATTTCCGCGACACCGCGTAAAACACTAACCCCAAAACGATAAGACCGAGCGCCATAGCCCCTTCTACTGGACGCTGCTCGATTAAATGTACAAGCGTCCACAGCGACAATGCCGCAAATATGATTAACGGCAGCGGATAAAATGGCACTTTAAATGGTCTTGGTAAATCTGGTTCGCGCATTCGCAGAACCCAAACCCCAAGCACTGTTACCAAAGAATTAAGCGCTAAAATAGCACCGGAGAAAATAATAATAGAGTCAAAGGTCGACGTCACAATCAGCAACAGAGTTAGGGCGATCTGCAGAACCACAGCATTCGCTGGCACCGAATAACGATTCTCTTGCCCAAGCCATCGGAATGCAGAAAAGTCCCTACCAATAACGTACAACGCCCGTGGCCCTGCCAGTAACATAGCACTTATGGTGGACACTAGAAGCAACGACAATATGACACCAATCACCTTGGCCGCACTGACACCAAAGGTGTACTCGGCAACCACGTAACCGATTTCTATCCGGCCCGCCATGGCGTCCATTGGCGCTGCTGACAAAAACATTACATGCAGCAACAGATACAACAGCATCACTGACGAAGTGGCGATGATTAACGCCTTTGGCAATACGCGACCCGGATTCTCAAATTCACCGCCAATGTAGGTTGCTGCGTTCCATCCTGTATAAGCGTAATTCACATAAATCAATGCTATTGCAAATCCGCCGCTGCCGATCAACGGCAAGTCCTCAAGGGTTGGTGTCCAGCGCAATGGTTGCCAGCTTGGCAGCGTGATCCAAACCGCTGCCACCAGAGCAACAATTACGAGCACTTTTATGCCCGTGACCGCCTGTTGGAAAACGGCACTGCCGCGACGGCTGCCTAAGTGAATTGCTCCAGTGAGCAAAACCAATGCAGCTGCAAAGGCCGTCTCAGACAATCCCGGCCAAACTGACTGGGCATACTTAGCCGCAGCGATAGCCACCGCCGCAGTCGGTGCAGAAAAGCCCACCGTGATGGAAATCCAGCCTGAAACAAACCCTGCGGCTGGGTGGTAGATCCGACCAACGAAGTTATACTCACCGCCAGATCTCGGTAGTGCAGCGCCCAACTCGGCATAGCACAGCGCTCCGCATAGTGCGATCACACCGCCCAAAGTCCACAATAGGAGGATAACCGGCGCAGAGCGGATATCGAGAAGCTGATAGCCAAGGCTGGTAAACACGCCAGTACCAATCATGTTTGCGATGACCAACATAATCGCGGTACGAGCTGAAAAAGTTTTTGCTGGGTTACTCAATGACCACCCTTGCTGGTTTTCGAAACCACTTTAGACACCATCCCGAGCACTTTCTGACCATCACCCACTCTACCCACTTTAGGTTGCAACTTATGAACAAGACCAATGAAATTCTCTTCCGCGATGCCAACCTAGCAGATGCAGAGGCTTTAGGCGCCATGTTGCCCCAACTGGCGGACTTTGACATCCCCAGTAAGCGTCTACCCGAGCAGCTTTGGAGCGGTGACTTAGAAATGTTGAACGCGACTCTTGCGGGCGAGAAGCCGGATTCTTTCATCAAGGTCGCCATAGACTCTGACGCGCCTCAACGCATTCTCGGTCTGGCCATGATTACCCTAAGAGCAGAGCTATTTAACAAAGAACCCAGCGCTCACCTTGAAGCGCTGGTGGTGAACACCGACGCTCGAGGCTTCGGTGTTGGCCGCAGGTTGCTCGCTCATGCAGAGGACTGCGTTCGCGAGCGCGGTGCACGCAGCTTGACCCTACACGTCTTTAGTAATAATCACCGCGCCCGCAGTCTTTACGATGACTTCGGCTTCGACAGCGAACTGATTCGCGCGGTGAAGTGGTTATAAAACAGCCCTAGGACTTTCTGTAGTCACCCGAGCGTTTTTCAAAAAATGCCGCGATGGCTTCATGGTGATCGGCCTCGGCATGGCAGACCGCCTGAAAGGCCGCAGACTTATCGAGCATTTCGTTAAGACTACTGGTCTCGCTACCACGCAGTAGTTGTTTGGTAAGGCGTACTGCATGAGGCGGATTAGCCGCAATTCGCGCCGCGATACCTTGGGCCTTTGTCAGCAATTCTTCGGGCTCCACTACCATCGATACCAAGCCTATGCGCAAGGCCTCCTCAGCTTTTACGGGATCTCCAGTTAACGCCATAAGACTGGCATTGGAGAAGCCCACAGCACGAGGTAGGAACCAGGCGCCGCCGTCCCCAGGAATCAGTCCTAGTTGCACAAAACTTTCCGCAAACATGGCCTTACTGCTGGCTATGCGGATATCGCACATCGTCGCAAGGTCGCAGCCAGCGCCTACTGCTGGGCCATTCACCGCGGCGACGATGGGCACGTTGAGGCTTTGTATCGCCCGCGGAATACGCTGAATGCCCTGCCGGTACGCCTCGGCCTGATCGAAGGGGTCGCCACTGAACATACCTGCGCGATCACGCATATCTTTGACATTGCCACCGGCGCAAAACGCCGAACCCTCGCCAGTAAGCACCACTGCACGAATGCTCATGTCATCGTTAACCTCTGCACAGACCTGAACAAAGTCGTCAAATTGTTCCGCTCCAGTGAGCGCGTTGCGCGTGTCCGGGCTGGACATGGTGAGTGTCAGTACGTGGTCTTGTAGCTCTCGCCGCAAAAACGACATGGCGATTCTCCTGATGGTTATTGTTGAAAACTTGAACGTCGGTAGCGCAGCATTTGCCCACTGCCAACTCCGGTGTGTTGGCCGCCACGGTAGGCGACCTCGCCGTTCACTACAACCAGCTCGATACCGACGGGTTCGGTTTTCGGCTCATCGTAGGTCGCTAAATCTTTTACCTGGTCGGGTCGGAACAGTAACAAGTCGGCCCAGAAACCGGGTTGAATGCTACCGCGCTCATGCAGCCCAAAGGTTTGCGCAGACAACGAAGTCATTCTGCGCACTGCTTCTGGCAGAGACATCAATCCCCGTTCGCGTACGTAATAGCCTAGCACTCGAGGGAAAGTACCAAAAAGTCGCGGATGCGGACGACCGCGCAAATCCGGGATACCGTCGCTACCCACCATCATGTCTGCATGCCGCAGATTGGTCTCTACGTCGGCCTCGTCAATGATGAATTGGATACACAACGTGCGATCACCCCGGGGTGCGGTCAAGATGCGTAAGGTCAATTCCTTAAGGTCAGTATTTTCCTCTGCAGCAATGTCTACCAACATGCGGCCTTCGTATTCGCGAAACGCCGGACAACTGGCGATACGCACCACCGCTGCTAACTGGGTATCAATATTTTTTAAGTTAAAGTATTCGATCATGCGACCGCTGCCAGCAGTGTAGGGATAAACATCTAAAGTGACCCGTTGCCCGTCAGCAATCGCTGCATCTACCTTGGCTAACGAAGCTTTGACCTTGCCCCAATTCGCCTTGCCCGCAGACTTATGGTGGGAGATATGCAGGTGTACGCCGCTGTCTTTGCCTATGGTCAGGCTCTCGTCTACAGCATCCAACAAATGGTCGCCTTCATTGCGCATATGGGTGGTGTAAAGCGCATCATGAGGCGCTGCCATTTTCGCCAGCTCGGTAACTTCCTCGGTATCACTCCAACGACCAGGTCGATAAATCAATCCCGATGAAAATCCGCAAGCGCCCTGTTCTAACGCCAGGCCCACATGCTCCCGCATGCGCTGTAGCTCAGCGCTAGAAGGTGCGCGCTTTTCCTGACCCAGTACAAGCGAACGTACGGTGTTGTGACCGACCAACATCATGTTGTTAATAGCGGGACTGCGCTCGAGCACCGCTGCGAAGTAACCTTCTAGATCAGTAAATTGCCCCTCAACACCCGCAAGAATACCGCCGCTGGCAGCAACCGAGTCTGCTTGCGGGTCTGCGGGTACAGCGGAAAAGCCGCAGTTACCACTGACTACCGTCGTCACGCCCTGAGCCAGTTTGAATTCCATTCCGGGATAGCGAAAAAACGCGCCGTCGTCATGGGCATGGGTGTCGATCAGTCCCGGGCATAGAGTCGCCCCCTCGCCATCTATTTCGACACCGTTAGCCGTTAAGCCAGCCGTCACCTGACCTACCTCGCTGATTCGACCGCCAGCAACCGCGACATCGCCGCGAAACGCGTCGGCACCGGTACCATCAAGAATTTCGACGTTACGTACTATTAGATCGTGAGCCATGGGTTTGTATCCTTCGGTTATAAGCCGTATTCACTGGGCTGCGTGCGCAACCATTCGCCAATGCGTTCGCCAATCATAAGGCACGTCATATTGGTATTAGCCCTGGGAACCGCGGGCATAATCGAGGCATCCGCCACAACCAATTGCTCCACCTCAAAGCAACGACCACGACCATCAACCACCGCCATCGCGTCTTCTGGCGCACCCATTTTTGCGGTACCGCATGGGTGATAACCGGATCCCGAAAAACGTCGGCATAACACTTCGAGATCCTCAATGGTTTGACTTCTATTAGGGTCAGGAAAACGCACTCCGGTAATCATGTCTGCCAGCGCACCGGTGCGGGTAAACGCCAATGTATCGAGCATGCACTCAGCCAACCGTCGGGCGTCACGATCGTCTTCACAAAACTGGTTCGACACAATCGGCGCGGCGTGGGGGTCTGCGGAAGTCAGAGTTAATTCACCGCGCCCGTACTGATACTCAAGTACCGGCGCAAGCAGAAACTGCGGTGGCGCACCTGGACGACCTGCAAAGCTGATTTGTTCGATTTGTAAATCATTGCGCTTATCCGAGTTCTGCCCGGTATAGCGCAAAATGGTTTGAATGATGGGTTGATCAAAGTCGATCACGGCCGGCGCTTGAACGTCACATAGCACACCCAGGGCGGGATGATCGCTGAGGTTTTTCCCAACCCCTGGCCGATCGGCAACACAGTCCACACCGAGCTTGTCTAATTCAGCCCGGGGACCAATCCCAGATCGCAATAAAATACTTGGCGACATCAGTGCACCGGCACACATCACAACCAAACGAGCATTAATTTGGCTGACCGCGCCCGCAGCGTTCTCCACTTCAACACCACTGCAGCGCTTACCGCTAAACAGCAACCGTCGCACCAGCGTCTGCCCATGCACATGCAAATTCGAACGCAAACGCGCTGGCGCCAGATAACCGATGGCGGCAGAGATGCGTAACCGCCCAAGCTTGTTCATGGGGTGCGGTCCTGCGCCGTAGCCATCGGGGTCATTGGCGTCAGCACAATAGGGGTAGCCCAAGGCCAGTGCAGTGTCTAAAAACGCCTGCTGCTGGGGCACAAGTTCACTTGGCGGATAACGTCGGATACTTATCGGCCCGCTGTCACCATGATAAGGCGCATCTGGGAAATCCAGATCGCGCTCCAAGCGCTTAAAGGCAGGCAGCACATTAGACCAAGACCATTCATCACCTGCTGCTTCCGCCCATTCGTCGTAGTCCTCGGGCATGCCACGCAGCGCGATGGTGGTATTCACTGCGGAAGAGCCGCCCACAACCCGCCCACGAGGAAATCGATCTAAGCGCTGCTGCGTGGGTTGATATTGAAAACCCCAGTCGTGATCGGTGTAAGAGTTATTGTGGGAATTAATCAGATCAAAGGGCGTCTGGGCAAGATCAGCGTAGTCTGGGCCGGCCTCGATCAGCGCCACCTGCAGATTAGGGTTCTCAGACAATCTCGCGGCAATCACGCAACCACTGCTGCCTGCGCCAACGATCAGAACGTCGTAGTCCATTTGATTTTTTTGCACGCTGATGCCTCCCCATACCGCCTTACATTCAATCAAAACCTGCACAAGGATGATAGGCTGACCTCTGGTGAACAGTCGTAGCGAGCAGTTCCAGGCAAAATGCGCCCTCAAACTCCACAATCACTGGACATAACGTTGGTGGTTCTTTGCGGTGGTCAGGGATCCAGAATGCAGGGCGCCGACAAACCGCTGCTGCTGACCCTACATAACGGCGAGCAGAAACCGATGATCGACCATGTGATTGCTGCTGCATCCGATGTGAGCGAGATCATTGTCAGTGCCAACCGAAGCCTTATGGACTATGCGCTGCGAGGTCGGGTTGTGACAGATACCGAGTTAAATGTTGCAGCCGAAGGACCGCTGATGGGTGTTTTAGCAGGACTGCGCGCCGCCAGAACACCTTGGTTGTTAACCTGCCCCGGCGACTCACCCTACTTAGACATGAATTGGCATCATGTCCTAGTTGCCCAGGCCCTAAGCACGAACACGCAATCACTTGCCTTTACTGTGCATGATGGGGAGCGTCTACAGCCCTTACACACTCTGGTGCGGGCTCAGGCACATGACAATTTGTTAGCGTACTTGGCGGCGGGAAAGCGATCCGCAATAGGTTGGCTGAACGCCCTGAATACCGTGCCGGTGCATTTCCAGCCAACAGCAGCCTTCACGAGCGTCAATCGAGAAGAAGACCTGAGACAGGTACCCCGCTAAGCGATCTGCGATTGTAAGTAGTTTTGTAGACCCGTCTTATCGATCAGTCCAAGCTGAGTTTCTATCCAGTCCACATGCTCTTCTTCTGAACTGAGAATTTCCTGCAAAAGTTGGTGGGTGGCAAAGTCTCCCACTTGCTCGCAGAGCTTGATGCCTTCTCGCAAGTCTGGAATGGCGATCATTTCCAAGCGCAAATCACATTCCAACATTTCCTTGACGTCCTCACCGATCATGAGTTTGCCCAGTTCCTGCAAATTCGGCAGTCCTTCTAGGAACAAAATACGCTCAGTAATTTTCTCTGCATGTTTCATTTCATCAATGGATTCTTCCATCGAATGCTTTGCTAAGTTCTCAAGCCCCCAGTCTGCCTGCATCTTGGAATGTAGAAAGTATTGGTTGATCGCGGTCAGCTCGTTTTTCAGTACTTTATTCAAGCTGACGATGATGGCTGGATCTAAACTCTTCATGCGGTTAATTCCCAATTGGCGTGGAGAAGGAGTTTGCACAGAAACGCCGAGTGAGGCAACAAAAATATCGTTTAAGTTATTGATTTATAACGATAATTATTACTATTGGGAAGCCATTAACAGGCGCCAAAAGAAAACTAATTGCAATCGATAATGATTTTCACTTAGAATCCGCTCACCTACTTTTTTACCTTTAAAGCTATGTACATTTGCTTATGCCAAGCCGTTACAGACCATGACATCAAAGCCAGCGTCAATGCCGGTGCTGAGTCTTTGGACGATGTACAAGCTATCTTGCCCGTGGCACTGAATTGCGGTACCTGCCGCGACAGCGCAGAAGCGCTCATCAACGAAGCCCTGCAAAACAAAGCCCACAAGCTCTCTTACGCAGCCTGACCACCCTTTTCTTCCGGAGTTACCTAACGCACATTCTTTCAAAGTCTGCGCGCATCAGCGTTTGCTGTTTCCTTAACTAGTAATCCATCTGATCGTCTATTGCATGCCCTCGCTTAGGTATCAGCATCGAGCGCTCAAAACTAATCACCTGCTGTCCGTCTTGCTTGAGCCCCCTAGACTCTACCGTGACGATACCTTGGTTGGGGCGAGACGCTGACTCGCGGATGGCGAGCACGGTGGACTCGGCGTAAAGGGTATCGCCAACAAATACCGGACCGGTGAGTCGGACCTTATCCCAACCTAGATTAGCTATTGTTTTCTGCGAAATATCCGACACGCTCATGCCGGTAACCAAGGAGATGGTTAAACAGGAATTCACCAACACCTGACCGAACTCGGTCTTCGCACCATATTCTCGATCAAAATGCAGTGGGTGCTGATTCATGGTCAGTAGCGTAAACCAGGTATTGTCGGTTTCGGTAATGCTACGACCTGGGCGGTGCTCGTACACGTCGCCAACTTGGAAATCTTCAAGATAGCGTCCGTAAGATTCACGGTAACGCTGTTGCCCTACTTCTTTTGCCTCTGCGACCATTTGCTTCTCCTGCTGACTCGCGCCATAGTCTGCCGCATTCGCAATCTACGGGGTAGTCGGAACAACACACCATGCTTAAAAGCGCACCTATCGACTATATTCAGCGCACGCGGGATCAGTATTCGGCTTTGAATTACCCGGCTTATAACTGGGCACAGAATCCACACGCACCGCCGTGGCAACCTTTACAAAAGCCTCTGTCTGAATGTCGAGTTGCTCTGATTTGTTCAGGTGGCATTTACGCTCGGGGCCAAATCGCCTTTCATCACAAAGATGACAACAGCCTGCGTTTGATACCAGCGGATATAGCAACCTCACAGTTGCGCACCAGCCACTTTGCTTATGACCAAAGCCCAGCGCGCAAAGACATTAACTGTGTATTTCCCATAGAACCGTTACGACGCGCGAAGGCTATTGGCAAAATCGGCACGATCGCATCCTGCGCATTCACGTTTATGGGAGGCATTTACTCCCAGCGCAAGGTCGAAGAGCAACTAGCACCCGCGATTGTGTCGCACTTGATACAGGATGAGGTCGACGTCGCGGTCATGGTGCCAGTTTGACCCGTATGCCATCAGTCCGTAGGACTGATCGCAAGAGCTGTTGAAGCCGCCGGCATCAGCACGGTGAGTCTCTCCAGTGCCCGCTCTATTACCGCTGCGGCCAACCCACCTCGTGGGGTGTATCTAGATTATCCATTGGGGCAAACCGCTGGGCGTGCTGGCGCACCAGATGAACAGGACTACGTATTGGCTGCTGCCTTCATCGCTCTAGAGACCATGACCGAACCCGGCAGTATTGAAGACTTGGACTTGGAATGGGCGGCTGACCCGGGTTGGAAAGATCACGTTATGCGTGTTGATCCGAAAAGTCCTGGCAGCGCCAATGACGACCGCACGCCAAGATTAGACACACCCCAGTATCAGGCGGCTGACGACTACAACGCCGCGGATCCAAACTGCCCTACCTGCGTATTTTTTGACGACGCTTAAGTTGAAGCTTTAGTTCGAAACAACCCAACGAAGTCGCGCCAAGTGACTTGTGAGACCAACATACCCATCAACATCAGAACGCATCCGATCAGTTCCCGACCACTTAGCTGTTCTTGCAAAAACAAATATCCGCCCAACGCACCAAATACCGCTTCTAGGCTGAGAATAATGGCTGCGTGGGTAGGATCCGCTCGCTCTTGAGCGATCACTTGCAAGGTATACGCGACTCCAACCGTAATAACGCCGGCGTAAATGAGTACGTAGGTAGCTGCTCGCACCTGCTCCCAACTCGTAGTCTCAATGAATACGGACACGACCATGGCAAGACAACCACAGACAATGAATTGTCCTAAGGACAGCAGCAACGGTGCTGCCCGAGGTGCGTAATGATCAATGGCTAATATATGCAGCGCCCAACCCACGGCACCGACAAGTAACAAGGTATCACCGTAGCCCATCGTAAAGTCAGCCTTAACACTGAGCAAAAACAAGCCCACCACAGCCAATACACAACCCAACCAGGTGTTAAGGCCTGTGCGATATTTCAGCGCCAAGCCAATGATGGGGACAATGACCATGTATAAACCGGTGATAAAGCCAGCGTTAGAGGCGTTGGAATAAACAATACCAACCTGCTGCAAAGACCCAGCAGCAAACAAGATGACGCCAAGCACCAAGGACCCCTTAACTACAGTATGCGCCGGAGAGACTGGCAACCATTTACGGTGGTGAAAAAACACCACCAATGGCAGCAGGCTTGCCGCTCCTAAAAGAAAGCGGATGCCTATAAAAGCAAAAGGCTCGAGGTAGTTCATGCCCAGTACTTGGGCAACGAAGCCTAAACCCCATATCGCGGCGGTGATCAACAATAGGGTGTTGGCAACCATCGAAGAGCCTTGTATTCAGTCGACCTGCGCTATCCTGAGAGATCCGACAGCGCAGCGATCAAGCATTAGCCGCCGAAATCGTCGAAGGCAATGTTTTCAGGTTCGACACCAAGATCTTCGAGCATATTTTGCACCGCTTGAGCCATCGGCGGTGGCCCACACATGTAGTATTCACAATCCTCGGGGTTGGGATGATCTTTAAGGTAGTTATCTAAAACCACCTGATGGATGAAGCCAGTAAGGCCTTCCCAATTATCCTCTTCCTGAGGATCCGATAATGCGACGTGCCAAGAAAAGTTATCGTATTTTTCCGCTAGACGGTCTAATTCTTCGGTATAAAACATTTCCCGCAATGACCGCGCGCCGTACCAATAGCTCATCTTAGTTTTGCTGTCTTTACGCAACAGTTCATCAAAGATGTGCGAGCGCAACGGCGCCATGCCTGCGCCACCACCGATCCAGATTTTTTCAGCGGGCGTATCTTTCACAAAGAAGTCGCCGTAAGGGCCAAATACAGTGATCTTGTCGCCAGGCTTAAGGTTTGCAACGTAAGACGTCATAGCACCAGGTGGCAAATGATCCATTCGCGGAGGCGGTGGCGAAACACGAATATTGAACTTCAAAATGCCCTTTTCTTCAGGATAGTTGGCCATGGAATACGCACGGATCGTGGGTTCATCCACCTCCGACTTCAGATCCCAAAAGTTGAACTTATCCCAGTCCTCACGGTACTCGTCTTGAACATCGATGGTGGACCACTGCATTTTGTACGGCGGGATTTCCAACTGCACATACCCACCGGCGCGGAAATCAACATCCGCTCCTTCCGGGAGCTTTAAATTCAACTCTTTGATCATAGAAGCGACGTTGTCATTGGAGATCACTTCGCATTCCCAACGCTGGACACCCAGAGCATCTTCAGGCACTTCTATTTTAAGGTCCTGCTTTACCGCGACCTGACAAGAGAGGCGCCAATCTTCACTGATTTCACCGCGCGTAAAGTGGCCCTCTTCAGTAGCTAAAATACTGCCGCCGCCATCGGTGACGCGGCAACGACATTGAGCGCAGGTACCACCACCACCGCATGCACTGGCTAGGAAGATCCCCTTCGACGCCAACGTCGGCAAGAGTTTTCCACCGGCCGGCACTTCAATAGCCTTGCTTGGATCGTCATTGATCTGAATGGTGACATTGCCAGAGTTCACTAGCCTGGAACGGGCAAATAGGATCACTAACACCAAAGACAATACGGTAGCCGTGAACATTCCCACGCCTAGCATTACCGTTGTATCAATCATAATTTACTCCAACTGCGCGCTGAGCTTGGCACAAGCGCGTTGTTAAATATCAATGCCGCCGAAGGACATGAAACACAAACTGATTAGACCCACTGAGATGAAGGTAATGCCTAAACCGCGCAAACCCTCAGGCACGTCGCTGTATTTGAGTTTTTCACGCACACCCGCCAATGCTGTAATCGCCAACGCCCAACCCACACCGGCACCCAAGCCAAAGACCACGCTTTCGGTGAAGGTTTGGTCCTGGTCAATAGACATCAGTGATGCACCCAAAATGGCGCAGTTCACAGTGATGAGAGGCAAAAATACTCCTAACGCGTTATAGAGCACCGGGACATAGCGATCGAGCACCATCTCCAAAATCTGCACCATGGCAGCGATCACACCAATATAAGAAAGCAGGCCTAAGAAACTTAGATCAACTTCAGGGAAGCCGGCCCAGGCCAGAGCACCTTCGCGCAGGAAGGTATTAAAGATAAGGTTGTTGACCGGAACAGTAATCGCCAATACCACCACCACCGCAACCCCAAGGCCAATTGCGGTTGAAATCTTTTTTGAGATGGCGATGAACGTACACATGCCCAGGAAGAAAGTGAGTGCCATGTTTTCAATAAACACCGCGCGTACAAATATGCCTAGATAATGTTCCATATCTACATGGCCTCCTTGTACTGCACATTTGGCGCGATTTCATATTCGGCCTCTTCTACCTGATCGGTCTTCCACGCGCGAATAGCCCATATGAAGAAGCCGATAATAAAGAACGCGCTTGGCGCCAATAACAGCAAACCATTAGGGAGGTACCAGCCACCATTGGCCACGGTAGGCAAAATCTCATAACCCATGAGCGTACCTGAGCCCAGAGGCTCCCGGACCAGCGCGACACCAATCAATACCACGCTGTACCCTAGCGCATTGCCAAGACCGTCTAATGCTGACAACCAGGGACCATTTTGCATGGCGAACGCTTCGGCCCGACCCATAACAATACAGTTAGTAATGATGAGACCGACAAATACCGAAAGACTTTTGGAGATGTCATAAGCCACGGCTTTGAGTACTTCGTCCACCACGATCACCAACGACGCGATGATGGTCATCTGTACAATGATACGAATATTGGTTGGGATCCTGTTGCGCAGCAACGAGACCGATAGGTTAGACATAGTGATTACAAAGATGACCGCCAAGCACATCACCAAGGTGGTCGCCATGTTTATTGTTACTGCCAACGCTGAGCAAATACCCAACACCTGCAAAGCAATAGGGTTGTTGTTGAAAATAGGATCGATCAAGACCTCTTTTTGTGAAGCCATCAGTGTTGTCCCCCCACACTAGCCTGCATTTGTTGTGCCTTCAGTTTTTCTAAGAACGGTCCAAAACCCAAATCACCCGCCCAAAAATTGACTAGGTTTTTTACGCCACGGGTTGTGAATGTCGCCCCAGAAAGTGCATCAACCTCGTAACGTGCTGCTTCCGACTGCACCGGCGACCGCAGCTTTACAAGATCTACCGAAGGCCGACCGTTCTGATTGAACAACTGAACGCCCTGCCAACCTTGTTTCCATTTCGGGTTGTCCACTTCGCCGCCCAGTCCGGGAGTCTCTTTGTGTTGATAAAATCCTAGTCCTGCGATCGTACTCAAGTCACTTTCCAGGGCGAGATATCCATACATGGTGCCCCACAATCCAAAACCACGCACAGGAATCACTACTTTGTCTAGACCCGAGTCGTTGGTCTTGATGAACACCAAAGAGATGTTTTCACGCCGACCCAAGGTCGCAATGTCTGCATCGTCACTCAAGCCCATTGAAACACTCGAGTCTGTTGCCGCACGAATGGGGTCGTAAGTATCAACGTCGACAGCATCAGTGTATTCACCAGTATCAAGATTGACGGCACGAACGCTAAAGTCAGTAAACATTTCCTCAACAGAGCGACCGTCAGCGCCGACGTCACTACCGGCTGCTAGCAGTCCAGCTGCCCGAAGAATGTTTTTCTTCTGATCCAGCTCTTTGTTGAATTGCTGCATCGGTTTTAACGACACCGCTAAACCCGATACGACAACGGAGCACACCAGACATAAAAAGATCGCAATGATAAAGATATTGCGCAGACTGTCCTTGTTGGAAGAACTAGAACTGTTATCGATTTCTTCAGCCACGCGCCAACCTCCGCTTGATGTTCGATTGCACGACAAAGTGATCCATTAACGGTGCGAATAAGTTGCCAAACAGAATTGCGAGCATCATGCCTTCAGGGAAAGCAGGATTCACCACGCGTATGAGCACACACATAAATCCAATCAACATACCGTAATACCAACGCCCCTTGTCGGTCATCGCTGCCGAGACTGGATCAGTGGCCATAAAAATGGCACCGAAGGCAAACCCGCCTAAGACCAAGTGCCACCAAAACGGCATATCGAACATCGGATTCGATGATGGGATTACGTTAAGGACAGAAGCTGTAACTGCCATGCCGACGAATACCCCGGCCATGACGCGCCAAGAAGCGATCCGGCTGGCGCACAACAGTACCCCCGCAATAAGAATCGCCAGGGTTGAGGTTTCGCCCAATGAGCCGGGCATAACGCCCAAGAAGGCCTGCATCCAGTCGACACCATAAGGTTCGCCAAGTGCTGCATTACCTAAGGGTGTTGCCTTGGTATACCCATCTACGGCTACCCATACCGCGTCACCGGACATCTGTGCAGGGTATGCAAAGTACAAAAACGCACGTCCCGTCAATGCGGGGTTGAGGAAGTTTTTGCCTGTGCCACCAAAAACCTCTTTTGCAATCACCACGCCGAATGCCACACCAACCGCAGCCATCCATAGCGGGATGGAGGGCGGCAGCGTCAGAGTGAACAAGATTGAGGTAACAAAGTAGCCTTCGTTCACTTCGTGACCGCGCTTCGAGGCGAACCAGATTTCGAAGAAAATACCCGCCAAGAAGACGGTTATGTACAGCGGAATGAAGTAGGCCAGACCGTGAACCAAGCAATCCCAAATACTGTTTGGGTCGTAACTGACCAGGCCGTTAATCAACACCCCACGCCAGTTGTCCAAGCTCGACAGACCCATGGACTGCATTGCTTCGTTGGCATTAAAGCCGACAAAGTAGCTGCCAACAAATACCGGGATAAAGGCACACAGCCAAACCGTTATCATTATTCGCTTTAGGTTGAGGTTGTCACGAACATGAGAACCGCCCGCCGTGGTTTTGCCAGGCGTATAAAGTGCTGTATCAATTGCCTCGTAGGCGGGATACAGCCACTCGTATTTGCCGCCCTTTTCGAACTGGGGCGCCAGATCATCCAATACCGATCGCAATCCCATAAACTTAAACCTTCTTTTAACCTTCTTTCTCGATTTGTGTAAGCACTTCACGCAAAACCGGACCAAATTCGTATTTGCCTGGGCAGGCGTAAGTGCACAGTGCGATGTCTTCCTCATCAAGCTCTAGACAGCCCAATTCGATCGCCTTCTCTAAGTCACCAACCAGCAGGCTGCGCATGAGTTGCGTCGCTAGGATGTCCATCGGCATCACCGCGTCATAAGTGCCTATGGGCACCATTCCGCGTGGGCTACCGTTTGTGTTAGTGGTGAAATCTACTGACTTCTCACCAATCCATTTTGATAAAAATGCTGGAAAAACCGAGTGCATCTTTGCACCAGGCTGTAAATAACCAATCAACTTGCGCTCGCGGTCCTCGGGCAAAACCGAAACTTGAAGGTGATAGCGCCCAAGATAACTTAAGCCTTCATTAGCGCCGCGTCCGGATAGTACCGAACCAGAAATAACACGTTGTTCACCCTCGGCCAGCTCACCCGCAGTGAGTTCTGTGAGATTGGCACCAATAACGGTTTCAACTAAGCGCGGGTCCGTTGCACCGGGTCCACCAATAGCGACTGTACGTCGGGTGTCTAACTCGCCCGTCAAAAACAACTGACCGAAGGCAATGACATCCTGATAGCCAATGAACCAAACGGTCTTGTTGGCACTGACTGGGTCAATGAAATGGATATGCGTGCCGGGTAAACCTGCTGGGTGGATACCACCAAACAAGTGACTCTGTACACTGGCCGCTGCAGCAGCATAATCGCCCAGGTCCGCATCAGCGCTTTGACAGACATGCACGTTCCCTTCCGTGAGCCTGGCCAATACCGCAAGCCCAGTAGAGAACGCCTCAATACGCGGTTTGATGACCACCTCCGGATCTGCGGCCAGCGGATTGGTGTCCATGGCAGTGACAAAGATAGAATTCGGTGTGGTTTGCGGGTTGGGGATTCGCGAAAAGGGGCGAGTGCGCAGCGCCGGCCAGCTGCCGCTCTGCAACAACTGGTCAATCACTACTTGCCGATCCAGGCCACTGATCTGGTCAGCGGTGAAGCTTTGGAACTTACGCTCCTCCCCTTCCGCAATCTCGATGACCACGCCTTTAAGTGCGCGCTTGGCGCCACGGTTGATGTCGACCACCTGACCAGCGACCGGTGCAGAAAAGTTCACCCCGGGGGTTTTCTTATCACTGAAGAGAATTTGTCCTTTCGCTACAAAATCCCCCTCTTTCACCTCCATCGTCGGCTTCATGCCGGGGTAGTCAGGCCCTAACACCGCAACACTGCGTACGGTATTTCCTTCCTCGACCGATTGTCGCGGCGCACCGCTGATCGGAAGATCCAACCCCTTTTTAATTTTGATCATAAATACCCGTCTGTGGCCTAAGTATTTTTTGAGCGATCTCCGGCAGATGATTTAGCCATCAAGTGTGATGTCGCCCCCCAGTCCTTTTTGTTGCCCCTGCCTAACATTCGCCAAGCTTTACATCTGTGAAGTTGCCAGGTGTTCTAGCACAACATCGATGTACGTCGGATCGCCAAAGTGGCTTGGCGAGTTAGTAAGGAGCGGTGTTCTAGCATTGGTGGGTTGGCTGCAAATAAGTTAAGGCAGGTATGCGCACCATTGCTGTTGCGGTCACAAACTGACCACTTGGTAAGAACCTCCAAATTATAGAGGGGTAACCATGGGTTGCCAATCTTCTTGGCCAGAAGAATATAAAAAACTCGGTCTATAAAAGTGGAAAAACTGCGACTTTGGTTTGCCTTGGCACCTGGTGTCTTGTGCCTGTTTTCCTTCGAGTTATCCGGCGCTGAAGGCCTCAGGGTGAAGTATAGGTTTACAACTGCCGGGCTTCGCAAGGCTGTACCCTACTGCTTCCCAAGCGTCATCGCAGCGCAATACCGCGCGCGCGAGCTTATTGTTCAAAGCGTGGCCCGACATGTGGCCGATAAATTCCCCTAAAATCGGCCGGCCTAACAGAAACAGATCCCCTATTACGTCAAGCAGCTTATGTTTTACAAATTCGTCTTGGTAGCGCAGCCCATCCTCATTGATCACGCCATCATCATCAATACCCACTGCATTATCTAAGCTTGAGCCCAAACATTTGTTGATCGCTTGAGCTTGAGGCAGCTCATCAATCAGACCAAATGAGCGCGCAGCACTGACGTCATCCACATAGGAGGTGGTCGCAAAATCGATGCTTGCTTGTTTGGGATATTGGTCATATACGTGGTGGTCAGTCACAAAGGTATAGCCTGCCTTAAATCCCTGATAAGGACGCAACAACGCGAATGCATCCCCCTGGGTCACCTTGATCTCGCGTGTTATGCGCAAAAACTGCTTAGGCGCTGATTGTTCTACGATTCCAGCGCTGTTGATCATCTTAATAAATGGAGCCGCACTGCCGTCCATGATCGGCACCTCTTCGGCGGATAGTTCGATGAGCAGGTTGTCGATTCCTAACCCCCAAAGGGCTGACATGAGATGCTCGACCGTGGCCACATGAACCGCGCCGTCAGCGATGCTTGTAGACAGGGTTGTGTCAGCGACATAGTCCGCCAAGGCTGGAACTCGGTTTTGTGCGCCGCCGAGATCGGATCGGATAAAATTGATTCCGGAGTTGATCTCTCCTGGACGTAGGGTCATACGAACTTTTGCGCCAGAGTGCACGCCGATGCCAATGGCGTGAACTGGCTCTCTGATGGTTCGCTGTTTAAGCATAACTGCTCCGACCGTTTCCTGGTGTACCTAGGCCGAACCATGTAAGAAAAGTGGAGGTTTCTTACGCCGGCAACGCGGAGTCTAGCTCGGCGCCATACAAAAATGAAGGAAAAGTGGAGGTAAAAATGGATAAAAATGAAACTAAGTGCAACAAGTTGTTTCAATCTCCATACATTTCCCTTGGTATACCTCTTAGATTCCTCAAAATTTGATAGATTACCGCTATGCCGAATCCTCACTTGAGAGACAAATTGATCGCCGTAGCCCCTATGATGGCTTGGACCGATCGCCATTGCCGTTTTCTGCATCGGTTGTACAGCCCAAGCGCCCTGCTATTCACAGAAATGATCGCGACTGG
Source organism: K189A clade bacterium (assembly GCA_902565895.1). Lineage (GTDB taxonomy): Bacteria > Pseudomonadota > Gammaproteobacteria > Pseudomonadales > Azotimanducaceae > UBA4421. The sequence goes on from CACFGV010000001.1 coordinate 32,850, forward strand.
TGCTCTAGTCTACGGTAAACAAACCCATCAACTGGACTTCGACTCATCACAACATCCGGTTGCTGTTCAATTCGGTGGCAACAACCCGGCGGATTTGGCGGTCTGCGCAAAACTGGCGCAACAATGGGGTTATGACGAAATCAATCTGAATGTGGGCTGCCCGTCAGACCGCGTGCAGAGAGGCACCTTTGGTGCTTGCCTCATGCGGGAACCTAAGCTGGTCGCAGCCTGCATCGCCGCAATGATCGACGCTGTTGACATACCCGTCACTGTAAAGTGTCGGACTGGAATCAAGTTCAAGGGCGCCGACGAGCGTTACGCCAATGCAGAATTCTTGTTGGAATTCGTCGACGCTGTTCACGCCGCAGGATGCGAGCGCATTTATCTACATGCACGCAACGCAATACTCGGCGGGCTGACCCCGGCGCAAAATAGAGATATTCCTCCCTTGCAGCCGGAACGCGGAAAAATGCTGAAAGCCGAATTCCCAAAATTGCAGTTGGTTATCAATGGCGGCATTACCATCCGTCAGCAAGCGTTAGATTATCTGGAGTGGGCAGACGGCGTCATGATCGGACGCGGGGCCTACCACACCCCTCTATTGCTGAGTGAGTTACACCAAGATCTCAACAGCCCGGAATTCTTCGTCGACGAACAAAACTTCTTACTCCAGTACAAAGACTATATGCTCGGCCAACTTGCGGCCGGAGAACGTTTGCACACCCTGGTAAAGCACTTGCTGCACAGTTTTAACGGCCGCCCAGGTGCGCGCCGGTTTCGCCAGACGCTAAGCGATCATCAACGTCTGAAGCGCGGCGATAGCACAATTATTGACGATGCGTTGTCCCACATTTTTGGAGCTGCTGCCTGATGCTGAGCAAATTAACGGAACTTTTCCGACGCGATGCTAACGAGACAAACGAGGACGCTAGAATTGATGCACCCGTGGCCGCAGCCGCGCTGATGCTCGAAGTCACCTGGGCCGACCACACCATTGACGACAAAGAGATCGCCACCAGCACCGAGCTGTTGCAACAATTATTCAAATTGCCGGCCACAACAGCTAGGCAACTGGTTGATGACGCGGCTGAGCGCCTGGAGAGCAGCACGGGTGTGCAGCACTACACTCGTTTTTTAAACGAAAACTTAAGCGAGCCTGAGAAATTCGCTGTGGTTACCGCACTGTGGCGCGTTGCTTTAGCCAGCGATGGCCTTGATCGTTTCGAAGAGCACACCATCCGGCGGGTGGCTGATTTGCTATATTTGTCTCATAACCGCTTTATCGAGGCGAAGTTAATCGCTAAAGCGCAATAGCAAAGCCAGTTATTCTTGCTCCAAAGCCTCAACCAAGCTCTTAAACCTTTCTCGATTACTTGCATTGAGCGACATCAATACTTTATGCGCCTCTATAACGCGCTCACGGGTTTGGGATTCATCTACGTTTGGGATGTCGACCAAATCCACGTCTTGCACAGCACTGTCTGCGACAATGGCGAAGACATCGTCGAAACCCATGTTCAACAACACCCGCCGTACATCTTGAGAACGACAGATTAGCGTTGGAATTTTGTCCTTTAACCCCTGTACCGATATCGACAATCTCGCCAGGCAACCTAGGGCTGTGCTATCAATCGCAATGGTGTCTGCAAGATCTACGATAACGCCACGAAAATCAGCCGCGGCCAGCATTCTGTCGCAGAATGCTTCCAATGCACCGCACAAACCAACACGGATATCGCCATTGAACTTCAGCACATAGGTACCTTCACTGGCCCCTACAGAAATACTCCCGTTCATTTATTCGATTCTCTCCACCACCAGCAGACTGACATCGTCATCGGCGCTAACATTATCCGTAAGTTTCGCCCACAATGAATCGATTGTCGGCGCATTCGCGGCTTGTTGTTGTAACTTTTGTTCCTTGCCCGCCAAGTCCGATTCCTGCAGCAATTCCAGAATGCCGTCGGAAAAAACCACAACGCGCTCGCCTGGCGCTATATCTACTGCGGCGGATTCGTATTTGGCGTCTGGGAATAAACCAAGGGGCTTACCGCGCTGCTCCAAACTCTTGGTTTGGCCAGCGTCCGCCACCACCAAGCTCGGTGGAAAATGCGCAGCAGACGAGTAATGAAGCGTATGCTTGCGCAGATCTATAACGCCCAAGAACATAGCCACATGCATACCAGCAGACTGTTCGATCAATTGCTGGTTGATCCAACCCAGCACTTCTCCGGGGGCGCGAAAGCGAGGCCGTCCATAACGCTGCTGCAGACGCCAAGAGATATTTTTTAACACCACGGTAAGCAGTGCAGACGCAGCACCGTGGCCTGCTACATCTGCAACAAAGAAGGTTAAGTAGCGCACGCCAATTGGAAAATAATCAACAAAGTCCCCTGTTAGCGTAGCCGCCGGCAAGAGACGCCGCGAGAACCTATAGCCGGCAAGATCTGTCGCATCCGCCGGCCACATGCCCTGCTGGATATTGCCCGCGGTTTGAGCATCACGCTGCATCTCATTCGCCCAATGAGCAAAACCTGCTGTTGCGTCCTGCAAGCGTTCTAAGCTCGCGATCCATTCCGTCGGTACGTCACTAACCCGCCAAATATCTCTCGCGCCTATGCGAATGGCCTGCAACAACTCATCTGCCGTATAGTTTTCTTGCGCCCAATAAATTGCGGGCAGTCGAGCGGCAAGGTCAGAGCACGCCGATAGGTCCGACTGATTTACAAACAGTAGGGTTGAAGGTCGAACAGTGCAGGATTTCAGCTGAGCACCCAGAGCATCAACATCCGTTACAACAGTAACGTTAACTTGCGGTAGTGCAGCGCTGACTGCTGTACCAACTTTGCCCTTCGCATCTAGGACGATTAGCTCCATGGTTTTATTACGCTGCGGCTGCCTCGACAGTTTTGTTGACCACCTGTAGGTGTGGGGAGCGAAAGTACTCCTGTTCAAACGCCATCACAAGTACAGCCGCTGAACTGTTCACGCAATGCCGACCTGCCGCTCTTCGCTCAGCAACCGCGCCTCTATGCGCTTACTACTTACTTTCCATTGCCGAGGGTCCAAATCTGAGCCCTGAGGTCGTTGCCTAGACAAAGGTTCGGTAAACATCTTTAGCCGCAGCTCTTCTAGTAGGAAACGCACTTCTTCGACGTCTTGGACTTTAGCTAATTCATTTTTTTGCAGTGCCGCCAACCGTTGCTGTAGCGGTTGTAGCTGTTGCAGTAAGCTAATGTCTTTAGGAACGTGACCTGCTAAATTCTCTACGCGGCTAACAAGTCCCCCTAAATACCGCGGCAGCAGTGGTAGCCAATGGAAAGCTGTTTGCTCAAGCACGGTGCTTGGAATCAATCGTTGCAGATGATCAAGAATGTCTTGCTTGCTTTGCAGATAAGCTGGCGAGCTGTAGCTATTGAGTTGAGTCACGACCTTAAAACGCAGCTGCAAGGTCTTACCCAAGGTCTCCACAGTAGTCGCAAAAACCTCAGCTAGGTCTCCCCGACAAGCCTGAGCACGCTCAGCAAATTGTTCCGCATCCTGAGGCAGCGCTCGATTCTCAAAGTAGCAGTACCAAATTACGTTCAGCAATAATTGGTCTTGCAACTCTTGGGCGCTCCCTAAGGCCGAAAAATATAGTCCCAACTGCTTTTCTTTCGCCAACTCTCGACGGAAAAATTTACCCGCCTTACCTAGATGCTGGAGCATAAGCCGAGCATAGCCACGACGATTGGCGCGATCCCGCGCGCTCGGCGAGTTGAACACTTGTAAGTCAACGTCAACGCCATCGTCCTGCAAGCCGGGATATACAATAATCGGAGCTTGGCGAGTGCCTACAACAATCTGTTCTGGAATTGCCTCGTCGGGCAACGTTTTTATTCGACGCTGCCTAAAATGATCTGCCTGCGCGTCGGTATCGGCCGACGCGATCGAAGACTGTTGTTGCCGCAGGTTTTGCTGCAATTGTGCAAAGTCACGCCCGCTGGCAAGCACCTCGCCTTGCTCCCCCATTACTCGGCAAAAGAAGGACAAGTGCCCAGGAAGTCGCTGAACATCCCAATCTCCAGCGTCGACACGCAATCGATACATATCCTCCAACAGCCCACTTAATACGGCTAAGAATCGGCCTTGCCGATACACATCAGTGCGCAACAAGCGCTCACAAAGATCATCAATTTTATCCGGCAATGGCACCAGCGATCGGCGCTTGTTCTTCGGCAGCGTGCGCAACCAATGCTCAACTAACCCAGGCAACATTCCTGGTACCGACCAATTGAGTAGCTCGGCGCTGATGCTTGGCACCATGCCAATAGGCACATCAATGTTAATGCCGTCATCCTCAGCGCCGGGTGCAAAGCGGTAGTGCAAAGGTAATTCCACTCCTGCCACTAGTAGGTGATTTGGGAAGTCACTCTCTTGAAGTTGTGGCTGCTCAGTCTTCAACAACCACTGTTTGCTAAACCGCAGGCCATCAATCGCCTCGGAAGATGTACGACGCAGCCAGTGTTTTAAATCTGCAATACGGCAAATATGTTCTGGCAAACGTTGTGCATAGAACTGGTATATGACGTCTTCATTAACCAGCAGATCCCGCCGCCGCCCCTTAGCTTCTTGATCCTGGACCCAAGCCACCAGTTTGAGGTTGTGATTAAGAAACTCTGGGGGCTGCTGGATAGCACCATTTACTAATCCCTCGCGAATGAATAAATCTCGACACAACGCAGGATCAATAGGCGCATAACTCAGCGCCCTACGCTCAACTAATGTCAGGCCATACAGTGTGACCTTTTCATAAGCCACCACCTCACCTCGTTTTAAACTCCATAACGGATCTGAGTAGCTGCGCTTGATCAAATGCTGCGCGTGGGCCTCGACCCATTTGGCTTCGATCCCCGCAACACAGCGAGCAAAAACTCGCCGTGTCTCGACCACTTCCGCTGCAACCATCCATTTAGGGTTAGCTTTCTTTAACCCCGACCCCGGAAAAATACTCAGTTGCAAATTACGCGGTCCCTGATAGCGACCTCGCTCTTGATGCTGAGCGATTTGGCTCAATGATCCCGCGACTACCGCCTCATGAATTTGTCGATAATTGCCAGGCTTAGTGTTTATCGAAAAGTTTAACTGTCTGCTCAGTGATCGTAGCTGACGGTATATCTCACGCCATTCGCGCACCCGCATGGGATTTACGAAATTCTTGCGCAATTGATTTTGCCAAGCCTTGTTCGACAACGTTTCGCGTTGCTCTTCAATCCATGACCATAACTTTAGGTAACTAAGAAAGTCCGACCGTTCATCGATGAACTTTTCATGGGCGGCATCCGCTGCGCCTGCCTTCTCTGCGGGTCGCTCTCGCACATCTTGTACGGCCAGAGCCGCAACAATAATCAACATTTCTTGTAGGCAGCCCAGCGGACCTGCAGCCACCAGCATCGCTGCCAACCTTGGATCTACCGGCAAACGCGCCATGACTTTACCCAAGGGGGTAATTTTACTGCCGTGCAAGGCCCGAAGTTCTACCAGCAGTAATAAAGCATCCTTTATGGCGCGGGGTTCCGGAGGGTCGATAAAGGGGAACTTTGCAATATCTCCTAAGCTGTAGGCATGCATTTGGAGTACGACCGACGCGAGATTGACCCTTCGAATTTCAGCATCTGTATAAGGTGGGCGATTAATAAAGTCCTGTTCGGAATATAGCCGATAGCATGTTCCCGGAGCGATCCGACCACACCGGCCCTGGCGCTGATTGGCGCTGGCTTGGCTAATAGGCTCTATAGGCAAACGCTGCAGTTTCGAGCGGTAGCTATAGCGACTAATGCGCGCAAAACCAGGATCGATGACAAAACCAATGTTTGGCACCGTCAGAGACGTTTCCGCTACATTAGTCGCAAGCACAATGCGTCTTTTGCCGCCCTTAGGATTGAACACGCGGCGCTGATCCGCTAACGATAAGCGTGCGTACAACGGCAGGACTTCAAATCGCTGGCCAAAAGCCATCCGCAACGTTTTTGCTGCATCGAATATCTCTCGCTCTGCCGCAAAAAAAGCCAACACATCTGGCGCAGGTCCTGGCGGTGTCGCGTCAATGATATGCAAGACGTCTACCAGCTTACTTAGATTATCCGTCTCAGCCTCTAGGTAACGCGTTGTAACAGGAAAGGAACGACCCCCGACCTCAATAACCGGCGCGCCACCGAAGTAATCAGCAAAACGTTGCACATCAATTGTAGCGCTGGTAACGATAACCTTAAGGTCATGCCTCTTGCTCAATAACTGACGCAAATAACCCAGCAAGAAGTCGATATTTAGTGAACGCTCATGGGCCTCGTCGACGATAATTGCATCATAGGCATTGAGGAAACGGTCCTTACGTATTTCAGTAAGTAGTAAACCGTCCGTCATAACCCGCAACAACGACTGTGGATTAGTTTGGTCTGAAAAGCGCACCGAATAACCAACGGCCGCGCCCAGCTCGCAACCTACTTCTTGTGCAATACGCTGAGCCACTGTGCGCGCAGCAATACGCCGAGGTTGGGTATGGGCAATGGCACCTGACACTCCCAAGCCGTTTTGCAGACAAAACTTCGGCAATTGAGTCGTTTTGCCGGAGCCGGTCTCACCTGCAACGATGATCACTTGATGATCTTTTATGGCTGCGTAAATCTGTTCCGCTGCAGCACTAACCGGCAGGTCGGGTGCAGGGGTCAGATTGAGTTGTTGCAGGCTGAGTCGTCGCTGCTCTAGTAGCGCTACCGAGGCGGCTATCTTTGCGTCTTTTGTCGTTCCTGGCTTGGCTCGCCGTAATGCAAAGTAGTCGCGCCTCATCAGTGTCTCGCGATCAAGGCTGCTCATATTGTCAGTTCGTTGTAGCTGGCTGCCGTAGCTACCTCTAAAGCTACTTCGAGAGTTGGCTCATACCCTCTTCAAGGCCCTTGATGGTCAACGGATACATGTTTCCGCCCACTAATTCTTGGGTCATCATTACGGATGATGAATACTCCCAGGTTTCTTGAGGCGTTGGATTAAGCCATATCACCTTGTCGTATATTTCGCCAAAACGGCCCATCCACGCAGCACCGGGTTCTTCGTTCCAATGCTCAACACTGCCACCTGCATGAGTAATTTCGTAGGGCGCCATAGTGGCATCGCCAACAAATACGACCTTGTAGTCGTGAGAGTACTTGTTGAGGATTTCCAGCGTCGGTAGCCGCTCTGCCATGCGCCTTCTATTGTCTTTCCATACCGACTCATAAATAAAATTGTGAAAGTAAAAACTTTCCAGATGCTTGAATTCCGTTCGTGAAGCCGAGAACAACTCCTCGCAAATTTTCACGTGAGCGTCCATGGATCCTCCGATATCGAGGAACAGCAGTACTTTAACGGTGTTACGCCGCTCTGGACGCATTTTAATGTCCAGCATTCCTCCATTGTGCGCTGTGGAGCGAATGGTGTCGTCGATATCTAACTCTTCTTCGACGCCAGTTCGAGCAAACTTACGTAGCCGTCTGAGTGCCATTTTTATATTACGGGTACCTAGCTCTACCGAGTCGTCGAGATTTTTGTACTGGCGTTCGTCCCAAACTTTTTTGGCTTTCTTTTTCTTGCCCTTACCGAGACCGCCAGGACCATCTTTACCGTGTTTTTCAGCATTGCCCTCGTCACCGTCCTCGCCCTCTTCGCCTTCTTTAGCTTCGGCTTTTTCGGCTTCTTCCTTGGCCTTCTTAAAGGCTTCGATCAATTTTTCTAAACCGCCCAAAGACTCTATCTGCTTGAGGTCTTCTGGGGTCAAAGACTTTTCGAATTCATGACGGAGCCATTCATCGGGAATCAGGCTTTCGAGCAATCCGCTCAGATCTTCCAGACCCTTAAAGTAAGCACCAAACGCGCGGTCGAATTTATCGTAGTTCTTTTCGTCTTTAACCAACGCAGCCCGACTAAGCAGATAGAAGTCATCGACATTGGCATAGACCAAACGATGCTGCAGCGCCGAGATCAAATCCATTAGCTCGCGGATAGTCACCGGGAGCTTGTACTTTCTCAGCGTCAGAAAAAAATTAATAAGCACGACTTAACCTCTGCTGTCACGACGGTTCATGAACGCCAATCTTTCCAATAAGTGCACATCTTGTTCGTTCTTAACTAGCGCACCGTACAACGGCGGAATTGCTTTGCTGGCATCCCGGTTGGTCAGAATCTCGTCTGGAATATCGTCTGCCATCAACAGCTTCAGCCAGTCGATAAGCTCCGAGGTAGAGGGCTTCTTCTTCAACCCAGGTACTTTGCGCACGTCGAAGAAAATTTCCATCGCTTCTTTAACCATTTCTTGCTTAACACCAGGAAAATGCACATCCACAATCTGTTGCATGGTTTCTCGATCGGGGAAGTTTATGAAGTGGAAGAAACATCGTCGCAAGAATGCATCTGGCAGTTCTTTTTCATTGTTGGAGGTGATGATTACGATAGGCCGTTGTTTCGCTTTGATTGTCTCACCCAACTCGTAGACAAAAAACTCCATGCGATCGATTTCTTGCAGCAAATCATTTGGAAATTCGATATCTGCTTTGTCGATCTCGTCGATCAACAGCACCACCCGCTCCTCAGATTCGAAGGCCTCCCAAAGCTTGCCTTTCTTTATATAGTTGCGGATATCGTTGACACGATCATCGCCCAACTGGGAGTCTCGCAATCGAGATACCGCGTCGTACTCGTATAGCCCGTTTACCGCCTTGGTCGTGGACTTAATATGCCATTCCAGCAGCGGCATCCCCAGCGACTTAGCCACTTCAACCGCTAGCATAGTTTTACCCGTTCCAGGTTCGCCTTTAATCAACAGCGGACGCTCCAGCCGCACCGCAGCGTCTACGGCCATACTCAGTTCATCGGTGGAAATGTAGGAGTCTGTACTATCAAAAATCATTCAACGGCTCTCTTGTTATGAATTGTTGTGCGTCTTTTCCTACGAAGTAGAACTTTATAGGCCATATCCTATGCTGGAAGTTCCTCGAAAATCGCGAGCATAAAGCCTTGTACTTTAATTGAGCACAACTGCCCCATGCAACAATGACATTTGCCTATGACAGGGCGTTGCCCTTACAAAAAAGACGGCTAGCTCAACGCCCACGCATCAAGCGGCCAACTATGGCAGCCACTAGGGCCATTGCCGTGATGATCGCACCACCGACCATCAAGCGCCGCATACTCTCTTCAGGTTCACCAGATGTTTGGAACAGCGCCTCAAAGAGCATAACCACAAACGCAGGTGCACTGACCCCCGCATAGTTGGGGACCGGTGCTGGCATAACAAAAAACACCAACACCAGTGCAACCAATGACCAACGCCAAATGCCACCGAACCGCGTACGCGCTGGCAGCAACCACCAAAAAGTCGCCCACAATGCGACCGCACCCACTGCAGCGGCCACCGCGATTACCTGCCAGGCAAGATCAGTGTTCACTACTTTTTGTGTTCCATATTCCAGCCGCTGGCGACCTCACATTTCTACCCAGTGCACGATCATATCTTGTTCCTGCTCAGCCAAAACTTCAGCTTCCGCGATGACCTTACCGCGCACTGCAATGCCCGCAGTAAAAACCGTCTCGGGATCACCGCTGACCAGGGGATGCCACCACGCCAAGTCTCTACCCTCGGCGATGGTGCGATATGCACAGGATTTCGGCAGCCAGTGGAATTCGCTAACCCTAGACACGGACAGCTCTACACAGTCCGCAACCAATTCATGGCGCTGGGGATAGCGCGTGCAGCGACATCGTTCCTGATCCAACAGATTACATACAATCGAGGTGTAGACCACCTCGTCAGTGTCCTCATCTTGCAGTTTCACCATGCAACAACGCGCACAACCGTCGCACAGGCTCTCCCACTCTGCGTCACTGAGTTCTGCCAAGCTTTTCTCTCGCCAAAACTCGCTCATCGTAAAAATTGTTCGGGTAACTTCGGGGCGGTCTTTACCGTCGGCGGTGGCAATTGCAGAAAAAAACCAACCTCATTCACCGCTTGTATTACCTGCAATACATCCACTTGAGCCAGCTTACGTTGGGGCGTAAGGATTAGATCCATCACATAGGTAGGCGTACCAAACTGCCGCCGTAACGACGCCGGCAAATCTTCAAATTCCGCTGTGGCCGGCATGTACAAATAGGTCTCTGCTTTGCGACCGCTGCGAAAAACAATTACCGGACATTCAATCGACGGAGGGGTACCGTCGGTTTCTTCGCTCATGCTGCGGTCTCCAAGATCTGCAAAAATGACGCGCCTACCACATCCCCGCGCCAACCGTCATAGGTCGCGCTAAGCTCCCCAGTGAGCATAAAATGCCGCAAGCATGCCTCCACGTCTTTTTTCCGCGCCAATAATTCCGGCGCCATTCCCAGGGACTCTGCCATCTCTCTGGCCACATCACGCAACGCCTTGAGACGAGCACCCTGAGACGGACTGAGAGGACGATCCAAGCCTTGGACTGTAGCTGTAGATGCTCGACCCCGCTCATGGGCCTCGATAAGTTTGCGACCGTATCTGCGCACCACCGCAGCGGGCAAAAATTTACTCAGTGTCGGCTCGTTCAAATTGCGCACCTGAGCAAATGCAAATAAGTGCTCATCCCAAATCACCCTGTTGCGAGGCGTATCTAGTTTACGAGCAGTTTGTTCACGCCACTCACAGAGTCTCTGTAGAGTTGTCAGTTGCTCAGGATTGAGCTGCCAGGCGCGCTTAACTTGTCGGTAATATAATTTCGGTTGCGGCTCCCGGTAGTTGGCTCTCTGCAACATGTCCTCCTGGAACCAAGACCAACGGCTCTTGTCGTAAAGCTGTTGCTGTAGTTGCTCAAAAATAGCAACTAAATGCTCAACATCGACAACGGCATAATGCAATTGATCATCCGATAGCGGTCTTTGCAACCAGTCTGAGCGCGTCTGCTGTTTATCCACTTGCAAGCCTAAATTCTGCTCTACCAACTTTGCATAGCTAAGGCTGTAATTCTCACTGACATAAGCATTCGCCAACTGCGTGTCGACTACATTTTGCGGCACGATTTGCAGATGCGCGTAGATCAACTCCAGATCTTCCTGACATGCGTGCAGTACTTTTACCGTTTCCGGATCGAGCAAGTAGTCTTTGAACGGCTGCCATTCCTCAATCAGCAAAGGGTCGATGAGAAAAATATTGCTATTCGAGGCGACCTGATAGAGCCCAGGAATTGGATAGAACGTATTTGTTCGGATGAACTCGGTGTCTAGTGCGATAATCGCACCCCAGGATTCTACCGCTCGGGCAAGTTCGGTGTCGCTTTCAATCCAATAAATTGATGTGTCTTCTTCCCTGTAGGGCATGAGACAGAGTGCCTCCATCGGTGTATTCAATTTCTCCCCCCAGCGGGACGCCATGGGCAATGCGACTGATCTGTTGCACACGTTCACCGACCAGACGACCGATATAGTGAGCGGTCGCTTCGCCCTCCACAGTGGGGTTAGTGGCGAGGATCAACTCTTCTGGTTGCAGTTCATTAATCCGTTCTTGCAGACGCTCAAGTCCCAACTCATCTGGACCAATGCCATCAATCGGCGACAGTTTGCCGTGCAAAACAAAGTAATAGCCTCGATAACCGCCAGCCTGTTCGAGAGCCAACACATCTGCTGGAGACTCGACAACGCAAAGGAATCGCTTTTCGCGCCGAAGATCGTCACACAGGCGGCATACCTCGGTTTCTGTCAGGTTGCGGCAGATCCGACACTGACGAACATCACGCATAGCGTGCTCAAGTGCCGTACTCAAACGAACGCCACCGCTTCGATCACGCTGCAACAAATGTAATGCCATGCGCTGAGCACTTTTGGGACCAACCCCCGGCAATACCGTAAGTGCGGCGACTAAGTCGTCAATTAATGCCATTAAAAGGGCATTTTCCCAAACGGTAGATTCAAACCTCCCAACAAGCCACCACCCACCTCTTGCATCTTTTCGCTCTGGGCTTTCTCGACTTTGCGCACAGTATCATTGCAAGCTGCGGCCAATAGATCCTCCAACACCTCTTTATCTTCGTTGAGCAAGGTCGGATCCAACTCCACTTTTTTAACTTCGTACCGCCCGTTCATGAGCACTTTAACCATGCCTGCGCCGCTCTCACCTTGCACTTCCAGTTGCGCGATCTCTGCCTGCGCGTCTTGCAAGGACGACTGCATCTGCTTGGCTTGCTTCATTAGGTCACCAAAGTCTTTCACAGCATTACCCTACCCATAGTCCAAAAATACGTTAACACAGCACACCCAGCATCTGCCCAGCCCAGTAGTCCACCCAACTTAAAGCGGACGCACGGATTCTAATTTACCGCCAAATTCAGACAAAAGACTTTGTACGGTTGTATCCCGTTCCAAGGTCGCTTCTGCATCCGCTTGCCGTTCTTGGGTCAATCGATCTTTACGCTGGCTGGGTGTTTCACTACTCACAGCTGCAATCGTTACCGTCAACTCAATCTCTTGACCTAGTTGGTTCTGCAGCGCTCGGCCTAGTCCTTGGCGCTGAGCATCAGTCAGTAGCGTGTCGTGATTATCGCTTAACACCAATTCCATAGCAGGCAACTGCATCGCCCGCAAAACCGAGTGCTCGGCAATCATTTTTGCCACGCCGGTGACGCTGAGCTGTTCAACAATGTCGTACCAACGCGCCAATAACTGCTCATCCGCTACGAACCCTTCTACTGACTCCGGTGGCATCGATGGCGCTGGTTCAGGCTGTAAAGAATCGACAGGTGTCTGCCTCACCATGGTCTCGCCCTCTGTATCGGCTGCCGCTGAATCCGCCGTAGACTCTGTCGCCGACGCATCTGGTGTCTGTATTGATGCCTTGCTCTCATCATCAGCCGATATTCGCGGCGGTACATTGCTGTCGGGCTTTGGCGCGAACGCCAACATGCGCAAAAGGGTCATCTCAAAACCGTTGCGCGGATCTGGGGCAATGTCCAAATCGCGCAATCCTACTAAAGCAATCTGGTAGTACAACTGCAGTTCATCCGCGGCGAATACCGAGTCTGGCGTGCCCAAGGCCTCAGTCACCGCCATACTGTGCAGCGCCTCGAGCATACTCCGCAAGACATCAGCAAAGTCGCTATTGCGTTCGGCTAATTGGCCACTGATGTCCATTAACTTTTCGGCTGAACCCTCTGCTATTGCTTCCAGCAGAGCAGTTACTTCGTCTCGCCCCACTACTCCAAGCATGGTAACGACATCGTTATGTGTGAGTTTGCCTTGGCCGTAGGCAATGGTCTGATCAGTAAGACTCAAAGCATCGCGCATACTGCCTTGGGCGTTCTTAGCAATGATTTCTAAACCCGCGTGCTCGAATTCGATCTGCTCTGTAGCCAGCACTTTGGATAAATAATCCGCAATCATCTGTGCCGATAAATTCTTCAGCTGAAATTGCAAACATCGCGACAACACCGTCACCGGAACTTTTTTCGGATCAGTGGTCGCAAGCAGAAATTTTACGTGTTCAGGGGGTTCCTCTAGGGTCTTGAGCAAGGCATTGAAACTGGCCATTGAGAGCATGTGGACTTCATCAATTAAGTAGACCTTGTAGCGACCACGAGTCGGCATATACTGGGCGTTTTCCAGCAGGTCCCGAGTATCGTCTACACCAGTACGCGAGGCGGCATCTACCTCAATGAGATCAATAAACCGGTTTTCTTTCACTTCCAGACAAATTGAGCATTGTTCACAGGGCGTAGAGCTGACGCCCTGCTCGCAATTCAAGCTTTTAGCAAGAATTCTGGCGATTGTAGTTTTGCCCACACCGCGGGTACCAGTGAACAAATAGGCATGGTGTAAACGCCCACTGTCTAAGGCATGGCTCAACGCTTTGACCACGTGCTCCTGACCCACTAGGGCGGAAAAGTCACTGGGCCGTAATTTTCGCGCTAAGACTTCATAACTCATGCACGATATCCTAACAGCCTTTCGACCAACAGCCTCAACTCGTTGCAAAAGATGTCAGCTTTCCAAGCCCTATTAAATTCAACCGATTTTCTAATCATTGGTCATCGCGGCGCTGCGGGGCTGGAAGCTGAAAACACCCTGCCGAGCTTTCAACGTGCGTTGGATCTGGGCTGCGACGCCATAGAACTGGATGTGCAGTGCAGTAAGGACAACCACGACCATTCGCCGCTGTGGGTCATACATGACGACACGGTGAATCGCACAACCGACAAAACGGGCCGGGTAGATCAATTCACCGACGCAGAATTAGCAACCATGCATTGCAGCAATGGCGCAAGCATCCCAACCTTGGGTGCAGTTTTGGATATGGTTGCCGAACATAACCAAAAAGCAGATGTTACTACCGTCATAAACGTCGAGTTAAAAGGCCGAGCAACTGCCAAACCAACCGCCAGGTTGCTGGCCGACTATCCACAGCTGCCATTTTTAGTGTCTTCATTTGACCACAATGAACTGCGCCACTTCCGCGACCTAGATTCTCACACCCCAGTGGCTCCGCTGCTCCACAAATGGCATGACCAAGCCACTACCATCGCTAAAGAGTTGTCTGCCTGCTGTATTAATTTAGCGGCCCGATTGGCAACGCCAGACCGCTGCGCTGCCATCCAAGCACACAACCTGGAGGTGCTGGCCTATACCGTGAATTCGAATTCCACTGCAAAGCGGCTTCAAAACATGGGTATTAAAGGGATTTTTACCGATCGACCTGATCTATTTAGGGAAACTGAACACCCTGCCGCGGATTGACCCATTGCCAGCATCAAAGTTCACAGCTACAACTGTTCTAGTTCCCGTTCGAGTTGATACTTTTTGTCGGTAACAATTTTTTCCAGCACTTCTACACGGTGCCGAAGCTCTGCTAGCTCTTTATCTTTTGCGCCGTCATTGGATCTCGCTGAGTCTGCATGACGTTTGCTCTTAAAATAAGATTCTGCGATACCGGCTCCGCAACCGATTGCCACCACCAGTACGATCATCGTCCACAAATCCATCGCGCCTATTGCTCCATCTTTTTAAGTTCTTTTTGTAATTCGTAGGTATCCGACGTCACGAAGGACTCTATCCGACGCAAGCGTAATTCTGCCTGCGCAAGGTCAGCTCTATTGTGGGTCAGCATGCGGCGTGGCGCCCATGATGCAGCCGCGTCTGTGTATTGAACATCTGCCGGTTCGCGTCCTGAGTCTCGGAAATGGTGGCGCCTTGCAGTCGCGAAACGACGCTTGGCTCTAAACCGTTTGGCCTGGCCCAGCCCACCCTGGTTTTCACGGCGTCGCCGTTTAGCGCGATGCCCGGGGGTTGTGTCCATGACGAAATAAGCCACGATATAAGCCGGCAACACCAATGTGGGAACAAAAATTAGACCGGTAACCGCAGCCAACCTAACGGCCCAAGTTTCGACACCGAGGTAACGCGCAAAGCCAGAACACACACCACCAATTTTACTGTTTGGCCCTCGATACAGATGGTCACTACCCGGTTGCAGCCTAAACATCCGCTGCCTCGAACGACGGCGACGCCTTCTAGAGCGTGGTAAAGGCTCGTCGTCTTCGCGCCCACTGAGCTGGTCATTCAAGCGCACACTGGCATCCTTAATAAAAGCCGTTGCTTGCCGCAGGGTTTCTTCTTTCTCCTGCCCTACCAGATCTTGTAAGGACTCTTCTAACTGCGCAACCGCGCCGTAAAAGTCATCAGTCGACGAACCTTTTCGACTCTGTTCAGAATCTTGAGATGAAGACCGCGCCATGTCCGGATCGTTTCTGTGCTGAGATGATTTATCGGTCATGTTTACGCCACTCAGGAGTTTGGCTATCCAGTATCGATTCTAGGGTATCAATACGCTCAAGCATCGCCTCTGCTTTGTACATAAGAGCCTCAAGATCTGCCCGTTCAGTTTCCGACAGGGCCCCCTGGGCTTTGCGCTTACTGCGGTAATGCAACCACACCCACGCCGGTGCTACGAACACCATAAACACAATGGAGGGCACCATGATTGCAACGGCTAGACTGTCCATGAATAGCTCCTAACGAAAACCTCGACTGGATACTCTAACGTTACTGCTTATCCGATTCTTGATCTACAGAGTTCGTTAGGCCTTGCTCGTCACCAGGGTCAGCCGCTGAACTCATGCGTTGTTTTAGATCACTGAGCATGGCGTCTAAATCTTCGTCGCCTTCAAGTTCAGTGATTTCGTCGGCTAAGGTCTTCTGACCCAGATCATATGCTTCAACCTGGCCTTCTAGATCGTCCATCTTGCGCTCGTATTGTTCGAAACGAATGATGGCGTCATCGATATTGTGGTCACTCAAGGTTCGCCGCACGCCTAAACGCGAATGCGCCGCTTTGCCACGCACAATGATGGCGTTTTGCCGTGCTTTGGCGTCTTTAATTTTCTCCTGCAAGGCACTGACATCATCACCGAGCTTGGAAAGCGTTACCGCTAAAAGCTCGAGTTCACCAT
Organism: K189A clade bacterium; assembly: GCA_902565895.1. Taxonomy (GTDB): domain Bacteria; phylum Pseudomonadota; class Gammaproteobacteria; order Pseudomonadales; family Azotimanducaceae; genus UBA4421. The sequence continues at coordinate 49,316 of CACFGV010000001.1, forward strand.
TAAGCGTCTCAGCTTGGTCGGTACACTTTCGCGCCTCTGCTAGCGCACCTTTCGCCAGGTCGTCCCGCCCCTTGGTCACCGCTATTTCTGCTTTCCGCTGCCATTCGCTGGCTTCTTCCTGCTGCCATTGCGCCCGACGCTGCAAATCTTTGCGATCTGCGATGGCTCGCGCAGAGGTACTGCGTACCTCAACCAATGTTTCTTCCATTTCCTGAATAATCAGACGAACCATTTTTTCTGGGTCTTCTGCTTTATCCAACAACGCATTGAGATTTGAATTCACAATATCTGTCATTCGCGAAAAAATACTCATATCTGCCACGCCTCCGTGCTTGGTACTCTGTTCCCGGCAAAATGGTCGCCGTGCTTGGTGCAAATCGTGTTGCGTTGGTTTTCGAGGTTCAGATTCCGTGCCAACTTTGGGGCAGGCATAAATCCATGAAAACTATGGATTTTATGTAACCCCCCAGATTATGATCCGCTGCATTTGGTTTTTTTAGCCATTAACTGGTCATTTTCGTTATGGCACATGAAAGCGAACGCCTGATAGGCGAATCTCAAGAATTCTCTTCATTACTGGAGCAGGCCTCGACCATTGCACCCCTACATAAACCCGTACTCATCGTCGGTGAACGCGGTACCGGCAAGGAGGGCATCGCGGGAAGATTGCATTATTTGTCCAACCGCTGGGAAGGCCAATTCATAAAACTCAATTGCGCAGCCATCTCCGAATCGCTGATGGAGAGCGAACTGTTTGGCCATGAGGCTGGCGCTTTCACCGGAGCAACCAAGGTTCACCACGGCCGTTTCGAACGCGCCCACGGCGGCACCTTATTTCTTGACGAACTGGGCAACACCTCGATGTTGGTACAGGAAAAAATACTGCGGGTTATCGAATACGGAGAATTTGAGCGAGTAGGCGGCAACAAGACCATTCGTTGTGATGTGCGGTTGGTCGCAGCCACTAACGAAGATCTGCCAACCATGGCGCAAAATGGCGAATTCCGAGCGGACCTACTGGATCGGTTAGCTTTTGATGTCTTAACTATTCCGCCTTTAAGGCATCGCACTGACGATATCTTAGTATTGGCGGAGCACTTTGCTGTCGCCATGGCGAAGGAAATGGGCCGAACCATGTTTGCCGGGTTCAGCCACCGCGCAAAGGCGATCCTACAGAGCTATGACTGGCCAGGTAATGTACGTGAGCTAAAAAATACAGTGGAACGAGCGGTGTATCGCATCGCGGAGGAAGACGAGGTCGACGACATCATCCTGGACCCGTTCGAATCTCCCTACCGACTTAAAAACCAGAGCCTAGACACAATACCTACGGCCAACCAAACGCCCGATGAGTTCCCCGTCGATCTGAAGGAGCAAACAAAAGCGCGCGAGATCGCCCTCATCGAAGCTGCTTTGAAGGCCGCTAAGTACAATCAAAAAACCGCAGCGGACAATTTGCAGCTCACCTACCACCAGCTACGCGGTTATTTGAAGAAATATAATTTAGTAGGCGAACGCAGCGCCGAGGACGGGCAAGAGACCCCATAAGCAGGCAGCAGTTTTCCGTAGAATCGCGCCGATTCTGATGACAACCGCCCACGGTTTCACGTTACAATGCGCGGCCCGGAGAGGTGGCCGAGTGGCTGAAGGCGCTCCCCTGCTAAGGGAGTATAGGTTAATCCCCTATCGAGGGTTCGAATCCCTCTCTCTCCGCCATTCACACCTTTTGTAATCAATCGTTTAGCGACTAGGGTTTCGGACCTGGTTTACGACAGAACCGAAAAAAGGTTTCGAATCTGGTGCGAATCCACCAAGATTCGAATCCCTCTTAGATTCGTAACCCTTAGCCGCAGCATAGAACAGTTGGTTACCCAACATTGCCTGTGTCAAAGCAACTTACCAATATCGTTTGACGCTGCAATTAATTCAGCGTTCCCGATGTGAGCGTATTGCTGCATAGACTGCGCAGACTAACAGCCGCCAAGCGCCTGGATGGTGCGCCCGTCCGTTCCCATAGTTCTAAGTGTCGACGCAAAACTATACAGCGATGTATCGAGGCAAACAAACTCTCACCCTGTCGTGAGCCGAGTGAGGAAAGACTAACGTCATTGTCATGGGCGCAGGATCGTTACCAAAGCAATTTGGTCAACGTCATTAAAACGCAAATCGCAACCCAGCGCTCACCCGAGCATAATCTTCGGCGAACAGTCATCAACAAACATTTTCTGAATTTGGTTCTCGCGCTAAAGCACCGCCAAAAAAAGCTAAGTTGCTTCTTGTACTACCCCAAGTGTATTCGTCAGGAGCCTGAGGGTGCCGCCGATGGAGACTGATGCTCCACCGCATCAGGAAAAAAAATATCTGAGTGGTCATAGACGATCACATCATCTGAGGTGTCTTGGTTATCCTCAATACCATCGTAATCTTGATCACGATCTTTTTCGGGATCTTCAGGGAAGGCGTCAAGATAATTTAACACTCCATCATCGTCGGCATCTTCCAGCGGAGAGTACCAGCTGCCTGCATATGACGTTGGATCGTTTTCAGGATTTCCCTCAAAAGAATTAACCAGCAGCGCTCCTGTTCTCGGCCATGCGAAGTCAAGCAGGCTTTCTTCAGAAAAAAACAAATGATTCGGGGTCTCTCTGGTGGCGCTAATGGTAAGGGGCTCACATTCCTCAATCGCAACCTGCTCAAAAACGTTTCTCGTCAGTAGCCTTCTAACTAGATAAGTCGCCTCCACACCGTCGGTTCGAACAATCTGTGCATAGTCCGGAAGCTCGACACTCCTTAAGTTTGCGCCGTCAGAAATACCCTGGTAGACACCAGAACAATTTTCTAGATCCTCTCCGGTTACGGAACCGTCAGCCCAAGCGCGACAAACGCTCGTTGCGGTAGAATAATCCATACCGTCAACGTTCAATTCGTAGACAGTTCCATCCGAAGAGGTATATGAGGCAGTAAATTGCTCAGTATTCTGTTCGCCTTGGTCGTCATAAATGCCGAACTTATCGACGTACTGCCATGGATCTGACCGCTTGATACAGAATTCACCTTCGTCAACACCCTTATAGGTATAACCTTCCTGATGAGAGAACCATTGGGCGTATTGGGCGAGATATAAATCGAGTTTGATGTTGTATTTAAGGAATTGCGCGTTGTACGCGACGTTGATTGCTCTAAATGAGACGGGAATTCCCTCGGGATAAAGCCTACTATCGGATCGAGGCGCGAAAAACTTTGCTACTATCGTTCCTCGGCCAGAATTATTCAGATCATGGTCAAGATTGGCGGAGAAAAATTGAGCTTCGGTATTCAGCCCCATAGTGTTGTCCACAATCACCTGATCAAGATACATTGCCACCTTAACCTCAACCGTATCCGAATTTGAGTATGACGAAGTGGAACGGAACTTGTAGACCGTCTCGGGACTGGTTGTTCCAGACAGTACCTGAATGTCGAACTCCATTATCCCGAAAGGGTTCCCCTCTGTCGCTTCCTCAAAGACTTTCGCGCGCATAGCATACGGGTAAATACCTGCTGCTCCCTCGCCCAAAGCCCACTGTTGAACTATCAATTCACTTTCAGGCTTTTCTTGTTCAGCAAAAATAATTCGGGGCTTTGACCTGGCAGCCATACTGCATTGAACGTCATCCAAGTTAGCAAGGAAAGCTACGGTAGACCCGTTTAAATCCTTCATAAAGTTGGCATGATTTTCGTGACGATTTTGATCAAGGCTGCACAAGTACTTATTAAGCGAATCGAATATCGTCCCAATGTAGTACTGATGCTGCGCCGTCACAGAAATATCCGTAAATATTGGCTTGCTTTTATCCGAGATATCGACAAGGCCCAGAGCTAGGGACTGGGGCGCCGAGACAACCAATAAAAAAGTCAAGAAGGTTCTTGTTTTCATGGCGCCTCCAATAGTTTGATCTCGCTAGGCGCTCTCTTGCCTACCACAGTATTCGCGTCCAGCGGAAAAGGATCCGCATAATCAAGCGCGCCATCCCCGTCGTCGTCTAAATCAGCGGTCATACCAAGAGAGATGCATTCTGAAGGGCATTGATCCGGCCTTCCGTCCATATCGGTATCAAAATGTGCACCAAGAGAAATCAGGGGATACCAATCATCAACGTCTGGAACCATATCACCATCATCATCGGCATCAGCAACCATTCCATCGGACACGCAATCTGAGTCACAAGTGTTGGGGCGTCCATCACCGTCTGTATCTGCCGCTCCCTTGAGCGATATCAAAGGAAATGCGTCTGCTGTGTCCAGAACACTGTCGCCATCATCATCCGTATCGGCGTTATTTCCAATGCCATCAGAGTCAGTATCTATGGTTTCAGTACCGTCTAACGGGAAGGCATCAGCCGTATCTAAAACACTATCCCCGTCATCGTCCGTATCGGCGTTGTTTCCAATACCGTCGGAGTCAGTATCTATGGTTTCAGTACCGTCAAACGGAAACGCATCAGCGGTATCTAAAACCCTATCCCCATCGTCGTCCGTATCGGCGTTATTTCCAATGCCATCAGAGTCAGTATCTATCGTTTCAGTACCGTCAAACGGAAACGCGTCAGCGGTATCTAAAACGCTATCCCCGTCATCGTCCGTATCGGCGTTGTTTCCAATACCGTCGGAGTCAGTGTCTATCGTTTCAGTAGCATCTAGCGGAAACGCATCAGCCGTATCTAAAACACTATCCCCGTCATCGTCCGTATCGGCGTTATTTCCAATGCCATCAGAGTCAGTATCTAACGTTTCGGATGAATCCTTCGAAAACGCATCCTGTGCATCGTTCACACCATCGCCATCATCATCCGCATCCAAAGCGTCAGAGACACCGTCTCCATCCGTATCCAGTGCATCGACACCGACCGCAATATCTGAGAAAAGCTCAATCGTATCCGTCTCAGACTCAAATTCCTCGACTGACGCCTCTCCCGTTACCACTTCCGCAACCGATGTCTGCAGATCCTCCTGGGCAGACTGAGTGATATGTGACGCAACATCCGATACAGGATCCAAAGCCGGATCGGCAACTACCGCGTTCACTGTTGCAACCGACTGTGCCACGGCAGTAATTGCCTCTACCTCGACTTCGACCTCTGGTGCGACCTCCTCAACAGCTTCTGTTAAAACCGTCGCAACTGTCTCAGACGAGGTCAAATCAATACCTTCATCAGATACCGCCACCTCAGATATCGTTTCGGCAACAGATTCCGCCACCGCGACCGATACGTCCGTGGCTTCATCACCATCGTCGACCACCGTTGAGGCCGTTTGTAATAACAAACCTACTTGCTGGTTTACCCGCTGGGTCGCTTTTGCCGCTTCGTCTCCAGACTCCGCAGCTGCCCAGTTATCAGTGGTTAAGAGTTCCTCGGGAGACTGATCAATACCCATAGCCGTGAGAACTTTTGCTTTTTCTTCTGCCGTCTCAACTGAAGCAATGACTGTTGTTAACGGTGTCACATTAGCCGGCTTTGTGATGTCCGAAGGCACGTCCGATATCAGCGCCAAATTGGGTAACGCGGAACCCGTCTTGGTATCTATGCCGCCCTTAGAGATGACTTTTGCACCGCCAGTGTCCGGCATAGTGAATGTGTCAACGGCGAAAAAGCCTTCGTCGTCGGTCGTTCCAGAGGGCTCTTCGTCGTCTAGCTCATCGTTACCGTTGAGATCGACAAATACGCTTGCCCCCGAGATCGGAGCATCAACAACCCTGCCCTCAAACGCGTCAAGCACAGCAACAGTAATATCTTGAGTAGTAGTTGCTGCGCCATCAAATGCGGACAGCGTCAGCTCGTAGCGATTGTCACCGTCGCTATCGCTGGCATTTTCAAAATCTGGCCTAGAAATAAAAACTAAGGAGTTGCCCGCACAGCCACTGGTATTGCAAGCGCCTAACTCAAAGAAAGATTCGTCGGAACCACCGCTGATCTGGAGCGAAAGCGTATCTGCCGAGTTGGCGTCGGTAACTTCGATCGTTCCAACTTTTACCGTACCCTCAAGAAGTTCAAAAGACGTGTCTGACTGGAAGAAAGGCGCAGCATTGAGGACTGTTATTGGTGCTGGTTGACTAGAGGAAGAACCTCCGCCGCCCCCACACGCAGTGAGAGAGAAAGTAAGGCTCAAAAATAAGACTTTACAACGCCGAAAACACAATTTACGGGACCTGGGCTATAAATAGATCCTTAATATTTTTTTAAGCCTCTAAGCTTTGTCAAGTATGAATTTATTGTAGTTCCGTTAATCCCCTATCGAGGGTTCGAATCCCTCTCTCTCCGCCATCCGTTTTCAAGAAGTCTACTTAAATCAATGGTATAGGCTTACAATCACACCCTCTGGTGGCAAAGTTACCCGCTGTAGTACCCAATTTCTTTTGCAGACATATGGATTCTCTGCCAGAGCCACAGAACCCAAGACCCCACTTAGGGGCGCCCCCTTATTATCGGATTGGGACTCCTAGCATTTGTGTGTATTACTAACGCGTTCGGCGATTTGCGATATTTTTTGTTTGACTTCCGAAAATCTACGAGAGCACAAAATAGGGCACTGAATTGTCAGACTCACTCGACAAGCTTTTCCCGGACCTTGAGCAGAGAAAAATCTTTTTCCCCTTTTTATTTCTGTTAAATGATCTTTTTAGAGTTATCGAGAAAACTAAAAAGCTAAAGATGTACCCCATTGAGAAAGGAAATGAAGTTAGGTTGCACAATGCTTTAATCCTCGGAGGCCGGGGAGCGAGTGCTAAGGACAAGTGGCACAGTTTCAAGTAGCATCCCGCTGAAGCCGATGAAATGGGCATCTATGATCTTGCTGAGGGGTTCCTATCAAAACTACACCCGAAAGATTTTTTATCTGGAAGACGTGTCTGAAAAATTAGCATGGGACGTCGAAAAGGAGCTGAAGAACGAAGTTGATAAGGTGCTAGAGAAAACGTTTCGTCTAAGAACAGATCACTGGTGCGAGGTTTTTTGTCGGACCACGCGTTTAGCACCTCGAACGCTGGACTTATGAGCAGAGCCCAAAGGTTCGTTTTAGTAAAAATCGAAAATCAAATATCAAATATCCAACTTGGTAATGATCCCCTAGTCATGAAAGTTTCTCCCTCGCAGGTTAAGGGATCTGAATTGCGTTGAGTTTCTGTGATTATAAAATCGCTAGGATACAAGCCGTATCCGCTGTATCCCGACAAAATATCGTCAGATAGCATGTCGAAATAAGACTTGAAACGCAGTCCATCAGGTGTATGGACATGCATTGCAATATCAAAGTCATGGGCCACTCCCCGATGTGACTCCATGCGCGCGTGGCCAAGTTGTTGTCCTGCCTCGACGCTAGTGCCTACTACCAAATCGGTCGACTGCAGATCAACATGAAAAATCACAGCCAGCATCGAAGCATTCTCCCGTGATAAGATCATTACCCGTTGATTAGTTGTGCCGTCGTCTACAAAACCACCGCCTTCTTCCGTGTTCAGTTGCACAATAGTCCCATCGAAAGGGCTGTAGATCGGGACCGTGGCGTTTTTTCGTTCTTCCTCTATCGGTGAAAAGTAGTGTTTCATCGAGCGACACGGTTCAAAAATATCGCTGTAGTCGTGCCCTGCCGATGATCTAAAATAAGAAATATCTTCTATAAAACCGGCTACGTCCGTGACGTCTTTCTTAACTAATTTGGGTAGGTCGTCTAACCCGCCGCCGTACCGCTCGCAATCGCCAAGAGTGCCATATTCGTTGAGTAGGAAACTCTTGTCCCCACGCGTTGCATTGATCCTTAGCATTATCGCTGAATTCTCTTCCGCCATTACGACTTCGTAGTTAAAAGAAAAGTCTTCAACGATTCCGCTCATTAATAATTTGTCGTTGTTTCTTGAACCCGTGACTTGCGTGCGATTCCCTCCTAGTGCTTGAACTGCAATTTCATAAGTCTCAACGCCACTATCATTTGTAATGAAGATTCTATTAAAACCTCCGTGACAATATGTCGTTAAAGTTGCTACGGGATCCTCTACAGTAACCTGAACTTCGTCGCTATTTGAAAGACCTCCTGGATCACTAACGGTAAGACGAAAGGTTAAGACTACGGGGTCCAGCTCCTCAACATCGGGGGCTGTAAACTCCAATGTGGGAGAATTTTCACCAATAGTAGAAACGTTCGGGCCTCCAGTTTGCGTCCACGAATAACTAACTTCGTCTTCTTCAGCGTCGGTTGACGAACCAGACAGCGTGACCAAAGCGAATTCCTGAACAGTTTGATCGTCGCCAGCATCCGCGACGGGAGCAGAGTTCGAGATGAAATCCCGCGCTAAATTTTGATCTCCGCCTCCGCCGCACGAAAATAGCGCGAGAGAACAAACAATGAGCCCTACAGAGGAGAGCGGCGCTACTTGCTGGAAACACGGTCGTAATTCTCGTCGGCCGACTTGGTTCGCCCCCTTCGCTAACATATTTTTTCTATTTTATCCGGCTGAACTCAGCCTATTCTAGCGAACTATGCAAAATAATGGACTCCCATATTAAGTTCATTCTGGTTCCGTCAAAAGTAAAATCTCGTAGCCATGCTACGAACCCTGTCCTAGTCTCCCTGCAGTGTGAGCCGACGCAATAGAATTTGGCTACTTCCAAAGGATAAAATCGTGAGGTTAATTAATATTACCGGGGTAATAATATAATTCTGGTACCCTGCCACCCGACCCCAGAACTTTCTGCTAATCCTCTCCATATGGACGGACCAAAAGCCATACTTTTCACGCGCCTCCTGGTTGAAAAAAAATTGCTATCAAGAGCACGTAAAAAGGCGTGTGAGCGGTAGCTATTTCAATACCTTCTTGGAAGGAGTCTTCGACAAACGTAAACCTGAAATTGCCCGGAATGAAAGCAGTCAACTCATTCACCATTAATCTCTACCGGTACGGTTCTAGCAGTTTCAAATCTACAAGGTGTAATCTTGTTAATCTCGATGATAAAAATATGGTTGGAGTTAAGACATCTGGAAATTAAGAGTGTTCTTGACATCGTTGGGCGTAGGTCTTCTTGTATGGGTGACCGTTTACCTCTCAATAAGCGCCAGCTGGATGGCAATCGAACTACCCTCTAAGAACTCAAGTTGGCTTTGGCTGATTATCATTTTTCCTGTCGCGGAAGAATTGGCATTTAGAGGTTTTCTGATGGGGTTGCTGGATAAAATTCTGCCGGAACGCAAACTCGGGTTGATAACACTGAATAATTTTTTGACCTCCGTTTTGTTCAGCTCAGCCCACCTCTTTGCTCGCTCTCTAACGCTGGGGTACCTAGTTTTCATACCAAGTCTTTGGCTAGGCTGGGTTAAGGAACAGACATCCTCGATCTCTTTGTGTGCAGCTATACATGTAACGTGGAATTTGGGGTTATTCGTAGCCGCATCGCTCGCCTAAATAATCATTGCAGGCAATAAAGAACCACCCGCAGGGTGTAAGCTGCGGTCGCTCCATAACGAAGCGTGTCTTGCTTATCTCAGCCCCAGTTTTTTTCTGAATATACCCAGGACAGCCAAAGTCAAGAGAATCGGTAAGCTTGGATCGACTGGACCTTTGCCATCGCTCAAAGAGCAGCCGCCGCCTCCAGAACCGCTACTTTGTGGTTTCTGTGCCTCAACCGTTATCGTAGAGCTCCCTGTCGATACGTTACCTGCCAGATCAGTGGCCGTGAACGTGATGGTCGTAGAACCAATAGGCAAGGTTGAGGGAGCATCGTTTTCGATTTTCGGATTCTCGTCGACAGCATCACTGGCAGAAGCACCATTAAAGAAAGAAGATAAAGACGAGTCAGAACTTGATATGCCGCTGCCTGAGGTCGCAGTTACCGTTACACTGGCAGGTATCGATATTGTAGGGGCTGTTGTGTCAGACACTGTAAGGACGACTGAGGCTGTGACCAAGACGCCTGATGAGTCTGCAACGGAAAAAGTCACGATGTTTTCTCCAAGTACCGCGAATTCTCCCAGGTCGTTTGAAATATTTGCAGTAAGGTCTCCATCCTCAGGGTCTGACGCGGCGGCCTCTGATAAAAAGCTCGCTACCGATTCGTCTGTTATGGCTATCCCGTTTGGACCCGCGGCCTCGACTGTCGCTGCTGATGGAACGACTAGAACAGGAGATGCATTCTCGAGTGCCTGACTATATGCAAAAGCTCCTGAGGACGTTCCCGCGATGAGATCATCGTATACGAGAACCTTAATATCCTCATGATTGTCAACGCAGGAACCGCCGAAGTCGGACCATGTAGCTCCACTATCTGTTGTTTCCTTTATGCAATTACCAAAAGCAACCCAAACGTGATCTGGGTCAGTGGGCTCAATCACTACCGACGAAAAGGATTCGTAGGCTGCAGGCGTAACATCGTAAAATTGCCAGCATGCGAAGCCGCTTGAGGTGCAGGTTGCGCTATTTAATAACTCACCTTTCACCACTAGGGACTCAGACGCTATGTAGACTACGCCGCTTAGGGTGGTAGAGGTTGGCGTATCCACACCATCCAAGTCAGCAATGTAACTCGACTGAATCGTCGAAAACAAAGGATCAGTATGCGTAGGTTCCCACCATGATGACGAACCACATAGGGAAAGCCTAGCCCTGATTCCGGTCTCGGATGAGCGACCGTTTCTATCGCCAACGCCAGCCCAGATAAAGTTATTTTTCACAAGGAGGGAGTTAACAGGCATCTTTAGTAAGGGGGAGCTCCCATTAAGTGTGTCAGCGGTCCAAGAAAGGCCTTTGTCGTCGGAGTAAAAAATTCCGCCTTCAAGCCCAGTGTCTTTGTTAGCAATAGAGTGGTAGACCCGATCGCAGCTTGAGGTTGACAACCACTTTAGGTCCGTACTGTAAGAGCGCTCAGTACGAGCACTCTCCAACGGCTCTCCTGGTCCAGAGAACGCTGCGTTAGTTGGGTCAAAAACTCGATTCCAGTTGTTAACTACATCTGGCAGCCCGGTAGAACCGTCAGATGTCGGGTTTCTGTAAACTTTGCCATTTCCAATCAAAGCTAGGGCCTTATTGGACGGGTCGATCGCTACAGCGGTGGGAGGCGCTCCATCGCCAGCGGGGTATATCGGGAATACCCACCCGCCGGCTGTTGCGACGCTCGTGGGATCAGTTGGATCGTAGCCAGTGGCAAAGGCTGCTCCGCTTTTAGCTGCGATCCATAAAACTTTATTCGTTGAGGATAGTTCGTAGTAATCAAGATCGTTGATGACAAGGCCGTCGATCCCACGGGCATTGGACATTTCGCTTCCAGATGGAGACGCCCAACCAGAGCTTGGATCGTGTGAAACTTCGCCTATCGCTAGATCCGTCGCGATGTAAAGCTTCTTAGGGTCGTTTGGATCAATCACCAATGCTGGATCGTTTGCGTTGGTTGATTGAACGATCGCCGCGCTGCTCGGCCCACTGGGATGAATGGTAGAGCTTAAGTGTGGAATCGTATCCCAGCCCAACAGCGGGTTATCGTTATCCAGGACAACCCTACTTATGAAAACATGCTTACTTTCGTTCCCACTTGAGGCAACGCCTCTGAATCGAATCACGTCTCCCTTAGGATACCCGTCTGTAAAACCAAAACCTGCGCATCCACTAGCGGGTAGACTACATTGATAATCCCAACCAGAATTCCAAGTTCTTCCTGCGTCGGAACTTTTAAACGATTGGCCATTCGTAGACGAGCCCGCGATGTAAACGGTCCTTCCTGTAGCATCCGCCGGGTCCACTCCAACTAGTTCAATCTCGAGCGGACACAGACCACCGGAGACAGGGCAGGCAGACGTACGCATTTCTACAGGAGCCTTTGCGGGCAGAAAGCTGGAGAGATCAACTGTCACAGCTCCCCAATTAGTTTCAAAAAAAGAAAGATTTCCAGTAGCGTCCTTGGTAGCAATGTAGCCAAGGGAACCTGAAAAGACGTCGAATCCCACAATTTCGTCGGTCGTGGAAAAAACTTGACCGAACACGCTGCTAGATGCTGGCTTGTGCAGGATATTGTTCCTTGTGCTGACGTAGATGCCAGAAGTGTCGCTTTTTATGAGTTCAACCCCGTCAATAGCTGCTCCAGTGGAGTCGATTACTGCTGACCATGACACCGCTCCGCTAACAACAAGACCTTTATCGCTGCTGAAAAAAAGCCGCTTGTTCATGGATACACGGGTGTTCGTAAGCACCGTGTATATTTCCGTCGGATTGGCTACGCTCGCTTCAATTTGCGACGCTTTTGCGGCAATGCCGCCCGAGGCGCCAGCGGGGTTAGTAAGGGAAACCCAATCTATTCCATGCGGACTGGACGACGGGATGTAACGAAACACACCTCGTTGACTCGTATCCACCGCGATAAAAATTTCTGAAGAGCCTCCAGAATCAAACGATTCAACGTCGGCCACGTAACCACCATAGAGACCAATATTTTCTTTTACCGGCGATGCCGCTATCACAGAGGCCACGGTTACTCCGAGAAGCGCCAAAATACTGAATATCATTCGACTCAATATAGTTCCCCCAGATAACTTACTGATGTGCGCATTACACTTAACATATGTCTCTTTCAGCTAACTATCGCATTTGATTCGAATCATTCAAACTCATAGCAGATCGCCATATTTTGATCGACACTTGAGCACTCCTTTAAAAATCATTAACGAATTCACGCTGTAGCGTATTTTCTAGACAAAGATTTAGGATATAAAAATGTTCAACAAGGCGGCTTTTCTTATTTCTGCTTTTACGCTTTTCTCCTGTGGCGGAAGTGGCGGAGGTGGCGGAGCGCAAAACTCATCAGGGAACCAGCAGCAAACGGTTCAAACTGCGCCCGCGATGACGTTCTCCGTCGATGATACACAACCAGAACAGGATGAAAACTTCGAATTATCTTGGTCCGCGAGCGCTGGAGCGTCGTGTACCGCGTCCGGTTCTTGGAATGGTAATAAGGCGCGAAGTGGCCGTGAAACGTTTTCCGCGTCAGATATGGGAACATTTGAATTTACGCTGACCTGCTCTAATTCAGCGGGAGAGACAATAAGGACTGTCTCTGTGACAGTCGTAGAAAAGACCTTTTCTATTTCGGGTGTGATAAGCGCTTCGTCATTTGTGGAACTGGACGGTGATGTTCCCTCTGCGGACTATCCAGCGATCGGAAATAATGGGAATGATGAAGGGATTCAGTCGATCGAAAACCCCGTGAAACTGGTCGGATTTGTAAGTGAGCCGCAAGATAGAGGCGATGCCGATGCCGATTCCGATGCAGACGAATTCGACATATATGAAATCGGTTTAACGGGCAATCAGTGGGTGAGCCTGGAGGTTGCTGATTACAACGCTGAAGAACCGACTTCAAATGACCTTGATTTATATATAGTTAATGAAGAAGTTGAAATAGTGTCTTACGGCGTATCAACCGATGCACTTGAAAGTGTGGCGCTCCCGAACTCCGGAAAGTTCTATATTGTTGTAGCGGCAATTTCTGGTTCGTCCCGGTATGTCCTTAGTGTTTCAAATACGATTAGTACTTATCGTTTTTCGAATTACAGCTCAAATGCGTCTGTTGTTCCGGACTCCATGATGCTTTCTCGCGTTCGAAAAGATGCGGGGGAGACAGGGATCGATTCCTTCAGGCGGTTGTCAGAAATGGACCGCTCAATAATGAGGGAGTTCGAAAATGTCGTCGGCAAAGGGCTTCAGAGAAATCAGGATGCCGAAATTCTACGTGGGCCAATAACAGTCGCTGAGAGGATGACTAAAGATTCCGACTCGGAGCAAAAATACTTACAAAAATTGAATCGCATTTTAGGAGATCGATGGAGTCGTTTTCTTACCGAGGACGTTTTGGCTCAAATACTCACTAAAAAATATATAGCCAGGAGGTCTAAAGCTCTCGAAGGCCTGAAGATGAAACCTCAGATGAAACTTCGAAAATATGGTTTTCAAAAGGACCCGCTTTTCAATTATCAATGGAATTTTCAGCAGATTGGGTTGCAGGCGGCACTAGAAAGCATTCAGGTAAACCAGACAGATCAGATAGTAGCCGTTCTTGATGAGGGGTCTGCGCCTCTTTCATCGTCTAATTATGCGGATACGGCTTACGTTGATGGCGGTTATGATTTTGTAGGAGGAGATGATGATCCATCGGCTTCTGTGACCTTAAGTTCGGATCCGTATTCGACGCAAAGCCATGAGAGCCATGGAATCCATGTTTCAGGTGTTGTGGGGGCTAAAAATGATGGGGAGAATATCAATGGAATGGGTGTGAATGTCCTCCCTGTTCGAGTGCTTAGCGAAGAACAAAACAATAGTGAAGTCTACGAAGCGTTGAGATTCTTTGCAGGCGAAACCAACGCCAGCGGCAAAATATACGATAACTCGGACGGTAAATTAGCAGCTTTAAACCTCAGCTTAGGCGCATGCGTGGAGGACACTGACCTGGAAGATGATGAAGTTTGCCGATTAATCTCTAAAGTCCGAGATCAAGGCGTTTCAGTGGTCGTTTCCGCTGGGAATTGTGACTGCGCGGGGGGGTCCGGGGACCTTTTCTGTTCGGTAACAAACTGGCCCGCCGCTTGCCCTGGAGCAATATCTGTAGCCGCTGTTGACGCGGCGGCGGAACGTGCTCCTTATTCAAGCTATCACTCAACTGTCGATATAGCCGCCCCCGGGGGTGATGTTACTGCGGATCTCAATTCCGATGGTCAGGTCGACGGAGTGCCGAGTTATGTTGATCTGGATGAATTGGAACTATGGCAGGGTACATCTATGGCGGCACCTCACGTAGCTGGCGCCATTGCACTTATGAAACATGTGGATCCGAATTTATCTCCTGCTGATATCGATTCTCTGCTTCAATCGGGCCAGCTGACAAATGACAATCATCAGAACTCTTGGAATCAAGAGTTAGGTTACGGTGTCCTTGAGGTTTCTAAATCGCTAGAGTCCGTAGCTGTTGGTAATGATGACACCAATCTAAACGCGGTGCCGTTTTTCAGCCCTTCCGAATTTGATTTTGGCTATACGGAAAGATCATTTAGTTTGAGCGTTAAAAAAAGGGGTAGCGGAGATTTAGAAGTCGTAGGTCTTTATGCCGATATTGCGGAGCACCTAAGCTACTCGCCTGAGGCAATATCGGATGCTAATGAGATAGCCAAATACTCATTCACGTTAAAAAGGGATGAGATTGCTAATGGTTCGATTCGAAATTCGATTTATTTCCTGATGAGTGATGATAACCACTACGGTATTCCGCTGAGATACTCAATCGGAGAGGTTCGTTCACCCGCTAATGTAGGCACGAATATATTGGGCGTTTACGATCTAAAAAATGAAGAGGTAATAGAGGCCATTCTGGTGGATATGACTTCGGGGTCAGCAAACTTTTCTTTTGATGGTCTGCCTAAAGGGGACTATATATTGCTCGCTTTGAGCGACATTGACTCTAGCGATGAGGGCGAGAACTGGCTCGTTGGAGAATTGCTCGCTATATATCCAGATAGTTCGTCTCTAGATGACGGTTTAAGGCTACAGACAAATTTAACGGATATTGAGATATCTCTTACTCCATATTCCGAGAGAACATTCGGTGCATCCAGTACGAGAGGGCGGTCGTCACGTAGCGTGATGAAATTGCTTAAGTCTGAAAAAATAGCTCGTATGTTGGGTAGGTAGAGTAGAACAAAAAATCGCCGAGAATGGTTCCCCCCTCAATAACTCGTGAAAAGAGACGTTATAAAGCTGCTATCGAAGTACACCGTCGAGGAGCAGCAACCGACTACGAACCGACGATACTCGCCGCCCGAGTACGGAACGCGACTTGTAAACAAATCGGTCGACAAGTCCTATCTCGCAAGGGTTGAGAAGATACTTTTAGTAGACAAAGCCCTTAACTATGTCATCAAAGAGTTGCATATCCAGCCAGTAGGCTGGGCTGAAACTCGAAAACAGCAAGTCAGGGAAAACCCATCACCGATTCATACCGTAAAACCACTCTACCCGCGTAGAGCGCAGATGAGGGGTATTCAAGGTCACGCGGTAGTTGAGTTCGACATCGCAGAAAATGGCACCGTCAAATATCCTCGAGTCCACGTTGCCAGTCCGCCCGGGGTGTTCAACAGAGCTGCAATAAATGCCGTCAGCAAATATCGTTATGATCCTCTTATCGTGAATTTGGAACCTTTTGAAGTTGAAAACGGAGGACTTAGATCAAAACCCTTGGTTCGGTCTGAGCGTCGTTGAATAAACGACGCGACAAACGAGCACGAGGCGCAGGTCCTTGACAGATTCTTAAAAAATACTCGAGAGCGAGTGTTACTCCTCAGAACAAACTCACTAATCTTCAGTCTGCTGATCTTTCGGCGAGTTAAGCCAGGGTAAAAATAAGCGACCCTCATCTAACGCCTTTTTCTTCGCTGGCACGTCAGGGATTAAACCCATTAACCTGTCCGGGCGATTAGGTTCAACTTGCCAGGATTGCGGAAATGGCGCGGCTTTAGACCCATTTTTATCCCGTAAGTTAATGCCCTGCGCCAGTCGCGGGGTGTATGGAATAGCGTTCTCCCCCCTAGGATTCGCCGCTTGGGCATACAGGGCTGTTCGCAGTGCTTGCCGTACAAAATAATATTCCGGGTCGTTAATCCGATTGACCTTTTCCTCTGGGTCTAAAGCCAGATCGTAAAGTTCTTCAAGATCCCAGATGCCGTGATACTGAATGTACTTAATATCGCCTCGAGTAATTGCCAGGGTTGTGGGCGTCATCGGGAAGCTCCACTCCCAATAATACTGATACAAAAAGTCTGGTTCCCCCCAGGATCCGCGGTCCTGTTCACCAGTAATGAGTGGCCAAGCGCTCTTACCCTCGAACTGCTTTGGCTTCTGTATACCAGCTATGTCTAAAAACGTGGGCGCTAAATCTAAATTGCGAATACGCGTTTTGTTTGTGCTACCGCCTTTGGCGTCATTCGGCGCATAAACGATCATTGGTACTTTGACCGAAGCTTCATAAGCATTGCGCTTATCGATCAGACCATGATCCCCCGTTAAGAATCCGTTATCACTGTAAAAGACGATGACCGTGTCATCAGTCAGATTTAGCGCTTCAAGCACAGCTCGCAGGCGCCCCATACTGTCATCCACCGACGACAATGCCCCATAATAATCGCGCAGGTAATCCGTCATCTTGCGGTCACTGGCATAAAAAAAGTCAATGCCATGCCAGCTGTTACGTTGGTTTTTGACCCACATTGGCTTGCCTTCAATGTAGTCGTCCGTGACCGCTACCGTCTCTGGCAGTTCAAACTGCGTATCTCGATACTGGCCCCTGTGGCGCGGCGCTGGAACGGCGTCCGAGTGAACAGCTTTATGACTCAAATATAAGAAAAACGGCTTTTTCGGATCCCGTAAGTTCTTCAGCCAGTCAATGGCATAGTCGGTAAGCTCGTCCGTTATATAACCTCGCTGCTCTGTGTGCACACCATCAACGTTGATGACGTTATAGCTCCCGTCACTTCTTTTAATCGGGTAATAGTGGCCCTGACCAGCAAAGCTCACCCATCGATCGAATCCTTCACGCGGCGCATCGTTACCCTCCCCCATATGCCACTTACCGAAGAAGCCTGTCTCGTAACCCGCCTCCTGCAGGTAGCGTGGAAAAAACACAAGGCCTTCTTCGGATGTATTGTTGTTATCGACAATCTTATGATTCTGCGTTGTGAGTCCAGTTAGGATCGTTGCCCTGCTGGGAGAACAAAGGGAAGTGGTGACTACAGCATTGGGAAAATAGACACCTTCAGCCGCGAGTTGATCGATATTAGGCGTTTGTACCTGGGGCGTTAAAAAGCCAAGGCCGTCGAATCGCAGGTCATCTAAGATGACAAATACGATATTTTTAGCGTCCGTTTCATCGTCATTCGCTAGCACTCCGCCAGCGTAAGTTGTAAGCATCAAAGCCAAAACGGCAACAAGATTTCTAATCATACGAGTTCCCCGCATTTTCCATAGATGAACTACCAAGCGGCAGTGACGTTAGCAACAACGGCAGCCCAGGGACATACACCCAATCCTTAGCTGCAATGCCCTAAGTGACAGACAGCCCGCCGTCCACTGGTAAAACGGCACCGGTAATATATTGCGCCAGATCAGAGGCTAAAAATAATGCGGCATTGGCAACATCCCACGCAGAACCCATTTTCTTCCCAAGTGGCACTTGCGCGTCGCGTTCGTTGACAATTTCCTTTCGGGTCTTGCGACCCACTTGTCCCTCTACAGCCATGGGTGTCTCCATAAGACCGGGCAAAATGACGTTGGCTCGAATACCGTAGCGCGCATAGTTGGCGGCAACTTGTTGGGTAAACGCGATTACGCCCGCTTTTGTTGTTTTGTAGCCAACCAATGGATAAGGCTTTAGGGCCGCTAGGCTTGAGATATTGATGACCACTCCCCGACCGGCTGCACGCATGACAGGAAGTACGTGCTTACAAGTGAGCACCATGCCGCGTAAGTTGACGTCCACCAAGAAAGAAAAGTCTTCTGCCTCTATTTGCTCGATACGCGCATCGCGATGGCCTGCACCCACGGCAACGCCGACATTGTTGTGCAAAATATCAATGCCACCAAAAGCTGTGCAGGTGGTGGTCACTGCCTGTCTAACTTCGCCCTCGTTGCGGACATCCAGCGCTAAGGCAATCGCTTCACCACCCGCAGCAATGATTTGTTGTGCTGTTTCTTCAGCGGATTCTAATTTGCGGTCAGCTACGGCAACCTTCGCGCCTGCTTTAGCGTAAGTAAGCGCGACGGCACGGCCATTACCTACGGTCGCGCCCGGCGTCTGCCCTCCGCCAACGACAAGCGCGGTGTGTTGGTTCAGTTGCATAGTTGAATCCGTAAGGTAAGTGAAACGCCTTTTTCGGGGAGCTCGCTCTCACTCCGGTATAGTCTTCGCGTCAACCTCTCAACAATAAAGCTATCCGCGAGAGCGCGACACACCATATTAAGGTTATTTTGCGGTTCGCCAGAACCTCAATGATGTTCGCAATCGCAGGCCCGGCAAGCGCGGAAGTTAAACCAATGAGCTAGCGCAACTACCGAGGCACCAAGCACTGTTAGCACCGTTTCGCCTATTTCACCAAGGTGCTGGCCGCCTAGGATTGCGGCTACTACCAATACAAAGACGCCTGCAAATCCACAGATGAGAATACGTCGGCTTTTATGCAACCGACAGCCTAAACAAAGAGCGATCACACTCGTTGGCACTACAAGGGCCACTAACGCTAAATGGAAGCGTTCATCCGCAAGCGCGAAGGTTGCAAACACAGGTACTACACTCACCAATACCGGAACCGCCAAACAG
The DNA here is from genome assembly GCA_902565895.1 of K189A clade bacterium. GTDB lineage: Bacteria > Pseudomonadota > Gammaproteobacteria > Pseudomonadales > Azotimanducaceae > UBA4421. Next base: position 68,680 of record CACFGV010000001.1, read on the forward strand.
TGCAGCAAACACAGCGTAGAAAAACCAATGGAGAAACGATCTAGAACTGCGATACGGCTCATTGCACGCCTCCTTGCTGCACTACGCAGTCGGCACATAAACACTCAAGTTCGAGCTGATTGTTCGCGAGGTGAAATCCAACCTTCTCCACTGCTTGAGAAAGCCCCTGAACGAACGACTTCGTTATGCCAATCTCTTTCACACTGCCACAGGATTGGCAAATCAAAAACTGTGGAATTTCGTTAGCACCGTCACAAGTGACATGCGCGCATGCAACGTACTTGTTTGCAGTGTTTAGACGATGAACCAATCCCAAGGACTCGAGAAATTCTAATATTCGATAGACTGAAGTAGGCAGCAGCGACGTACCCAGTTTGTCGCGGCAATAGTCGGCCAGGTCGTAGGCCGAGAGCGCCTTTTGGGATTTGACGAGGCCAGCCAACACCTGGCGACGCTTGGCTGTCAGTTTGCGGCCACGGCTTTCACAGTGCAGCGCCGCTTGCTCGAGTATGGTTTCGGACTTCATCAATTGATCTCCACGCCTGAACTGTAGGAGTGCGCCGCTGCGTAGGCGCGCCAGGCAGGCACTAGGCTGAGTATTAGTGTTGTAAGGTAAATCAGCGCTAAAGCTATAAAACTTGAGGAGTAGAGAACCTGCAATGACAGCATGATGCCCAATTCGCTGGCGAGCAGATTGTTCACAACGAGTATCGCCCCAATAAGCCCCGCAAGCGCGAGTACTATCCCCAGCGTGACCACCAAAAGCGACTCAATAACCAACAACGCCACAATAAACAGTGACGGTGCACCAATGCTGCGAAGAATCTCAATCTCTCGCTTACGCTCTCTCATAGAGGCCAGCATCATCGCGTTGAGTCCAAAAAGAGCCGAAATAAATACCAATACAGAAATACCGCGCAGCACATTCTCGACGCCGCCAACCAAACTCCAAAGTTGCGCCAGAGTGAATCCGGGTAAGATCGCCAGCAACGCCTCATCTGTGTACTCGTTGATCCGACGCTGAACCTGCAAGGTAACTCCAGGCGAGTCTAGCCCCACCAAAATAGCTGTTACGGTGCCCAAAGGCGGATGATCGTGGCCATGGTGGTCGCTGTGTTCTTCGTGCTCGTCATGGTGACCATGTTCGTCTTCATGTTCGTTGCGCTCGTCATGGTGACCATGTTCGTCTTCGTGCTCATGTTCTTCATGGTGCGTATACTCTTCGTGCTCGTCATGATCAGCATGTTCGCCTTTGTGCTCTTGCTCTTCGTGCTCGTCATGATGAGCATGTTCGTCTTCATGTTCCTTGTGCTCGCCATGATGAGCATGTTCGTCATGGTGCTTAGTTTCATCGTGTTGCCCATGTTCTACATGTTCTTCATCTTCTTCATGGGCTTTGACGTACCCCGGCGATCCATCAGTACTGGACTCTGTCTCGCCTTCATCAGCATGAATGGCCTCAATGGCTTCTAAACTGACAAACAACGCGTTGTCTACCGGCGTGCCGGTGGGCGCAAGCAATCCGGTGATAGAGAAGGACACTTGGTCATGATGGGTAAAACTGGTGTCTGCCATACCATGACTGAGTATCAGTTCATCACCCAGCGCATAGCCCAATTCCGCAGCTACACGGGAGCCAACCACAACGTCTGACGTCTCGTCGAACCGTTGGCCGACTTGAAACGTCAGGGGTTGGCTTTGTCCGTACATGTATCGATCAAAGAACTCTGCAGTTGTTCCCACGACCCGAAAGTTTTTGTGCGAATCGCCAAGAGAAATAGGCACGACCCACTCTACATTAGGCTGCTCCGCTATTGCCTCAACCGATTCCCAGGCTACGTTCGCCGTCGGTGTACCAATGCGAAAAATCGATAGCAGCAACAGGTTGATTTCACCTGTCCTGGCACCCACGATTAGATCGACGTTCGACACGGTACTGGCAAAACTAGATCGAGCTTCATGCCGCACGTGCTCGACGCTGAGCAGCACGAAGACGCTGATGGCAACGGCTGCGATGGCAAGCATAACCCCGCCGATGCGGTATCTCAGGCTCTGATAAGCAACACTGAATAATGCGCCCAGGGTACCCATCAGTGCGTACCTCCAGACTGATTCAGATCATCAAGAGCAACGCGATCTTCGAACATCTCGCCAATGGACGGGTCATGACTAACAAAAACCATGGCACAGTTGGTGTCATCGAGCACTTCGTTTAGCAGTCGCAAAAATGATTCTTTGTTGGCGTGGTCTAAGGCCGATGTAGGTTCATCTACCAGCAGCAAGGAGGGTGAGTTGAACAACGCCCGTACGATGGCAACCCGCTGCTGCTGACCAATACTCAATTGCTCTGCTTTTCGCCCGGCTAGGCGCGGCTCAAGGTTAACTCGGTCGATAAGTTCAAGTGCGCGCGCCTTATTGGCTCTTGATGCTCGACCAGCGAATTGCCCAGCCAGCAAAATATTGTCTAGCACCGACAAAAAAGGAATCAGATTGAATTGCTGGAATACTACGCCGATATGTTGAGCTCGAAACGCATCTCGCTTGCGGCCGCTAAGAGAAGAAATCTGCGTATCTAGCACACTAACCGACCCTGAGGAGGGTGTGCGCAAACCGGCAAGGATACCCAACAGCGTCGACTTTCCGCTGCCCGAGTTGCCCTGCAGGAACACCCTTTGTTTAGCTTCAACACGCCATGACGGGATGGTCAAAACCGGCTCCAAACCGGGGCCGAAACGAAAAACCAGTTCCTTGATGTCTATCGCAGCTGTTATATTTTCTTGCGGGTTCAAAGCACGACCTGTTCGTATTTTGACGAATGATACAATGTAACATTTTTTTGGACGCTCACAATGCACAGGCTGTATTTTCGGAGGCACAGGACACCCAGGCTACTGACGCTCGCTAAGACGCTACTTATCGGTTGCCTCATGTTGTCGTCCGCTATGGCCTTTGGCGATGCCAAGACGCTGTCATGGCAAGATCTGTTGCCTGAGCTTGATGACACTTTGGACTTAAGCGACGGGATCCGCTGGGGCGAACGCGTGCGCTTAGATTTGAATGACAAAGACGTCCGAATTCCCGGCTTCATCGTGCCACTAGAATATAAAGAGAGCGAAATCGTGACCCGATTTCTTCTAGTACCGTACTTTGGGGCTTGTATTCACGAACCTCCACCACCGCCGAATCAAACGATTTATGCGGTTTACGAACCGGGGTACGAACTGGAAGAAATTTGGCAACCTGTTTGGATCGAGGGCACTATTTCCGCCAGCCGCGTTGAAGAAGACCTGGCCACCGCATCTTATTCCGTCAGCGCGGTCGCCATCGAACCTTACTAAAGCCGCAACCTGGCCCCCTCGCCATCAGCGGCGACTCGCCCGTACATTGCAGCTACGCTTAAGCTGGGCAACACTTCAGTTTTTGCGTCCAAAAGACACCCGTACTACTGGGTTATGAGGTATAAACCCTTTAACCGGATGCTTATTTTTTGAGAATCTTGCCATGCAATTGCTTACCAACCACTCGACACGTAAATCCAACATCAGACACGTTACGTCTACTTTCTGCCTTGTAGCGAGCTTATTTACGGCGTTTCAGGCGCAGGCCGATGAGCTACTGGTCCGGGCGCAAGAAATCCATGATCGGGTCATCACCTTAGATACCCACGTAGATATCTCTGTCGACAACTTTACTGAAGAAGTTAATTATCTCACCTCACCACGCACCCAAGTAGATCTTCCACGAATGGAAGCTGGTGGGTTGGACGCTGCTTTCTTCATTGTTTATGTAGGGCAGGGACCATTGACTGAGGAAGGCTACTCAACGGCTTACGACAGCGCCATAGCTAAATTCGATGCCATCCATTGGATGACCAAGGAGCTCGCACCGGATCGAATCGCTCTAGCGCTTACGCCTAAAGACGTAAGGGACATTGCTAGGAGCGGCCGTAAGGTCGCATTAATCGGTGTAGAAAATGCTTATCCCATTGGCTTGGATATCGCGAACATTGCTCGTTTCGCAGAGCGTGGGGCGCGCTATATGTCTCTAGCCCACAACGGACACAGCCAATTTTCCGACTCAAATACTGGAGAAATCCGCGAAGGCGGCATGCGTTACGGTGGCCTGTCTGAGCTTGGACGCGAAGCCATAGCCGAGATGAATCGCCTAGGCATCATGATTGATTTATCTCACCCATCCAAAGCAGCAACACTACAGACCATAGCCCTAAGCCGCGCTCCGGTAATCGCATCGCACTCTTCCGCACGAGGATTGGAGGACAATCCCCGCAACATGGATGACGAACAACTTCTAGCCTTAAAAGCGAACGGTGGCGTTATTCAGACCGTGGCCTTTCGTGGCTACCTAAACGGCAAAAAACATGCCGCTTGGCGTAAAGAATATGACGCGCTGATGCGTGAAGTTGGCAAAGAAATGGGTGTTACAGTAGTCACAGATCGCCGCCAGGTGTTCATGATGCCGCCGGCCGCACGCGCCGAGTACTTAGCCAGCATTCAACCTGTTATTGACCGTATCGCAAATACGCCAGAGGCCCTTTCCGCACCACCGGTCGATGTTGCGGACTTCGTTGACCACATTGACTACCTCGTCGCAAAGATCGGTATCGATCACGTGGGCATATCTTCCGACTTTGATGGCGGTGGTGGTGTGCAGGGGTGGGATGACGCTGATGAAACCTTCAATGTGACACTTGAACTGGTTAAGCGCGGCTACACCGAGGCCGAGATCGACAAACTCTGGAGCGGGAACTTATTGCGCGTAATGGGCCAAGTCCAGGCAATTGCGGCCCAAGTGCAACAACAGTCCATCGCAGAAGTTGCCCAAAGTAACCAATAAGTTTTAAGCAGCCAGTCGACTCAGCATGCACAAGTTTTTGCTCACCCATAGCAATCGCTAGCCCGCGCGATAAATAGTAATGTCGTGCCACCGATCTGACGACGCACCGGTACCACGCCGATAAGTTTGACTCATTTAGCTTCTAACCCGTAACTACAATACCGCTATAAGATCGCGCAACCGCGCGTTCGTTCCTTTTCGAAAAATGTTATAAATTCACAAAAGTCGCAGAAGCTAGGTCCTATAGAGGCGCCAGTAGGACTTAGAAATTTAGTTAGCTCGCTGATCACTCGATGATTATGTAGAACGGCATGCCACAACGAGGTTTTTTTTAAGCATTGCTGCCGGCTTGATACATGGATTGCATCGTGCCATGCCCATCCGTTGATATTCGAGTTTTACGTGCTCACATTAAGCCTGACCACCCAATACACAATAACAACATGACAGTACCGATACCCATTACTGTGCTTACAGGTTTTCTCGGCAGCGGCAAGACCACTGTCTTACGCCACCTCGGAAGCTTAGGCGTTTTGCAACGCACGCTTATACTGGTGAACGAATTTGGTGAGGTAGGACTCGATCACGAACTGCTGACGCCTATTGATGATGACACTCTAGTGGCGGTAGAAAGCGGCTGTATTTGCTGCACTATTCGTGCAGATTTGGTGCAAACCTTAAGCGAAGCGCCCTGGCGATATGCGCGGGATGGTCAACGGTGGTTTGATCGGGTAATTATAGAAACAACTGGGATCGCTGACCCTGCACCGATATTGCAAACCATCTTGGGCGACGAAAAAGTATCTAACCAGTACGCACTAGCCGCAGTGTTGACCGCGGTTGACGCAGTAAATGGCGCGCAGACGTTAAAGCACCATTTCGAAGCAGTGAAACAAGTGGCCGTTGCAGATCGTATTCTATTGACCAAGGCTGATTTACTCGATGGCTCGAATGAAGCTTTAATGCGATCAATCAGAAAGCTTGCGCCATCTGCACCCATTAACCCAATCGTCGATGGCGAGGCTAGCGCCGACTGGTTCTTTAGCAACAACATCTACTCAGCCGAAGGTAAAACGTCTGATGTCGAAGCTTGGTTGATGGGAGAATCGCAACAAGCTTCCGCTGATGTAGAAGGTTACAACCATAACCATAGCCATAACCATAACCATGACCATGCCCATGACCATGACCTAAATCGGCACGGCACCATTGCGGCGAGTTGTCTTACTTTTGAACAACCCGTAGACGCTGCGCTGTTTGAGACCTGTTTGGCGATGTTGATGGAATTCAGGGGCGAGGATCTTTTACGCGTAAAAGGCATCATCAACGTCGCTGGAATGGATCGACCGATGGTCATTCACGGCGTGCAACATGTCTTTCATCCGCCTGAAATACTGGATGGGTGGCCCAGCGCTGACCGGCGATCCAAAATCGTCATAATCGCACGGGAGCTTGAGATTGATGCGATTCGCAGCTGTTTCGCGAGCGTCGGCCTAGAAGCGCTTGACAACTGATCTAGGGACAGCTCTTTAGCAGCCACTGTATCCTTTGGGACGCGTTTTAGCCTGCCTTAATCCTAAACGCCAAGCCGACGCGCTTAACGGATGGTTCTGACAGACGGTACGCTGTCGGCTGCGACTGCCCATAAACTGATACGCAATCTGTTAATGCAGCACTGAGGCCATGGCCTCGCTGTCTCAATAGTCCAATAATCCACTCGGTAAGCGCGCGTCTATTGGTTTAAGGTTGCAACCATGCCTTTGGTTCTTCAGTACAACGAACCGTGACCCGACGCGCATGCCTAGCGTGGGGATAATAGTCCCAAATAGCATGGTGCTGAGTGCATCGATTGTCCCACATGACCAACGTGTTTGGTGACCAGCGCACTCGACATTGCCAGCGCGGATTGCTTTCAATGTGTGCACAAAGCATGTTCAGCATGGCGTCGCTTTCTGCTTTAGCCAGCCCGATAACTCTGCTGGTGAAACTACCATTTACGAACAGTATCGGTTGTCCTGTTTCGGGGTGCCTAGTCACTATGGGATGCCGGGCCCTCGGATACGTCTGACTTGGTTTTAGACGCACATTGTAAGCAGCTAAATCTTTGCGACCATCGTGTTCAGCAGTGAGCCCAAGTAGCCATTCTTTGACTGGTTTAGACAGCGCATCAAAAGCTTCACACATATCCGCAAACAACGTATCGCCGCCGCCATCTGGCGGTGGTTGTTCGATATATAAAAGAGAAGCCAGAGGCGGTAAGGGTTCACAAGACACATCGGAATGCCACGCCTCACCGTTGCTGTATTTGGAATCCGCGTGGGTATCAATGATGAACAGTTCAGGGTCACCTGGAGCGCCAAGATGGCTATACCGAGGATGGACGTGCAACGGCCCAAAGTGTCGGGCGAACGCTTTGTGTTGCTCTACGGATAACGTTTGGTTCCGAAAGACCAAAACCTTATGCTGCCAAAAAGCCTCTTTAATCGCGTCAAGCTGCTCCGGTGTCGCGCTCGCTAATTGCACGCCCTCAACCTCTGCGCCAAACACAGGCGTCAACGGCGTTACCGTAACTTCGTTTGCAAAATTCACTTTGCACATAACCATTGCGCTAATCGATAACCCCGCATCCTAGCCTATTCGCAACACCTTTCAATTTCCTAACGTTGCTGATTCTTATTGCTCAAACAAGTACTCACGTGGTCACCAGCAGCAATCACCTACACGACCCCAAAACCTAACAATTCGGTATTTACGTATGGGGTACTCCCCAAAGCCCGCCCAAACGAATCACGGTGAAGTAAGCCCAAGGCGGATGCAATCAACTCTGCTTGATAACGTCCGCCAGTTTTTCAGCCAGCATGATGGTAGGTGCATTCAAGTTACCATTAGTGATGTGCGGAAACACTGACGAGTCAACAACCCGCAATCTATCTACTCCATGGACGCGCCCCGCAGGATCTACGACCGCCCCAGCGTCTGTTCCCATTCTGCAAGTGCCGCAAGGGTGATAAGCGCTTTCTGCGTGACTACGGATAAACTCATCTAATTGCGCATCGCTCTGTTCGGTTGCACCAGGACTCAACTCTTTACCTGCTACCGCCGCCAAAGCAGGCTGCGAAAAAATATCCCTCGCCGCGCGAATGGCTGCACGAAATACCTGCCAGTCCTCAGCCTCACTCATATAGTTGAAAAAAATCTTGGGGGCTTGCAGCGGGTTATTGCTAAACAACGTCACCGCTCCGCGACTGCGCGGCAACATGGGGCCTACATGAGCTTGAAAACCATGTTGCTGAACCTTACTTGTGCCGTCGTAAGACATCGCTGCCGGCAGGAAATGAAACTGGATATTGGGATAAGGTTGGCTCAAATCACTACGCATAAAGCCACCCGCTTCAAAGTGATTGGTAGCACCAAGACCACTCTGGTTAAAAAGCCAACGGAGGCCAATCTTCATTCGACCCCAAAGCCCTAAATCCTTGTACAACGACAACGGCTGTGTACAAGCCTGTTGAACATAGACCTCTAAGTGATCCATCAAATTCTGCCCAACACCGGCTGAGTCAACCAATGGCGTAACACCCACCTCGCGCAGATGGTCGGCATCGCCGATCCCGGACAACATTAATAGTTGCGGCGAGTTAATTGCCCCTGCCGATAAAATAACTTCTTCATTAGCGTTAACCCTTAACAGTCGTCCTCTGATCAAGGCCTCTACACCTAGCGCTCGGCCACGATCCATCACCACCTGAGTCACAGTCGTATTACGCAGAATTTGCAAGTTCTTTCGTGGTTCAGCTAGATATGCCCGGGCCGTGGATTGACGAACGCCGTCGCCAACGGTCATTGGTAAGGGTCCAAAACCTTCTTGTTCGCCGTCATTGAGATCCTCCCGATACGCAAACCCAGCCTGCTGGGCCGCCTCCAAAAAATAGCCGTACAACGGATTTTTTAGGATGCCGTTGGTGGTCGTGACCGGACCATCGAAGCCGCGTGTTTTGTCACTTATACCCCCGACGCGCGATCCCTGTGCCTTCTTAAAATAGGGTAAGACGTCTTCATAGCCCCAACCCTCGGCACCCAATGCCTGCCATCGTTCGTAATCCTGAGCATGTCCACGCACATAAACCATGCCATTAATCGACGATGAACCACCCAAGGCGCGACCCCGAGGACAATCAAGCCGTCGACCGTTCATGTGTGGCTCAGGCTCGCTACGGTAACCCCAGTTCAAAGTTTTGCTCTGCATGGGCAAGTAGAACGCTGACGGCATTTTGACGATCAAGCGCTGATCGGAACCACCTGCTTCTAACAAAATGACCGAGCAATTTTCGTTTTCAGATAGGCGGCTAGCCAACACACAACCTGCCGAACCGGCACCCACAATCACATAATCAGCAGTTAGGGTTTGAGTTTTCACAAGCGCTGCACCCGGTTATTGTGTCAACGCAGAACGATACGGCTTCATGTCTATACCGAAGGCTTGGTAACGAGCCTCTACCGCTGCCACTGTTTGAGGTGTCCAGTACTCGTGCCCAGGTGGCGGAAAACCCAGTACACCCCGTTGTTCCACTGTAGCTTGAGCGACGAGTTTCTCCATCAACTTATCTTTGCGATACATCGACCAGCTCCATCCTGGATGCAATACATTTAACCAATCACGGCCTAATTTGGTGAACGTTATATTTTGCACTAATCGCCGCGCGCCAGGTTTAACCGGTCGCCCTCTGTGCCAAGTATCGTGGCGATAGAACAACACACTTCCGAACTGATACCTTGCGACCACTTCTCTAGGGTAAAGATGGTGGTCGCGAAATGTTGCCGCCTGAGGGTTGTGCTGCACCAGATAAGCTTCGGCCCGAGTACGGTCATTGACATAGTCCATCCCCGCCACTCCTGGCGTGTGGATGATTGGCCAAGTATAGGCCGGGTCATTTTCCCCCTGTCTGGGCACGACGGCGGTTGCACCATCGCATTCATCAAAGTCGTTGAGGTAGATAATTACTTCTACCGCTTCAGGACGATGCCACTCTGGAGGATGCACGAGTGAATGATTGGGATAATCACAGTGAATACGTTGATCTGTGTTATCAAGAGCGTGAGCAGATTCACCCAGACCGTACTTCGGCCATAAATCTGATTGAGTAAGCCGCAGTTGAGTTGTCTCAACGCCGAGTAAGTCCCCAACGGCCTGTAACAGCAATGGATGCAATGTGACCGAATTACACGCATTGGATTCCGCCGGAAAGACAAATTTTTGCCCGCTACCAAAGTCGTGGAAATGCGTTGCCGCATCCGTATCAGGCTCTGGGTAAAACGCCGCGGCGTCATCCTTTAACTCATGCAGAAGGGCAGCCGGCAATAAATCGTGAACCAGCGCAAAGCCACGCTCGCGCCAGCTGTCAACATGAGCCTCACTTAATCGGTTGTTCATCACAACCTCTGAGTGGACGTAATTCATAGAAACCTCACTCATCTCCTCGACTGTTACGACCACCAAACTGCTCAGATGCCCCTGGATTTCACGCGTTGGATCTCCGTCGAGACATCGGCCAATCGATTGCGTATGGCTGCGCGCGACAACTAGCGCTACTGGATGTCCGCCATTCAGGAGTGACCTCTGCCGTAAAAGGGTCTATAGCAGCTTGCTAAGTCACGTCCATTTATCCAACCTGTTGCAGTTACTTGTCGTAAAACGGCACATCGGGATGGTTGTAATAGATGTTCATGAGCGAAAAACGGCTGCCCAAACCTTCAGGGACCGGCTCGCGTCCGTGCCAGCTTTTCTTTCCGACAATAAAGGCGTAGCCAGAATTCGGTAAAAACGGAAACGTCTTTAACTGTTCAAATTCGCGACGCTTAGTGCTGGAGATTTTATTGAGCTCACGAATGATCCGACCTTTGAGCGAGCGCTTGTATAAGGTCGTGCCAAACTCTCGTTGACTTTCATCTGCCGGCAAATAGAGCTGGGTGGTCACAATTTTAGTGTTGATGTCTTTGTGAGGTTGAATCTTGTATCCCGAAGCATCGCGGAACAGACCTGATTTTGGGAACGCCTCTACCTGATCTGGAATGCTCGCAGATGTTCGCTTAGCCAAATCCGGCGCTAACAACTCAAAGTACTTCTCGCCCACACGCCGATCGTCCAATACCGATTTCAACAACTGCAGAAATTCCCTTTGCTCCTCGGGTAGCGGCCCCAAGTAAGCGTCATTGAATGGCATCACCTCGCGAGTACTGGTGCCGTCCTGGCGCATGGCGTCACGGTGATTCAGAGGTTTGTAACCATTGATCACTGGCAGCAATGTCATGAGATGCTGATACACATCTTGGGGAAAAAGGTTCTGCGCAAAAAGATGAGAAAACGGCGCATGGGTTACTTCAGCCTCATCCAAGGCCTCTACAAAGTGGTGAACTAGATCATCTTTTTGCCAGCGCATGTGTTCTCCTGATCAGTGATCCCGTTATTACACGTTGGCGCTTTGTTCTTGATCATGCAATTCAAATTCTGCATGAAGTGCCCGTACTGCAAGTTCCATGTAACGCTCGGCAACGACCACAGAAATTTTTATCTCAGAGGTAGAGATCATCTGAATGTTTATATTTTCTGCGGCCAGCGCATCGAACATTCGTGTCGCAACGCCAGCGTGAGAGCGCATTCCAACGCCCACAATAGAGACTTTTGCTATCGCATCATCACCACTGATTTCCCGAGCACTGAATTCTTTTGCCATATTTTCGAGCGTTGCGAGGGCCTCGGCAAAGTCCTGACGCTTAACGGTAAACGTGAAATCCGTTAAGCCGTCCGCACCGGTATTCTGCAAAATCATGTCTACTTCAATGTTCTTGCGTCCAATTGGCCCGAGAATTTTCGACGCCACCCCAGGGATATCAGGCACTCCAGCTACAGTGATTTTTGCTTCATCTAAAGCGTGCGCAATACCTGAAACAATCGCTTGTTCCATGTTATCCATCTCCATAGTAATCAATGTGCCAGGACCCTCTTGAAAAGTAGAGAGGACTCTAAGAGGCACTTTGTAACGACCAGCGAACTCAACTGACCGCGGATGCAATACCTTAGAGCCAAGACTGGCCAGTTCGAGCATTTCTTCAAACGTGACCTGATCTAAGCGCCGCGCATCTTTGATGATGCGTGGGTCAGCGGTATATACGCCGTCCACATCCGTACAAATTTCACACTCGTCAGCATGTAGCGCTGCTGCAAGAGCGACTGCTGACGTATCCGACCCGCCGCGACCCAGAGTCGTGATATCACCATCCCCATTGACCCCTTGAAAACCCGCCACAACCGGCACCACCCCCTGATCAAGGTCGGCTTTGAGTGTTTGCGTATCAATGCGCTCAATGCGAGCTTTGCCAAAGGCCGAGTCTGTATGCACCGCAACTTGATCGCCTAAAAGCGATTTAGCGCTTACACCGAGTTGCATAAGCGCCATGCTCAACAGCGCGATCGTGACTTGCTCTCCCGATGACAACAGCACGTCTAGTTCCCTTGGCAGAGGTTTGTCCCCACCGATTTGTTGCCCCATGGCCATCAGACGGTTGGTTTCGCCAGATATTGCAGACACCACCACCACCACATCGTGGCCCGCTTCTTTGTAGCGCGCGACACGTCGCGCAACGCCTTGGATCCGTTCAACATCACCGACACTGGTGCCACCATATTTTTGTACGATGAGCGCCATATCAGCTCAGTTGCTCTGTTACCCAGTCTTTACTCACTGCAATCAATTGTTCAATACCTGCTGGATTATCGCCCCCACCAGCCCGAGCCAGATCTGGGCGACCACCCCCCTTAGCACCCACAAGGGGCCCTATGGCGTTAATAAGCTCGGGTGCGGCTAGCCGATCACTGAGCGCCTTACTAACAGCAACCACCACACCAACTTTGCCGCCTTGAACATTGGCCAATACAAATACGCTGTCTTGAGCTGCTTTCGAGCGCAAGGTGTCTAGGGTTTGCATAACTGTTTTGCTATCGGCTTCAATTTTGGCGGCTAGGAAAGCGACACCGTTAATGTCCAGGATCGATTCACTAAGGTCGCTGCTCTGGGCGGCGGCCACTTTCTGACTCAAGGACTCAATTTCTTTAACGAGCGCCCTGTTGTCGTTCACCACTTGAAGAATACGCTCGGCAAGCTCAGCGGGGTTGGTTTTCAGTTGCTCACTGGCACTGAGTAAGCAATCTTCTAACGCGCGGTTGTGGGCCACCGCAGCTTGCCCGGTAACCGCTTCAATACGTCGAACCCCAGCGGCGATACCGGTCTCCAATTGAATTTTGAACGCGCCAATATCGCCCGTGCGTTGCACATGAGTGCCGCCACACAGTTCTACGGAATAACCACTACCCATACTCAAGACACGAACCTCATCCGCGTACTTTTCTCCGAACAAAGCCATCGCGCCATTGGCCACCGCGTCATCGTAGGACATCAATTGCGTGTCGACCGACGAATTCAACCGCACCTTCTCGCAGACTAAATCCTCAATTTGCGCCAGCTGCTCACGACTGACGGCACCTTCATGAGAAAAATCGAACCGTAGCTTTTCGGCATTTACCAGGGATCCCTTTTGTTGCACATGATCCCCAAGCACCTGGCGTAAGGCTGCATGCAGCAAATGGGTCGCTGAATGATTGGCCCGAGTTTGGTCTCGGTTGACTACCCCAACTTCAGCAATTCCAGTGGCGCCAGCACTCACAGTACCTGCGCTAAGCGTACCTATGTGTAAGTGTTGTGCGGCACTGACCTGGGTATCAGTAACCTGGAACTCGAAGCCGTCGCCGACAATTCGCCCGGAATCCCCTACTTGACCACCAGACTCAGCGTAGAAAGACGTTCGATCAGCAACCAAAATTCCTGCATCACCCGCTTTGAGCTGAGATACGCTGTCCCCTGCAGCATCAAATACTGCGATTACATTGCACGACGCCTCCAAGTGCTCATAACCAACAAATGCCACAGGGTCGCTTACATGGACTTTTTGTCCTAATGTGGTGCTAAAACTGGTAGCCGCACGACCTCTTTGACGTTGGGTTTCCATCGCCTCATCAAACCCAGCTAGGTCGACTTTTAGATCAAGTTCTCGGGCAACGTCTGCGGTTAAATCTACTGGAAATCCGAAGGTGTCATAGAGCTTGAATGCTGTCTCGCCCGGCAGCGTGTCACCACTGATCTGGCCTAATTCACGCTTCAGCAACTCCATACCCTGATTCAGGGTTTCACTGAAACGCGTTTCCTCATCAGCCAATGCCGCTGTGATGGATGTTTCCTGCTCTGCGAGTAACGGATATGCCTCGCCCATTTCAGCCACTAAAACAGGCACTAGCTTATGAAAGAACGGCTCGCGGATGTTTAGCTTGTACCCATGTCGAAGAGCACGACGAATGATTCTTCGCAGAACATAAGCACGATCTTCGTTACCTGGCTTAATACCGTCGGCAATCAGGAACGCACTGCTTCGAATATGGTCAGCAATTACTCTTAGCGAAGCTGTATTGAGTACCTCCTGGGAATCTTTAATGCCCGCGAATTCTCCCGCTGCAAGCATAACTTTACGAAAAAGGTCGATCTCGTAGTTACTGTGCACGCTTTGCAAAATAGCCGCCATGCGCTCTAGCCCCATGCCGGTATCGACCCCAGCCTGAGGCAAGGGCGCAAGCTCACCGTCTGCAGAGCGATCAAATTGCGGAAATACTAAATTCCAAAATTCAATAAAACGATCACCGTCCTCTTCTGGCGATCCCGGTGGTCCACCCGCAACCTCAGGACCGTGGTCGTAAAACAATTCAGTACAAGGGCCACAAGGACCAGTGTCACCCATAGTCCAAAAGTTCTCTTCCAGGTCGATAATGCGCTTATCAGTAACGCCGATTTTGTCGCGCCATATCGCTCTAGAGTCATCATCCGTTGGATGCACAGTCACGGTGATCTTATCTTTATCTAAACCAAGCACCGCCGTGCTGAACTCCCAAGCCCAACTGATGGTTTCTTCTTTGAAGTAGTCACCGAAACTGAAATTACCCATCATTTCGAAGAACGTATGGTGACGTGCGGTATAACCGACGTTTTCAAGATCGTTGTGCTTGCCACCAGCACGCACGCATCGTTGTGCCGAGACTGCCCGTTGGTACCCCGGGTCTACTTTGCCTAGCAACGGGTCTTTGAACTGATTCATGCCCGCATTGGTAAACAACAAAGTCGGGTCATTTTGCGGTACCAGCGAACTCGAAGAGACAATTTTGTGACCCCTGGATTCAAAGAAAGACAGGTAAGCAGCGCGCAACTCGGCGGTATTCATAAGATGGACACTTAGGTCGAAAAAGTACGACGCAAATTATAGAGGAGAATCCTACCAAACGCTGCTCTCCCCCGGCTCTTATGTATCAGCCGTCTTTCCGGGGCAGGCTCCCGGTTCTGCTTACTCGACTCTACGCCCGATATCCAGCCCCGCGAATTCAACTCTAACCATCACAGAAGCGGGGCCCGCTGCGCAGCTCCATCTCACGCCTCAATTGGTGGCAGAGACAATTTCCACTGCTCTTTGCACCGTCTCTGACGAAAAGCCTCGGCGGCCCAAAAACGATGACAGCTTTCGCTTTGCCTGAAAACGTTGCTGTTGTCGCTCACGCGCATCTTCTGAGCTGGCATCGTCATCGTCGAGTTGACGAATTGCTTCAGCAAGACGAGGCGTTGTGCGCAACTTTTTCAGCGCTACTTCGGTGGCTCGCGCCATCCACTGCGGATCACTTTCATCAAGCAGTTCCCCGCTCAATTCTTTTGCTATGCCTTTTTGCGCCAGCTCTTGAGCAATGTAGCGGGGGCCATAACCCTTACCACTCCGCGCATGTATGAGAGCTTCAGCAAACCGCTCATCGCTCAATAAACCGTTGCTTCTAAGGTCATTGATCGCTTGTTGCGCAAGCCGCGGCGCAAATCGCTTAACCAGCTTTTGTTCTAGTTCTTTGCAGCTGTGTTCTCGCCGCGCGAGTAGGTTCAGTCCGGCATTGTAGACGCGAGCCAAGTCTTTGCGCGAACTGCTATTTTCGATCACTGACTCGATGCTACTTGTATTAGCTGGCTCTCACACACTCGCCGGTCCGGGCGCAGTATCAGTATTAACTCAATCCTTCTTGGGAGGCTTCTGGGATCAAGACTTCAGCAGAATCCTCTTCTGAGCTGAGATGCGGCATTAACTGCTGACGAATCGTTGCCTCAATTTCTTCTTTCATTTCGGGGTTGTCATCAAGAAAGTCCGCTGCATTTTTCCGACCCTGTCCAATGCGGTCACCATTGTATGCATACCACGCTCCTGACTTCTCAACGATACCTTGCTGGACGCCGAGTTCGAGTATTTCACCCGTTCGGTGAATTCCTGCGCCGTAAAGAATTTGAAATTCGGTCTGACGAAACGGTGGTGCGACTTTGTTTTTAACGACCTTGACCCGAGTTTCGTTACCCACTACTTCGTCGCCGTTTTTAACCGCTCCAATACGACGGATATCTAGACGAACTGACGAGTAAAACTTCAGCGCGTTACCACCGGTTGTGGTTTCAGGCGAGCCAAACATCACTCCGATCTTCATGCGGATCTGGTTAATAAAGATCACCATCGTGTTGGCTTGCTTAATGTTACCGGTCATTTTGCGTAATGCCTGGCTCATCAATCGTGCTTGCAAACCTACGTGGGTGTCGCCCATCTCCCCTTCTATTTCGGCCTTCGGTGTGAGTGCGGCTACCGAGTCCACCACCACCACATCCACAGCCGCAGAGCGGACTAACATGTCGCAAATTTCCAATGCTTGCTCACCGGTGTCAGGCTGCGATACCAGTAGATTGTCCGTATCGACTCCCAGCGCTTGGGCGTATTGCGGGTCAAGCGCGTGTTCTGCATCAATAAAAGCACAGGTACCGCCGACTTTTTGCGCTTCTGCAATGACTTGTAGGGTTAACGTCGTTTTACCTGAAGACTCCGGCCCATAGATTTCTACCACCCGACCACGAGGTAGACCGCCAATTCCCAACGCGACATCCAGTCCTAGCGATCCCGTCGACACGGAGGGGATCGCCAACTGCTCTTGATCCCCTAGGCGCATCATGGAGCCCTTGCCAAATTGGCGTTCTATTTGCGCTAGAGCTGCGGATAATGCGCGCTCTTTTTCCGGGTTGTTGTCTGCGCTTTTTGACGAATCTTGTGGTTTTTGTGCCATGGTCGTTGCCTCGCTTGCAATGTAAATATTTCGAATATTTATACCGAACATTCAGTGCGACCACTGTATATGCATTCAGTAGTTTGGTGCAATGGTTTTTCGGTGGTTTTCGTCACGACGATAGAATTTCTTACAACCCCATAGGCAAGTGTCTGAACGAACGGCCCATTGAGAGACCGCGGTTGACGAAACTGGTTGGCCTGTGTTCACTAGCGACTTCTCACAATCCCACAGTGTCATGGCCGGAACATCAATCAGCACGCCAACCTTTGAGCTGCAAAACCATACGCCAATGATGCAGCAGTATCTGGCGATAAAGGCAGATTATCCGGTAGAGCTGTTGTTCTATCGCATGGGTGATTTTTACGAGCTGTTTTTTGATGACGCAAAAACCGCTGCTGAACTGCTAGACATTACGCTCACTGCGCGGGGCCAAAGTGATGGGCAGCCTATTCCCATGTGCGGGGTACCTTTTCACGCCGCAGAGAGTTATTTGGCCAAACTCGTTGGGCTCGGGTTATCGGTCGCCGTATGTGAACAAGTCGGCGATCCCACAAACACCAAAGGGCCGGTTGCACGAAAAGTTCAACGTGTCATCACTCCAGGTACCCTGACCGACGACGGCTTGCTGGCAAGCCACAGACGTAGCGCGATCTTAGCCATCAACCCAACATCAGCTGGGGTTGGGTTAGGCCTACTGGATCTTTCTAGTAGCCAATTAGAGCTGCTTGAACTTGCCAACATTGACGAGCTCAAAGACTGCATTCATCAACTGCAACCAAACGAATTACTGCTCCCCGAGGGAAGCGCCTCGCTGATTCAGAACGGGCTAACTGATGTTGGTTCTCGGCTTCTTGACGGCGCCCATTTTGCCCAACGCGCCGCCGTAGCAGAGTTAGAGCAACATTTTGGCAGCAATGTGCTCACTCGAACGGGCCTAAACCCAGGCGCTCCAAGCTTGGGTGCGGCGGCGGCGGCCCTACACTACGCAAAGTCCACCCAGTGCCAAGATTTAGCGTTTTTGCAGCACATTCTTTTCCGTGAATCACATGATCTCATTAGCATGGACGCCCATTCTCGGCGTAACCTTGAAATTGATTTACGCAGCAATGGCGCGACAGACCACACCTTATTGAGCTTGATGGACACCACGGTCACCGCCATGGGCAGCCGTCTGTTGCAACGCTGGTTGCACGAGCCCAGCCGCGACCTTAACACCGTCCAACAGCGTCAACAGTGGGTGACTCAAGCGTTGTCAGAAAACGCTTTCCTGCAAGTGCGAGAGACCTTGCAGCCAATAGGCGATCTGCAACGAATACTAACGCGAATCGATTTAGGATCGGCCCAACCACGGGACTTGGCGCGGCTTCGCGAAACCCTGAAACAACTGCCTTTGGTACATGCGGCTCTTTTGGCTGTGGATCACCCAACCAGTCATCAACTGGCCTCTCAACTAACCAACTTTACGGCCTTGGCAGAACGTCTGACCAATGCTGTTGTAGATAATCCGCCAGTTACATTACGCGAAGGCGGTGTTATTGCTGCCGGTTATAACAAGGAATTAGATCGGCTACGCGAACTCACCACCCATTCCGCAGATTGGCTTGCCAACATGGAGTTGCAAGAACGAGAGAGAACCGGAATTAGTTCGCTGAAAGTCGGCTATAACCGCGTACATGGCTACTACATCGAAACCTCCAAAGCTGCAAAAGGCGAAGTGCCAGACGAATATGTACGCAGGCAAACCTTAAAGAATGCCGAGCGCTACATTACGCCTGAACTTAAGGCGTTCGAAGAAGAAGCATTAAGCAGTCAAAGCAAGTCCATGCAGCTTGAACGAACACTATTTGGCGATCTCTTGATTGAGCTGGCTCAACATTCGTCACGCTTACGCGATGCTGCAAACGCATTGGCGCAAAGTGACGTACTGGCCTGTTTTGCTGAACGCGCCAAGGCACTAGATTTTTGTTGTCCCAACTTCTCCGACGAGACGGGCATAAACATACAACAGGGCTGGCACCCGGTTGTTCGTGCGGCATCCACAGAGGCCTTCATTGCGAATGATTTAAAAATGAGTGCCACCACCAGCATGGCGATCATTACCGGCCCAAACATGGGCGGAAAGTCTACCTTCATGCGCCAAACCGCTCTGATCTGCTTGCTCGCATATTGTGGAAGTTATACCCCAGCCGCCGCAGTTACCTTAGGCCCAATAGATCGAATCTTTACCCGCATCGGTGCGGCCGACGATTTAACCAGCGGGCGCTCGACTTTTATGGTGGAGATGACCGAAACCGCACAAATTTTGCATCAAGCGACGTCAAACAGCTTGGTACTTCTGGATGAAATCGGTCGCGGCACCAGTACTTATGACGGCTTGGCCCTGGCCTGGGCTTGCGCACAGCATCTCGCACAACAGACTAACGCTCTGACTTTATTTGCAACCCATTATTTTGAACTCACTACGCTACCCACGTTGTGCAGTAACGTGATGAATCTGCATTTGAACGCCAAAGAGCACGGTGGTGACATCGTGTTTTTGTATCAGGTCAAAGCTGGACCGGCCAGTCAAAGTTACGGTATCGAGGTTGCTAAACTGGCTGGACTACCTGATTCGGTATTGACAATAGCCAGACAACGCCTCGCGAGTTTTGAACGCGCCAATCTACAACCCCACCAAGATGATTTATTTGCTGCAGTACCCTCTGTGCCGGAACCAACCACAGACCCGGTGATTGAGGAAGTTGTAGGAGTACTGCGTAATGCTAACCCTAACGATATGACCCCCATACAGGCATTGGCTATGATCGAAACCCTAAAATCAGCCTTAAAAGCCAACACCAGCGAGTAAGTCACCATTCCTTGACTCGACAGTATTGGCGTCGGCGCAACGCTAGACAGCTTCATCGCTTTGTTTAAACTACGCCGCTTCTTAATTCTAGGAGCCATAAGTGACTTTCATCGTCGGCGAAAATTGCATCAAGTGTAAACACACCGACTGCGTTGAAGTCTGTCCCGTAGACTGCTTTTACGAAGGCCCGAACATGTTGGTCATTCATCCTGACGAGTGCATCGACTGCGCGCTGTGCGAACCTGAATGCCCAGTCGACGCGATCTTCTCAGAGGATGAAGTACCCGAAGACCAACAGCAGTTCTTCGAGTTAAATGCAGAACTAGCTGAAATTTGGCCGAACATCACTGAAATCAAAGAAGCCCCTGCTGATGCCGAGGAGTGGGACGGCAAACCAGGCAAGCTGGCCTTACTAGAACGCTGATTGGCTGTAGCTACGGTGGCTTAATCAACGCTTTTGGATTTATTGGCTCACCATTACGACGCAACTCGAAGTGCACTTTTTGTCTGTTGCCGTTACGCGCCCTCAGTTCCGCCAGTGACTGGCCTGTTCGAACCTGCTGTTGCTCGCTGACCAAAATTCGCCCATTGAAACTGTAAGCGCTGAGTAAGTTACCCGAGTGTTTCACAATAACTAAACGCTCATAGCCAGCGATGCCGTTCCCAGCGTAGACAACCTCGCCCGCTGAGGCTGAACGCATTCTGAAATTCCCTTGTACCTGATAGTCCCAACCTTTACTGCCATTCCCAAAGGCCACACTGGGGTTTTGTTTGATGGGTCTTACCCAGGTCAACGCTCCAGATCGGCGTGGGGGTGAAGATTTCTTGGGCACCGTTTGGCGGGCCGGTTTCTTTTCTGGCGCGGGACTGACTACTTTTGTTTTTGCTTTCGCTTGGGTCTTTGGTTTCGGTTTCGGGACACTTGCCTGGGCCTTGGGTTTCGTAGGTGCCGCGACGCTCCGCGACGGATTGGTCTTTTCTACTGGTGCATTTTTAGACGCAACAGGCCCTTGCGGCTCTGCCGCTACCAACAGCAAACGCTGACCCGGGTATATAGTGAAAGGGGCGCTGATGCCGTTAATTTGCGCCAAGGTTTTATAGTCTTTACCCGCACGCCACGCTATGGAGTAAAGCGTATCGCCGGGGCGCACAATAAAGACATTGCCGGATATTGGCGGTTGTTGAGATCCCTCGCTGACAACGGGTTTGCCCAGCGGCACACAGCCACTCAAGCAAATACAAACAACAACCCAAATCAGGCTTGACGGGTAACGCGCTGCAATAACCATAACGCCAAAAAACCCAACACCGCGGCAGGCCCCACCCAAATCAAATAATCAGACTGCCCGGTTAACGCCGCGTACTGGTCTGGCCAAAGTAAACCCTCAAAAAAAACCTTAGCGTCAGCATCTTGCCAAGGCCACAACTTCGCCAACGCAATCGCCATAAAGCCCGTAAGTAAGGACAACAAACGATCCTCATGATGTTGCAACAACCAGGATAGCGCACGTACAAACAGCGCCAGTCCCGTCGCACAACCTAGCGCCACGGCTGACAAAGACATCAGATCAAGCTCGGAAATGGCAATGATGACGTCGTCATACAACCCCAGGAGCAACAATACAAAACTGCCGGATACCGCTGGCAAGATCCATGCACATACCGCGATCGCTCCACCAACAAAGAGCGTAAGCCAAGTACTCTCTATTTGCCCCATTGGCAGCAGCAAAAAGCCAAACCCCAACAACAGCCCCAAACTTCCATAGCTGCGCAACGCCTGACGACTACGAGCACGACCAATGAAGATTACCGAGGCCCATATCAAGCCGAAAAAAAACGCCCACAGCAATGGCGCTGCATTGGCCAATAGAAATCGCACCCCTGGCGCCAACATAATGATGCCCAAACCCATACCGACACCAAGGCTGAGCAAAAAACCCAGGTTATGTTGCTGCCAAAATGCCTTAGGTTGAGCCAGCTGCACGATTGAGGCTGGCCCAAAGCGCGCCAATGTACCTACCAATTCCGCATAAATTCCCGTAACGAACGCAATCGTGCCGCCGGATATACCCGGCACCAATTCGGCCAGACCCATACACGCACCGCGAAACATGACCCCTAAAGTGCTCTTAGGCTGCTTGGCATTATCCAAATCGTTGACGGGTGATTGTTTCATGACAACTCAACGACTACTGGTGCCAGAAACCAGCGGCACGAATTTAACGCGATCATGCACCCGCTCTAGGAATCCATCCTTGGTCCTATCTATAACGATTAACTCCTGGACCGCATCATCGCCAACTGGAACGATGAGGCGCCCACCTACGGCTAATTGATCAAGCAGCGCCTCTGGTACAGCTGGCGGCGCGGCGGTGACCATGATCGCGTCGAAAGGCGCATGAACCTCCCAGCCTCCGTAACCGTCGCCGTGTTTGAGGACCGTATTCTTCACGGACATCGCTGCGAGGCGTTTTTGCGCGCGCTTGGTCAGAGCTGATATGCGCTCAACGCTGTAAAGCCTATGGCAAAAATATGACAACACAGCAGTTTGATAGCCTGAACCAGTGCCCACTTCCAGCACCTGACGCGGCTTCACCTCACAAAGCAGTTGCGTCATGAGCGCCACAATAAAGGGCTGGGAGATGGTTTGGTTATGTCCGATAGGCAGCGCTGTGTCTTCGTAGGATCGATGGGCCATGGCTTCGTCAACAAAGATATGTCGCGGCACAGCCCCCATACATGCCAGCACTTCGTTGTTATCAATCCCTTGTTCACGCAAGCGCGCAACTAAGCGGTCGCGAGTACGCTGAGACGTCATGCCAATACCCTGCAGGTCGAAATCTGTCACCGACTTTGATCCTTGAGTTCGAAGTTTCGCTGCAACATTACCGTTGCGTAGGCGCCTGGAGGCAAGCCAAAACCGATCTCCAGAATAGCCTCGCCTTGGGGTTGTGCAAAGCTAAAGTTAGATGGCGTGACCCCCAGAAGCCGCAGCCCTCTGCTGACACCGGCCATCTCTAATCCGTGACACAGCGCTTGTTCATCTGCCACAGCAGCATTTTCAATTGCTAAAGCTCTATCCGAAAAGGGCGAACGGCCACGCCCCCATAACGACCCGGCAGGCTCATCAAGCGCATCTCCGGGCATACAACACTGCCAAAGACCCTCACGTTCGCGCTCCGCCAAGATCAAATTGAATAGATGACTGCGCGCGACCGACAGATATAAACCGCGGCGCGAGCCGGTCACTCGTCGTGGTTTACGCTCTATTAACCAACGTCTCGCAGCAGCTAGGTTATTGCCGCCAAAACGTTGCGGTCCAAAGTAATTAGCAAACGGCTCGGCCAATTGACCAACCGTCTCTACTAATCGGGGAATATCACCTCGCAAGTTAATTACGAAGTCGTTGCGCACATGACTGCCACGCCGCAGCTTGTGGGTATGACGAGTCGCGTGCAAACAAGTTATGTATTCACCTGACGCCCCCAGCACCGGCGATCGCAGATCTTCATCAATGCTGTCGTTGGGCGTGGTGATGCTAAACCACTGACGCGTGATGCCATGCTTGTCTTTTAAGCCCGCAAAGCCAATATCCTCGGGTCGCACGCCGTAACGCTTTATGAGTTCCGCCGCGACTGCCATGGTATTTAGATTCCGCTTCTCTAAATAGAGGTAACGATGCTCGCCATGCCCCGCTAATGGCCGGCCTAGGTGTTCGTGTACCCGCCAATCTTCAGGTTGGGACTTAATCGCGGCCAACGGTCTCGAATCGGCAGCCGCCGACGCTTCATTAGGGATCACTCTCATCAGCGATCAAATAGAAAACTTCGCCTTTTTTCACCAAACCAAGCTCACTGCGAGCGCGGGATTCAAAGGCTTTATTACCCCCTTGCATAGCAAGCACCTCAGCAGTCATCTTGCGGTTACGTACGGCCAGTTGTTCCATTCGGGCGCGCTGCTCTGCAACCTGGCCGGCCAATCTTTGTTGCGCCACAACACCAGACTGACCAAACCAAATTTGATACTGCAGCCCAGCCAAGATGAACAATAATACTGCGGATAATATCTTCATCTGCGGCCTCTGGTTCTAACCGCCCTGACCGTAAATCGCTTTGCGACCGGGGTAAATCGCCTGGGCGCCGAGCGCAGATTCGATACGAAGTAGCTGGTTATATTTCGCTACCCGATCTGAGCGACACAGCGAACCTGTTTTTATCTGGCCTGCACCAGTACCCACAGCTAAATCGGCTATGGTGGTGTCTTCGGTTTCACCTGAACGATGGGAGATCACGCTGGTGAAGCCCCCAGCATCCGCCATTTGGATTGCCTGCAAGGTTTCGCTGAGCGTACCGATTTGATTGAACTTTATAAGTATGGAATTGGCGATGCTCTGGTCGATGCCCCGCTGCAAAATGCTGGTATTGGTAACGAATAGATCATCGCCCACCAACTGGACGCTCTGACCCAATTTGTCGGTGAGAGCTTTCCAGCCATCCCAGTCGCTTTCGTCCATGCCGTCTTCAATCGACACAATGGCATGCTGCTCACACAATCCAGCAAGGTAATCGACAAAACCCGACGCATTAAACGTTTGGCCTTCTCCCGATAAGCGATACTCGCCATCAACATAAAATTCTGATGCGGCACAGTCCAAGGCTAAGGTGACATTCTGACCAATTTCATAACCTGCAGCAGAGACAGCTTGGCTGATAACCTCCAAGGCTTGAGCATTTGATTCCAAGTTGGGCGCAAAACCACCCTCGTCGCCCACAGCTGTTGATAATCCCAAGCCCTGTAGTTGTTTTTTCAAGTGATGAAAAATTTCCGTGCCACACCGCAGCGCTTCCGAAAATGAACTGAAACCAACGGGTTGCACCATGAATTCTTGAATGTCGACATTATTGTCGGCGTGCTCACCACCGTTAAGGATATTCATCATTGGCACTGGCATACGCATCTGCGGTTTGCCTGCCAGGGCGTTGATATGCTGAAACAACGGTTGTTGCTGGCTCGCGGCTGCCGCCTTACAAGCCGCGAGCGACACCGCCAACGTAGCGTTGGCGCCTAATCGACCTTTGTTTTCTGTGCCATCTAAGGCAATTAATGCCCGATCAAGGGATTGCTGATCCAAACAGTCGGAACCGGCTAGCGCAGTATTAATCTCGCCGTTAACAAAGGCTACTGCCTTCGCCACTCCCTTACCCATATAGCGTGCGGCGTCTCCGTCACGCAATTCCAGCGCCTCGCGGCTACCGGTAGACGCACCAGAGGGTGCCGCAGCAAGGCCTCTGTGACCATCCGCGGTGATCACCTCCGCCTCAACGGTTGGGTTGCCCCGAGAATCCAAAATTTCGCGTGCTGTGATGGACGCAATCGTGCTCATATTTAACTCCGAGGGATTATTTCGCTTTGCCGACTCGCTGATTAGGAGTGTGCTTAAAAACCATGATAAAGGCTCAGCAAGCGCCTAATTCGTCTTCAAGTCGCGGTTGACTTTTAACCACCCCATCAATCTCCACCAATTGTTTTATCAACGCCGAAACCTTATGCAACGGCCAAGAATTCGGGCCGTCGGACATGGCTTTTGCTGGGTCTGGGTGACATTCCATAAAGATACCGGCAACGCCGGCGGCGGCGGCGGCTCGCGCAAGCACTGGCACCATTTCACGCTGGCCACCTGATGTACTTCCAAGCCCTCCGGGCATTTGTACTGAGTGTGTTGCATCATAGACCACCGGGCAGCCAGTTTGCCGCATCAGCGACAGCGAGCGCATATCTGATACCAAATTGTTGTAACCAAAGCTGGCACCTCGCTCGCACACCATAATCTGTTGATTACCGGTGGACTTGGCCTTATTCGCCACCTGCAACATGTCCAAGGGCGCCAAAAACTGGCCTTTCTTGATGTTTACAGGAATACCCTGGGCACAAACACTCACAATAAAATTAGTTTGCCTAGATAAAAACGCCGGGGTCTGCATAACATCAACCACACTGGCCACTTCGTCTAGCGGCGTGTCCTCGTGCACATCTGTCAGTACCGGCATGTTTAATTCGTCTTTGACGCGCTGCAAAATGCGCAGCCCTTCCTCGATGCCCGGGCCACGATAGCTGTCGATAGATGACCGATTGGCTTTATCGAAGGAGCTTTTGAAAATAATAGGCACATCCAGTTCATCACTGACCGCTTTAAGCTGACTGGCGGTATCCAGAATCAACCCTTCGCTCTCGATGACACATGGGCCAGCAATAAAGAACAGCGGCTTATCTTCTCCCACTACAAAGTCACACAGCTGCATACTCATACCTTCTTATTACGCGTCGTCAGCCGCCGCGGCAGGGGTTACCCCTGCATGGGCCAATCCCGCTTGCACAAAGCCCGAAAACAGTGGGTGTCCATCTCTCGGCGACGAGGTGAATTCTGGGTGGAATTGGCAAGCGATAAACCAAGGGTGATCCGCTAGCTCGACCATTTCGACCAACTCGCCGTCTTCAGATTTTCCGGCGATCACCAGGCCGCTCTCTACCAACTGATCAACGTATCGGTTGTTCACTTCGTAGCGATGCCGATGGCGCTCGCGCACCATAGATTGGCCATAAACACGCTCTGCGAGGCAGCCCTGGTTCAGCACACAAACCTGTTCACCCAGGCGCATCGTGCCGCCAAGATCGCTGTCTGCATCACGTTGTTCAACGCTGCCGCTGTCATCAGTCCATTCAGTGATCAGTCCAATGACTGGATGGGGGGTATCTAGCGTTATTTCAGTGCTGTGGGCTCCTGCCAGATCAGCACAGTTACGCGCCACATCAATGACCACCGCGTGCATGCCGTAACAAATGCCCAAATAAGGAATCTTATGTTGGCGAGCGTATCCCGCCGCAAGAATTTTACCCTCAAATCCACGCTCACCAAATCCGCCGGGCACCAAAATGGCGTTTGCGCCTTCCAATACGCCAACGCCATCGCGCTCTAGAATTTCTGCGTCTATGTACTGGATATCGATTTTGGTTAGGGTCTGAATGCCGGCATGGGTCAGCGCTTCGATCAACGACTTATAAGCATCCAACAGCTCCAAATACTTTCCAACAAAGGTGATCTTCAACTCGTTTTGTGGGTTCAATTGCGCATCAACCACGCGCTGCCAGCTGCTCAAATCAGCGGGTGGACACTCCAGCTGCAACTGCTCGGTAACGTATTCGTCAAGACCCTGCTTATGCAATTCAATCGGACCTTGATAAATTGTATCTATGTCTACGAGTGGGATTACCGCGCGCTCTTCAACGTTGGTAAATAAACCAATCTTATTGCGCTGGGATTGGGGAATTTGCGCTTCTGATCGACAAACCAAAATATCGGGCTGCAAGCCTATTGAACGTAGTTCTTTTACTGAATGCTGAGTTGGCTTGGTCTTTATTTCACCGGCAGTGCGCAAATACGGTACCAAGGTCAAGTGAATCAACAGCGCGCGACAGCGTCCTACCTCCATGCGCAGCTGTCGTATAGCTTCCAAAAAGGGTTGCGACTCGATATCACCAACGGTTCCGCCGGTCTCAACAATCAACACATCAACGCCTTCAGTAACCAATTTGATTCGACGCTTAATCTCATCAGTAATATGCGGAATGACCTGTACCGTGCCACCCAGGTAATCGCCTCTGCGTTCGCGACGAATAACCTCAGCGTAAATACTGCCTGTTGTAATGTTGTTGTTGCGCGTCATGCGCGCATGGGAGAAGCGCTCATAATGGCCCAGGTCTAGATCCGTCTCAGCGCCATCGGTGGTGACAAAGACTTCGCCATGTTGGACAGGGCTCATAGTTCCAGGATCTACATTGATGTAGGGGTCCATTTTCAGCACGTTTACGCGCAGATCTCTGGCTTCAAGTTGGGCAGCAAGGGATGCCGTTAATATGCCCTTTCCTAGAGAGGAAACCACACCACCGGTCACAAAAATAAAACGTGTCATAGGCCTCCATCAAGACTCCAAGCGACGCAAAAGTGGTCGGCGATTAACCACTAAGGTGCCTAGGAAGATGGAGTTGCAAGATAGCAAAAGGTCCTCTCAACCACAATCACTACCATTGTTTGAGAGGCATTTTTGCATCGCCTAGGTTACGAGCCAGCGCGCTAGTGACTGTAAACTATTGCGCCTTAACCAGTCGCCAAAGCTCTTGTCCCGGCGCAGGATTACGATAACCCTCACTCACCGCCAAGTCCGCCACCGCCACGACCTCAGAACCATGCACCACAAGCGGCGTGGCTGTGCGACGCCAAGGGGGTATGCGCAGGTCCCGCAAAAGATCCTCAATACTCACCTTACGACCGCGCCACTGCATGACTAAACCACGTCGTTTGCCACTTATGTGAACCGGGTGTGGGCAGTAAAAGGCATCGGTTGCATCAGAATCTGCCCTGATCAGAGACCAGTGTTGACCTGCAAAAAAGACGTGCTTGCCCTGATCTAGAGTCGTTGGCTCAGTACCAAAGTCATCTGCATAACGCTCCAATGCCGGTTCGTAATATAAATGGCCGCGCCACGCCAACAGGGCACTGTCTAAACCCAGCACAAGTCTACTCATCTGGACACGATCAAGCTGACGACAAAATTCGTCTAACGCCTTATCAGTTACCGCAAAATGGCCGCGAAGCTCTACATACACCCGTAGCCAGGCCCGTCGGTTCTCTACAGAAGTCGGCAATGTATGGGTCGGTACCTGGTCCTCCACATCCGCTAGAAGCTCCTGCAACAACGCGTATTGCGCCTGCTGTCGATCCATAACTCGCTGCACCGCAACATGAGCCCTAGGCCAACGGCTCTGTAGCGGCCGAATGACACTGTGGCGTAAGAAGTTCCTAGTGAGTTGTTGGTCCTGATTACTTGGGTCTTCTAACCAAGCCACATCCAACTCTTTAAGATATTCCGCAAGTTGTTGCTGCTCCAGAGCCAAGAAAGGCCGCAGAAAGTGTCCTTCACCAAGCCGACCCTGAGCCCGCATAGGTAAAGAACTACGACCTTGAATCAGACGCATAAGCACGGTCTCTAATTGATCTTGACCGTGGTGCCCGAGCAAAAGAAGGTCGTCCGCCTGCAAATGGCAGCGAAAAAAATCGTATCGGGCTTCACGCGCTGCACCTTCAACATTTCCCGTACCAAGTTTCAGCTCCGCAACTACTGATTCAACCTGTAGCGATGCGCAAAGATCTTGGCAGTGAGCGGCCCAATCGTCAGATCGACTATGCAACTTGTGATTAGCATGCAGGGCGCGCACTGATGCTGAACCAAAAATCCGGGTCGTCGCGACCAACAGCGCAGTGGAATCCCCGCCGCCACTCAACGCAACATTGAGCTTTCCTGTTGACTCACCACCTGGCCAATGCCTACTAATCTGGGTCAGCACTTGCTGTTCAACCGGATGACCCGCGGGATTGCTAGTCATCATGCAGAGCCATCTGACCCTGACGCATAACGCACGCGCACATAGTCGTCACCGAAAGCACCGCGCAAGGCATACAGCAACTCGTCGCTGACGCTGACTTTCCAATCAGCACCCAGGCTGATTCGACCTACCGCGGCTTCGCCTTGGTAGAGCACATGCACCGGACAGGCTTCGGTACTTTGCCGATAAGGAGTAAGAAGTTGCTTTAGCTGACTTGGCAAATCCGCCGACATTTGTATCTGCCTGAAATCAATCTCAAGTCCTTTACTGAAACGCTGTCGGGCCTCATCTATATTTAATACACGACTGCCGCGAACCGCTAAGCCGCCACTGAATTCGTTAAATTGTACTTCGCCTTCGATGACTAACAATTCATCTTTGTTGACTTTGGCAGCATAGTTATCGAACGCTTCACCCATTAACGATACTTCGACCCGCGCACTGCGATCGTCAAGCTGCACAAAACACATGGGCATCCCGCGACGACTTTTAGTGGTGCGCACAGCAACCACCATGCCGGCAATCCACTGCGCATCCTTCGATGCCTTTAAGTCATTGAGGCGACGCCGACAAAACTGTCGAAGTTCCTGCTCGTACTCTTGAATCGGATGGCCAGTTAAAAACAGGCCTAGGGTTTCTTTTTCGCCCTGCAACCGTTCTATGGCGGCCATATTTGCCGCACTGGTTTGCGGCGCACAACTTTGCGGCGAACTTTCCTGCATGCCGCCAAAGAGATCAGACATACCCGCTTCCTGGTCTCGAGCAGTCTGCTCTGCTCCTTGTACTGCCTTAGAAACTTGTTCGAGCAAGCGCGCGCGGGTCTGATTTAGATCTTCATCAGGCACCGCAAAATCATCCATAGCACCGGCACTAACCAAAGCTTCTATTACCCGCTTGTTGGCCTTTTTACTGTCAACCCGGTGGCAAAAGTCATTCAGATCCGTGAAGGGCTGCTGTTTACGCGCTTGCATGATTGCAGCGACTGGACCTTCCCCCACCCCTCGCACAGCACCTAGGCCGTATACCACAGCTCCGTCCTTGACCGTAAAACGATGGTCGCTGTCATTGACACTGGGTGGCCTTAACGGCAGCTCCATACGTCTGACTTCTTCTATTAGAACCACGATGCGATCAATATTTTGCATATCTGCGGACAGGTTGGCCGCCATAAATTGCGCTGGATAACGAGCTTTGAGCCAGGCTGTATGGACACTGACGAGGGCATAGGTTGCGGAGTGGGATTTATTAAATGCGTAGCCCGCGAATTTCTCCATGAGATCGAAGATCTCATTGGCGAGCTTCTCCTCAACTCCATGCTCACCGGTTCCCAGCAAAAATTGCTCACGCACTTTGGCCATTTCTTCGGCCTTTTTCTTACCCATGGCGCGACGCAACAAGTCTGCTTGCCCCAGGGAGAAACCCGCCAACACCTGAGCAATCTGCATCACCTGCTCTTGATACAGCACTACGCCATAAGTGGAATCCAGCACCGGCTGCAAGCTTGGATGCGGATACGTCACAGCAGCTTTGCCATGTTTACGGTCAATGTAGTCGTCCACTGCACCAGACTGCAACGGACCGGGCCTAAACAAAGCCACTAAGGCAATGACATCATTAATACCGTCCGGTAAAAGACGCCGAATCAGATCTTTCATTCCTCGTGATTCAAGCTGAAACACCCCGGTAGTTTCCGCCGCGCGTAACAGCTTAAATGCGGCGGGGTCATCAATCGGAATGTCTTCAACACGCAATTGCGATTCACCTAGACTCTGCCGATGCTGGTTTACCAACTCCAATGTCCAATCAACGATGGTCAGGGTTTTTAAACCTAAGAAGTCGAACTTCACCAAACCTGCGCGTTCGACATCATCCTTATCGTACTGGGACACCAAACCACCGCCTGAATCTTCCGTATACAGCGGCACAAAGTCGGTTAAAGCGGAGGGCGCGATGACCACACCACCCGCGTGACGGCCAACATTTCGTACGATGCCTTCTAACTTATAGGCCATGTCCATGATTTCGTTGGCTTCGTCATTTTGGGCAACAAAGTCCGCCATTTCTTGGCTTTCTTCCATCGCTTTCGACAGCGTCATCCCCACTTCAAAAGGGATCAACTTCGACAGCTTATCGGCCAAACCATAGGGTTTGCCTTGTACCCGCGCTACATCACGCACAACGGCTTTTGCCGCCATGGTGCCAAAGGTAATGATTTGGCTGACCGCTTCTGCGCCATAGAGATCAGTGACATGTTGAATCACCCGGTCGCGCCCTTCCATACAGAAGTCCACATCAAAGTCGGGCATCGATACCCGCTCAGGATTCAGAAAACGCTCAAACAGCAGGTCGTATTGTAACGGGTCAAGATCAGTAATACCCAACGCATAGGCCACCAGCGAACCGCCACCTGAGCCACGACCTGGCCCAACCGGGATGCTGTTTTGTTTCGCCCAAGCAATGAATTCCATGACGATTAAAAAGTAACCGGCAAAACCCATCTGGTTAATGACGTCCAGCTCGAATTGCAGCCGCTGACGGTAATCGTTTTCGTTCCAGCCCTCAGCAATGCCCGGCATAATCAATCGATCATCAAGACCCTCGGAAGACACTTTCAGCAAGTACTGTTCGGGCGTTAACTGATCGGGGATCGGATAATCCGGCAGGTAATAAGTCCCTAAGGCCACTTCAACGTTACAGCGCTTGGCAATTTCTACCGCATTGGTCAGCGCCACCGGTAAGTCTTGAAACAACTCTGTCATCTCTTGGGGTGAACGCAAGTACTGCCATTCACTGTAGCGGCGCTCGCGGCGGCCGTCGTTTAGGGTACGGCCTTCGTGAATACACACCCTTGTTTCATGGGCCTCGAAGTCTTCAGCCTCCGCAAAGCAAACATCATTGGTGGCCACGACGCCAATGCCGCAAGCACTGGCAATTTCTAGGGTGCGGCGTAACGCTTCCTCTTCGTCCTGACGCCCGCAGCGGGTCAACTCCAGATAATAGGCGTCACCAAATTGCGCCTGCCAACGCAGCGCACGGGCCTTGGCTTGATCCAGATCCGCATTTCTCAGCAGCAACCACAAATGCCCTCGCACTCCACCGGATAGAACGATAAGACCTTCTTTGGCGGCAAAAACATCCTGCTCCTCTAACACGCCGCGCGCAGCACTGTCGGTATAGCTGGCCGAAATTAGAGTCAACAGATTGCGATACCCTTGAAGATTCCGCGCCAGCAACAGCAACCGCTCGGCACTGCCCTCCGGCCCCTCTCGGACCCATACTTCGGCACCTAGAATGGGCTTAACACCCTCGGCCATACAGGCTTCAAAGAACTTAACCAGGGCAAAAAGGTTATTGCGATCAGTCAGCGCCACAGCGGGCATGCCCGCTGCCGCAGCACGTTTCACCAGATCTTTAACCTTAAACAGGCCATCAGCGAGAGAGTATTCACTGTGAACATGCAAATGAACGAACTCAGTATCTTGCAACGTCATAGGGCGGCACCCTGCTCCGCAAGAACCCTTTGTACCGGGGCAAAACTGCGACGATGGGCTAAACAGGGCCCCAATTCTTGCAGAGCCTGTAAATGCTGCTTAGTGGGATAACCTTTATGGCGTTCAAAGCCATAGCCGGGAAAACGTTCAGACAGTTCATATAACTGCTGATCTCGAGTCACCTTGGCCACAATAGACGCTGCACCGATAGCCGCGACGCGGCGATCGCCTTTAACGATGGCTATGGTCGGTAGGCCAAAGTCCGGCGTTTTATTACCGTCTACGAGGATCGTATCTGGGATTGTCGTCAAGCCCGCCACTGCTCGTTGCATTGCCAAATGGCTAGCTGCAAGAACATTCAGTTGATCGATTTCCGCCACGCTTGCGCTGCCCAGTGACCAACACAGGGCGCGCTTGCAAATACGGTCGGCTAACTTTGGCCGGGCTTTTTCGGATATGAGTTTAGAATCGTTGAGATCTGAGATGGGTTGATTCGGATCGAGGATAACAGCACAAGCGACAACGGATCCCGCCAGTGGGCCAATGCCCACTTCGTCGACCCCGGCCACTACACCGTAAGGCGACACGTCGATCGGCTCTAAATTTTGCTGCTGCTGCGGCAATACAACTCCGCTAGAAAACCCCTGATAAGTGGGCTAGCTTAGCGCACCCGCCACATTTATTTGTAGAGGAAATTAAACTTTGCGTGGGGACAGCAGATCTAGAATTTCGCCCGCAGCGGTAGCACTGGCGCCCTGGCCAGACTCCCCTTGACGCAACTGCTGATGCAGCTGCTCAAAGGTGAGCATTGCATTAGTCTGCTGTGACGAGTCAGCGAAGGCTTCGAGCTGCTCAGTGAGCGCTTGGGCTATTGCTTCTGGGGTTGCTGCGTCTTGAATAAGTTCGGGTACTAAAGACTGTCCCGCCAGAATGTTCGGCAACGCTATAAACGGTGTATTAACCAAACGACTGGCAATGCGATAACTGAAATTCCCCAAACGATAGCTGATCACCATCGGTCGGCGCAGCAACATTGCTTCTAAGGTACTGGTGCCAGATTTAATCATCGCCGCGTCTGCTGCAACAAGCGCTAAACGGGCGTCATTATTGACCAGCGTCACCTGCAGTTGCGGAAACGGCTGCAATCCCTGCTCGATTTGCTGGCGCCGACTTTCGTTAACACAAGGGATCACAACGCTGATGCGCCGATTGGGCGACTTATCTACCAGGATCTGTGCGGCTTGCAGGAACGGTTCCAACATCAGTGCAACCTCACTGCCGCGACTTCCCGGCAAGACCGCAATAACCAGGTCGTCTGCTGAGATTTGTAACTGCGCCCGTGCCTGCTGACGCGCCTCGTGACCACCTGCGTCCATGTCGATAGATTCAGCTAGCGGGTGTCCAACGAATATCGCTCGCAACGGCAACCCGGCATAGAATTGTGGCTCAAATGGATACAAACAAAATAACAGGTCGGCACAACGTGCCACTTTCTTGGTGCGACCTCGGCGCCAGGCGTATACCGACGGACTTACGTAGTGTGCGGTGGCGATACCAGCCTTGCGCAAGCGCCCTTCGAGCAGAAAATTAAAAACATTAAAATCCACGCCGACAAACAAATCGACGTTTTCCGCCTGCATCACTTCAGCTAAGTGGCGGTATAAACGCCAAAGCTGGGGCAAACGCAGTAACGGTTCTTTAAAACCATTGACCGCTAAAGATTCAAAAGGGGCAAGAATTCTTAGGCCTTGAGCAATCATGGCCGGCCCACCCACGCCAATAAACTCAATAGTTTCGGTGTGCGCTTGATCGCGCAGCGCTGCCATGAGACCAGCAGCTAAGTAATCCCCGGAAGGTTCTCCCGCGAGCAGGCCTATTTTTATGCTCATTAGTCGACTTAGTTTGCGCTCCGCGCGCGAATGATGCCTTTTGCCGAAACCTCTACCGAGGCCGCAAATAACTCGACTTCCGCAGATTGACTGCGCATTGGCGCTAAAGCGTCCAAGGCTTCCTGCACTCTTAAACCTTTTCGATAAACAGTACGGTAGGCTTGTTTGAGCTGTTCGATCGTTTCGACGTCATAACCCCGACGCTTCATCCCTTCAGTGTTCATACCGAAAGCATAGGCAGGGTTTCCGGAAACGGTCATGTAGGCTGGCACATCTTTCGTCACTAAGCTCATAGCCGCAATGTGTGTATACGCGCCGATCTTGCGAAATTGCGGCACACCGGCGTAACCACCGAAGTTAGCGTAATCGCCGACTTCCACATGACCGGCGAGGGATGCATTGTTGGCCATAATGACATGATTACCAACAATGCAATCGTGACCCACATGGACATACGCCATTAATAGGCAATGACTGCCGACTTCAGTACGACCGATTCCGCCTTTGTCCATGCCTCGATGGATGGTTACACCTTCACGAATTACCGTGTTTTCACCAATTTCTAAAATCGATGACTCACCCACATAGGCAAGTGCAGGAGTATCCTCACCCACCGTCGCAAACTGATAAATCTTCACCCCGCTACCGATTCGACTAGGGCCTTTAACAATGACATGGGATGCAATCTCGACGTTGTCACCCAGCTCGACATTGGGTCCAATGATGGACCAGGGTCCAACGCTTACTCCATTTCCTAATTTAGCGCTGGGATCAATGATGGCGCTGTCATGGATCATGATCCATTTGCCTCTTCAGCAATCTGCTCAACAACCGACAATTGCGCGGAACAGGCGAGGTCACCATCGACCAGGGCTTCGCATTCAAATTTCACCATCATGGCGCGTTTCGCTATCAAACGACTGTGCAGCTCTAACTTATCGCCAGGCACCACGGGCCTGCGAAAGCGCGCTTTGTCCACTCCACCAAATAAGTAGTTGCGGCCATCCGCAGGCCGCGTGCCCATGGTTTCGAACGCCAGCACCCCTGAAATCTGCGCCATGGCTTCAAGAATCAACACCCCAGGCATTATTGGCTGGCCCGGAAAATGCCCGCTGAACATTTCTTCGTTGAACGTTATGTTTTTATAACCGCGAATAAACTCGCCTTTGACCACTTCAGTTACTCGATCAAGTAACAAAAACGGATAACGGTGCGGTAGGTAGTCGAACAGTTCAGTTATTGTTTTGACTTGAGACATCCGTTTTCTCCCGAAGCTCCAACGCTTTAACTCTTTTGAATAAATCACTCAAAGCGCCAAAACGCAATGCATTGCGCAACCACAGCCCGTGTTCACTGGCCACCACGCCACTGGAATAAGTGCCCGGTTTATCAATGGACTGTGTAATCGTGGTCATGACGCTGATGGTGACTCCGTCGCATAGGGTAATAGGATTTTTGCCGCCAATACCCACGCCTCCGGCAATCACGCAATGCTTACCAATAACCGTGCTGCCTGCCATACCGGCACAACCACAAATAATACTGTGAGCCCCCACCCTGCAGTTGTGACCTATGTGAACTTGGTCATCGATTTTTACGCCGTCTTCTATCACCGTATTGTCTATCGCACCACGGTCGATAGTCGTGCCCGCACCCACACGAACATCGGCACCAATGCTTACTCCACCTAACTGCGCGATAGTCTGCAAATGCCCATTTTGATCTGGCGTGAAGCCAAAGCCAGGCGCACCGATAACCGCGCCGCTGTGAATGCTTGAGCGCGGGCCAATGTCCACATCGGCATAAATACTGACATTGCTCATCACTACTACCCCGCGCTGCAACCGCACTCGATCACTGATGCTGACATTAGCGTGCACGGTAACATCCTCTTCGATCACCACATCGGCGCCGATAACCACATGAGCACCAAGCCTTGCCGTTGCGGCAATCTGCGCCGAGGCATGCACAACCGCAGTGGGATGCACCCCTGCTGGGGTAGATACTGGCACTACGAATAACCCAGAGGCTTTTGCGAAGGCTAAATACGGCCGCTCAGCAACCAGCCCAATACCAGGGCATTCCGGCAGATCTTCCGCCTGTAAAATGATTGCGGTGGCAGAACAGTCGGCTAGCAGAGGTTTGTATGTGGGACTGGAAAGATGACTTAGCTGTCCAGCTTTGGCGCTGGCTAAAGAGCCAAGACCATCAATCGGGATTGCCGCCAGCTCCGCAGTGCTGGCGGCCTGCTGAGCGGATAGACCGCCAGCCGCGATTTGCGCATCGATATGATCGGCGATTTTTCCCAATGTCAGGATTGGCGTCCCCATGGGCAAATCAACCGCCGCTTCTTAGGATCCGGTTTAGTCTCGCGCTTCGTTAAGCTTCTCCACCACGCGGCGGGTAATGTCGTGCTTATCATTCGAGTACTGCAACGCACTGGGCGCAAGAATCATGTCGATTTGATCGATCTGAATGAGGTCTTTTAGCACTTTGTCGTATTTTGGCGCCAAGGTCTGCAAAATTTCCTGACGCTTGTCCTGAGCGGTCTTTTGCAGTTTTTGCGAACCAAACTGTAAGTCCGCTTGCATGCTCTCGATGTCCTTGATGATTTTGCGCTTATCGGCTTCGCTCAATATCTCACCATCCTTTTGCAGCTTTGTTTGTTGCGCCTGCATCTGCTCCGCTTTAGCACGCAGCTCTTCCTGCTCTGGTTCCATTTCTTTGTTTGCTGCTTCTACTAGAGTCTGGCCTTCGTCGCTTTCGAGGATCGCACGCACGGGATCTAGCACCACAATTTTCATTTCGGCATAGGCGGCCGGAGCAATCGCCATCGACGCCAGCACAAGTATTCCCATTACTTTCTTGATCATCGTTCACTCCTAAATTTTAAATGTCGGTCAAGAAGCGGCGCATTCTATACTAGAAAGTGCGCCCAAGTTCGAATTGAAACATCTCTTTTTCATCGTAGGGTTGAGTCTGAAACGGCTTTGCAAAGCTGAAGGTCAACGGACCCATTC
Source organism: K189A clade bacterium (assembly GCA_902565895.1). GTDB lineage: Bacteria > Pseudomonadota > Gammaproteobacteria > Pseudomonadales > Azotimanducaceae > UBA4421. The sequence goes on from CACFGV010000001.1 coordinate 106,449, forward strand.
CGCTGAGCCAGCTTACCCCAATACCAACCGAATAACGGAAGTTATCTGCATCAAAACCAAAACAGTTGACGCTAACTTTCGGACAATTGGTGTTGAAAACGTTCCCCGCGTCGACAAAAAAAGCTGGGCGAAACTGTCGATTATCGTCGACAAATGGCATAGGGAATATAAGTTCCGCCGTGGCCTCTACCAACAAGTTCCCGCCGAACGGGTCACCATTTCTGTCGCGGAAGTAAACTGGATTACCCTCTGAATCTAAGGGCGGCGTGCTGCGCGGTCCTAGAGTGGAATTTTCGAAACCACGGATTGAACCAAAACCGCCCCCATAAAAATGCTCATAAAACGGCAAGCTTGGCGTATCGCCATAGCCACCGCCGAAACCTAGCTCAGTACGTAAACGCAAGGTCCAATTGTTGGTAATTGGGAAATAACGCTCGCCGTTATATATGAATTTATAGAACTGTAGATCACTGCCTGGCACTGAGACTTCCGCCGCCATCGACTGCGAAGTGCCGCGATCTGCGAAGATGCCGCGATTGAGTGTCGAGCGACTCCAAGAAACGTTCGCCTTGAGGTTAGCTGATTTAGCTCCATTGACCTCAATAAACTCGGAAATCTCCTGCGCCGCGTAGTAGCCCTCGGTAATTTCTGTGTATTCCGCCATGACACCAAAATTAATTCTCTGGGTTTCGCTGATGGGCAAGCCAAAATTAACACCCAGGCCCGCAGAGTCGGTACTGTAACGCGCGATGTTACGCGCGTCGTAATCAAGACGTCGTAGAAAGACGTTGAAGCCGCGGCTTATGCCGTCCATGGTGAAATATGGGTCAAAGTAGTTGAAGTTTATTGACTTCTGGAAATTCGACAGGCTCAAACCAACGTTCAGGCTGTTGCCTGATCCCTGTAGATTCGACTGCTGGTAGTTACCGCCAATAATCAAGCCATAACCCTGGGAGTAAGCTAGGGTTCCAGAGATCGAGCCCGACGGCTGCTCTTCTACAGTGAAGTTGACATCAATTTGATCGTCTTTGCCCGGCACCTGGGGCGTCTCAACCTCAACGCCTTTGAAATAGCCCAAACGTTCTAAGCGCAGCTTAGTGAGGTCAATTTGTGCAGTGGATGCCCAGCCTCCCTCCATTTGTCTGGATTCTCTGCGCATCACCTCGTCCTGGGTCATGGCATTGCCGGTAAATGCGATACGCCTTACATAAGCACGTTTGCCGGAGTCTACAAAAAATTCCACATCAACCGTTTGATCGTCATTTAGCGTAGGTACACCACTGGCCGTCGCAAACGTAAAGCCTCCGTTACCCAGGGCGTTAGTGAGGCGTTCCTCGGTGGCGGTAATCAGTGCTTGAGAGAACGTCTGACCCTCTTGAACGATAATCAGGCTGCGCAAATCGTCAGCTTTGACATCGCCCAACTCGCCAACCAAGTTGACCTTATTTACTTGGTAGATCTGTCCCTCATCAACGGCAATACTGATATAGACCTGTTGGCGATCCGGAGTGATGCTGACCTGGGTAGATTCGATTTCGAAGTCAGCGTAACCACGGTCTTTATAAAACGCCTCCAGTGACTCAAGGTCTCCTGACAATTTTTCTCGCGAGTACTTATCGTCGTTCTTATAAAAAGATAACAAACTAGGGTGTTTTAACTCCAATGCGTCCAGCAGTTCCTCTTGCGGGAACAAGCTAGCCCCCACGACATTAATGTGCCTAATACCCGAGCTCTTACCTTCCTCGATAGTAATTTTTACGTTCACACGGTTACGCGGCAGATCTTCTATGTCAGTTTCAATACTCGCGCCGTAACGCCCTTGGGCAACATACTGTCGTTCAAGCTCCAAGCCCATGCGCTCTAGCGTCACTTGCTTAAAAATTTCCCCTTCTTTAAGACCCTGCTCGGCAAGACCTTGTAACAACGCTTCCGACTCGATGGCTTTGTTGCCTTCTAGCTCGATCGTTTCAATGGCTGGACGTTCAACCAACGTTACGATCAACACCCCACCGTCGCGAGCCAGCTGAATGTCTTTGAAATAACCTGATCGAAATAATGCGCGCATGGTCGAGCGTACAGCAACGGTGTCCAAGGGATCACCCACACTGACAGGAATAAGGTTGAAAACAGTACCAGCAGAAACCCGCTGCAAGCCTTGCAAACGCACATCCTCAATGACAAAGCGACCATCTACCTGAAAGTTACTGAACTCGGCAGATTGCGCCAGACTCTGCTGACAAGCTGAAGCCAGAGCCAACGTAAACAGCAATCTAACTAAGTGATTACGCCAGAACAGTCGAGTTTGTATGTGCAAAGTATTTTTCCAATTAGGTTCGCAAAGCGAACGATTAGCTAAACAAACGAGTTAGATCATTGAAGGTGACCAGCACGAACATTAGGCCTACTAACAACAACCCCAATTGCACAGCGCCCTGTTGTATGCGGTCTGAAACCGGCGATCCCTTGATGGCCTCTATACTCACAAGAACGATCTGGCCCCCGTCTAATAATGGCACGGGGAGCAAATTCAAAACACCCAAGGAAATGCTCATAAGCGCCATAACACCGAAGAACATCTGCCAACTGGTTTTCGCTGTATCCCCCGCTATTTGCGCAATGCCAACGGGTCCAACTAGGTTCTGCACCGACAACAAACCCACCACCATTTTCTCTAACATGCTTAAGGTCATTGCGGTTTTGTCCAAGGTCTCGGTCCAACCCATCAAAAATGCCTGTATGGGTGGGAATTTAACCTCTACCAGGTCTGGGCTGACGCCAAGGAATCCGATGGGCTTCCCCTCTGCGTCGTTGCGTACTCCCGGAGTCGCCGACAACTGTAAGGTCTGCCCGCCTCGCACCACGGTAAGAGACATTGGCGTATTCGGGTATTTAACAATTTCGTCCACCCACTCGCGCCATAACGCTATGTTGCGCTCATTGACGCCGGTAACCCAATCTCCAGGCTTCAGGCCTGCGACGCTGGCCGGTGAATCCGCTACTACTTCTCCAACCACGCTCAGCAGTACTGGATGCAACCCTAATGCGCCCAGCACATCGGGTTGAGTTTGTTCTTGGAGCCATGTTGCGATCGGCAGCTGTAACGTTTGCTCTCTACCCTGGCGCAGGTTGTATACATCCAACTCAATGCGTCCGGTCTCACCTAAACGATCGCTAAGCGCCATCAGAACGCTTTGCCACCCACTTACAGCCCGGCCATCCACACGCAAGATGCGCGCAGGGGTTTGAAGACCGGATTGCGCCAAAATGGTGTTGTCCTTCGGAGCTTGGGTCGTGGGCGAGTATTCTGTACTGCCCACCATAAATAGAGCACCGTAGATTAGGGCTGCGAGAATAAAGTTGGCCAACGGTCCCGCCGCAGCAATAGCGATTTTCCAGAATGCAGAAAGTTGTGAGTGAGAGACAGCACCGGCAGGAACTGCAGCCAGGTCCTTAAGACTGGCCGTGTCATCCCGTTCATCGTACATGCGCACGTAGCCCCCCAGAGGAATCAACGACAGCTTAAATGTAGTACCCCGACTGTCCACCCAGCTTACAAGGGAGCGACCAAAGCCCACAGAAAAACTTAGCACGTGTACACCTGATCTACGCGCCACGATGAAGTGGCCGAATTCATGCACCACCACTAACACGCCTAGCAAGCCCGCAAAAGCCAACGGGTAGAGTAACCAGTCCATCATAATAAAAGAATCCATGCGAGCACCGGAGCGACCGCGATAATAGAGTCAATACGATCTAAAACACCACCGTGTCCAGGTAGTAAGCCACCTGAGTCTTTCAAGCCAGTGGACCGCTTAAGCAAGCTTTCAAACAAATCGCCGAATATTGCTACCACCACAAGACCCGCCGTCAACAGCAACGCAAGACCTATCGACCAACTACCCAGTACTAACAATGCGGTGAGGCAAATTCCCAGCGCCAACAACATGCCACCCGCTGCTCCTTCCCAGGTCTTTCCTGGGCTTAGCGCAGGGGCCAACTTACGTTTACCCAACGCTCGACCGCTGAAAAATCCTCCTACATCTGTAGCGGTTGTAAGCAGCAGCATCCACAGCAACCAATAGTCACCGTAGGGCATCTGCCGAATCATGAGCAAGCTGGCCCAAGCACCAACCATTAACAATTGCCCAACGATACCGACAAGCCAGGAACGGGAATAAAGGCTTCGACCTCTGGGATAGGCCAGTACCAGCAGGACTAAACCAGACCATACAACCGCTGCGGCCGTTACTGCATAGGCGTGTAACCCAGCGTTTAGATAAATCAGCGCAATCAGCACACCGTACAAGACCACATAGCCAAAACGCGCTGGTTTACTGAGACCTTGCAGAAAACCTGACCATTCATAAACACCAGCCCCAGCGGCCACGCCAAACAACAGCGCAAAACCCCACTCTGGTAGCAGAAAAATTCCTGTCAGGGCTGCGGCCGCCAAGCACAGAGCAGTAATGAAGCGACGCAGCAGCATCGACTTACCTATGCACGGCGCCCAAAGCGTCGCAAACGCGCGGAGAACGTTTGCACAGCTTGCCGCAGATGATTGCCATCAAATTCAGGCCAAAATGCATCAGTGAAATACAGCTCGGTATATGCAATGTCCCATAATAAGAAATTACTTACACGATAATCACCACCGGTGCGAATCAATAAGTCGGGTTCAGGCAGATCACCCAGAGACATTTGCTGCTGCAACGTCTGTTCGCTGATGTCGTCAGGCGCCAACTCACCATTTTGAACTTTTCGTGCAAGCGCCTTGCTGGCCTCGACAATATCCCAGCGGCCGCCGTAATTCACGGCTACATTCAGGTTTAGTCGCGTGTTTTGCCGGGTAAGTTGTTCGCTTTCATCCATCATGGCGTGGATATCTTTAGCGAAACGACTGCGATCACCGATTATCCGCAGCTTGACGCCCTGCGCATGCAGGTCTTGAAGGTCCGTACGCATCACATAGCGCATTAGGTCCATGAGCATGTTCACTTCGCCCTCGGGGCGATACCAATTCTCGGTACTGAAAGCGAACAGGGTTAGGGTATCTATACCTTGTTCAACGCAGGCCTCGCTGATTTTACGAACGCCTTTTGCGCCCGCTCGATGCCCGGCGGCCCCCGGGAGATGACGCTTTTGGGCCCAGCGATGATTGCCGTCCATGATGACGCCCACATGTTTGGGCACTAGACTTTCGTCCTGTTTCTCATCCTTGCCGGGTTCTATTTGTGCTGTGGTTTTGGACATCGTGACCAAGCTTCGAGACGTCTAGATTTCCATCAACTCGGCTTCTTTCGCCGATAACAACTTTTCGACTTCAGCGACATGTTGATCAGTCAGCGTTTGAGCCCTGTCTTCACCACGACGAGCGTCGTCTTCTGCCGCCATTTTTTCTTTCACTAAATCACGAATGTCTGCGATCGCATCGCGTCTGATGTTGCGGATGGACACGCGACTGGCTTCGGCTTCAGCTCGGGCCTGTTTCGCTAAATCTCGTCGATTTTCTTCAGTTAGCGGCGGCAACGGTACACGCACCACATCGCCGCTGCCGATAGGTGTGATGCCAATGTCGCTCCGCAGGATCGCCTTCTCAATCTCTGGTAGCAGTGGCTTTTCCCATGGCGACAAAACCAGTGTTCGCGCATCCTCTACTGATATCGAGGCGACCTGATTAAGTGGCGTGGGCGCTCCGTAATAGTCGATGCTGATGCCGTCCAGTAATGCTGGATTCGCTCGGCCTGTACGGATTTTGCCGAAAGCCCCGCGTAGTGCCTCCAGGGTCTTGCCCATCCGTTCCTTGGCATCATCAAGAATTTCGTCAATCATGCTTTTCTTTCCAGAATCATGTGCACATATTCACAAGACTTGCCGCGCATTATGCGCTAAAACCCCACCAGCGACAGCAGCATTAGCGAACCGACCGTCATTACGTACTTCTATTACGTCGCGCCCACCCGGGTGCCTACGTGGTCACCCGCCGCAATACGTGTCAAGCTTCGGGACTCTGAAGAATCAAAGACCACAAGTGGCAAATCGTTCTCTTTGCACAACACAATAGCCGTCAGATCCATCACCGCCAGTTCCCGCTCTAACACCTCGTTATAGGTGATGTGTTCGAAGCGAAGCGCCGACGCGTCTTTCTTCGGGTCGGAAGAATAAACGCCATCGACGTTGGTGGCTTTAAGGATGGCATCAACACCTAGTTCGACTGCACGGAGGCAGGCCGCGGTGTCCGTGGTAAAAAACGGATTACCTGTTCCGCCCGTCAGAATAACAACTTCGCCGTTTTGCATGGCCGCTTTCGCGGTATCACGATTGTAGCCTTCCACCATACCCGGCATAGGCACAGCACTAAACAGTCGGCTAACAATGCCGCGGCGCCGCAAGAAATCGTTCAGCGCTAAGCCATTCATAACCGTTGCCAGCATGCCCATACGGTCCCCGATGACACGATCCATTCCCGCTGCGGCCAAATTTGCTCCGCGAAACAGATTGCCACCGCCAAGCACAACTGTGAGCTTGATGCCCTCACGATGGGCCGCTTCAATCTCGTCGCAATAATGCTTCAGAATTTCTGGTTCGATTCCAACCCCAGCTTCGCCAGCAAGCGCTTCGCCGCTGAGTTTAAGCAGGAAGGCCGGCAACTAGTCGTTTCCCGCCACTTGAGCAGCCACTTCAGCTGCAAAGTCCATTTCTTCGACTTCGATTCCTTCGCCCACTTCGTAACGAACGAATGAGGCGACTTCGGCGCCGGCGTCAGCGAGCAACTTGCTCACCTTTATGTCGCCGTCTTTGACGAAAGGTTGATCTAAAAGGCTGACCTCAGCGAGAAATTTTTTGACTCGACCCTCGACCATTTTGACCACGATTTCTTCGGGTTTACCGCTGTCAGCCGCCTGGGAAGCAAAGATTTCCCGTTCTTTTTCGAGCACCTCAGGTGCGACGTCTTCACTGCGCACTACCATCGGATTGATCGCGACCACATGCATAGCCACATCGCGCCCAAGTTCCGCATTCGCAACGGTCAGGTCGACTAATGCGCCACGGCGTTGATCCCCGTGCATGTATTGACTGATACCGCCTGCCGCAGAAGTCAGAACTTCGCCGCGGCGAATGGTGATGTTTTCACCAATTTCCTGTACCAGCGTTTCGCGCTCTGCGTTCAGTTCACCGGCAGACAAGGCGGCCAGATCACCATCAGCGGAGTCGAACAATTGCTCTGTCACCTTAGCCACAAACGCAATGAACTTTTCGTTCTTGGCGGCGAAGTCGGTCTCAATATTGATTTCTACAATCGCACCACGGGAACCGTCATCCGCTACTTTTATGCCAAGCAAACCGTTGGCGGTCGTTCGACCCGCCTTCTTCGCTGCCTTTAATGCACTTTTTTTGCGTAATTCCTCGATGGCTTTTTCCATGTCGCCGCCAGCTTCAGTCAGCGCGCGCTTGCAATCCATCATGCCCAGGCCGGTACGCTCTCTGAGCTCTTTTACCATTGCTGCGGAAATTGCCATGTCTACTCCTCATCTGCCTTTGCTTCCGCTGCTACGGCCTGAGCGGCCTCCTCAGCAGCCTTTGCTTCGTCTTCAGCGGCGAAGGTTTGGTTGACGCTGGCCGCTACTGCCTCGGAGATCTCCGCAACTGGTGGAGCGACCTCTGCTTCCTCCACTTCGACAAACTCATCTTCGCTCACCGTCACCTGGCTATTGGCCTTGCCTTCGGCAACACTGTCAGCAACGGCGGTTACATAAAGTCGGATAGCACGAATCGCATCGTCGTTTCCGGGGATAACGTAGTCCACGCCGGCGGGATCACTGTTGGTATCTACAATGCCAAAGACCGGAATGCCCAATTTATTCGCTTCAGTGACCGCAATGCGTTCATGCTGAACGTCCACTACAAACAGCGCATCAGGCAAACCACCCATGTCTTTGATCCCGCCTAAGCTGCTGTGCAACTTATTCATCATACGAGTGCGTTGCAGCGCTTCTTTCTTGGACAGCAGATCAAAAGTGCCGTCAGAGGATTGAGTCTCTAAATCCTGCAATCGCCGTATGGACTGCCTAATAGTTTTATAGTTGGTGAGCATTCCGCCTAACCAACGCTGGTCCACAAAAGGCATACCCACACGACTGGCTTGCTCTTGGATGACCTTCGCAGCAGCACGCTTGGTACCCACGAACAGTATTTTCTGGCCGCGAGAAGACATATTGCGAATTTCGATTAATGCGTCGTTGAACGCCGGGAGGGTTTTCTCAAGATTTACAATGTGAATCTTGTTGCGGGCACCAAAGATGAAGGGTGCCATCTTAGGGTTCCAGAATCGGGTCTGATGGCCAAAATGCACACCAGCCGCCAGCATATCGCGCATGCTTACACTCATTTTTTCTCTCCGGGTTGGTTTATTGCTCGGCTTCCCAACCCCGAACCTGTGCTTAAAGCCTCAGGCACCCGCGGAATCGTGACGAAGCCGACAATGTGATTTACGCTCTTCGATTAGTTGTGTGTTGAGCGCATGTTTGCCGTGACCTTACCAATCTTCGGCCCTGTTGAGCGCTAGGTAGGTCCATTTTTTACCCAAGCTTCGCAACCTCCTCTTACAGGATATCGATACCGTAGACTCAGGACGGCGCGCTTTATACCATAACCCTTCCGCTATAGAAATGAGTTTAATTATGGCCGCACGGATCGAAAATGAGACCGATCTGGCAGGGATGCGCAGTGCCGGCAAAAAAGCCGCGACCGTGCTCGAAATGATCGAACCCCATGTGCAACCTGGGGTCACGACAGACGACCTAGACCGAATCTGCCACGACTACATCGTCAACGAGTTGCAGTGTATTCCCGCACCACTGAATTATGGCGGCGGCGGCGGCCAAGACCCCTTTCCAAAATCTATTTGCACCTCGGTAAATCACGTGGTCTGCCATGGCATCCCCACACCCAGCAAAAAACTCAAAAACGGCGATGTGCTAAACATCGACATTACAGTCATTGATAATGGCTACCACGGCGATACCAGCAAAATGTTTTTCGTCGGCGAGCCCAGTGTATTGGCGAAACGACTGTCAAAAGTCACCCAAGAATGCATGTATCGAGGCATCGAGGCAGTGCGCCCCGGAGCACGCCTGGGTGACATTGGCCATGCGATTCAGAGTCATGCCGAAGCTCAACGTTTCAGCGTAGTACGCGAATTTTGTGGCCACGGTATCGCCAAAGTTTTTCATGACGATCCCCAAATACTGCACTACGGTCGCCCTGGGACTGGCCAGGTCCTTGAAGAGGGCATGTGTTTTACCATCGAGCCAATGATCAATGCTGGCAAACGAAACATAAAAATACTGCCTGACCAGTGGACTGCGGTCACCAAAGACCACAAGTTGTCCGCCCAGTGGGAGCACACGCTCATGGTCACCGCAGACGGCAGCGAAATCTTTACCCTCCGCGAAGAAGAACAGTTGTAAAGTTTCGATGGGTCTGGCGTCAGCTACCACCGTTCGCCGAAAGCGGCTAAGTGAGGGTGTGGAATCCTTAGGCGTGCGCTATTGGCGAAATTTTGCGGTCGAAGACCTCATGCGGGACTTAACCGCATTGATTGATGAATTGGTGCTGGACGCATGGCAACAGCATCTCGGTGCGCACAGTGATGTAGCTTTATACGCCGTCGGCGGTTACGGGCGATGCGAAATGCATCCTGGCTCAGACATTGATCTGCTGGTACTTGCAGCACGCCCAGAAAAGTTGCGCGAACCCATTGAGGATTTCTTGCGTGACGTTTTCGATTTAAATGTAGAGGTCGGACATAGCGTGCGCGATGTCAAAAGTTGCTTACAACAAGCGAAGGATGACATCACCGTTGCCACTGCATTGCTCGAGCGACGCTTTATGGCCGGGGACCGGCGACTAGCAAAAAAATTAGAGAACAAACTCCAGCCTGATCGAATCGGTTCGGCTGAAGACTTTTTCCGCGCAAAATACTTCGAGCAAACAACCCGACACGCCAATTACCTGGATACCGATTACAACCTCGAACCCAATGTTAAAACCTCGCCAGGTGGTCTGCGCGACATCCATACCGCTCTATGGGTGTGCTTACGGCAGTTCGCCACTGCAGATCCTAAGCAGCTCGTCCAACTCGGTGTACTCACCGAGTTAGAAGGTAAGTGGCTGATGGAAGGTCGTCGTTTTCTTTGGTGGGTACGCTTCGGCCTGCACCTGATTGCTAAGCGCAAAGAGGATCAGTTGCGCTTTGCACATCAGCGGGAGCTCGCGCAGCGACTCGGTTTTGTGGACACCGACGCCAAACCGGGCGTCGAGTCGTTTATGCACCACTACTACCGCCATGTATTAGCGCTCACCGAGGTCAACGACATCATCATTCAGTTTTTTCGCGAACACAGTGATCGACCAAGGCGCGACAAAATAGAGACAGTCAGCGACGACTTTGTGCTGCGCAATAAACACATAGAATGCAAAAGCCCAACGATCTTCCGCGACAACCCAGCGTCACTGTTAGAGATGTTTGTGCTGATTGCCCATAGAGAAGACGTCGTGGGTGTCAGTGCCTCGACGATTCGCCTAATACGCGAGTCGCTGAATCTGATCGATGAAAATTACCGGCAGAACCCAAAACACACCCAACTCTTCATGCGTTTGCTCAAGGCGCCTTACAAAGTCGTCACCCAGCTCACACGCATGCGTCGTTACGGCGTGCTCGCACGTTACATCCCAGAATTCGGGCAAATAGTTGGGCAAATGCAACACGACCTGTTCCATATCTATACGGTGGATGCACACACCATGATGGTGATCGGCAATATGCGCCGGTTTCGTTATCCCGAGGCTAAGACACAGACGCCCCTTGCACATCACTGCGTTAACAACCTGCCAAAACCGGAGCTGTTGTATATCGCCGGGCTTTATCACGACATCGGCAAGGGCCGAGGTGGCGACCATTCGGAGCTTGGCGCCGTGGATGCTCGAGCGTTTTGTCTTCGCCACGAACTTAATACGTCGGACACTGACATGGTTTGCTGGCTGGTAGAGAAGCATCTATACATGTCTACGGTATCCCAACACCAAGACATCTACGATCCCGAGGTTGTGCATGAGTTCGCCAAGGAGGTCCGTTCAGAGATGCGCCTGAACTACCTCTATGCATTGACCGTGGCAGACATCAACGCCACTAATCCAACACTTTGGAACAGTTGGCGTGCGAGCCTGTTACGCCACTTATACAACGAGACAATGAAAGCTCTCGAAAGCGGACTGGCGTCGCTACCTGACCGAGCCGACGCGATACGAGCCTGTCAGGAACGCGCCCTAGAGCAGCTCACCGACAGCGACACCACCTTCAGCAAGGGCGCTGTGCAAAGTCTATGGAGCAATCTTGGAGAAGACTTTTTCTTACGCCATCCGCCAGCCCATGTCGCCACATTGACTTCTCGTTTGCTGACCCAGAGTGCTGAGTCTGAGGTATTCGTTCATATTGACGACACGCCTTCGCAATCCGCTGGTGAGGGCGCTACACTGATTTACCTCATGTTGCAGGATCGACCTGGCGTGTTTGCCGCAATTGCAGCAACTTTGAGCCGACTCAACCTGTCTATTGTGGACGCTAGCATTCATACCAGCACAAGTGGTCAGTGTTTTAACGCATTGACCGTACTCGACCAAGATGGCGAGGCCTTAGCCAGCCAGAGTGAGCTTCGTCATCGTATATGCGCTGAGCTGGGCCATACGCTGGGCGGTTCAACCTTAAACATTGATAGCCAAGAGCGGCGCATATCACGCCAGTTAAAGGAACTGACCTGGCCAACAGAGGTGCGAGTCACAACGCAAAACGACACCACAACGATTAGCGTGCTCGCCGCTGACCGCCCAGGTCTTTTAGCACTTCTTGGGTTGTTATTTGTAGAGATGAACTTGACGCTGCAGTCAGCACGCATCACGACGTTAGGAGAGCGGGTGGAAGACATTTTTGTCGTACGAACTACGACCGGTGAGGCGCTCACCAACACCGAAGATATGTATACCCTGCAACATACAATACGCCAGAGACTAGACAACGAGTTGGGCAAAACCATCGGAACATAATCGCTATGAGCAACAACCACCAACTCAGCCTGTTACAACCCTATCCGTTCGAAAAGCTGCGCGCGGCGTTAGCCGACCAGGTCCATGGCGGTGATTTAGCGCATATCGCGCTGTCCATCGGTGAACCCAAGCATACACCGCCATCCTTAGTCATCGACGCGTTGAGCAATCCGGCGGCTCTAGCAAAACAGCTTGCCATCTATCCCGCTACTCGGGGCAGTGATGCTTTGCGCGACGCGATAAGCCACTGGCTGGAACAACGTTTTAACATCGCCGTTGATCCTGAGAATCAAATCTTGCCCGTAAACGGCACCAGGGAAGCGTTGTTTTCTTTTGCTCAAGCGCAACTCAGTGGCGATTCATCGAGCTTGGTAGGCATGCCCAATCCCTTCTACCAGATCTACGAAGGCGCAGCGTTGCTGGCGGGCGCTCAACCTTATTACATACCCAACACTGTAGCTAACAACTATCAGGCAGATTTCGACAGCATCAGCGCGGCAACATGGGATGCCATGGAGTTGCTGTACATCTGTTCGCCAGGTAACCCTACCGGGCATCTCATCAGCGATACCCAGATGCGCAACTTGATAGAGCTGGCGCATCGTCACGACTTCATCATTGCAGCAGATGAATGTTATGCCGAGATTTACTTCTCTGACCAACCTCGGCCCAGCAGCTTACTGGCCAGCAGCAATGCCATGGGTAACAAAGACTTCCAGCGCTGTGTGGTGTTTCACAGCTTGTCGAAACGTTCCAACCTACCGGGCTTGCGCAGCGGCTTCGTCGCCGGTGACGCGAACATCATTGAGCAGTTCTTGCGCTACCGCACTTATCACGGCTGCGCCTTGGGCATGCACCAGCAACGCGCTAGCACCTTGGCTTGGCAAGACGAGGCGCATGTACAAAAAAACAGAGCCCTGTACGAACAGAAGTTCCGTACGGTCACAAAAATCCTCGCCCCTTACTATGACATTCGGCAACCAGCTGGTGGTTTTTATCACTGGCTACCAACCCCCACGGACGACATCGAATTCTGCCAAACCCTGTTCACCACCCAGCACATCACCGTGATGCCAGGGACATTTCTCGGACGTCAAGACCAGGGCTTAAACCCCGGTAGGGGCCATGCACGCATCGCTTGGGTCGCGCCACTGGAAGAGTGTATCGAAGCCGCCGAACGACTGGTTGACTTCGCTAAATCTTAGGAAGGTTTGCTGCCTAACGCGCAAAATACCAGGCTGCGCTGTAGTATCATTGCACTTCCATAGACCCGTGAACCTTGTACTGCACAGATCGTAAACGCATAAGCACCGGTAAAAATTAATGACAACTACTTTCGCTTTTGGCTTGGGTTTGTCGCGCCATAGCGCCTCAGGCGCCATGTTGGACTGCTATTTCCCACGGCCTCTTTTGAACCCCCGAGGTGGATTGCTAGATGTATTGTCTGAGCTATCGCCTGGTACTCAAGAGGTAACGAGCGATCAAGCTTTAGCCATAGACCACGCATACGGCGGCGGCCTGCTGCCAACCAGTTCACCATCATCTAAAGGCAACTTGGTTGCCGTTAAATTGGACACAGACGACGCCATCGACAGTACCGCCGAGGCCTACCTAAAATTGCATTTGCTATCGCACCGATTGTGTTTGCCTAACAGCCTGAATTTGGACGGCATATTTGCTCACCTGCCGAATGTAGCCTGGACGTCAGCTGGTCCTGTTGCCATAGACGAGTTGACCGATGCCATTTCTCAAGCACACCTCGAAGGTAACCAGCTTGAAGTGTTCGCGGTAGATAAGTTTCCCAAAATGGTTAATTACGTTGTACCCACTGGCGTCCGCATTGCCGACGCCAGTCGTATTCGCTTGGGTGCCTACCTCGGAGAGGGCACCACCGTTATGCATGAGGGCTTTATAAACTTTAATGCCGGCGCCTTGGGACCCAACATGGTCGAAGGACGCATCTCTCAGGGCGTAACCCTCGGTGCGGGTACAGACCTTGGCGGCAGCGCCAGTACCATGGGCACCTTGTCAGGCGGTGGGAACATCACCATCAGCATCGGAGAAAACTGCCTTATCGGTGCGAATGCAGGCACAGGCATACCTCTGGGCGACCGTTGCACCATTGAGGCTGGGTTATACATTACTGCTGGCATGAACATTCAGTTAGTGGATGAAAACGGTGAATCCCTTGGCAAGGTTAAGGCTCGAGAACTGGCGGGTAAATCCGATATGTTGTTCATTCGCGACAGCCAAGCAGGCAATATCCTTTGTCGCACCAATCGCCAAGCGATTGAACTCAACGAACTACTGCACCAACACAACTAATGCTTACACCAACCAATGCCGTTTTTGACTTAACCTGCGAACTCATCCGCCGCGTCTCTGTTACCCCAGAAGACGCGGGCTGCCAGGAGATCATCGGTCAACGTTTGGCCAATCTAGGCTTTTCGCTACGCCAGCTCAACGCCCACGGCGTACACAATCTGTGGGCAAGCCGTGGCCACGGATCACCTCATTTGCTGTTTGCTGGTCATACCGACGTTGTGCCGTCTGGCCCTGAGGCGGAATGGCAGAGTCCACCGTTTGAGCCGACAGTGCACGAAGGACATTTAATCGGTCGCGGTGCAGCCGACATGAAGTCGAGCTTGGCGGCTATGTTAGTCGCAGTCGAGGAGCACTTAACCCAACATCCTGACCAGCCCGGAACCTTGAGTTTTTTGATCACCAGTGACGAAGAAGGTGAAGCCATTCACGGTACAGCTCATGCCATCCGCGAATTGAACAAGGACGGCATAAAGCCCGACTACTGTATCGTTGGCGAACCCAGCTCCAGCGATCGCTTAGGCGATGTCGTTCGTTGCGGTAGGCGCGGCTCATTGAATGCACGACTGACGATCCACGGAGTCCAAGGACACGTCGCCTATCCGGCGGCAGCGCGCAATCCAATTCATCAAGCCATGCCAGTGCTGGCCCAATTGGCTGATACGGTTTGGGATCATGGCAACCAGTTTTATCCACCGACGTCCTTACAAATTTCCAACATTAAGTCGGGTACCGGTGCCAGCAACGTAATACCCGGCAGCCTAAGTGCAGATTTCAACTTACGCTTTAACACCGAGCAGACCTGTGCAGGTCTGCAAGGGCAAATCGAGCAGATGTTTGAGGAAGCCGGGCTGCAATACGATTTACAATGGACCTTGTCTGGAGCGCCCTTCCTAACTCAACCAGGGAATCTTAGCGACGCTGTAGACAACGCCATAAAATCAGAGACGGGCATCACCACCGAGATGAGTACCTCGGGTGGAACATCTGACGGGCGCTTCATCGCGCCTTGGGAAAGTCATCCTGAAGGTCCTGTTGAGGTCATAGAGATAGGGCCCATTAATGCGACCATCCACAAAATTAACGAATCGGTGCTGATCAGCGACCTTATCCCCTTAGCCAACATTTATCGCAAAATCATCGGCAATCTGTTCACCCTAAACTGAACCTACATATTGTGAAAAAAGCCGCCGTTGTAACGCTGGTATTGTTCATTGGAGCAGCCAGCATCGCGCTGTTTTTACCAGCCAACCTAGCTCAATTCGCCGTAAAACAAATGCCAGGGATCGACGCAATACGGTTTGGCGGCACGATCTGGAATGGCCAAACGACTCTGATTGTTGAAAGCGGCCAAACCGCAAAGCTAAGCTGGCGCTTGGCGGGGTTGACCAACCCTCAAAGCAATGAGATTTTTGGCCTCCAGCCTTCATTTCAATGGACGCTAGGCAATGCTGACCTCGATCTTAAAGGCACCCTAGATCTGCATCGCTCCTCAGCGAATTTGCTCGCTGAGGGCAAGATCGATAGCAGCGTCCTCACGCCGATACTGAATCGGTTTGATATTTTCCTCAGTGGCCATTTCTTGCTGGCACCTTCCCAAGTTACCGCACCCTACGACGCCCGGTCACTGGAAGAGGTTTCCTTGGTCAATCCCACAACATTAACTTGGAGTGGCGGGCAGATCAGTTACATCCTTACGGGTCAGTACAATCAGATCGAATTGCCCAGATTAGTGGCGCATGTGGATAAACAATCGAATCAAACTGTGATCGCTAACATTAATGATGGGTCAAACAATGCTAAGTTACTGGATCTTGCGCTAAATCGAGACGGCATGATACGAGTCCGCCTGAATCGCAGATTTATCGACTTACTCGCGTTCCCGTGGCCAGGCGAGCAGGAGCCCAACGACGTCATCATTGAAGTTGAGCGCCCGATCCTGTAGCCCGTGGACGCTTACTAGCAACGGTAATATAGCTGGCAATTTGCGCTGGTTTTCGCACAATGCGACCACAACTAACTCTTGATGTTGTCGAAACCCGGGCGACATAGCGAATAGGTGAGCAGTTAAGCAAAGTGATGGTTAACTATGGCAAAACATTAGCCGCGTCGGCGAGCTGGGTGCTTATCCTGTGCATCATTGGGACCGTCATATATCTGGTGCATGGCACGGTTTACTTGCCGAACAGCAACTCTGTGGGCAGCGATCAGCCCCAGCCCAGGAACACCACAATCGAGGCAAGGCCTACTGACGTCGAGGCCCTGGTAGATTTGCATCTTTTTGGCAAAGCTGCCGGAAACACTGGGACCCGACCAAAGAACGTCAGCACCGCTCAAGCGACCCGCCTACCGTTGGAACTGAAAGCTGTGTTTGCCGCCTCGGAAAATTCAGCCTCAGCCGCAATCATTGGTCAAAGAGGCCAGAAAGCACGCCTCTACGCTGTGGGTGAGAGCGTTCCCGGTAACGCCGTGCTCGCTGAGGTTTACTCCGACCAGGTACTGCTGCGGCGGGCAGGCAAACTAGAATCGCTGTCTTTTCCCAAAACCGCGTTCACCGCCACCAGCACCGAGCCAAAATCAAACCACTCCGGCAATAGCCGAACAAAGGCCAAACCAACACAAGCGACAGTGGCCAGAGCACGGGAAGCGGCACGGCAACTTGTGCAGGACAGAGACAAAGCCGCTGCTCAACTGGGCCTAACTCCAAGTTCTCAGGGTGGGTATCGAATCACCGATGTCGGCGGATCAGCGTACTTTCGGAGCGCCGGATTACAAGCCGGCGATGTCATTCTTTCCATCAACGGCAAAGCCATAAGCGAAACCCAACCGACTCAGGCTATGCTTGATGAATTGATGGCCAGCGGTACTGCCCGGGTTGTGTTGCTGCGCAATAACGATCGCTTAACCATCACCGCCGCAATTCCGAATCTGAGATAACTCATGAGTAACCGCCCTATGCATTTCCACTCAGCAATTAAGTCATGCGCCCTGCTTTTATGCTTAGTGGTTTGGCCAACATCAGCTGCAACGGCTGAAAACAACGAGCAGCAAACGTGGCAGATGGCAACTAAACAAGCAGACATTCAAGAATTCGTCGCCCAGGTCGCCAAAATTACCGGCAAGACTTTCATCGTCGATCCTAAGTTGAAGGGCCAAGTAACGGTCATCTCTGACACGCCGTTGGGCAAGGACGGTGTGTACGCGCTGTTTTTGAGTGTATTGAGGCTGCAAAATTACACCGCGGTACCGTCTGGGGATGTCGTGCGCATTCAACAGAGTGCCACGGGCAAACAAACGCCCGGAGTACTAGGCCGACCTGAATCTGCCGCACCCGAAGAACTGATGACCGAGGTCATTGCGGTGCAGAATACCGCGTCATCAGAACTACTTAAGCTACTGCGCCCTCTGATCCCCCAATATGGCCATATCGGGAGCGTCACAACCCCAAACGTAGTCATCATTTCGGACCACGCTGATAACATTCTGCGACTGAAAAAGCTGATTCGCGAAATTGATGTCGCGGATGAAGACGAAGTTGTTATGGTGCCGCTGCAAGAGGCGTGGGTAGGCAGCGTTGCTTCGATCCTTGAGAAAGTGGCCCCCGATCAAATCGGCAGCAGCGCCAAAGGCCCGAATAGAGTCCAAGTAATCGCAAACGAGCGCAATAACTCATTGGTACTGCGGGGCAAACCAAGACCGATCGCCGATGTGATTAAAATCATAGACAAGCTCGACCGCCCAGCAACCACTACGGACGCGACCCAGGTTGTACTGCTCAGTCATGCCGATGCCGAGAACATCAGTAAAATTCTCAGCGACGTCGTAGCTAAAGGCGCTGTTGGAAAAAATGATGCCCAACAGGAGGTGACCATTGCAGCGGACACGACTCTGAACGCCATAGTGGTCAAGGCTGACCCGGGCGCGATGAGCGAAATCCTAACGCTGCTAGAAAAACTCGACACACCGCGAGCTCAGGTAATGATTGAGGCGGCTATTGTTGAAGTTACGATGGGCGCAAGCAGTTCCCTCGGTGTTGAAATGGCCGGCGGCGATCAGCGCGGCAACAGCGCGCCATTAGTCAGTACCAGCCTTAATGGTGTCATCAGCGGACTCTTGGCAGGCGCGATCACAGACGGCGACAGCAGAATTGATGTTTTAGAGGGCTTGGCAACACTGACATCACCTACCCTCGCAGGCGCCAGAATTAATGCCGAGGGCGTGTCCTTTGGTGCCATTGTCAACGCCATAGCGAATAACTCTGACGCGAATTTATTATCTACTCCGAGCATTCTGACCCTCGACAATCAGGAAGCAAAAATCCTAGTTGGCCGTGAAGTACCGTTTCGTACCGGCTCGTTCTCTACCACCGGCGATGGCACGAGTAATCCATTCACTACGGTCAACCGACAAGACGTAGGTGTTGAACTCGTGGTGACGCCTCATGTGTTCGAAAATAATGATGTCCGCATGGAGGTTTCTCAGAACATCACTAACGTGCTGAATACGACTGTTGGTGGCACTGCCTTCGCTGACGTAGTGACTTCTAAGCGCACAATAGAAACCACGGTCCTGGCAGCAAACGGACAGACCATCGTGCTGGGAGGGTTGATTCAGGATGACATCAATAACACCAACAACCGCGTGCCGGTACTGGGCAAAATCCCTTTATTAGGGGCACTATTTCGGTCAACAAGCAAAGAACGCACTAAGACCAACCTGCTGGTATTTCTGCGCCCGACCATTCTTCAAAGTACCGAAAACTCTACCCAGCTGAGCCTCGACCGTTATCAACAGATTTGGGAACTGGATCAAGGTGACAGTACTCAGCCAGCGTCCGTCGACAGCTTGGATGATTTGTTCAACGGCAAACGGCCAGAGTGAAGCTAGAATTGTGCGGCCACGGCAGGCGCGGTTATGAGGTTTCTTTATCGTATTTACTACCGTCTGATTCGCTGGCTTACCCGACCCTCTTTAAGCGGCCAAGAATACCTAAATACAGAAGATCACATCGTCTATGTACAGGCTCAACGTGCCCTAACTGATCTCTTCATCCTTGATTTGGCTATCACCGATAGCGATCATCCGTCACCGCTCGACGCGTTGGAATTCGGCGATTGGCAACTACAGCGCCGAACCTTTGCCTTGCATCGCCCGGTCGCTGGTCGTATGACGATGCAAACCTACTCAAAGCGTATGTTACGGCTCGTTGACGCACCAGAGGCTATCAAGCAAAAGATAGTTATTGTCCCTTTTATCGTCTTTTGGGGCCGCTCTCTGGCACCACGGGGCAGTTGGCTACATACCCTTACAAGCGAAAATCGCGAGTTCACAGGACGCATCAAACGTACACTTTCGCTGTTGGTGAATCGTCGCGATATACACGTACGATTTGGCAAACCTGCGGCGTTGGCAGAATTGGCCAACCTGGATAAAGGCCGTGATATCGCAATCCGAAGGACTGCTCGCTACTTACGTGTGCGGCTGCGCCAACAACGCGAAGCGACCCTGGGTCCAGAATTCTCCAACCGCGCAACACTGATCAACACTCTGGTCACGAGCTCGCAAGTTCGACACGCTATGGCAGAACTTGAGAGTCAGGGCCACACTCCGGCGAAACTGCGGAGTTTGGCGTTACGCCACGCTAAGTTGATCGCCGCGGACATGTCGTACGCGAAGATTCGCATTTTTTTATCTTTACTCACCTGGTTTTGGAATCGTTTATACAACGGTGTTCACGTCAAGGGCTTGCACAAACTCGCTGAAACCAGCACCACACATACCTTGATCTATGTCCCCTCCCATCGAAGTCATGTTGATTACTTGGTGCTGAGTTATGCGCTGTATACCCATGGTCTTATGATTCCGCACATCGCTGCGGGAGATAACTTAAACATGCCAATCGCGGGCCGCTTCTTGCGGGGCGGTGGCGCTTTCTTTATGCGCCGAAGCTTTCGCGAGGACCCTCTGTACGCCGCGGTGTTTTCCGAATACGTCTATCAAATGGCTCGTCGGGGCCATTGTTTAGAATTCTTTCCTGAAGGCGGGCGATCGCGCACCGGTCGCCTAATGCCTGCAAAATTCGGGTTATTAAAAATGTGCGTCGACAGCCAACGTCGTGGGTTGCCAAAACCATTGGCCTTCGTACCGGTCTATTTTGGCTATGAAATCGTTTTGGAAGGCAGCAGTTATCTTTCAGAACTAAGAGGCGCCAACAAGAAGAAAGAGAACATATTCGATATTTTGCGCAGCCTAAAACTGATCCGTAAAAACTTTGGCGAGATGCATGTCAATTTCGGTACACCGATACAACTCGACGATTGGCTCACAGAGCATCCCGAGATGGCTACAGATGAAACTCAAACCCTGCAGTCTTTAGGACGGGATCTGATGCTCGCGATCAACCGGCAAGCCACGGCCAACCCGATCAATTTAGTCGCCAGTGTTATTTTAACGGCCAACAATCAAGTTATGGCCGAGCAACAAATGCTCAATCAATTGCGATGCCATCAACAACTCATCAACGATCTTGGCGCTGCTGCGCATCTGACAAACCCAACCACACAACCGTCACAAATCGTCGAAATCGCTGAGGACCTTGGCTGGCTGGATCGCGAATCACACGCCTATGGCGACTTGTTGGCCTTAAAGTCAATTAATGCCGTTATGCTGACTTGGTATAGAAACAACATTCTGCATTTGCTCGCGTTGCCGTCATTGATCGCGTGTTTGCTCGTCAATCGACGACGCGGCGTTAAGACGGGACAGTTGCAACAGAGCATAGCGCTCATATTTCCATACATTGCCCAGGAGCTCAGCGCCTGGGTACCCGGAACGACCGATAGCGTGCTTGATTCGATGGCAAGGCTAGATCTCATACGCCGGGAGGATGACGTCATCTTACCCGCCACCCAAGAAAGCGAGCATCGTATGCAGTTGGTGCTGTTGTCAAAGTTGGTGAATGAAACCCTGGAGCGGATGTATATCGTCCTTAGCCTTGCCCATCACGGTCGCTTCACTCGGGACGCTTTGTGCCAAGAAAGCCAACTGGCGGCAAAGCAAATGGCGCGCTTGCAGGGCCTGAATGCTCCGGAGTTTTTCGATCAGGGGTTGTTTGACCAGTTTGTTGATCGGTTGCTTACGAACCGCCATCTAGAAATAGATCCAGACGGCATCTTGCAAACGAACGCGACCATTGCGGAAACCCTGCACCTTGCAAGAACAGTGATTAACGACAACGTAAGATTCACGCTGAATCCAATAGTGCACAATCAGAGCTAACAGTTAACAAATGCTCTGTATTAGCTGGGCAAATACACATCAAAGCGAACACTTTTACCGCTAATTTGAAAAGCCGCTCGCGGCTCTTGAGGATCTTTCAAACGGCGTTTTACCACGACCCTTGTCAGCGCACAGCGACGACCTAATTCAATCAGTTCTGACAACGTTGGGCCGTTTTGAGCGCCTTGGTTCGACGTCAGTTCTCGCAAATGCTGTAACCCTCGGCCGGGCAGCGCGTTTTTTTTGCGCGGCGCAAACATCGGATCCAAATAGACCACGTCCCAACGGTGTCCAGCGCTCATCACCTGCTCGCAATTGCCCTGCTGCACCGTCACGCCTTCTATACCTTGAGCTAAATCATGCAACAATAACCATACAATCGGATGCTGTTCGATCATCGTCACAGTGCATCCCAGTGCGGCAAGCGTTAAACCATCGGTTCCAAAGCCTGCACAAGCGTCCAGCACCGAGGGTTTTGCTTGAGGCAAACCACAGGCTCGAGCCAACTCACCCGGTCGCCCAGTTTGCGCGCGCCTAGTTATCTGTTGCTGAGGCAACCGATAAGGCTCGTTATGGCCGGGCATGAGCAACGCCATCCCCAATTCATCCAACAAAAGCCCTGGCTTGGTTCGTTCGCCAGCCAACGCTTGTTGTAGCTCCTCAGGCGCTATCGGCAGCGGCTCGCACCAGGCCGACAATGCGAAGGCGCGTAGTTGTTGTGACGGGACAAACAGCAGTGGCGTCACGCTGTTTACAATCCTAGCCGCGTTTGCGCCAGGGTGAATCACCCTGCACATAGATCGGCAGCGCCAACTCGGCGGCCACGCTGTCGCCACGCTGATCAGCTTCGCGAGCAACATCGAT
The DNA here is from genome assembly GCA_902565895.1 of K189A clade bacterium. Taxonomy (GTDB): domain Bacteria; phylum Pseudomonadota; class Gammaproteobacteria; order Pseudomonadales; family Azotimanducaceae; genus UBA4421. The sequence goes on from CACFGV010000001.1 coordinate 129,012, forward strand.
CATGCGTTGAGCACTCGGAATCACTGCCCCGACGCAACTGTCGCTGAGTTGTTTAGGCAGCCAATTCGGCGTTACTCCAAGCACCGCCAGCCGGGTAACACCGTCTGCGCAACCTTGGGCCAAATCATCTAGCCATGGGGGCGCATGTTCGTGTAATTCATCAGGGCGCTTAAGTACCCATTGCGATGACGCCTTAGCGTATTCGGATAAGTAAAACGACTGCCCACGGCTTGCCACCACGCAGAGCGCGCGATCTTTGTCAGCAGAATCGTCCACCCAAGAGTTAACAATAACGCTGGATCCGCGTTGCGGAACGACCTTGCAGTCACAAGCCATGGCCACGCCCTGGGCAATCGATGCAGCAATTCGTACCCCAGTGAACCCCCCAGGACCCGCAGCAAAGCTCACCAGCTGCGTACTCATAACGGCTATACCGGCACGTCGGTAAAGCGAATCCAGCATCGGCAGTACTTGCTCATTATGGCGCCTTTCCAGTCGCGCATTGTCAGCAAAAACATCATCGTCAACCGCCAGTGCCACGCTACAATGCGACGTGGAAGTATCTATACAGAGGGTAACCGTCATTGGCCCAGCATAGCCAAGCATTAGATCTGGAGGAAGCACTACGCACGATCCGCGACCGCCTGTCATCTCCAATCACCCACGAGACTTGCCCGATCGCTGACAGCCTCGGACGCGCGGTAGCGGCACCCGTTACCGCTGCCCTCTCGCTGCCACCTTTCACCGCTTCTGCAATGGACGGCTACGCGGTCAGAAGCGCCGATCTGAATGCCAGCGCTAATTACTCACTGCAACA
>CACFGV010000002.1 GCA_902565895.1 K189A clade bacterium
GCGCCGCTGCGAAATCTACTTCCGACGATGGGGCCGCTGGACTTTTCACCTTTGGTGGCACTTATCATGTTGTCGTTAGTGCAAGATGTTTTGACGACCCTATCGCTCTCAATATGACAACTCAGGAACAGCATTCGGTTGGCTTGGTGAGCCCTCGCTTGTTCAGCTATGAACAACCCTTCGCCCTACAAAACGGCGACGTGCTGCCGGGGTTTAACCTAATGTACGAAACCTATGGCGAATTGAGCGAGCGCGGCGACAATGCGGTACTGATTTGTCATGCACTGTCGGGCCACCACCATGCGGCTGGCTATTATGAGGGCGATCAGAAGCCGGGTTGGTGGGATCATTGCATCGGCCCCGGCAAAGCTATGGACACGAACAAATTATTTATCGTGAGCTTGAACAATCTCGGTGGCTGTCACGGCAGCACCGGGCCTGAGTCAAACAATCCAGAAACCGGCCAAACCTACGGTCCTGATTTTCCGCAAGTTGTTGTTAAAGATTGGGTCGCAAGCCAAGCGCTGCTGGCAGACCACTTGAACATTGATTGTTTCTTAGCTGTCGTTGGAGGCAGTCTAGGCGGAATGCAAGCGCTGCAGTGGAGTATCGACTTCCCTCACCGACTGAAAAATGCGGTGCTTATCGCAACGGCAGCGAAGCTCACTGCACAGAACATTGCGTTTAACGAAATAGCTCGTCAGGCGATTACCTCTGACCCAGAGTATCGCTCGGGCCACTATCGAACCAAGGACACTAATCCAGACCACGGCTTGATGCTCGCTCGCATGATTGGTCATGTGACTTATCTTTCAGATGACGGCATGGCAAATCGTTTTGGGCGAGAACTCAAATCTGGCGACATCGACAAAGTCCTCGATGTGGAGTTTCAAGTCGAAAGCTACCTCCACCACCAAGGTCGATCCTTTACCCAGCGATTCGACGCCAACACCTATTTGCTGATGACCCGAGCGTTGGACTACTTTGATCCAGCGCGAGAGACAGGCGGAGAATTAGTCACTGCGCTTGAACACACTCAAGCACGTTTTCTGGTCATGTCGTTCACCACCGATTGGCGTTTTTCACCAGACCGTTCGAAAGAGATCGTCGATGCGTTGATCGCCGCAGGTAAAGACGTTGCGTCTACAGTGATCGAATCTGAGCATGGCCACGATTCTTTTTTGTTGCCCATCGAGCGTTATACCGACGCGTTGCGCGCTTATCTTGACCGCGCGTATGCAACATCAGCCCAACAACAGAGCCACTGAATCATGCGCTCAGACTTAGAACTCGTCGCTAAACTCATACAACCTGAAGCTCGGGTGCTCGACTTAGGGTGCGGTGAAGGTGACTTGCTGGATAACTTGCAACAGGAAAAAAGCGTTATTGGCTATGGGCTTGATAAAGACGCAGAAAACATCCGTACCTGCTTGAGCCGGGGCGTTAATGTTATAGAGCAAGACCTGGATCAGGGACTGAGTAACTTCAATGACGATGCTTTCGATATGGTAATCATGACCGAAACAATACAATCGGTTAAGGAGCCCGAGCGTCTTCTCAAGGAGATGCTCCGTATTGGTCAAGAATGCGTTGTGACCTTTCCTAACTTTGGTCATTGGCGTTGTCGAATGCAGTTGGCGGCCAAAGGCAAGATGCCCGTTTCGAGCCATCTTCCTCACCGTTGGTTCGACACGCCCAACATTCACTTGTGTACCTTCAGCGACTTCGAGTCACTGTGCGCTGACCTACGAATGCACATCATCCAACGGCGTGTCGTAAATCAGCAACACGAGGAACGCTCGGTCATCAATCTAGCGCCGAATCTGTTTGGTAGTTACGGCTTTTACCATTTAGGACGACCCTTATGACATCGAATACTGTAAACAAACCGGCCAAATCGGCTTCTTGGTTAGCACTTTGTTGCTGCACAGTGTTTTCACTTATTTCTACTATTAGCCATGCCGAGCAAGTACATCGGTTCGCGGGCCATGAAGTGCACTACATTGTCATTCCCACCACGTTTCTAGAGGCTGACGTGGCATCACAGTACAACGTTACGCGCGCAAAAAATCGCGCGTTGGTTAACATCGCAGTCCTCGACTCTGAGAACAGCGCCGTTACCGCCACTCTCTCCGGAGACAGCAGTAACTTGCTTGGGCAGACTCAAGAGCTGAACTTTCGCAAGGTGCAAGAAGGCGACGCCATCTACTATCTAGCTGAGCTGCTGCATTCTGACGAGGATGTCCAACGCCTGAACATCGAGGTCCAACTGGCTAACGGCCGTCAAGACCAAATTAAGTTCAATCAGAAAATGTACTGGACCCACTGATGGACGTGATCTTTGCTAGTGGCAATGCCGGTAAAGTCAGTGAAATGCAGCAGTTGTTGGCCCCCTTCGGCTTGCAACTGAAAAGCCTAAAAGATTTTGGACTCAGCGGAGCTGAAGAAACAGCGACGACCTTTGTTGAAAACGCTCTGATTAAAGCCAGAGCAGCAGCCCACTCGGCACAGCTTCCCGCCATAGCAGACGATAGCGGGCTTGTGGTGCGCGCTTTGAATGGCGAGCCTGGTGTTTACTCGGCTCGTTATGCCGGCGAAGACGGCAATGATGCCGCAAACAACACGAAGCTCCTAGCACAGCTTTCGAACCAGGAAGATCGGCGCGCCTACTTCTTTTGTTGCCTGGTATTTTTACAACACCCAAACGATCCAACACCAAAGATTGCCTTTGGTCGATGGCATGGCGAAATCCTTCAGCAACCCCAGGGAGAAGGAGGTTTTGGCTATGACCCATTATTTTACGTTGCCGATCAACGTGTCACCGCAGCCCAAATGAATTCGACCTTAAAAAACCAACTGAGCCATCGCGGTCAAGCCTGCCAGGCGTTACTCGCACAACTTCAAAACCAAATCTGGCACCATGCTTGAGCGCCCCGGGCTATATATCCACTACCCATGGTGCGTAAAAAAGTGCCCCTATTGCGACTTTAATTCGCATCCGATTAAAGGCGACGTTGACCAGGAGGCCTATCGTTTGGCCCTGGAGGCTGATTGGGCGGCTCAAAGTCAAACCAGTGACGTCTTCGCCAGCGTATTCTTCGGCGGCGGCACCCCAAGTCTCTTTCATCCAAAGCACATCGGTAGGTTGCTGGACAAGCTGCCGATCGCGGCGGATGCCGAGATCACGCTGGAAGTGAATCCCGGTACTCAGGAGTACATGGAATTTTCGGAATACCGCTCAGCCGGGATAAACCGTTTGTCGGTTGGGGCTCAATCCTTCGATGAACACAAACTAAAAAGACTCGGTCGGATTCATCAAAGTACCGATACGACTACCGCTTTTATTGAGGCGCGCAACGCCGGATTTAAAAACATAAACCTTGATCTGATGTGGGGATTGCCGGAACAAACTGTTGCCGATGCATTGAGCGATCTACAAATTGCCATCGATCTACAGCCTGAGCATATCTCTTGGTATCAGCTGACCATCGAAGCAAAGACCGAATTCGCGAAACGCACACCGATCCTGCCAATGGAGCAAGAAATTTACGACATGGAACAGGCGGGGCTGGCATTGCTGACTGAGGCCGGATTTCACCGTTATGAAGTTTCAGCCTTTGCCAAGTCTGATCAGTTGTGTAAGCATAATCTTAACTATTGGCAGTTCGGCGACTATGTCGGCCTAGGTGCCGGTGCCCACGGCAAACATTCGACGCGTCAAGATCAAAAGTTAATCGCCTTTCGCAGCAGTAAGCCAAGCCAACCTCGCCTGTATATGGCCAACCCGAAGATAACAGAGCAGCAACAAGTAGCAGCCGACGACCTAATTTTAGAGTTTATGATGAACGCCCTTAGACTAACTGACGGCGTAGATTGGCGGATATTCAAACAACGTACCGGGCTGACTCAGGCTTCCATACTGCCGGTTTGGGAGAATCTGGTGACGCGTGACCTTGTGCGTGCTGATCGCTGTGCGCCAACCATTAAAGGCACTCGTTATCTCGACTCGGTGCTCCAGCAATTTATTTAAGGCTATTGAGGCTTAACATAGACCAGATCTCTGATGTCATGCCCTAAACGCTCACCCCGAGCTTCGAACTTGGTGGTACTCCGAACCGCTGCGTCTTCTGCAGTATGTGCCTTACGGATTTGATCCTTAAGCAACTGAAAACCAGGCACCTGCTCGAATTGCTCAACCATCCACTCACCATAGTTTGCCCAGTCCGTCGCTAAGCGCACCACAGAACCGGGTTTAATTACACGGTGTAGCTCTACAACGAAGGGAACTTGCACCAGCCGTCGTTTGAAGTGGCGTTTTTTTGGCCACGGGTCTGGAAAGAAAATCCTTACCTCGCTCAAACACTCGGCAGGAAGCGCGGCAAGAACAAGCTGAGCGGGCTGGTCGATTAACCCAACGTTGGGCAATTGACGGCTTTTTAGACGCGTTAGCATTGCGCCAATGCCAGGCTGATACAACTCGACACCGCACAAATACCAGTCAGGGCTTTGCTGCGCCCATGCCAGCAACTCTGCACCCATGCCAAAGCCTATTTCCAAACCTATTGGTCCGCTGTGCGCGATTAGGTGTTCGGGGGTGACTCGATGTTGTTCGACCAGATTTTCGTAGGCGCGCGCCTGAGCTTGGGTAAATCGGCCACGACGGCGAATGTAACTGAAGGCCTGCTCGGGACCTCCGACGTGTTCATCAGGAGAAGTGGCCATGGAAAGTTTTAGCTTTGTAACGATAACCCAGCGTAGATGACGCAACCCCAACCTGCCATCAAGATCAACCCGCCCAATGGTGTGATCGGCCCAAGCCAACTCGCCGAGCCCAGTATCAGTAGATAAATACTGCCGCTAAAAAGTGTAATGCCTACTGCAAATAAGCCCCCAGCGTATCGCAGCGCATTTGCTCCCGTGTGCAAGAACCAAACCATGACAATGATCAATGCTATTGCGTGGAACAGTTGGTATTGCACGGCAGTTTGCCAACTGTCGAGCTGACTGGGCTCTAGTCGATCGCGCAGACCGTGAGCGCCAAATGCCCCCAGTAAAACGCCAAGGAGGCCATAAAGGCCTCCCAGGGTAAGCAATAGTTTTGGTGTCACAGGTATCAGTCAGCTATAGCTAACTTCAATTTCTTCATAGCATTTTTTTCTAGCTGTCTAATACGCTCGGCAGACACACCGTACTCAGCAGCCAGTTCGTGCAGCGTAGACTTCGCATCGCTCAACCAGCGCTGTTGCAAGATGTCCCGACTGCGTTCATCAAGCTTTGCCAGACCTTCACTCAAACGCAAACTGACGTCCCGCTGAGTGTCTGCATCGGCAACTAGATCGGCAGGGTCCGGTGAGGCCGAAGCGAGAAAATGGACGGGGGCAGACACGCTGTCGTCATCGGTCGCATAACCGTCAAAGGCCATATCGCTGGCGCTTAAACGCCCTTCCATGCGATTCACTTCTTCTGTGCTCACACCCAAATCTTGGGCGATGGCCTTTGTTTCCTCAGCACTGAGCCAAGACAACGATCGCTTGGCACCACGCAGGTTAAAGAACAGTTTGCGCTGTGCCTTGGTGGTGGCCACTTTGACGATGCGCCAATTGCGCAAAATGTATTCGTGCATCTCGGCCTTGATCCAATGCACTGCAAAAGAAATCAACCGTACGCCAACCGATGGGTCAAAGCGTTTAACCGCCTTCATCAATCCAACATTGCCTTCTTGAATGAGGTCAGCATGAGACAGCCCGTAACCCTGATAGGTACGCGCGAGATGCGCAACAAATCGTAAATGGCACAGCACCAACTGTCGGGCAGCGTCGAGGTCTCCATCATGATAAAACCGCTCTGCCAGTTCGCGTTCTTCTTCCGGTTTAAGAATCGGAAATTGGCTAACAGTACGTAGGTAAGCGTCGAGGTCTGCTCCAGGAGAGATACTCGGCATCTTCATAATATCTGTGGTCATGTGATACTTCCGGTAACACTTTGGGTGAATATTAGCACTCTCTGTAGCCGAGTGCTAATACCTTTTCGATAATAAATGGCGCGCTGGAAAACGCCGTTGATGCGCTAGTAAATAGCCTCTTGGGCGCCTCGAATACGCTGCTTGACCGCCAACAAAGCGCCCATTACACCGAGTACTAATCCCATCAGTAGCAATGACCCTAGAAAAGGCAAATCAAAACCTCGGACCTGTACCGGTAGGTCATAGCTGCCGAGTAAAGCGGTCAGGGGTGTTTCGATCGCGGAGAGCGTGATCGCAAGCAACATCGCAGCGACAATGGCTCCACCAAGGCCATAAAACACGCCAAAGTAAACAAACGGACGACGAATTTGCGCGCGCGTAGCACCTACCAAACTTAAAACCCGCAGTTCCTCTAACCGACCGTCAATCGCAAGTCGCACCGACGCTGCCGTAACCAGCACCGCTCCCAAGGCAAACAGGCATCCGAGAATCCAACCCAAACGCTCTATCAACTGGGTCAGACTGCGCAACCGCTCTAACCAGGTGAATTCTATGACGACGTCATCCACAGCGGCTTTTTGCAGGAGTTGCAGCCGCAATGCCGCTAATTGATCAACAGTCACTTGATTATTCACTGATACCTGTAGCGATGCAGGTAAGGGGTTGGCAGACAACGTGCTCAGTGCAGTCGTTAAGCTCTCAGAGTCAGCGCTCGCGGCCATAAACTCACGCAGCGCTTGGTCTGCGTCCGTGAGCCGCACCTCAATTGTGGAACTGTTTTGCTGCAATAAATTTTCAACTTCAACGATATCAGAGGAATCCGCAGCCACCTGAAAATATACGCTGAGCCCCGGTCGACCTTGCCAACCATCGTCCAAAGCGACGAAATTTAGCTGCGCCAACCGCAACGCAGCAGGCAGCGCTAATGCAATACCGACCAACAGCCAGACGAACAGACTACTGCCCAATTTTAAACTGACAAACTTGAACGTCTCCGAAACCGCACGCTGGTGATCTGCAAAAAACCAACTCAGTCGCCGTTTTGGTATGGGCCACTGTTTGCGGCTTGCTTGTGTCGCGGGCTTTGGGCGCGGATTTGCCTCTTTAGACATCGGATGTTTCTCCGACCTGGGTCATTCGCCCCTCCAGCAAATAAACCGTTGGCATCTGCATGCTCTCAATCAAACCGATGTCATGGCTGGCAATAATCACCGTTGTCCCCAGTTCGTTAAACTGGCTAAACAACTTCATAATGCTGCGAGCCAACTGAGGGTCCAGATTACCGGTGGGCTCATCCGCCAATAGGATCTTGGGTTTGCCTACAACTGCCCGGGCAATGCCTACCCGCTGTTGCTCGCCGGTGGACAACTGGGTAGGCATAAGATGCTCTTTACCCAGTAATTCAACGCGACCTAGCGCACCTCGCACTCTGCTCGTTACTTCACGCTCGCTTAAATGATTGATCCTCAGGGGCAACGCGACGTTGTCGAAAACAGTATGCTCTGGCAACAGGTGGTGATCTTGAAATACCACCCCTACCTCTCGCCGATACCACGGCATACGCCGCGTGCCTAATTTGCCGATATCCACTCCGTCAACGTAAATCCGACCTCTTGTCGCCACATCCACACCGATCAGCAAGCGCAAGAAAGTGCTCTTTCCTGCACCTGAGTGTCCGGTCAGAAAAGTCATCGACCCCGAATCAAATTCAGCGCTTACTTCCGACAAGGCTTCTTGGCCATTATCAAACCGCTTAGTCACTCGATCAAAGGTGATGGCGCTCAACTAATAGCCTCACTTTCTGAGTCTGTAGCCAACAGCGCTCGCACAAAGTGGTCTGCTACAAAGGGACGCAGGTCATCTTCTGCCTCACCCACCCCGACAAAATAGATAGGCAAGGATTCCGTCAGTGCGTTCTGCGCAATAGCGAACACCACACCAGCCTTGGCGGTACCATCGAGTTTTGAGACTACCAAGCCCGTAACCCCCGCCGCTTCATGGAACAGTTCGACCTGACTCAACGCGTTTTGGCCTACACCACCATCCAGCACTAGAATCACTTCGTGGGGTGCGTCAGGATCAAGTCGTTGTACAACTCTACGCACCTTCGCCAATTCATCCATCAATTGCGTCTTTGCCTGTAAGCGACCTGCGGTATCGACAAGCAAAACATCTACGTTGCGCGCTTGTGCCGCCTGTACTGCATCAAAAACCACCGACGCCGCATCGGAGCCCTGGGATTGAGCGATCACCGGCACATTGTTGCGCTGCCCCCAGGCTTGCAACTGTTCCACCGCCGCTGCACGGAATGTGTCTCCAGCAGCCAACATGACACTGCGCCCTTCCGCCATTAGACGTTTTGCTAACTTACCAATGGTCGTGGTCTTGCCAACGCCATTTACACCCACAAAAAACACAACTTGGGTGGTGTTTGAAGCTAATTTAAGCGGCTTTTCAAGCCTAGCTAGTCGTTGCGTCATTAAACGATGTAACGCAGCGTATAGAGCGTCCATGTTAGCCAATTGCTTGCGCGTTACTTGAGTCGTTAGTTCGTCAATAATTGCACGGGTGGTCTCGACCCCAACATCGGTAGTAAGCAGCGCTGTTTCTAAGTCCTCCAAAGCCCCGGCACTGATCTCTTTTTCGCCCAACAATAAGTTACCGACACCACTGGTGAGTTGGTTTCGGGTTTTGGCAAGGCCCTCGCGCAAACGGCCAAAGAAACGTTTTTCCTCGGCAGATGATGGGGCGTCTTGGGACATGTATCGCTTACTCCAAAATAGCGCAGGACGCGGGTCACGGTCGTTCTTTGCAAGACTGCATTCTATAATGAGCCAGCCATGAAGTACGTTAAAACCACCGGCGGTTATTCTCATTCGCCGCGCCAATAAAAATGCTCGCCAGCACGTTCGCATTATTAGCGGTCAATGGCGCAGCCGTAAACTTAGCTTTCCCGACGCCGAGGGACTGCGCCCGACCCTAGGACGCACCCGAGAAACCCTTTTTAATTGGTTGCGCCCCTATATTCACAATTGCACGTGTCTGGATCTCTTTGCGGGTTCTGGCGCTTTAGGGCTTGAGGCGGCATCGTTAGGTGCGGCACAGGTTACCCTAGTCGACTCCAATAGAGAGATCATTGAAGCCTTATCCGCAAACGTCGGCCTGCTAAAGGCCGAAAATTGTCAGGTTGTTCATTCTCGAGCTGAACACTTTCTACGCTCAGCCCAATCACCCTACGATGTTATTTTTCTTGACCCCCCGTATAAACAACCAAAACTTTTGGAAATCACGCTGGAATCACTCTATCGCGGCGGGCTTATAGGCGGCCATATATATCTTGAAGCTGAGCATGAAAAACTGCTGCACGATCTGTGCGAACGTTTTCGCTTGAGCATCACAAGGACTACGTCAGCAGGCACGACCCATAGCGTGCTCGCCGAATCTTAACAAGTTGCAGCTATCAGGGCCCATGGATACCATCCGCATCCTTTGGTGATCAAATCTGCACGGCTCATACAGGGGGAGTAGCAGCACTATGACAAAGAATATTGTCGTCTATCCGGGTTCTTTCAATCCAATTACTAATGGTCACACCGACTTGGTCGAACGAGCCTTGCACCTATTCGACCACGTTATTTTGGCCATAGGCACCTCGGCACAGAAAGACCCCAAAGTAGCACTCGCTGATCGTATTGCCTTGTGTCAGGACGTAGCAAAACAGTGGGGTGATCGTGTCTCGGTCGAGGGGTTTAATACCCTATTGGTGGATTACGTAAGCGCTAAAGGCGCACGTTTTATTCTGCGCGGACTACGCACGGTTACCGACTTCGACTACGAGTTTCAGATGGCCGAAATGAATCGCTCTTTGGCGCCCCACATCGAATACGTTTTTTTGCCAACGTCAAAAGATTGCTCTTTTATTTCTTCTACCTTGGTGCGGGAAATCTCGGCTATGGGCGGTGATATTTCGCAATTTGTGCACCCCAAGGTCGTGGCTGCGCTGGCGGAAAAGAATACCGCCTAGTGTTTCGGCTTTATCGCCATCCCCGCGTGACCTGACAGCGCGGGCAATAGACGGTACTGCGCTGACCCAGCACCATGCCTTTGAGCGGCGTGGAACACACTCGACACGGCTCATCGGCCCGACCATAGACATTTAGACTCTGGCGAAAGTATCCGGGTTGACCGTCCGAACCAACGAAATCGCGAAGGGTTGTGCCACCTACCTGAATGGCTCGGGCTAAAATTTTTGCTATTGCTCCTGCCAGATTGTCATACCCCACTCGGGTCACTCGACAAGCCTGCACGGTCGGCCGGATTCCAGCACTAAACAATGCCTCTGCAGCGTAGATATTGCCAACACCCACCACCACCTTAGCGTCCATGATATGGTTCTTGACGGCAATGCGGCGCTTGCGGGACTGTCGAAACAAATGCTCGCCAGAAAAATCGTTACTCAAAGGCTCGGGCCCTAGATCTGCGAGCAACCAATGAGTCTGCGGGTCGTCGTCTGGATGAAAATGAAAACTCCCGAAACGGCGTGGGTCGTTGTATCTAAGGCATTGACCAGAACTTAACTGCAGATCGATATGGTCATGGGTTTTTATCGGGGTGTCAGTCGTTACCAGACGCAGACTGCCGGACATCCCTAGGTGAATGATTAAAGTACCGGTCGTCGTAGTTAACAGAATGTACTTTGCGCGACGCCCAACACGAAGGACTTGCTGCCCCACCAAACTTTGCGGCACCTGGGCGGGCCAACGTAGGCGACCATCGCGCACGGCGATGGCTGTAATTGTTTGTTGAAGGAGGAAGGGCTCAATGCCCCGTTTGGTCGTTTCGACTTCGGGGAGTTCAGGCATACGCCTTACTTAATTTTGCCTTCCTTGTAGATGACGTGCTTACGAATAACGGGATCGTACTTTTTGATCTCCATTTTATCTGGCGTGTTCTTCTTGTTTTTGTCGGTGGTGTAGTAATGGCCTGTACCAGCACTGGACACTAACTTTATTTTATCGCGCATGATTGTGATTCCGAATCCTGTAACGGTTGCCGTTGTTAGTGTGTTAGAGGTTAGACCTTTTGACCGCTAGCACGCATATCGTGCAGCACCTCATCGATGCCCTTTTTGTCGATGATGCGCATGCCCTTGGACGAAACGCGCAGCTTAACGTAACGCTTCTCTGATTCCACCCAAAACCGATGATAATGTAGGTTCGGCAGGAACCTACGTTTGGTCTTGTTTTGTGCGTGACTGACGTTGTGTCCTGTAATCGGACGTTTACCTGTGACCTGACATACTTGCGACATGGTCGTACCCCACAAATTGAGGCGCGTTTATACCAAAGCCTTGGTTTAACAGCAACCTAAGTCGTCAAACCAGGCCTCGGCTAGCAAGGGAAACGCAGGATCCTGCGCCCACCACGATATGATCTAAAACCCGAATATCAACTTGCCGAAGCAACTCGGTGAGCCTGTGGGTTAAATGAATGTCTGCTTGACTGGGTTCCGGTGAACCCGAGGGGTGATTATGCGCCAGCAACACAGCCACCGCATTCACTTCTATGCCCCGCCGCAGCACCTCACGACCGTGCACGTGAGCTAGGTCAACCGAACCCCGAAACAGCACGTCGCAGGAGATCAACTGATTACGTGCGTTGAGAAACAAACAGGCAAAGGTTTCTCGTGGTTCATGGCCAATGCGCCTGCGTAAGAATCGCGACACCGACGCTGGATCAGAAAACTGCTCTGAATAAGTTAACGCGTGTTCTACGTCCCGAAGACTTAACTCTTGCACCGCCTTGATTAATGAAGCCTTGGCCGGACCAACGCCATGACAAGAAACCAGTTGCGCCATAGGTGCTGATAGTAGAGCGCCAATACCTCCAAAATGTTTGAGCAGTCTGCGCGCCATAGCCACAGCATCTTCGCCAGCGACTCCCGAACCCAAGCAAATAGCCAGCAATTCCGCCGTCGACAGCCCAGCAGCGCCTTCCGACAAGAGTCGGTGTCGAGGCTGCTCCTGCACTTGCCAGGACCCAATAGGCTCAGAACGATGGGAATCCGGTTCCCTGTTTTGGTTTTCACCGTTAAGCTCGCATTCTGCGGTGGCGGCATCGCTTATTGCTGGTGTTTTCATTAGCGCTCACGTTTCGAAAAGGTGCTCTATGTCCAGTTTGGTTGGTCAACATATCGTGCTTGGTATCACCGCAGGTGTCGCGGCGTATAAGACCCCAGCGCTTGTGCGTGCTTTGCGCGCGGCGAGTGCAGAGATTCAAGTAGTGATGTCTACTAATGCCAAAAAATTTGTAACCCCCACCACCTTGCAAGCGGTATCCGGCCAACCTGTTCGTGACGATCTTTGGGATGCTAAGGCCGAAGCTTCAATGGGTCATATCGAGCTCGCGCGTTGGGCCGATCAAATTTTAATTGCCCCTGCGACTGCAAACTGTATTGCCGCCCTAGCCCAAGGACAGGCTTATGACTTGCTCACTACCATTTGCTTAGCCACCGAAGCACAAGTCGTGGTTGCGCCTGCGATGAATCAACGTATGTACCTGCACGCCGCTACGCAGCAGAATTTAAGCGCCCTGGAGCGATTGGGTTATCAGATCATAGATCCCGATCACGGTGAGCAGGCCTGCGGTGAGTTCGGTCCCGGTCGACTGCCGGACCCTGAGATACTGATCGACGCATTAACTACGCCTACAGTTGATCCCGAGATAGCCTCTGTATTTGCAGGACTCAGTGTCATGGTCACTGCCGGCCCAACACGCGAGGCCATTGACCCGGTGCGCTTTATCTCTAATCACAGTTCCGGTTTGCAAGGTTTGAGTTTGGCAGAGGCAGCGCTAAATGCCGGTGCGCAGGTCACTTTGGTTGCCGGTCCTGGTGTGCCGGCTTGCAACCCCGCCATTAATCGCGTTGATGTCATCAGTGCTACTGATATGCATACCGCGGTGCAAAACAATCTGCACGGTGTTCATCTATTCATTGGTGTGGCTGCGGTTGCCGACTACAGAGTGGCAAAGCCTGCTGAGCAGAAAATCAAGAAAAAACCATCTGACCAGAGTCACCTTGATCTACGACTCATCGAGAACCCTGACATCATTGCAAGCGTCGTCGACAGCGACCAAGAACTGGTTGTCATTGGTTTTGCCGCCGAGACTCACGACACCTTGAACCATGCTCGAGATAAACGACAGCGCAAAGGCCTGCATGCCATAGTGGTGAATGATGTCTCTGATGCGCGTATTGGCTTCAACAGCCCTGACAATGCCACGACATTTATAACCGATAACGCTGAAGTCAGTTTGCCTCGCCAAAGTAAGCTAGCGATCGCCAACAATCTGTTACAGCAAATTACTGACAATTTCGGTACAGAGCTTGCTGGTTTGAAAGACAGCTAACCCACAACCAAGACAATCCGGACACATCATGCAACCAGAACAGTTCGTCCCCACCAGACTGGACAAAATTGACCTCGACCCGGGTATTTTTCGTGCCTACGACATCCGCGGAATCACCCGTTCTAATTTGACTGACGATGTGTGCTATTGGATCGGTCGCGCGTTTGCCGCAGAGGCTAGAAGTCAAAATCAGCAAGCCGCTGCGATAGGTCGCGACGGTCGCTTATCCAGCCCCGGCATAGCGCTCGCCCTGGGGCAGGGACTGGTTGACGGTGGCATGTCGGTAACAGATGTAGGCCAAGTACCGACACCGGTGCTGTATTACGCGACCCACGCCCTTAAGACTGGCACCGGCATCATGATTACTGGCAGCCACAATCCGCCCGAATATAACGGACTAAAGATGATGATCGGCGGCACAACCTTGGCCGAGGATCTAATCCAAGTGCTTTATCGGCGTTTACAAGACAGCACACTGAGCACAGGCAAAGGAGCTTTGGGGTATGCGGATTTAGGGGCCGATTATGTCGAAGCGGCTCTAAACACAACAAAACTGGATCGCCCGCTTAAGGTAGCCGTAGATTGCGGCAACGGCGTCGCCGGGGAGCTGGGCCCAAAACTCATCAGCGCTTTGGGTTGCGAAGTTATTCCGCTGTTTTGCGAGATCGACGGCAACTTCCCAAATCATCATCCAGACCCAGCCGAGCCAGAGAATTTGCAAGATCTTATTACCGCGGTGCAACAACAATCTGCTGACGTTGGCTTGGCTTTCGATGGCGACGGCGATCGACTAGGTGTCGTAACGCCAAAGGGCGAAATCATCTGGCCGGATAAAATGATGATGCTGTTTGCCCAAGACATCATCGCGCGCAACCCTCAGACCCCGGTAATATTTGACGTAAAATGCAGTACTCACCTCGAACGCGTCATCACCGAGGCTGGCGGCAACCCCATCATGTGGAAGACCGGACATTCCCACATTAAAGCCAAGATAAAACAGACCCAGGCAGCCCTGGCTGGCGAGTTCAGTGGCCATATATGTTTTGGCGAGCGTTGGTACGGGTTTGATGACGCGCTGTACACCGCGGCTAGATTGTTAGAGCTTTTGAGTCAAACCGAGCTTGATGTTGATGCGGTGTTCGCTCAGTACCCCACGACCTACAGCACACCAGAGATCAAAATACATACGACAGAAACACGAAAGTTCGAAGTCATGGACGAACTGGCCAGCAGCGGCGATTTTGCCGACGGTCGCATGACCACCATCGACGGTATAAGGGTAGATTTCGACGATCGCTGGGGGCTCATACGGCCCTCTAATACCAGCCCGGTGCTGTCGCTACGTTTTGAGGCTGACAGCGCCGCAGCGCTGGAACGCGTACAAGATGAATTTCAAACACAACTGAGCAACGTAGACGCAACCCTGACTTTTCGGTGAAGCCTAATCAATGAATACCAGTGACAGCTCAACAACCGCCCGCGTTCTAACCGAGGCGCTCCCATATATTCAAAAATTTCATGGTCACACCGTGGTCATCAAATATGGCGGCAATGCCATGGTCGACGAACAGCTCAAGCAAAACTTTGCGCGCGATGTCGTACTTATGAAGCTGGTTGGAATCAACCCCATCGTTGTGCACGGCGGCGGTCCGCAAATCGGTGACTTGTTGGACAAACTCGGAATCGAATCAAAATTTGTGAGCGGTATGCGTATTACCGACGCCGACACCATGGATGTTGTGCAAATGGTTCTTGGCGGCTTGGTGAACAAAGAAATCGTATCGTTGATCAACACCCATGGCGGCCGCGCCGTAGGTATTACCGGTAAAGACGGCGTATTACTGAAGGCGCGCAAGTTGAACGCCCAAGCGGCAGAAGAAAATTCCGATGATCAAATAGACATAGGCCAGGTTGGTGAAATCACCGAGGTTAACGTAGAGGTCCTGCAAACCCTAACCGAGTCGCAGTTTATTCCCATTATCGCACCTATCGGAGTTGGCGACGGCGGTGAGTCTTACAATATCAATGCTGACATCGTAGCCGGTAAGATCGCCGAAGCGCTCAACGCCTCTAAGCTGGTGCTCCTAACCAATACACCCGGCATCTTAGACGCCAATCAAAATCCGTTGTCAGGTCTTTCAAAGAAGGATGTTGAGGGCCTTATTAAAGACGGAACCATCAACGAAGGCATGTTACCAAAAGTAGATTGCGCCCTAAGCGCCGTCTCTGGCGGTGTAAGCAGCGTGCAGATCATCGACGGACGCGTACCCCATGCCTTGCTGCTTGAAATTTTTACCGACAGCGGTGTGGGCACCCAGATTCTTGCCGATGCCTAGATCTAACCGTCGCGAGGAGATCCTCCAAGCTCTGGCCATCATGTTGCAATCGAATCCTGGTGGCCGTATTACTACCGCCGCTCTGGCCAAACAAGTAGGCGTTTCTGAAGCCGCCTTGTATCGGCACTTCCCAAGCAAAGGCAAAATGCTCGAAGGGCTGATTGAATACGCAGAACAAACTCTGTTCAGTCGAATCAGCCAGATCTTGCAAGAGCAAAGCGAGGCCAACCAACGCTGCCACGACATTATCTTGTTGGTCATCACCTTCGTGGAGCGCAATCCGGGTTTTGCAAGATTGTTCGCCGGTGATGCACTACAAGGAGAGACCGAGCGTCTGCGCAATCGAATGTGCCAATTGCTGGATCGCATCGAAACGCAATTGCGGCAAGTTCTGCGCGAGCACCGAGCGCAGTTAACAGAACTGCCAAACTACCCGGTCAACCCCACCGCAAAACTCATGCTCGCCGTTGCCGAGGGCCGCATTCAGCAATTCGTCCGTTCAGATTTTCGCCAATTACCCAGCAGCGATTGGGCGGAGCAGTGGGCCCTTTTGAACCAAGGCCTATCTTCGAACTAATACAACTCAACACTATTCGATTCGACGTTACCGAGTTTACTGGTCGAGTTAGCTCATCCGGCAATACTGTTGCTGATAGTCCAACATACGTTGCTGCAATGTCAGATCGGCAGCATCTGCCAAGCGTTCGATGATGTCCGCTACTGAGGCAATGCTCACAATAGGCGCCTGCAAGTCATTTGCCAGCGCCTCTACGGCGGTGACTTCGCCTGCTACCAATTCAGCACGATCCAAGGCGATAACCGTACCCACAATCTCGGCATCCGTTTGCGCGATTAAATCCACACTCTGACGAATGGCCTTACCCGATGTTAAGACGTCATCTACCAACAAGACACGCCCAGTTACCTCGGCCCCCACTAACTGACCACCTTCCCCGTGGTCTTTGGCCTCTTTGCGATTGTAGGCAACGCTAACATGAACGTCTTGAGCCGCCAGCGCCGTAGCCGTGGCCACCGCGATGGGAATGCCTTTGTAAGCGGGGCCAAACAACACATCAAATTCCAAGCCGGCATCGACAATGGTCTGTGCGTAAGCCCTACCCAGCTCAGCAAATCCAGCACCGTCACTGACTGCACCCAAGTTAAAGAAGTACGGGCTGATCCGACCCGAGTTCAGCGTAAACTCGCCGAACTTCAAAACATCTTGAGCTATCAAGAAATCAATAAATCGTCTCTTTTCCACTGGGTCCCCTAGGCGAGTGCTGCTTGCTGTAATTCTAACAATTCATTTGTACCTTTTTCAGCCAGCGCGATGAGTTTTTGCAGCTCCTCAGCACTAAAGGGCGCACCCTCGCCGGTGCCCTGTAACTCAATAAAGCCGCCGCTGCCGATACGCACAACGTTCATATCCGTTTGCGCTTTTGAGTCTTCAGCGTAGTCCAAATCCAAGACCGGGGTATTGTTATAAATACCCACACTGACTGAAGAAACCAAGGCCACCAAAGCTGCTTCGGCGTCTATCTTTTTCAAAGCATCTGCCAAGGCCACTGCCGCGCCAGTAATAGATGCAGTACGTGTGCCGCCATCGGCTTGAATGACGTCACAATCTAAACGGATGGTGCGTTCACCAAGCTTGTCCATATCCACCATGGCGCGTAACGAGCGCCCGATCAGCCGCTGAATTTCGACCGTCCGGCCATTTTGCTTACCCCGTGCCGCCTCACGGTCATTGCGGGTGTTGGTTGCTCCCGGCAACATGCCGTATTCTGCGGTAACCCAGCCTTCACCCCGGCCACGCATAAAGCCTGGGACAGAATTTTCCACGGACGCGGTGCAAATGACTTTGGTGTTACCAAATTCCACCAGCACCGACCCCGCAGCGTGCATTGTAAAGTTGCGAGTAAATTTAACCTGACGCAGCTCATCTGCGAGTCGTCCACTTGGGCGCATAAGGAATCCTTTGGTAAACCCGCATTATAGTGAGATGTCGTGCAGCACGTCAGATTATTCGTCGCATAGCGGTCCGATCATTGCAGACAATGTACAGCGCCGAGTAATGGTTGGATAATCTCGCCCCGTTAAGTATCAGCAATACGATTTATGTCTCATCTCTCCAGCATGACCGCTTTCGCCCAAGCCTCAGCCGTACAAGGCGGATACCTCATAAGCTGGGAGCTGCGCAGCGTTAATCATCGCTACCTTGAGAGTCAGTTTCGGCTACCCGACACGTTAAGAGCTCTTGAGTTTAGCGTGCGTGATTTACTTCGTAAGCACGTTAAACGAGGCAAAGTCGACCTAACGTTAAAGCTTGAGCCCGAAGCCTCGGAGCACGCGCTGGCACTTAACAGCGAATTTTTAGGGCAGCTTGTCGCGGCTGCGAGGGAAGTGCACCTAGTGGTACCGGAAGCAACTCCACCAACCACCTTAGATCTGCTGCGCTGGCCAGGGGTTTTAGAAAGCAATCAAGTAGATCAAGACAGCATTATGCAGGCAGCTACCGACGTATTTATGCAAGCACTTGAGCGCCTTGGCGAGGCCCGAGCATCCGAGGGGCAGCGTCTGGAAACGGTGATACAACAACAATTGGCCACCATTGATGCCCTAGTTGAATCGGTGCGCCCATTCGCCGATAACGTTATGCACATGCAACAGCAACGCCTTGAGCAGCGACTGCAAGATTTACAGACACAAGCCGACCCGGCCCGGCTCGAGCAAGAGGTAGCGTTGTTAGCCCAACGGGGCGATGTTCGCGAGGAGCTGGATCGACTGATTATTCACGTTGCCGAAGCACGAAAGTTAATAGGCAAACCAGGGCCCCATGGCCGCCGCTTAGATTTTCTGTCCCAAGAGCTGAACCGCGAGGCCAACACATTGGGTGCAAAAGCAACTCATACCGACATGTCGCAAAAAGCCATTGATCTTAAGGTGGTGATCGAACAAATCCGCGAACAGGTGCAAAACATAGAATGAACACCGGCAGCCTTATTCTTGTCTCCGCACCCTCAGGGGCCGGTAAAACGAGCTTAGTTAGATCCATTTTGCAGAACGACACCCAGGTGGTTGTATGCATAAGCCATACGACCCGAACTATGCGCGACGACGAGCGCGATGGTGAAAACTACTTTTTCGTAGATGATGAAAAATTCGACCAAATGATAAAGGCAGGTGAATTTTTAGAGCACGCAAGCGTATTCGGTCGACGTTACGGCAGCTCGCGACAGGAGGTCGATTCTCGCCGAGCTGCGGGCCAAGACGTCATTCTTGAGATCGACTGGCAGGGCGCCGATCAAGTCCGCGCACTGTTGCCCGACGCCATCAGCATTTTTATTCTGCCGCCAACGATGGCGGAACTCGAACGGCGACTGCGCGCGCGTGGGCAAGACTCAGAGCAAGCCATAACCACACGGTTAGCCGAGGCAAAAACCGATGTGAGCCAGGCCAGCCGCTACGACTACTTAATCGTTAACGACGACTTTGATCGAGCGCATGAAGAACTGATGTCGATCATCCGCGCATCGCGACAACTCAGGCAACGCCAAATGCAAAACGGCGGTGTTGCCGCCTTGATTGACCAACGGCCGACATAGCCCTCAGGCCAATTAAGTTGAGCGCCCGATGCCGCATCACGCTTGTCGATAACGCCGCTGATGGGTAACATTTGCGATCTTATTTAAATACGACGTTATAGACGTCACGAAGGATATACAGACATGGCTAGGGTTACCGTAGAAGACTGTCTAGAACACGTAGATAACCGCTTCGAACTCGTTATGCTTGCAAGCCGCCGAGCACGAGGCTTGCGCCGCTACAGCACCGAAGCCTTGGTACCGGAAGAAAATGACAAGTCTACGGTAATTGCACTGCGCGAAATTGCTCAGGGGCTGATCAGCCACGAAATCCTCGACCGCCAAGAGGTTTCTCTTGAAGAAGAGAAAGATATTGAAATGAGCTTTAACATCGCAGCAATCAACGGCGGCGAGACAGGAGCGGATGAGCCCGCAGCCGGCTGAGCACGCCACCGAATCCTTTTTCGTCGCTCAGCTTGCTGAGCACGCTAAACAATCCAGTGTCGCTGCACCTGCGACGCTGTCATCCCTGGTTGAGGCCTTAAGCTATCTAAGCCAAGACGAGTTGGCTCTGGTCACGCGGGCTCACGCCTATGCCGAGCAGGCCCATCAAGGACAATCCAGACGCACCGGACACGCCTACATCACTCACCCGACTGCGGTGGCGCAAATTCTGTCGAATATGCGCATGGACCCTCAAACCATCATGGCGGCATTGCTGCACGATGTTATTGAGGACTCCGAAGCAAACAAACAAACCCTCGGCGATCAATTTGGCGAATCGGTAGCCGAGATTGTCGATGGTGTTTCGAAACTGAGTAAGATTTTTTCCAGCCGTGACGAGGCCCAGGCAGAAAACTTCCAGAAGATGGCCATGGCCATGGCGAAAGACATTCGTGTGATCATGGTTAAGCTCGCTGACCGACTACACAACATGCGCACCATTGGCGTTATGTCTGCCGCCCAACGTCGCCGCATAGCCAAAGAGACCCTCGACTTTTATGCGCCAATAGCAAACCGGCTGGGTATTCACACGCTAAAAACCGAATTAGAAGACCTCGGCTTTAAGGCTTTGTATCCGTTGCGCGCAGATCGAATCAATCGCGCGGTACTGTCCGCTCGGGGCAATCGCAAAGCCCTCATGGAAGAGATACGTGACACGATTACGGCGGCAATGAACCGCGAAGGCATCAAAGCCGACGTTCGGGCGCGAGAAAAGAACAGTTACTCTATTTACCGCAAAATGAAATCCCAGCATAAATCGTTCATAGAGATAATGGACGTTTTCGGCTTTCGTATCGTGGTCGATCAACCAGATGCCTGTTACCGCGCCTTGGGCGTGGTGCACAATTTATATAAGCCGGTAGTCAGCCGCTTTAAAGACTACATTGCGATTCCCAAAACCAACGGCTACCAATCCTTGCACACCAGTTTGTTCGGCATGCATGGGGTGCCCATCGAGGTGCAAATCCGCACCAAACAAATGGATGCCGTTGCCGACAATGGCATTGCCGGGCACTGGCTGTATAAGAGTAACAGCGACTTCGACAGTAACCAGCAACGCGCACGGCAGTGGGCAAAAGATCTTTTAGAATTGCAGAGGCGCGCTGGCGACCCGCTGGAGTTTATTGAAAGTCTGAAAATCGATTTGTTCCCTGACGAGGTCTATGTGTTTACCCCCAGGGGCCAAATCATGGAGCTGCCCACCGGCGCCAGCGCCGTGGATTTTGCCTACGCTGTACACACCGACATCGGCAACTGCTGTGTCGCTTGTCGTGTCGACGGAAAGTTGGCGCCGCTATCCCAGCAATTGCAGAGCGGGCAGCGGGTCGAAATCATTACCGCAAAAGAGTCGCGACCGAATCCGGACTGGCTTACCTTTGCTGTGACATCTAGAGCGCGTTCCGCTATTCGTCATGAGTTGAAACACCAAAAACAGGGCGAATCCATTCGCTTAGGCCGCAAGCTATTGAATCGTGCGCTGGGCAATGCGAACACCAGCATCAACGACCTGGACTTTCGCCGTTTGCGCCAAGTATTCAAAGAGCTTGGGGTGCGGCGCCTTAACGAGTTATTAGCCGCCATCGGAAATGGCGACCTTCTGGCCTATGTGGTCGCACAAAAACTGCTCGCTGCTGACGATCCACAGTACGCCGCCGTAGAGGTTGAAGGGGGTGGCCCCATCGCTATTCGCGGCGGTGAGGGATTGGTAATTCAATACGGTCGCTGTTGCGGCCCGGTTCCTGGTGATCATATTGTCGGCCGTATGACCCCAGGGCGGGGGTTCGTTGTGCACATCGAAGCCTGTAATAACCTCGGCGAGATCCGTCGTCGCGCGCCCCACGAGATCATTCCTGCGCGTTGGACCACCACCACTTCTGGTGAATTTTTGACCACGTTGAGAATCAACGTGCAGCGCCGCAATGGTGTGGTAGCCGAAATTGCCGCCGAGGTCACCGCTGCGGGCGCCGGCGTGGACGGCATAGCTATTGAGGAGCGCAACGCAGAAGCCAGTACTCTAGTTATTGGCGTTACCGTAAAAAATCGTTCTCACCTCGCCCGACTGATGCGACGGCTGCGGAATGTCTCTGTAGTCATTAATCTTGCCCGCAGTGGCCATTAAGGAGAACGCGAACATGGGCAGAACCATCATACAAACTTCTGAGGCGCCAGCGGCTATCGGGACATATTCCCAGGCGGTACAAACTACCGGAGCGCCAATGACCTTCATTTCCGGTCAAATTCCACTGCACCCCGAAACGATGACCCTGGTTAGCGATGCCTTTGACGAACAAGCCCACAGGGTCTTTATCAATCTGCGGGCTATTGCAGAGGCCGCTGGCGGTCGATTGTCCGACTGCGTGAAACTAACCATCTACCTGACCGATCTAAACCAATTCGCCACGGTAAACGAAGTGATGGCTACTTACTTCCCCGAACCCTACCCAGCACGAGCAGCTATTGAGGTCAGCGCACTGCCAAAAGGCGCGCAAATCGAAATTGACGCCATCATGGTGGCAAACCCTAGCCAATGATCCAGGCGCTGAACGCCTCACACCCATGGCAATAGATCCACACGGGCCAATAACGCAACTGCGAGGTGTTGGTCCCCAGGCAGCACAAAGTCTCGCAAAACTTGGGTTGAACAGCCCAATGGATTTACTGCTACACCTGCCTTTTCGTTACCAAGATCGAACAAAAGTCAGCTCTATCGCAGACATTGGGCCAGGCACCGAGGCGTTAGTTGCGGGTCAAATTGTATCTACCCGAGTGTTGTATGGGCGGCAGCGCAGCCTAGAGGTCGTGGCACGAGATGCGACTGGCGAACTGAAAATTCGGTTCTTTCATTTCTCGAAGTACCAACACGCCGCACTGGACGCTGCTGCCTACATTCAAGCCTTTGGCAGCGTGAGATTTTTTGGCAAGCAATTGTCGATGAGCCATCCAGAATATCGAACCTTCGATCATCCACCGCCCGCACCAAAGCCAGAGCTGACCCCGGTTTATCCAGCAACCCAGGGGCTGAGCCAGCAACGTATCCGCAAACTCGGCCAGCAACTGTGTGCCCTCACTTGGCCAGACGCGCCCGGTACACCCTATCAAAACCTACGCGCCCTACATGCGCCTAGCGACCTTGCAGCGATTGCTCCAATCCAACAGCAATTAGCCACAGACGAACTGAGCGCGTTTTATATTTTGATGAAAGGACGCGCTATAAAACGCAGCCGCGAAAGGGCTAAAGCCCTCACCGAAACCGGCCCTCTTGCTGCACAACTCGGTACGAATCTTGGTTTTCACCTAACTGCAGCCCAACATCGAGTATGCGCCGAAATTACCAACGATTTATCAAAGCCGTTGCCTATGCTGCGTTTGGTCCAAGGCGATGTCGGTTCGGGCAAAACAATTGTCGCAGCATTTGCAGCAATTCGTGCAACCGAGAACCAAGGCCAAACCGCGCTAATGGCACCCACCGAACTACTCGCCGAACAACACGCCCAGAACTTTAAGCAATGGTTACAACCCCTTGGCATCCGCTGCGCACTGCTCACCGGGCAAATGTCGGCTAAGCAGCAGCGCGAGGCGCTGGCTGAGGTGGCCGAGGGCACCGCCAGTGTTGTCATTGGTACCCATGCGCTTTTTCAAGATCGGGTTAAGTTTAAGGACTTAGTCTTAGTCATCATCGACGAGCAGCATCGCTTCGGCGTATATCAACGCATGTCACTACAGGGCAAGGGCGGCCACCCGCATCAGCTGGTTATGACCGCAACGCCGATCCCACGCACCCTGACCATGACGCTGTATGCAGACATGGACGTCTCGGTAATCGACGAGCTGCCTAAAGGCCGCCAACCCATCACCACCCATACCGTATCCCAAGACAATCGCCCCAAACTGGTAGAGCGTCTGGACAAAGTCCTGGCCGCAGGCCAACAGGGATTTTGGGTCTGCACCTTGATAGAGGACTCAGACGAGATCGACGCCCAATCTGCGCACAGCACCTTCAATGCACTCAGCCAGGCGCTACCAAGGCATCGGATCGCATTGTTACACGGACGCATGAAGAGCGATGAGAAAGTGTCAATAATGCAAGCCTTTAAACGCCACGAGATTGATCTGTTGGTGGCCACTACGGTGGTGGAGGTTGGCGTCGATGTACCCAATGCGACACAGATGGTGATCGAAAATTCTGAACGTTTGGGTCTGGCTCAACTTCACCAATTACGCGGTCGCGTGGGTCGCGGCGAACTGGCCAGCCGTTGTTTTCTGTTGTTCAAGCCTGGTGTGAGCAGCGCTGCGAAACATCGCTTAAATGCTATGCGCGAGAGTCAGGACGGCTTTTACTTGGCCGAGCAAGATCTGAAATTACGTGGCCCAGGAGACATTCTTGGTACCCGGCAGGCCGGCGAGGAAAGTTTTCGTATTGCTGATTTGAGCGTTCACGCTCATCTGATGCCCAAGGTTGTGCAACGCAGCGAAGCGTTGATGGCAGCCGCCCCCGGTTCAAAAGAGCACGCCGAGCTGGAGCAGCTGTTAGCCATGTGGGCACCCGCCGATGACGGCCACCTTAACGTTTGAGCGCTAGGTGTCGCTAGGTACTTGGGCCACCGCCCCGGCATTTGGATCGCGCAATGTTTCTTTGTCTAGCTGCCCTTCCGAGTTAGCGACAATGGTCGCCACCGTGCCATCGCCCGTGACATTGACCACGGTACGCAACATATCCAACAAACGGTCAACACCAATGATCAATCCAATGCCTTCAATAGGCAGGCCAACTTGGCCCAACACCAGAGTCAGCGTTATCAAACCAACACCTGGGACCGCAGCTGTACCAATGGATGCAAGGGTGGCGGTAAGTATCACCATCAGCAAGGCGTCAACACCCAGCTGGTAGCCAAAGAACTGCGCGATAAATACTGTGGCCACGCCCTGCATAATGGCGGTGCCATCCATATTAATGGTTGCACCCAAGGGCACCGCAAAAGAAGCGACGTTATTGTTTACACCAATACGGTGTTCAACGGTTCGCAGCGTAACGGGTAAGGTAGCGCCGCTTGACGAGGTGGAAAAGGCCACCAGCATAGGCTCGCGCATCTTACGTAAGAAGGTTAACGGGTTAACCCCTGCAAGAATCCGCAGCAACGTTGGATAGACTAGTAACCCATGCAAGATCAACGCACTGGCAACGGTTAAAAAGTAGGCGAGTACTTTGCCGATCTCTACCCAACCGACTGTGGCGCCCAACTTAACCATCAAACAAAACACCCCGTAGGGCGTGAGTTGAATCACCATGGTGATGAGTTTCATCATCACTTCGTTAAGGTCTTGGAAAAATCCGGCAATGCGCGATCCCGCGTCACCCGCGCGGCTTAACGCCAGGCCAAGCAGCAGAGCAAAGACGATGACCTGCAACATCTTGCCGTCCGCCATGGCCTGTATCGGGTTAGAGGGGAATATATTGATCAGGGTATCTTTGACGCTTGGCGCGTCTTTAGCTTGATACGCATCAAATGCGACCGCACCATTTTGCTCATCCGCCGCGCTGAGACCAGGGTCGACCACCAAGGCCAGTATCAATGCCAACGAAACTGCTAATGCGGTCGTGGCTAAATACAAACCTATTGTTTTGCCACCCAGGCGGCCCACACTGCCGGTGGCACCTAGACTGGTGGCGCCGCATACCAAAGAAACAAATACCAAGGGCACGACCATCATCTTTAGCAGCGTGACAAAAATCTTGCCGCCTGCGTCGATCGCCCCGTCTAATACATAAGCGCCAATGAAATCGTTCGAGACTAGGTCCGCCGCCTGAAAGCCCACCCCCAGAGCCAGGCCGAGCCCCATACCAATAAGGATTCTCTGTGTCAGGTTCATGCCATTCCCTACTCTGGGTCAGTTAACGACTGTTACCCCTATCACCTGATGTTAAATCTTCAGGTGGTTGGCGCACTAGCCTATCTCGATCATCTCAAAGTCCGCCTTGCCCACGCCACATTCTGGACAGACAAAATCCTCGGGCACATCAGCCCAGGCAGTACCCGGCGGAATGCCCTCTTCTTCGCAGCCTTCTTCTTCGTCGTATATCCAACCGCAGACAATGCACTGCCACTTCTTCATAACAAACCCTTAAGCGCCCAAGACAAAAGCGCAGTACGCTACTTGCAGACCCTAAAAAAAGCAACGCTACCTGATGCCAGCCACGCTAGCCCCTGCGCAGTTTTGAAACTAACATCAATCTGTCAATCAACTGGCCAAAAGCAGCACCTAATCTCGTGAAAGACTACCTCGCACTGATGCGCCTAGATCGCCCGGTGGGCACTTTGTTGCTGTTATGGCCAACGCTGGCCGCACTGTGCATGGCGGCGGGTACGCTACCGTCGTTAATGCTGATCGTCGTTTTTACTCTGGGTACTTTTACCATGCGCAGTGCCGGGTGTGTGATCAACGACTACGCCGATCGCAATGTCGACGGTCATGTTAAGCGCACCGCCCAGCGACCCTTGGCAACCGGCGCAATTCCTGCCCAACACGCGCTGTGGTTGTTCTTAGGCCTCATTACATTCGCCGGCCTGCTCGTTCTGTTCTTGAACCGCGCCACGCAATTACTGGCGGTTGGCGGCTTGGCCCTGGCCGTGTTGTATCCTTTTATGAAGCGTTGGACCCATTTGCCTCAAGTGGTCTTAGGCGCAGCCTTCAGCTGGGGTATTCCCATGGCTTGGTCGGCCCATCAGGCAAATGCGCCAGCGGAAGCCTGGCTGATGTTTATTTCGAGCCTGTTGTGGATCGTTGCCTACGACACAGAATACGCCATGGTAGACCGAGACGACGATCTTAAAATTGGTGTTAAAAGCACAGCCATTCTATTTGGCGATCTAGACCGGCTGATGATCGGCATTTTGCAAGCCAGCGCGTTGCTCGGGTTCTTATTACTGGGTATGGCTTTAGGTTATAAGCATCTCTACTACGTAGGGCTAACACTCATGGCAGGTTTATTTATTTATCAGGGCTGGCTAATTCGTGACCGGCAACGAGATGCTTGCTTCGAGGCGTTTCGCAACAATATCTGGGTCGGCGTGTGCCTACTACTGGGTGTTTTGTTGGAGTTGCTGATTGGCTCGAGGTCACTATGAGGCGGGTTGGTTACTGGTTGGAAAGCCTAGAACTTATTGGGGCTTTTATCACACGACCTCTACGCTGGTTTGTTCTGATCATGGTGCTTATTACCGTGACTGTGGTGGTGTTGCGGTATGCGCTTGAGACCGGCGCGATCTTTCTACAAGAATCGGTAATGTATCTGCATGGGTTGTTTTTCATGCTGGGCCTGGCCTTTGGCATTGCTCAGGACACCCATGTACGTGTCGATATTCTCTACAGCCGCATGAGCCCAAAACGCCGTCATCTAATTAATCTCGTTGGTCATTGCATCTTTTTAATGCCAATGGCCGCTCTCATCTTCGTCTCTAGCCTGCCCTACGTAAGCGCCAGTTGGCGAGTATTTGAAGGTTCGTCCGAGGTAGGTGGCGTTCCGGCGCTGTTTTTGCTTAAAAGCCTATTGCCAATAACGGCACTGTTATTGTTGCTACAGGGCCTGGCCAGCAGCGCAGCGCTGGCTCGACAACTCTTCGATCACGACACCTAATGCTGGAACTGATCCCCTTATTGTTGTTCTTAGTGACCTTCGCAATGCTGCTGACGGGTTATCCCGTGGCCATTACCTTGGCTGGAGTGGCGATAATTTTTGCCGGAGTAGGCATTTTGACCGGCACCTTTAACCCTAACGATCTTGGCTTTGTGCCAGGCCGATTATTTGGTGTGATTACCAACCAGACGCTGATCGCAGTACCGCTCTTTGTATTTATGGGGGTGCTGCTGGAAAAGACCAGAATCGCAGAAAGCCTGTTGACCAATCTGTCTGACTTGTTGGGGCATTTTCGTGGTGGTTTAGCCATCACCGTGGTGCTTGTCGGAATGCTTATGGCGGCCAGCACCGGCATTGTCGGCGCCACGGTGGTCACTATGGGCATGATGTCCTTACCCATAATGATGCAACGCGGTTATGACCCGAGTCTGGCCACCGGCACGATCGCCGCAACAGGCACCCTGGGGCAAATCATTCCACCGTCAATTGCATTGGTGTTGCTAGGAGATGTCCTGTCTAACGCCTATCAGCAAGCGCAACTTAATATGGGCATATTTGCGCCTAAATCCGTTTCGGTTGGCGACCTGTTTGCGGGCGCTTTACTGCCGGGTCTGGTGCTGGTGGTGTTGTATTTGCTGTATCTCGTCATGCGCTCCTTCACCTCCCCCGACGCTATGCCACAGCGACCTAGAACTAAGACAATTTCTTTACGCGCGACGCTGTGTGCGTTGTTACCGCCTCTGGTGCTTATGGTTGTGGTCCTTGGCTCAATCATCGCAGGCTACGCCACCCCCACCGAAGCTGCGGGCGTAGGCGCCATGGGCGCGCTGCTATTAGCGCTGATTTATCGCAAGCTTGATGTAGAAACTCTACGCGATACCTGCACTGCCAGTATGTCCACTACTGCTATGGTGTTCTTCATATTAATCGGCGCATCCATTTTTTCGTTGGTATTTCGCGGCTTTGGCGGCGACGAGATCGTACAGGATCTGTTCACCAACATGCCCGGTGGCGTCTGGGGGGCGTTAGCCATCGTCATGTTGGTGATCTTCTTACTGGGCTTTATTCTCGACTTTATCGAGATCACCTTCGTGGTCGTGCCCATTGTAGGCCCGGTATTAATGGCGATGGGCGTTGATCCGATTTGGCTTGGCGTGCTCATTGCGGTTAATCTACAAACGTCTTTCCTAACACCGCCCTTTGGTTTTGCTTTGTTTTATCTGCGCGGGGTTGCGCCGGACAGCATTGCCACCGCTGCGATCTATCGAGGCGTCTTACCGTTTATCGCCCTCCAACTGCTGCTGCTGGCCCTACTGTTGATGTGGCCTGAGTTAGCCACTTGGTTACCTAATGCTCTTTATGGCTGAGCAGATCACCGTGCGTAAGCGACGGCCACTTAGGTTTGCGTTTCTCTAAAAAAGCCTTAACGCCTTCTCGGTAATCGTCATCACGCATCATGGCCTCGAGCAGTTGCTCGGAGTGGTTCACCGATTCTGCAACACTGCCATGCAGGTCCTGATACACCTGCCAACGAGTTTGGCGTAGCGACTCTGGAGATACCGATTCAATAAGGTCTGTCGCATAGGCCTGGGCCGCAGACACCAGCACCTCTGCATCGTGAAGTTGATTAACAAAGCCTATGCGCTCAGCCTCGTCGGACCAAAAGACTCGACTGGTCAGCAACAGGTCGTTTGCACGCCCAAGCCCAACAATGCGCGGTAACATCCAAGACAGTCCGTACTCTGCCGGCAGATTGAGCTTGCCATGGGCGGTTGTGAACTTGACCCCGGGTACTGCGAATCGCACATCAGCAAAACACGCCAAAGCTAAGCCGATGCCAGCCGCGGGACCATTAATTGCTGCAATAACTGGTTTACTTAAACCGAAGTGGTAGGCGAACGTGGCATCAAAGTGCGTATTAACGCCATACCCCGGTCTGGCGATGTCTGCTGCTACGCCGGCGTCGTAACTACCCCGCTCGCTGTGTCCCACGAGCGCCTCAGAATCGCCACCAACACAAAAGCCACGGCCACGGCCGGTGACGACAATCGCTCCGACTTCTAGGTCATTATTAGCTCGCTCGATTAAGTGACGATACTCGGTATGCAGACGTCCCGTCCACGCATTCATGCGGTGCGGGCGATCGAGCCAGATGGTCGCGACCCTGTCACGGATCTCATAGGCAGTATTCTTAAGCTCCATCATCCGAACCCTGTCGCGCATTGAGGTACGCCTGCTCACTGATGTCGTGATAGTTCTTCACCGCGCTAAAGTAGTCCGAATAAGACTTATAAATGCGCTTAGTGAGTTCATCGCCCTGCATGGATTCAGCAACCACCTCGTCCGACAGCGTTTTGAGGCGTTCAAGCACGTCTTGGGGCAATGCCCGAACTTCGACATCGTGCTCCTCTATCAGCGTGACCAGTGCGGAATTGTTCCGTGCAGTAAATTCGCTGAGCATGTCCTCGTTGATGGCGCGAGTAGCGACACTGATCATTTCTTGTAAATCCGCTGGCAAGGACTCCCAAGCGTCTTTGTTTACAAAGGCTTCAAGGGTTGGGCCAGGTTCATGCCAGCCTGGGTAGTAGTAGTACTGAGCCGCTGTATGCAATGACAAAGCTAAATCGTTGTAAGGGCCAACCCACTCGGTGGCATCAATCACCCCGGTTTGCAATGCGGTATACACCTCAGATCCTGGCAAGGAGACTGGGACCCCACCCGCCCGCGCAAGCACTTCCCCACCTAATCCAGGAATGCGCATCTTTAAGCCATTCAGATCAGCGATAGAGTTGATCTCTTTATTGAACCATCCAGCCATCTGTACGCCAGAGTTGCCGGCAGCAAAAGGCACCAAATTAAACGGCGCATATAGCTCGCGCCACAACTCCAGGCCGCCGCCATGATGCAACCAACCATTCATCTCTTGTGCATTCATACCAAAGGGTACAGTGGCAAACATTTGCGCTGCAGGAATTTTGCCGCGCCAATAATAGGCTGCCCCATGGCCCATCTCCGCAGTGCCCTGGGACACGGCATCAAAAATTTCAAACGCACCCACCAGTTCACCGGCGCCATAAACCTTGATGTCTAGACGACCGTTACTCATTTTGCGCAAGTGGTCCGCTAACCGTTCTGGGGCAACGCCTAGGCCTGGAAGATTTTTAGGCCACGTCGTAATCAGCTTCCAACGATATACTTTACTTTCATTCGCTGCTGCCAGGTCCGCTTGGTTGACCGGCTCAGTACCACAACCCAACAGGCCAACCATCAAAAGCAAAGCCCATGCGCCATAAAAAACCTGTCTAAGTCTCATAGTTGCTCCCTCATGCATCCAAAATTTGCAGATTGGCGTAGCTCACCATGAGCCATTTTGCACCTTCCGCAAAATTCACTTGGACCTTGGCCCGCTCGCCACTGCCCTCAAATTGTAAAATCACGCCTTCGCCGTATTTGCCGTGCAGCACACGCTGACCCATAGAAAACCCATGAACACCCGGCGTATCCGATAACAAGCCCCCGGCACCATAACCCGATGCCGATGCTGCGGCACTGAATCGGGGTTGGGTACGGCCGCCAACACGAATCTCCTGCAGTAGGTCTTGAGGGATTTCCCGCAAAAACCGGCTCGGCCGGTTATAGCTGTCTTGGCCGTGTAAGCGGCGGGTTTCAGCGTAAGTCAGATACAGCTCGCGCATGGCCCGGGTTATGCCCACATACGCCAGTCGCCGCTCCTCTTCCATTCGCCCTGGCTCGTCTGCCGACATCCGGTGTGGAAATAGGCCTTCCTCGAGGCCACCTAAAAATACCAGCGGAAACTCCAGGCCCTTAGCGGAATGTAGCGTCATCATCTGCACACTGGGGCCTTGGGCAGTTTGACGATCTCCAGCGTCTAACGTCATTTGATCAAGAAACTCTTGCAGCACGCTGACCTCTGCGCGATCACTGTCCTCAAAAGGGAACACCAGATCTCCGGCAAACTGGCCGCAGGCCGCCACCAGTTCTTGCAAATTTTCTTTGCGCGCCAGACCGCGTTCGCCGCGCTCTTGGCTGTGAAAGGCCATCAATCCGCTAACCTCAATGACATGTTCAGCTAATTCTTCGAGGGTCATCGGCGCCACCGCCTCGGCCAGATCATCCATTAACTGGATAAATGCGCCCACGGTCTTTTGCGCCCTCGCTGCAATTAATCCTTCGCTTATGCCAGCCTTAGCTGCGGTCCACATGGATTGCTGTCGTTGCCGCGCAAGTTGGCGAATGCTTTCTATACTCTTGTCACCAATACCGCGAGGAGGCGTATTGACTACGCGCTCGAAAGCCGGGTCAGAGTGCCGGTCTTCGATCAGTCGCATATACGCTAGGGCATTCTTGATCTCTGCGCGTTCAAAAAATCGCTGCCCACCATAGATCTGATAGGCAATGTTGGCGCGCAACAGCGCTTCTTCTATTACTCGTGATTGGGCATTGGACCGATACAACACCGCCACTTCGTCTGCGCTGCCGCCGGTTTCTAACCACTGTTCAATACGCTCGACGATAAAGCGCGCTTCGTCCAGGTCATTAAATCCGGCGTAGACCTTAATAGGCTCGCCCTCACCGCCAGCAGACCAAAGTTCCTTCCCCAAGCGATCGGCGTTCTGCTGAATGAGGCCATTGGCGGCATCAAGAATGTTCTTGGTAGAGCGATAGTTCTGCTCCAGCCGAATGGTATTCACCTGGGGAAAGTGCGCAGTAAAGTTATGGATATTTTCAATCTTTGCCCCACGCCAGCCATAAATAGATTGGTCGTCGTCACCCACCGCCATGATGTTGGACTGACGGCCTGCCAACACCCGCAACCAGGCGTATTGGATTGCATTGGTGTCTTGGAATTCGTCCACCAGCAAATGGCTGAAGCGCTGTTGATAGTGCTGCAATAGAGAGGGGTCGTTGAGCCACAACTCATGGCTGCGTAACAACAATTCGGCAAAGTCGACTAGCCCACCTTGATCGCAGGTTTCTTCGTAAGCCTGATAAATTTTTTTATGGGTGATTTGAAATAAATCGTCTGCATCGGCAACCTCACGAGCCCGCCGCCCTTCGTCTTTTTGCCCGTTGATAAACCAAGCCGCTTGCCGCGCCGGCCATTTTTTTTCGTCAATGTCTTGGGTCCGCATAATGCGCTTGATCAAGCGCACCTGGTCATCACTGTCGAGGATTTGAAAATTTTGCGGTAATTTGGCTTCTGCCCAATGCATGCGCAGCAATCTGTGAGCCAGGCTGTGAAACGTGCCAACCCACATCGAACGGGTGGACAAATTGAGCAAACTTTCTGTGCGCGCGCGCAGCTCTGCGGCTGCTTTGTTGGTAAACGTCACAGCAAGAATGCTATGGGGCGATATGTTTTCGACTTCGATCAACCAGGCAATGCGATGTACAAGTACCCGGGTTTTACCACTGCCGGCACCGGCAACCACCAAGGCATTTCCAAGTGGCGCAGAAACAGCAGCGCGTTGCGGGTCATTAAGCCCGTCAATAATGTGGGTTATATCCAATCAGCTAGGCCCAGTTAGTCACGACAATGTCGTGGTTTAAGCACGCGATGGTGCACGCCATCGCGATGCTAGTCTAACTTTTTAGCAGGACCTTGTTCTAGCCAGCGCCGAGCCTGTGCTTACTTTATTCGCTGGCGACGCTGTCATTGCGCAAACGTTGCAGCTCTCTGGCAATTCGTGCCTGTTCAATCACGTATAAATCCGCCACCTTTTGCTCGAGGTCTTCAAGCAATTTCTGCACCCTTTGATTACCCGTACCGTCCAGTTTCTTGAGCGCTTCACCAAGGTTTGCAAGTCGAGCATCGGTGGCTGCTTGATTCTGTAGCATCGCCTCCAAGCTTCGGGTCAGACGCCGCAGCTGCTCGGCGGTCGCAGAATTCTCTATCTCACCACCGCCGGTTCGTTCGCTCAACTGAGTCAGCCCAGCTAGCAGTGTTGTCACCTCGCCGCGCATTTCCTCGATCAATGCTATTGAACTGTCCTGATTGCCGGTTTGCTCGGTGAGCATACTTAAGGTTGCGTCCACCTGGGTCAGTCTAGAGGACAACTGTAAGGTCATTACCGTAAGGTACACGCCTGTGCTCAATAAGGTGACGCCCAACAGGGTGAAGGCAAAATTTGTGTAGCGCCGAGACTTTGACAATTGCTCAGTAGATGCAGATAGCTGTTCAGCAATGTTGGTCACCATATCGGCAACACTGTTGCCCATGGCATCGATCACATCGACACGCGGCTTGCCGTTGCCATTACCGTTGCCGTTGCCATTCGCAGCAGCTGGACTTGGCGCTTCGGCAGCTTTTCTTTCTGCTGCATCTTCGGTCTGCTTGCCCGCCTCGGCATCTGCAACCGGAGCGGCCTTTGCCGCTGGCTTTTTGGCTTTAGATGCCTTACCGCCCTTTTTGTCTTTCTTAAACTTGCTTAGTAGCTTTTCGAACATGTTGTTCTCCTAATCTAAAGACCGCCCAGCGACATTACTTCTTCGCCGATCAAGTGGGCTGGCACTAAAAACGCATCGGAGCCCGTGTCCAGCGTGTCTCTAGCACGTTGCCGATCCGCAAAAGGACCACTGACCACGACGAAGCGTTTTGGGTTAGTGCCTTTTATAAAAACTTTTGTCTTTCGCTCGTTGCTGTAATTGCTTCGCCAAACCAGTGCACCCTGCAGTCGCGTAAAGGAACCATGCTGTACAAAAATGCCCTTTGGTTTAGCCAGCACGTTGCTTACAAGGGTTTGAGTCTGTGTTGCCGCCGCGACGCTAGCTGGCGCTTTTACCAACGCTTTAGATTCTGTCTTGGCCGGCGTGTCAGGCACGGTCGACGCGAAGATCTGCATAAGCTCGGTGTCTTCCGTGGCCGTTAACGGCGTCTTGGATTTGACTACCGGCGCAATCAAAGTCGCCTCTGCCATTGTGGTTTGAGTAACGGAGACAGCCTTTGCCTCAGCCTCAGCTCTATCCCGCGTAACGCCTTCTTCTGTCTCTACAACCTCTATCGGTTCACCTGCAACGGTGGCATCTGCCACCACGGCTTGTTCTGTTTCTGCGCTGTTCATGAATCCAGGTGTCATATCCAGCTGCACAGCAACGACAAGTCCAATAAACACGATACCCGCCGCTAACTGTAATAACGCAAATGGCTTACGCGGAGCGGCTACCTCATCGCGCTGCTTTGTTTGTTCGCGCGTTTGTTGTTGCTTGTTTTGCTTGCGTTGAGCCTTCAACAACGCACGAACATCCAAGTCGTTGTCTACACTAGGTTCGGTTCTCGCTTTTTTTGGAAAGTCTAAGACTTCTGTTGGGGTCGGCAAATTAGCGATCATGCTCATGTCTCGGATTGCACTCTGCACGGCACTAAAGTCCGCACTATGGGCCGCCTGCGCCATGGCATCGTCGCATTGCTTTTGGGTCGGGGTGGCGAAGTCCCAGCGCTGCGCCTTACAACTATGCATCAGCTTTTTCAGCGCCGCCCCATTGGTTCCGCCCGGTGTCGCAGACACCATAAGACTAATGCCCGCAGCCTTAAACTGACGAATGATCTTGGCTGCAAAACACACGCCGTCAGCCTTAAGTATGGTGAGACTTTCATATACCCAAACCTCGCGGGTACGATGTTTGTCGCTATCCGCAGCTTCGGTCACTTTAGCCACCTCAATATCAGCAAGCCGCTGGTTGAGCGCTTGCAGAATACCGTCGCGGTCAGCCGGCAATTTCCGAATTTTGGGCCTCGCATTACCTTCCAACGCACTGAGCTGGTCG
This sequence comes from K189A clade bacterium, assembly GCA_902565895.1. Classification (GTDB taxonomy): domain Bacteria; phylum Pseudomonadota; class Gammaproteobacteria; order Pseudomonadales; family Azotimanducaceae; genus UBA4421. The sequence goes on from CACFGV010000002.1 coordinate 35,214, forward strand.
AGCATGCGCGCAACGTAGTAGGCCATCAAGCCAGGCTGATCCGCTGCAACGATTACCGTATTGCCACTGGTCTGCAAAGCCTGAACGATGCGTCGCTGTGCGTGTTCATGCTCAAGCGTGAAGTACCCTATGTTGGGTTGTTCTAATTTGTTGCGGTTCGGAATCATGATTTTCTCCATCATTAGCGCTCGCTCAAAGAGCAGCGTTACGGCCAAATTCATCAAAGTTGAAACCTTTAGGCACTTTCGGTTTCGGTCGCGGCGCCTTAGTTGCACCTTTAGCCATGGCGTTAAGTCCATAGACGTAAGCAATGACTTGGGCCACGGCATAAAACAGATCGGCCGGTATGCGTGCCCCAATTTCTGTTGTGAAGTACAAGGCCCTTGCTAAGGGGGGCGCTTCGAAAACTTCCACGTCGTGCTCACCCGCAAGTTCACGAATTTTTAGTGCCATAAAGCCCTTACCCTTGGCGACCACTCTGGGGGCATCTTCTTTATCCATCTCGTATACCAAGGCGACCGCGAAGTGTTGAGGGTTCGTCACAATCACGTCGGCCCCCGGCACTTCTTCAAGCATGCGCTGCTCGGCTATTTCCCGCTGTTTTTGGCGGATTTTTTGCCGCACTTCGGGTTGACCCTCGATGTCCTTCATTTCATCGCGGACCTCTTTTTTGGTCATTTTGAGTTTCTTCGTGAACTCAAATTTTTGATAAGGCACATCTATCGCGGCAATGAGCAGCAACGCCAAACAAGTAATTGTGGCGCCCATGGCGACCAGTTCTAAGCTTTCAATGATGCCGGCGTTAACATCGAATCGGGCAAAGTGAAAAAAGCGCTCAAGGTTAAAGTACAAAAAGGCGCCCGCGAAAACCGCCACAGCTGAAAACTTCAGCAGTGACTTACTCAATTCAACCAAGGCGCGCAGCCCAAAAATTCGCGCTAGGCCTTTCAGCGGATTGAGCTTACTCAACTTCGGTGCCGCAGCTTTTGCAGAAAATACAAAACCACCCAAGGCGGAGGCAGTTCCCACCGCCAGCGCAATGGCGATTAAAAACAGCGGTGTTAAGACTAGAAAGCTGTCAACCATGAGTGACGAAAAACGCAACACGCTTTGCTCTGCATCAAAGATCAAGCGCGGCTCTAGAATCAACGCACCCTTGAACAGCTCCAAAAACTTCGGCGCAAACCAAAAGCCGCCGTAATACAGTGTCGCGATAATCCCCAGAGTAACCGCCGCAGTGCTGGCGTCTTGCGAACGCAACACCTGACCGTCTTCCCGGGCTTTTTCCATGCGTCGCGCGGTGGGGTCTTCGGTTTTGTCGTCTTGATCTTGTTCTTCAGCCATGCCAATAACCTACGTAAACAACGAACCCTGGAGATAACGAAAGCCGTCGTACCATAGGGTTTCTAGTCGGCTGTAGTAGAAACTCACCGTCAGCGTGACCAGCACCAACCCAATAGGTATCAGTGCCGGAAAACCAACAGCAAAAATATTCAGACTAGGCGACGCCTTGGAGATAACACCCAAGCAGACATTGATCATGAGCAAACCAAGTAAAACCGGCAGCACCAAAGAAACCGCACCGACGAACATTTGGGAGGACCACGTAATCAATCCGGCAATCGCGTTGGTTTGAAACAAGCCCTCGCCGATGGGAATAAAGCGGTAGCTGTCTACTAAAACGCTGATAAGCACCAAATGGCCACCAAGACTCAAAAACGCCAATAACCCTATTACCAGTAAGAAGTTCGCCAGTGTCGGCACATTACCCAGATTAGGATCAATCATATTCGCCATACCCAGACCCATACCGCCGGATACAACCTGACCAGAAAGAATCACCGCAGCGGCAATTACTTGCAGGGTGAGTCCCATCAACGCGCCAACAACAATTTCGTGAAAAATTTTGGTGACTGCGGCAAAGGTGAAAGGGTCAATGGCCGGCACATCTACCGTTTGGAAAATTAGGATCGTGAGCACGGCACCTATGGCCACGCGCATGCGCACGTTCAATGCCGATGCGCCAAAAATTGGCGCAGCAATTAGTAAGGCAGATACTCGAATGAACGGCCACATAAACTGCTGGACCATTTCAACGAGCTGAATCATTGCCAGATTCATAACACCCTACCCGTTAAGAACACGAACGCGCTCAAAGATGGTGTCGAAATATTCCATCATGACCGCAAGTTGCCATTCGCCGAAGATCGCAACGGTAATCATCATGACGGCAAGCTTTGGGATGAAGCTCAAAGTCATTTCCTGTATCGAGGTTGCCGCCTGGACAATGCCCACCAATAATCCTGACAGCAGCGCAGCGCCTAGAATCGGCGCGGCAACTAATGTAGTAACTGTTAAAGATTCAACGGCAATGTCCATGACAGTAGCGGTATCCACATCGGCCTCCTAGGTTAAGAACGTTGCGACCAATGAACTGGTGATAAGCCCCCAGCCGTCGACCAGCACAAACAACAACAGTTTGAAGGGCAGCGAAATCATCATGGGTGACAACATCATCATGCCCATCGACATAAGAACGCTGGCGACCACCAGATCGATGATGATGAAGGGGATATAAATTAAGAATCCGATGGTGAATGCGGTCTTAAGTTCCGAGGTAATAAACGCCGGCATCAACACGGTAAACGGAATGTCTTCGGGCTTTTCTACTGCTGGCTGGTCGGCCATTTCCATGAACATCAGCATGTCTTGCTCGCGGGTTTGCGCGATCATGAATTCCTGAATCGGCGCTCGAGCCAACTCAATGCCCTGCATAAAAGAAATTTGACCGTCCTGCACTGGCAGAAACGCGTCTTCGTAAACGTTCTCTAGGACCGGTGCCATAATGAACAGGGATAGAAACAACGCGATACCGATCAGCACCTGGTTTGGCGGCGTTTGCGCCGTTCCCAGGGCCTGTCGCAACAACGACAACACGATGATAATGCGCGTAAATGACGTCATCAGGATAAGCACTGACGGCAGTAACGCCAGCACGGTCATCAGCAACAGCAGTTGCAAAGACAAGCTATACTCGGTGCCGTCGTCACTGACTTCGAGCACGTTAAGCGCCGGAATCGCCTCAGCGGAAACTGTCAACGGCAGCATTAAAAGTGCGCCAAAGCCGAAGATTTGGCCTAGCAGCCGACGACTGGGGAGCCGCCGTTCAATCTGCACCTGCGCTGGAGCCGTAGATTTATGGGTCACTTGTTGCATGCTTATCCTGTATCGGTTGACGCACCCTGCGTCTTTTGAGGACTACCTAAGCAAAAAAAGTGCCATATTTTTATTTTAATAATTTCAATAAGTTACAAACAAACAAGGCCTTCCGCCCGGATATCAGACGGCGACTGTCAAGGTTCCGACAATTCGCCATGAGCCCAATTCTTGGCGGCATGGTGGTCGCGGTTATGGCAACCCAGACGGCAAGCGCCAGCCAAAACGGCAACCAACTGCCTTATCGACACTGCTTCGAAGCCACGGCCAAAACCTACAACTTAGACAGCGACTGGCTTACCGCCATCGCCATTGTCGAAAGCAGTCTCAACCCGAAGGCGATATCTTCGGCAAATGCGGTAGGCTTGATGCAGATTAAATGGCCGCAAACCGCGGCTCACTTGGGCGCAACGTCTCGCGCATCGCTGTTTGATCCCTGCACTAATGTGGATTTAGGGGGTCGCTACCTGCGCGAGCTAACCGACCGCTACAAAGGCAATATGCAACGGGCTCTGGCAGCCTACCGAATAGGCCCAACGGCCTTAGCCCGCGCTAATGGCGAACCGGAAGTGGTGTTGGAATATCGACGTCGCATAAACGAGCAGTTGGATATTTTGCGCCCAAGTTCAGCTCAAAACCGAGCTTCCAAGGCAACCCCGCAAAGCGATGTAACCCCAACCCCTGTGCCGGTTAAACGTCAGTCCAGGACAACTGCAACGACGCGACCCTTGGTAGCTGAAAAACCAACCATGTCAGCTGCTGAACCTGCGCCGACGACGCAAGAGCCAACGCCGAGGGCCGTTACACAGCGTGTTATGCCGCCGCCACGATGCGATCTGCGCGAGCTACAACTTGAATCCTTGAGCACGCATCATCCAGCGAAGCGCGAACAGCGGTTTTTCGACTGGCTCACAGCTAATGGTGGTGTGTGCTCGTTGCGGCACCTTATCCAGGTAAAGAATCAGATGACTGTTTGGTTAGGCACCGCAGCAGGCTCAAAACGCATCGACTTGTCGCTAGAAAAACTTCTGCAAGCCAGTCAAACAAAGAAAACCCCGGACTAAACTTCAGTTTTTACCTTGACCAAGTAGCGTGCCAAGCTGGTCTTTAAACCCAGGCTTAGGCTGTGCGTTGGCAGACTGGTTGTTATCAGGCTCAAGACTGTCTACTTCGGTGGAATCCAACAACGTGATGTTGCTGGCGCTGATACCGAGTAGTAATTGCTTGTCCCCGTAAGTAACCACGCACACCCGGTTTTTGGGATCAATACGCAGAGTATCAATAATGCGCAGATTAGCCTTGCCACTGGTGCCGCCCAGGGCCGTTTTGCTTTTCAAGAACCACAAGGTCAGAAGCAGAAGCCCGATAACGAACAAAAACGCCAGCAGGCCCAGAATGGGGTCGAAACTCTCCACGCCTTAGACGGGCTTGACGCGTTCCATGGGCGATACGATCTCGACAACTGTCAGGCCCAACTGGTCGCCTACGGTGACAACTTCGCCTTTTGCGATGGTCGTGCCGTTGACCTTCAGGTCCAGCATTTCGCCTGCTGCGGTATCCAACTCAAGCACACTACCCTGAGCCAGCCGCAGTAGGTCTTTGAGTTTTAACTTTGCCGAGCCCAACTCTACTGTGAGTGTTACCGGTATTGAACGTATTAAATCTTGGTCCAACGATCCGGCTTCTAGGGCATCGTTGTTATCAGCTTCAACCGCTTGGGTTGGTTCTTCAACGTTTTCACTCATTGGTGTGTCCAGCCATGGTACTCGCTACTATTTTAACCGCGGCATGGTCACCGCGGCTGCCCATTTCAACTTCGTAAATCGGTAGTCCGTTTACACATAATTCTGATCGACCCATCTCTTGCAAAGAGATCACATCGCCAACCTTAAGCCCATTCAATTTTGCTAAAGAGATCGGTATTGCGCCCGCGTTAACAACCGCTTCGAACGAAACCTCATCCAAGGTCTTCGATAGTCGCTGGGCCCATTCGCGCTCCATCCGACTCTCGCTGCGAGTTGCAACGGCCGTTTTCGTCAGCGACCCCCGCACAAGATTGATACTCTCGAAAGGATGCACAATATCTATCGCCCCCAACGCATCCGTTCCATTACCGATCTTAAATCGATTGATGACCACCAGTTCATGGTCTGCCGCGATGTTCGCCAACATCGGATTAGGTTCGGCACGCACAAACTCGCACTGTACGCGCAAAGCCGGAGCCCAAGCTTCAAGCAGAGCCGCATAAACAACAATGCGCACTTTCTTCATCACCACCTCTTCAGTAGCGCTGAATGCACGTGACTCGCTGACATCCCTTAGCGGTCGTGGCGTTCCACCGAACCAATTGTCAACACAGCTGAACACTACCTGGGGGTCAATAAAACAAATGGACTCGCCTTTGAGCGGACTCATGTTGGTCAAATTCAGACTTACCGGCGACGGCAAGCTACTCATGTAGTCGCCATAGTTCATGATTTCTACCGTGCCCATGGCAACATCGGCGCTGTACTTCAACTCTCGCAATAAACCCGTGCGCAATTGTCGATGAAAACGCTCGTTAATCTGCTCCAATACCGCGGTATCAAAACTTGGCCGGTTGTCTTTAGAGGTAAGGTCGAAGCTTTCGGCGGTCATGCCGACGTTGTAGCCCTCGCCCTCTAAATCACCCGAGGCTACGACCTCTTCTATGGCCTGCAATTCCTCGTCTGTAAGTAGTTTTTCACCGTCTGCCATGACTCGACTCTATTCCATCACGTAGCTGGTAATTAAAACGTCTGCAACCAAGTCAAAGTCGTAGCCTTCGTAGTTTCTAATCAATTCGTTTGCTGCGGCCTTAAAGTCCGCGCGTAGGGTCTGGCGAAAATTCGGATCCGTCGTGTCGGCTTCAGTGACCTCCAACATGCGTTCCGTAAAGATTGATCGCAACGCCTGATCATGGGTTTGTACCCGTAGCTTGGCGAAAAAGTCATGCTTTGTGAGCACTGATAGTTTCAGTTGCAGCATTTTGCGTGAATTTTTCATCTTCACCATCAACGCTGGTTTCTCAACGGCATGATACTGAGACTCTCTCAAATCATTAGGTATGCAGCTGTTCCAGAGCGTTCGATCCTCGAGCGAGGTCGGCTTATCGTATTTTGCGGCGGTATCAAAAGGCGGGCACATTATTGGCGCGTTGGGGTCCACTTCCTCACCGCAGCCGGCGCTGAGCAATAATAGAACCACCACTATGGACCAATTTGATCTGCTCATGTCATCACCTCAGTGTGTAAACTTTGAGTGCACAAACCCTACACAAAAACGTTCAATCCATCACCTGCTTTGAAGTCTGCAGGCAGTGCTTGGGCCAGCTCTTGAGCCGACAAAGTGATGGTCTTAAATGCTTCGGCAGATGGGTGTTGGTTAGCGCCTAAACTCAGCGAGACTGCAGGGTTGGCTAGCTTATCGCTGAGGGCGCTTTCTAGCGCTGCTTGCAACTTCGGCAATGACTCCGCCAGCACTTGACGCACGACTGGATCCGACGAGGTCACCGACCCCTGTATTCCGTCTTCACCTGCGTGTAACTGAATCGCGACCGAACCCAAGTCCATGGCATCCAGGTCTAATTGCACCGACCAAGAACCTTCTCGCACAGCTACCGCCAAACGCGTGCCCAACATTTCACTGAAGCGCTCGCTCCATTCGCGATACTGCTGCGCCTTATTTTGCGCCTCTTCATTCAATGCAGGATTATTTTGCGTAAATGTTGTCGGCTGTTCGCCTTGGCCAGACCGTTGGCCAGACTGCTGTTGGTTCGCAAACTCGATGTCCAATTCGCCGCTTTCCAGCGCAGCCGCCTGAGCTGCTGCCGCTTGTCTTTGATCGTCAGCTACCTGCGGCCATTGCGCGGTTAACAACTCTTTTGTACCAACCGGCTGTAATGCTTGGTCCGCCAGCGCTTCGTTGCGCATGGGAATTGGTAACTCCGATGCCGCGTTGGGCAGCACTTTGGCCTCCCTGCTTAGCGCCGCCTCTGGTTTCACCAGTGTGGACGAACTGATCCCGTTAGTAGTGTCCAGCGGTTGGCTTGGTATGCTTGGCGCACCAAGCGCCGTCGCCGTCAAGTTAGGCTCTATTAGAGCTGCATCCACCGGAGCTGTCGTTACCGGTATTTCGCCCAATTCTTGAACTGGCAATGGGCCCGGCTCATCCGAGGTTTTGGCCACTGCCGCACCGGCTCCCAACATGGTTTGCTTCATATAGCCCGCCATGCCGCCCTCAGAAAATCCGTGGTCGCGCATAAATTGGGTCAGTTGGCTGTCCTGACCTGTTTGGTCACCGCCCGTCAAAATGACCCGACCGATTTCTCTGCTGCGATCATGCAAGGCCAATCGCGGCATATCCTGAGTCTCAACTAAGTTGCTCTTGGCAACCGCCCCTGTGTGTGGCGGCGCGGCAACCTGACTTTGCAAAAGGTGCCTAAAGTCGCCTGTCGGCATACCCTCGGACGCTTTCTTGACTTCCATACCACGCGGCGGCAACTCCGACGCAGATGTAGCACTCTGGGGCTTGATAGAGTCTGTCATTTACTGTCTTTCCCACTAAGCGATGCCTTGGGCATCTGGCTTTGTATTTGTCTTTGTAATCGTCTGTATTCCTAACTTGGCAACATTTGTGCCAACAGTCTGCTAGGGCCTATCGACTCGTGAAAATCGTTGCACGTTCAACAAATCCTGCTGTCTTTGTTCAGCGCGTTTTTCATGGCTGTCCTTGCGCTGTTCTACGCGATGACGCAAGGCCTCAAACTTGCTGTGCTCCTGATAGAGCACACGATAGCGTTGCTCTACCTGACGTTTAGCCTTATCGAGCTCCTGAATCTGTTGGTCCACTGCGGCCAGAGTGTCGTCAAGGTGAACTAGAAACCGACGCAAATGACTCGTGGTCTCTATGCTGTGATCTTGCTGTTGTTGCGCGGCAAGATCCTCGAGGTACTGCGCCTTCATCTGGCGCAGTTTTGCCGCCTCGGCGGCCATTTCATTCCGCCGAGCGGTTGCTTGAACCAGTGCTTTTTGTACCTCGGTGAGTTCATCTTTGACACGGTCCGCAAGCAGTTGCCACCGGTCGATTTGGCGATCAAACATTTCAGCCATGAGCCAAGCACTCCTGTAACTGTGCCAAGGCCGCATCGGCAGTGACCTGCTCGTGCATGGGCTGACGTAAGAAATTCTCCATCTCGCTGCGTACCGCAATGGCACGGTCTAAGTCCGGATTCGAACCGGCTTCATAAGCACCCACGTTGATCAGGTCTTGGTTTTGCTGATACAAGGTCCACAACCGACGCAAAGTATTCGCTAGATTCTGATGGTCCTGACCCGCAATGGTGGGCATCAGTCGGGAGATAGAGCCCATCAGATCAATCGCGGGATAATGGGCCGCGTCTGCCAAGGCACGTGACAACACCACTTGGCCATCTAACGACGCCCGAGCAATGTCGACAATGGGATCATTTAAGTCATCGCCTTCTGCTAAAAGGGTATACATCGCGGTAATGGTGCCCTCACCCACACGGCCCGTACCGGAACGCTCAATCAATTTCGGCAACAGGCTGAATACTGACGGGGGATAGCCCTTCGCCGTGGGCGGTTCACCTACCGCCAAACCGATTTCGCGCTGGGCATGGGCTACTCTAGACAAGCTGTCCATGAGCAACAGCACGTTCTTACCCTCTGCACGAAAATGCTCGGCATAAAGATGCGCTAAATGCGTTGCGCGGATTCTCAGCAGCGGCGACTCATCCGCTGGCGCTGCCACCACTACGGACTTTTTCAAGCCTTCGGGCCCTAAAGTGTTCTGAATAAACTCTTTAACTTCTCGACCGCGCTCACCGATGAGACCGATCACCACGACATCAGCGGCAGTGAATTTGGTAAGCATACCGAGCAAGACACTTTTGCCGACGCCGGATCCCGCGATCAAGCCAATGCGTTGACCGCAGCCAATGGTCAGCAGTGCGTTCAAAGCCCGTATGCCGACATCTAATACTTTATCAATGGGTGTACGCTCCAGTGGGTTGGGCGTGCTGCCCGATAGACCCATGGGCCTTCCGCCAGTGATCTTGGGTTGCGCGTCTAACGGTTCACCCATGGCGTCCACTACACGGCCGAGTAAACCATCACCAACTAGGGCGGTGTCCGTTTCTTTATGTACGTAAACCCGACAGCCGGCACTCAGTCCGGTAGCCTGCCACAAAGGCATTAAGTAGACACTGCCCGACTCAAAACCAACCACTTGAGCATCCACATGCTCACCGTCAGGGCGCAATATCCGGCAAATAGACCCCACTGCCGCACTGACACCCTTGGCTTCAAGAGTCAGCCCAACAATACGTGTGAGTGTGCCGTAGCGACGCGATCGGGGCGGCTTCAACTGCCTGACTATGCTGTCAGCGTATTTGTTGAGACTTAACATCAGTCCTTTGTTCCAGGATTATCGCCGTCGATTTGCGGCAATTCTTCGAAGTCTGCGTCCGCCGCATCATCGGCTAACGCAGCCGACTGGGCTCCAGCTTCTGTTGCTGCTTCTACTTTTGATTCTGTTTCTAAAACGTCGGCGAAATCCACACCATCGAGCTGCTGCGCTAATTGCTGCACTCGCTGGGCCACCAGGTCTTCAACTTGAGCATCGTTTACAAGCAGACGTACATCGCCGTCGTAGAGGTCTTCGTCCGCAATAATTGGGTAGTCTCCCGTTAATCCTTGCAGGGGCTCGGCTTTTAAGCGCCTGGCCCAGGCCTCGGAAACGTGAATCTCAATGGCTCCCAGGTCAGTAGGATCCAAGCCATCGATAGCAGTGTTAACCACCGCCTCGATGGCGCTGTGTGATTGACTCAACTCCACACGAGCCAGGTGTTCTGCCAACGCCAAGGCAAGGTTACGAACCGGTTTTAACAACGGTTGGCGAGACGCAAGGTCATCTTTTAACGCCCCTATGAACGCAGCAAATTCGGCATCCACCAGGGCTTTGTGTTCTGTTTGCATCTGCAAAAATTGCTCATCAGCTTTCGCCTCACCCGCCGCAAGACCCTCTGCCCGAGCCGCCGCTACAAGTTCATCTACCTGTTGTTGAGTATAGCTGGTGGCTGGTGGTGCCTGCGTCGGCTGCTTGGCGTCCACCGGCAGGTTGTCTTGTTCTATGCCCATGACAAATCCCGCGGACTTTTCTGGTGGCACCGTTAAACGCGTGAAGCCTTGTTCAGTTTCACGTTTAGCAAACCGCGGGTCGCTTGACCAAGCGTCATCGGTCATGGGTTATCCTAAACATAGTCCGTGCTGTCACCGGCAGACATGATTATTTCACCAGCTTCCTGCAGCTTGCGCGCTTGGCGGACGATACTTTTCTGTGCAGCGTCGACTTCGGCAATGGGTTTAGGCGTGGCAACTTCCATGTCGTCCTTCATGACCAAAGCTTGTCGTTCCGACACGTTCTCTAAGAAGTAGTCAATCAGCTGCTGCGGAGCGCCGCGGAACGCTAACATCAATTCGTCCTGGTCCAGCGCCTGACCTAAGGTCTGCATACTGCGGCGGTCCAACTTTATAAAATCCTCGAACTCAAACATATTGTCCTGTATGTCGACTGTAAGCTGCTCGTCAATTTCCTTCAGACCACCAAAAACCTCTTGCTCTAAATCTAGCTTGGTGCGATTCATAATCTTCGCCGCAGCGCGCACGCCGCCCACGGTCGGGGCCGCTTGAGAGGACATCGAGCTTTGCAGTTGGCGTTGCACAACATTCTCCAGCTCGGACATTGCGCTGGGTTGCACCGTGTCCAGCAACGCCACTCGACGCATGACTTCGGTGCGCATTTCACTAGGAAGTAGAGCCAGCAATTCTGCAGCGGTATCTTCTTCAAGCACCGACATGATGATGGCGATGACTTGTGGGTGCTCATCACCAATCATTTCGAAAATATTTTGTGGCGTCATCCAGGCCAGAATCTCCAATCCTTTGCTGGACGTGGATGGCAATATGCGGCTTAACACCGAAGCAGACTTTTCTGGCCCCAGCGCGCGCTTCAATACACCCTCAACATAGTCTTTAGATCCAAGACCTAAGTTGGTCTGGCCTCGCAGCTCACCAATAAACTCGTCGAGCACTTTATCTACCGCACTTTGGGAAACGTCATTTACCGACACCATAGCCGTACCAAGAGTCTCGACTTCGTCTCGGTTTAAGTAACCGATTATGTCTGAGGCTTGTTGCTCACCCAGCACCAACATCAGCAGTGCTGCCCGTTTGGTTGAGTCTAATGCCGCAAGCTCGCGCTCCAGCGCCGAAGGCTCGGGCGGCTTGACTGGTTCGTTCTTTTTATCTTTCTTTGCCACGTTAGTTCTCGCGATTTACTTGGGCAGATGAATTACGCATTGATCATGCGTCTGAGTAGGTTCGCGACACGACCGGGATCGTCTGCAACCATCATGCGCATCACTGCGATCTTATCTTCGTAGGTATTGGCTGTGTTCAACATGTCTTCCGGAATGGAAGAACGCTTAGGCATCAGCTTGGACTTTATTTCTTCTAAGTTGCCGTCGTCGCCCTGGCGAATACGCTCAACGTCTGCTGCAGAAAGCTCACCATCAGCAGAGCGACTTGAGCCACCCATGCTGCGTCCGGCGGTGTAATACTTGATTGCGGGCCGCACCACAGTGAATAAAGTCAGCAACACTAAAAACACCGCGATCAGCGTTTGCGACAAGTACTTTACAGTTGGATCTTGAATATAGCCCTGGATCATCTCGAAAGTGGTTTGGGGCTGTTCTTCGAAATCGTCGTAACGGTTGTTAAAAGTCGTTGGCACAACCTTGATAACGTCACCCCGACTCTCGTCAAAACCAATCACGCCTTTAATCAGTTCTTCAAATTCAGCTATGCGTTCTGGTGAAATTTGGCCATTAGCGTCAGCGGCCTCTGCACCAGCGAGTATGGCCTTTGGATCAATGACGACGGATACCGTAATTCGATCGATGGTACCCACTTGCTGTTTCACATAGCGGATTTCTCGATCCAGTTCATAATTGCGCGTGGTTGAGCTGCTGGTTTGCGTACTGTTTTCTTGCACCTCTGTAGCTCCAGGCGTTTCCACAAAGGTCCCTGCCTCGGGTGCACCACCCTCGTTATTAGATCTCTGCTCATCCTGGCTCACCGACTCTGAGCGCGTAGCGCCCCCTGTATTGTCGCGATCGAAGTCCTCGTAGGTAGTTTCAACGGCAGTAAAATTCAACATGACGTCGACCTGCGCGTTGACGTTGTCGTAGCCAACGATAGCGCCGAGCAACTGATCAATGCGGCTTCTGTAGGTGTCCTCAATGGACAACTCGTGTTCGGTTTGGGACATCGTCAAGCTCATGGCATTGTCCTGTTCCCTTGGGCCACTGAGCAGGGCACCACGATTATCAATAATCGTAACGTTTTCAGCAGGCAGGTAAGGAATGCTCGAGGACACTAAATGCACAATGGCTTGGATGTTCGTCTGTGTAAGCTGACGGCCATTGTATGGCTCGATGTAGACCGACGCTTTGGCCGGCGCTCTATTTTTTATGAACGGACTTTGCTGGGGCTCGGCGATGTGCACCCTCGCTTTGCGAACAGAACCAATTTGGCCAATGGTCTGTTCCAGATCGCGTTGCAGTTGGGTACGCATTAAACCCATCTCCATGTTGCGCGATGTGGTCAAGGAGCTGTTTTCCAACAACGACTCGAATCCCGCCGTGCTGGCACTGCGGGGTATGTTCTGACTGGCAAGAAATAACTTGGCAGAAAAATACTTGTCCTCTGGCACCATCAACAAACCCGTATTCGAGTCCAAATACGCACCGTATTCGCCTCCGGCAAGCAACGCATCATAGGCCACCTGACGATCTGCATCTGAAAGCTCTGAGAACAATGGCCGGCCCACGGGAGCCGAAACATAGGAGTAGATAAAGGCTAGAGCCGCGAGGCTGAATAGCATTACGATGGCTGGCAACGTTCGCTGAACACCTGGTTGATTGAGTATCGAACGAATGATCGGCTCGCTGGGCGCACTCGGTGCAGCAGGGGCCGGTGTCGGCGTTGCAACCCGCCCGGTGGATGTCGGTGCTAACGCTTGATTCGATGTTTCTAGGGCTGGTTCGGCCATTATTCTACTCTGTAGGTTTTACTGTTTTGCCTGTTAAACCGGCATGTTCATGACGTCGTTATACGACTTAAGCAACTTGTTTCTCACCTGTAGCGTGGCTTCAAAAGCGAGCGACGACTTCTGCATGGCGAGCACTACATCAGTTAGCGGCACGTCTTCGCCACGCTCGTAGGCGTCACGCATTTCTGCTGCATTCATTTGGGTCTCGTTAACCGCTTCAACAGCCGTTCGCATGTAGTCGCCAAAGCCTGACTTTTCGGTTTGGTCAACTTGCTGAGTAACCACATCGCTGTTAATCATTTCGGCGCGATCTTGGTAGGCGCGAATTTGATTCATAAGCGAGCCGACTTTGGCTTGGTATACGCTTTCAATCATGCTGTTCCCCTAAGCCGTCCGGCGTCGCGGCAACGCCATGCCGCGCTGACGCATCCGCGCCAGCTTGTAACGCAGCGTGCGTTCGCTAATACCTAGGGCCGCAGCAGCGGCCTGCCGGGTTGGCGACGTACGGATGGTTTCTGCAATGATGCGAAATTCGTTGGCTTCCATAGCGTCCTGCAGGCCATCGGTTTTTTCAAAACTCGCCGCGGGTGCCGATTGGGCGGCCAAAGGCCCGGCGGTCATGTCTGCCACAGGAGGAGTTTGTGCTGTTGGCGCGGGTTCATCAAAAATCAAATATTGGGGCTGAATGACTTCGCCGGTCGTTAACACTATGGCCCGCTGCACTACGTTTTCGAGCTCGCGGACATTTCCCGGCCAGGTATAGGCCAGCAATTTAGCCACGGCTTCAGGTGAGAACTGCAATGAGCGATTTTCCCGTGAGTGTTTAAGGATAAAAAAGTTAGCCAGCGGTAAAACATCGTCTAAACGCGCGATCAAACTCGGTACGTTTATACGGAAAGTGCTGATACGGAAGTACAAATCCTCCCTGAACGGATTGTCCAAAGCCCCGGATCGTAAGTCCCTATTGGTAGCAGAGACGATCCGTACATCCACTTTGTGAGATTCAGACGAACCTACAGGGAGAACTTCTTTTTCCTGAATCGCCCGCAGCAATTTTGCTTGCAGCTGCGGTGACAGTTCGCCGACTTCATCTAAGAACAAGGTGCCGCCGTGGGCTTGGGTGAAAAATCCGTCTGTATTGCGCGTAGCACCCGTAAAGGCGCCGCGCATATGGCCAAACAAAAGGCTTTCCGCCAAGTTCTCTGGTAAGGCGGCACAGTTCACCGGAATAAATGGACCGTCGCGACGCGGCGAAAAGTCGTGGGCAAGTCGCGCCAATACTTCTTTACCAGAACCAGTAGCTCCTTGTAGCAACACCGTGACCTCAGACGCACCAACCCGTTCAACCAGGGCTAATAGCTGTTGACTGGTCTCATCTACGAACACATAAGACTCGTATTTAAGCAGACGCAACCGCGCAGAGGCGGCAACGCTCTGCCAAACGCCACAATCAGCATCCGCAGTGACAACATCATCGACCCCGCTTTTAACGCCCGCGATGGCTGTGTTCAGATCGCTTTTGTCGACCCGCAAAATCAGATAGACCCGTGGCCCGAGCACATCACGTAGCGCTCGAAGATGACTCTCTAGCGTCCCAACACGGCCTTGAACACAGACCACACGAGGGCCGGCCTCGTTCTCGATCAGTTGATTTGCAAGCTGGCTTAACGCGATGGGGCGGGCCCGAAAGCCGCCACTGTTCAGGGCAGCAACAGTCTGGGCATCCAGATCTGCGCTGTTATCCCAATAAAGCTCAATAGGTTGTGATTCGTACATGATGTTTGTTCTGCACTCGTTGCCATTACAATTGCCGTGTCTGAAGCAAATGGCGTGCCAGAAAAAATACCTAGCATTTTCAATAGTTTATATGCAATGTGGCAAGATCTTACAGGCTGAGCATTGCCGGTTGACGAAAATCCGACGGGGCATAGCCGGCAACTCCACCGCCGTTTATTCGCTTTGGCGATTGCGTGCTATGCGACGCGCAATTCGTACTTTTTTATCCGCTCTATGAGTGTCGTGCGCTGCATTTTTAACAACTTAGCGCAGCGGCTGACATTACCACCGGTCTCCTCAAGAGCGCGCGCGATAAGGTCTTGTTCAATCTCACTGAGCATGCCCTTAAGCGACTGCCCTCGGGCCCGAAAGTCCTCGTAACCCTGGGCCAGCATGACAATAGATTCAAATTCCTCATCCACCTGGGAGTTTTCAGGCGCGTCTACCGAGTCCTGAAGAAATTTTTGCGCAGCGACATCGGATGAAGTGTCCACCTGTTCTGCTTCAATTAGGCCCTTGAAAGCATCCGCACCATCATCCCCACTGGGGGGCGGCAATTCAGATAGGCCCTCCAGCGCGCCAGGCGGCAGCATGGTCGCGTCGACATCGCACAGGTCGAGCCGTTGGCCCGGATATAAAACCGACAGTCGGTGCACAGTATTTGACAGTTCGCGCACATTGCCCGGCCAATCGTAGGCTTGCAGCAGGCTGGATAACCCCGGCGCCAGCGTAATCGGCTGAGCTGCGGACTTAAGCCCTTCAGCAAAATGTGCAATTAATTCGGGGATTTCTGATCGGCGGTCACGTAACGGTACGACCTGCACAGGCAGTACGTTGAGTCGGTAAAACAGGTCCGCTCGAAAACGGCCTGCAGCGATCTCGTCTTCAAGATTGCGGTGGGTTGCTGCCACCACACGAATATCGATATCAATCAGCTGATTCGAGCCTATAGGTGTGACATTGCGCTCTTGCAGCACCCGCAGCAACTTAACCTGCATGCTTAAGGGCATGTCACCGATTTCATCCAAGAACAACGTGCCAGTATCAGCTTCTTGCAGCTTACCGCGATGATCGGCAATCGCCCCGGTGAAAGCCCCCTTTTTGTGTCCAAAAAGTTGACTCTCTAACAGGTCCGCGGGAATGGCGCCGCAGTTGACGGCAATGAACGGCCGATGACGCCTCTCTGACCGGCCATGTATTGCCTGAGCGACCAGTTCCTTGCCACAACCGCTCTCGCCGGTAACGAGCACACTCACGTCCGCCGGTGCAATTGAGTCGATCAATTGCTGCAATCGGCGGGTCTTGTCGCTAGAACCGATAATTGTGTGCTGCAAAACAAGTAACCTAAAAGGTGACAATTAACTCTAGCCAAATCGACTAAATTTGGCGAGTCCGTCTTTTTTCAAGGACACCAAATGATTCCTTATGGGCGCGGATCATAAGCCTATCTAATATGCTATCGTCTGCAATCTGTGCACGTGAGCGGCCCGCACGAGGTCAGTCACAGGAAGCTTACGATTTAGGCTGAAATATTATGTTAGAAAGTTGTCAAGGCTATAATCTAGAATGTCGAATAACCGACAAAATTGGCAGCAGAACACTTTCGCTGCGATGAATGGACTCGGCGGCAGCTGTCGTGCGTGTAAACTTCTAAGGACGGTTCTCATCTTTCCGTGCGTGACGATCGGCCTTTTCTATCTGGGGTTGAGATCTGGCGGGGATAACAGTCAACTCTTAATTTTAGTTTCAGATCTGGTAACAATATCAAACGCGCTCGCGGTGCTGGCAATAGGGTTTCCATTGCTACTTCTGGTCAAGTTTTTTTTAGAACGAAAAGACAAGCAATAGTCGAAAGCCCGCGTTGAAGGATGCTCGCCTCAAGAACTACTCCACTGCTCCGATGTATTTCAGGCGGTTGGTTTTAATCAAGTGGTTATTTTGAACTAGGTAAATGTAATCGGGGTGGGCCGGTCCGAGAGACTCAGCGCCATCTCTGTCGTTTTATTTCTAACCCGCCGCTCTGGCTAAATCGGATTAAATTTATATTACCCCGGTTGCTAATATCGACTGAACTTACGGACATCCAAAAGAGCTTGCAGTAAGACAAACAGCGAGCTGCGAATAATTGCAGGCGCAAGTAACCTGCCCATTTTAACGGAAATTATATGAGAAGATCCTTAATTGGAGGGATTTTACGTAAGCTTGGCGCGATTATTGCTAGGGATGTAAAAAAAGAGGTACCTATGGCAACCATCGATTACGTCAACGCGCTCAACGCCGGTGCAGGGTTCGATACAAAGGCTCTGGTATCCGCTCTTGTCGAAGCGGAACGAGCACCAAAGAAAGGTCAAATCGATTCGAAAATGGAGGCAGCGGAGCTAGAGCTTTCAGGAATCGGAAAGGCTGTTTCGGCACTCGGAAGCCTCGATAACCAGCTTCTAAAGCTTAACGATGCCGTCGACTTTAGTAACATCAATGTAGCCAATACTCAGACTACAGCTTTAACGATTACTGCCAACAGCTTGGCAAAAGAGGCCGTTCACGCGGTAACTGTTAATAGCATTGCAGCAGAACGGCGAGAGATTTCAGGATCTTTTACTAGTGCTGATACCGCCATTAACGGCGGTAACGCGTTCGATCTGACAATCGCAATAGGGGCATCAAATCCAACATCAACCACCGTCCGCGTTACTTCTGCGACACCCACGGGCGTCGTGAATGCGATAAATGATGCCAATCTTGACGTCACTGCCGAGTTGTTACAAACCGGCACCGATGGAACCTACAAAATCCAATTAGTTGGAAAGACTGGGAGCGCCAATACTTTCAGCGTTACTGCGCCTCCCAGCGATTTGTCATTCACAAGCCTCCAAACTGCATCCGATGCTAGCATCATTGTAGACAGCGTCACATTCACGAGAGCGTCGAACACTTTCAACGATGTAATAACCGGGGCAACTATCGCCCTGCACACGGCCACCTCTGGGGCAGCAAACGTCACTTTTAACAATGATAAAAGTGCACTAAAAGATGAACTAAAAAGTTTTGTGACAACCGCGAACGAGACGCTTACAACATTAAAATCTCTTACAGATCGAGCCAGCGGAGGAGAGTTGGCTGGAAATACGGTTGCAAGACAAATCGAAAGGCAAATTAAGGATACTTTGACAGGTATTTCGTCCACACCGGGTAACTCGATCACACGGTTATCGGACATCGGTATAAGAATCACAAAAACTGGCGTGTTAGAACTCGACGAGACCACCTTGGACACAGCACTGGCGGCTAATTATGAGGACATCGTTACCATGTTCAGTGCAGACACGAACGCGCAGACTAACGCGGGCGATGCAAACAGGGGAATAGCGGGCGACCTTTCAAAATACATAAAAGACCTATCAAGCTCGACAGGCTACTTCACCACACGGATAAACACGGTGAACGACAATGTCACTAAATTCGGCGAGGATCTAACGGCATTAGAGTCCAAACTCCTTAGGTTAGAGCAGCGGTACACTGCACAGTTCGCGGCAATGGCTCGAGTTGTCAATGAAATGAATACTCTCGGAGATAGCCTGACGAGCACTTTCGAGAATCTACCGTACAACAATAGAGACTAGATTAATCAACGCACCGCAACAATCGGGCGGCTGTGTCACAACTATGGGATGGGATTCGGTAGTGTGTCGGCACAGTAATCTAGTCACTAAAGCCTGAAATCCCGCCAAAGGTTTCAAAGCTGTAATACAGCTTAGTTCCAAGACCCTGAACGGCTAAGTGAACAGCGACCTGGCCACCTAAACAGCCAAAAACCATGCCGACTCCGGCAATACTTTGCCTTTGGGAGTGCGCGCCCGGCAAAAACGATCCTGTTTGCAATAAACACTACAACCACTCTAAAGAAACGAGTGTCGATGACGATATCTCTGGTGTAGACATTTTGGGAGACGCGGACGCGTAAAGCGTCAGCGAAACTAACCAATGGAGATATCTGAAAATGTCCGTTTACATAAACACCAACACAATGTCGTTGACGGCTCAGCGTGCCCTGTCGAATGCGCAGGATATGCAAGCTACAGCTATGGAAAGACTTTCCACCGGCAAGCGGATCAACTCCGCAGCAGACGACTCAGCTGGTTTGGCGATTGCCGAAAAATTCACCGCTCAAATTAATGGGCTTAACCAAGCAGTAAAGAACGCTTCTGCCGCTGACAACCTTGCTCAAACAGCAGAGTCAGCCTTAGTAGAGATCACTGACATCGTTCAGCGCATGAGAGAGTTAACCGTTCAAGCGTCTAACTCAACCTTATCTGCGAGCGACCGAAGTGCCATCAAATCTGAACTCAACACGCTCACCTCTGAAATCGATCGGATCGCAGGCGATACTAAGTACAACGATATCTCCTTACTTGACGGCACAGCAAAGCTGTCTTTCCAAATCGGAACAGAAGCTTCGTCAAAGATGCAGCTGAACATCGCCAGCTCAACGTCTTCGGCCTTGGGCTTGGGCAGTGGCGCAGGTGGTTCTGTTGACGCAACCGTGGTTGGGGGCATCGTCTCTACTGTGGCCGGCACAGTCCTAGATGCTGACGATCTTTTGATCAACGGCCAAAACTGGTGGAGTGGCGATCAAACGCCAACCCATGAATATGAGGGCCAACAGTTCACTCGACCCCAGAATTTAGACTTTGACGGAACCAGTGCTGCACGTGATCTTGCTATGGCGATCAATACCAACACTCACCTGCACGGCGTAACAGCTGGCGCTCGTACTGTTTTTGAAGGACAAAAAGCCGGTGGCGTTACTGACGGTACAGTAACCCTTACTATTGCTTCATTCGACGGATCAGCCGACCTCGCTCACGAGATCGGACCAACCAGCAATATGCAAGAGCTGGCTGCAGAGATCTCCAGTAAAGACTCCTTCGTAACTGCAACCGTAAAAGCAGACGGCGGATTGAGAATCGTTGATGACCTTGGCCGTCAGCTTACGTTTGCCAACAGCAGCACAGCCACAACTGGCTTCTCCGCTACAGAGAGCCGTCAAGGATTTCTTTATCTGACAAGCAACGACGGTTCTGCAATTACACTCGCAGCTGGAACTGACGCAGACGGCGACTCCGACACGGATGACATCGCAAACATGGGTCTGCGCGTTGGTACCTATGGCGGCGGTGATAACGGCACGACACACACACTCGTAGGTGAGCACATCGTTAACACCACATCAATCACAGGCGTACACGACCTAACCGTCAATGGCGTGCAAATTGGACGCACAGATCCCCTGGTTGCTGACGACGAAATCCAGGCCAGTGACCTCGCAGCGGCTGTCAATAGCGTCGCACAGCAATCAGGCGTAACCGCAACCGCCAGCAACGAGTTGTTCTTGTACTTAGCTACGGGCGCGACATTAGGTACATCGGCTGTAAGCGCTACTGGGTTCCTCCTAAACGGTGCGCAACTGGCTTCGGGCGGCGCGAACGGGACATTCTCGACGTTGGCGACCGAGATCAACACGGACATGGCCGCTATCGGTTCGGATATCCGTGCTGAGGTCTACGACAACACCCGCGGTGTAATAAAACTCACTTCTGCGTCTGGCGCCTCTATCGAGTTGACAGACACTGCGGACAACAACATCAAAGCGGTTGAGCGTGCCGACGGAAGTAACTTGATCGACACCAAGGCAAGTTCTCTGTCAGACATCGCTACAACAAAAACTACCTTCACAGGTAAGTTGACCTTCACCAGCGAGACCGGACCAATCACTTTTGGAATGGCGAACTATGCTGCGTCTATCGATGTTGCTGACACGCTTGCGAACGGTGGTGGTGATGCGGTAGCTGATCTACTCGGTGTGGTCATCACAGGCGATCCTTCCAGTGCGAGCTCGTCAGGTGGATCGACAAGTGGCATTAATGTGTCCAGTGCTTCTGCCGCGGCTTCAAGCATTGCGTCAATCGACGCTGCATTGGCTAAGGTAAGTGCAAGCCGTGCCGACCTAGGCGCTATGTCGAACCGACTGGCACACACAGTTAGCAACTTGCAAACCATCTCAGAGCAACACTCTGAGTCAAGGGCTGCAATCCAGGACGCTGACTACGCTGTTGAATCTGCTGCGCTTGCGCGCGCACAGGTGCTGGCTCAAGCAGGTACAGCGATGTTGGCCCAGGCTAACGCTGCACCTCAGCTGGCTCTGCAACTTCTCCAGTAGCAGATCCGCTAAGGCCAAGAAAACCGCCGAACGAAAGTTCGGCGGTTTTTTCTTTGTAGAGCACGGAAAATTACCCCCCGCCGCTAACTGGTATCCTTACGTCTTTGCACGATTCGCGAGACGTTTTCGGATAAATTTTCTCTAGGTACGGATAAGTCACACTGGCCCATAACCCCCAGCAAAAGGTCGGCTGATGCCGCTGTATATAAACCCGTATGGAGGTTGGTTCGTAAAGACACACCGAACTGATTCGCTTGAATTTTGCAAACTGCTCTTTAGCCAACAAGCTTTTCAGACGATCCAGCATGTTTTTGAAAGCGGCCAAATGATATCACCTTTAGGGCGTAATATTATTCAGCTACTCTTGACCTTTAATTTATTTCAAATAAGACCTCTTTCAAGCGGCGCTATATCTGTCAAATGGAGCGACTTTAAAACTGCAAAGTGCTTTGATGCGCGCATCTTAAGTTGGAGATTCGATGAGTAGGTCATCTGTGTTGCCGGAACGCGTATGGAACGAGGTAATGGCTCTCTTCCGAAGGAACGAATTTCGGGATGTAACTGTCCGCGGCGGCGAACTCATGAAGGAGTACGCTAACGACGATCGAATTTACAATCTTGTTGGCCTTGCGCACGCCGAACTTAGGAATTACCAGCTTGCCATTGCAACCTTCGAACAGCTGCTGACGCGCCAACCTAACTGCGTTCCAATCCTGAATAATTTGGGGAAGACACTGATTTCCACGGGGCGGCCGAAACAAGCGATAGCACTTCTCAAGAAAGCGCAGAAACTGCGTCCCGACAGCGGGGAAATCAGCAATAACTTGGGAAATGCGTGGAAAGCGCTTGGAAAGAAATCCGAATCGCTGAAGCATTATAAGCGCGCCATCAGGCTCAATCCGAAAATCGCAGAAGCTCATAAAAATATTGGAGTCTGGTACCGCGAGGCCGGGGACTACGAAGCCGCGAAAAAAGCGTACCGCAGAGCTTTAGAAATCAAACCGAATTACCCCGCCGCACAATTCGCTCTGGATGCACTCACGGGCAAAAATGTCCCCTCTCCTCCTCGAGCAGTAGTTGAGGGGCTGTTTGATGAATATGCGCCCAATTTCGAAAAATCGCTATTACTCAAACTCGATTACGCGGCACCGGACGCCATCAGGGAGCTTGTAGAATCGTATGAAAAAAATGAGTCTAGGGTTAACGCCGTTGATTTGGGTTGTGGGACGGGCCTACTCGGGGCATCTGTGAAGCATATTTTCGCTGAGCTAGAAGGCGTGGATGTTTCTGCGGAAATGTTGAAAGTGGCTGTTGAAAAAAATGCTTACAAGCAGCTGTGGCACGCAGATATTATTCAATATCTGCGCAACGGGTCTCTATCGTTCGATTATTTCTTTGCAGCAGATGTCTTTATCTATATCGGTGACCTTAGCGAAGTTTTTGAATTGGTAAAAACCAGAAACGACCGAACCGGCCGATTCGTATTCTCAATAGAGACGAGCCAAGAAGACGGTTATCAGTTAGGCCGTAGCGGTCGGTATGCTCACAATCCCTCGTACATTAAGAAACTTTGCGACACTTTTGATTACAAAATTCTTCATCGAGCCGATCTTACCCTACGAAAAGAACGAGAAAGTAACGTTTTGGGCTCTATATATATGTTAGAATTTCAAGTGCGTAATTGAGTAATCATCGAACAAACACTAATCAATCGGGTTTTTGCCCATGATTCCTGTTCATTCGAAAATTAATCCGCTATGAGGTGTTTAACCGTTAACAGGCCACCAAGATCACGACCTCTCCAAAGTGCAAAGGTAATTCAGAAGGCAGCCACGCAATTAGAGCAAAGCACTAAAGTTTCATCGTTTTAACCCGACTATATTCTTGCCTTGGGGGCTGTCTACAACACGCTGTCTCCCAAAAGAAGCAAAGCCCCCGAGGCCTTTACTTTTGGGAGACCGTGTTGTGCTTACCGTTAGGCATCCTCGTCCGCCTGAGCCGACACCAACACACCTAGGCATCGCTATCCTCGCCCTTAATGCGCGCTCAAAAAAATCTGACGTGGCCGGTTACCATAATTTTTGGCGACACCACCCAGAGCCTCTCGAGTCCAGTCTACCGCAACTTACTTATCTTGCTCGCACACCACATCGCGCATAGCCATCAATCGCGGAGGCCCTAGCGCCCTTTTCCCGCCATTTCGAAAAACCATGGATACTTAGTTTTGGTCGTAAATTTTAAAAAGGCAAAACGCTGCAGTTGTGTCCACATTTATCGAAACACTTTAGAACGGTATGCGTACGGCGGCAGTATTTTTCCTTGGATCCCGTTTAAGCGGCATAATTTTTCCGCTTAGAGAATTAGTCAGAATTTCGGTTAAAGAAATTGAGGGTCGAGACGATAACTCTCCCGTAGACAACTTTGGGAGACAAAACATGACTATCTACATAAACACCAACACAATGTCGTTGACGGCTCAGCGTGCCCTGTCGAATGCGCAGGATATGCAAGCTACAGCTATGGAAAGACTTTCCACCGGCAAGCGGATCAACTCCGCAGCAGACGACTCAGCTGGTTTGGCGATTGCCGAAAAATTCACCGCTCAAATTAATGGGCTTAACCAAGCAGTAAAGAACGCTTCTGCCGCTGACAACCTTGCTCAAACAGCAGAGTCAGCCTTAGTAGAGATCACTGACATCGTTCAGCGCATGAGAGAGTTAACCGTTCAAGCGTCTAACTCAACCTTATCTGCGAGCGACCGAAGTGCCATCAAATCTGAACTCAACACGCTCACCTCTGAAATCGATCGGATCGCAGGCGATACTAAGTACAACGATATCTCCTTACTTGACGGCACAGCAAAGCTGTCTTTCCAAATCGGAACAGAAGCTTCGTCAAAGATGCAGCTGAACATCGCCAGCTCAACGTCTTCGGCCTTGGGCTTGGGCAGTGGCGCAGGTGGTTCTGTTGACGCAACCGTGGTTGGGGGCATCGTCTCTACTGTGGCCGGCACAGTCCTAGATGCTGACGATCTTTTGATCAACGGCCAAAACTGGTGGAGTGGCGATCAAACGCCAACCCATGAATATGAGGGCCAACAGTTCACTCGACCCCAGAATTTAGACTTTGACGGAACCAGTGCTGCACGTGATCTTGCTATGGCGATCAATACCAACACTCACCTGCACGGCGTAACAGCTGGCGCTCGTACTGTTTTTGAAGGACAAAAAGCCGGTGGCGTTACTGACGGTACAGTAACCCTTACTATTGCTTCATTCGACGGATCAGCCGACCTCGCTCACGAGATCGGACCAACCAGCAATATGCAAGAGCTGGCTGCAGAGATCTCCAGTAAAGACTCCTTCGTAACTGCAACCGTAAAAGCAGACGGCGGATTGAGAATCGTTGATGACCTTGGCCGTCAGCTTACGTTTGCCAACAGCAGCACAGCCACAACTGGCTTCTCCGCTACAGAGAGCCGTCAAGGATTTCTTTATCTGACAAGCAACGACGGTTCTGCAATTACACTCGCAGCTGGAACTGACGCAGACGGCGACTCCGACACGGATGACATCGCAAACATGGGTCTGCGCGTTGGTACCTATGGCGGCGGTGATAACGGCACGACACACACACTCGTAGGTGAGCACATCGTTAACACCACATCAATCACAGGCGTACACGACCTAACCGTCAATGGCGTGCAAATTGGACGCACAGATCCCCTGGTTGCTGACGACGAAATCCAGGCCAGTGACCTCGCAGCGGCTGTCAATAGCGTCGCACAGCAATCAGGCGTAACCGCAACCGCCAGCAACGAGTTGTTCTTGTACTTAGCTACGGGCGCGACATTAGGTACATCGGCTGTAAGCGCTACTGGGTTCCTCCTAAACGGTGCGCAACTGGCTTCGGGCGGCGCGAACGGGACATTCTCGACGTTGGCGACCGAGATCAACACGGACATGGCCGCTATCGGTTCGGATATCCGTGCTGAGGTCTACGACAACACCCGCGGTGTAATAAAACTCACTTCTGCGTCTGGCGCCTCTATCGAGTTGACAGACACTGCGGACAACAACATCAAAGCGGTTGAGCGTGCCGACGGAAGTAACTTGATCGACACCAAGGCAAGTTCTCTGTCAGACATCGCTACAACAAAAACTACCTTCACAGGTAAGTTGACCTTCACCAGCGAGACCGGACCAATCACTTTTGGAATGGCGAACTATGCTGCGTCTATCGATGTTGCTGACACGCTTGCGAACGGTGGTGGTGATGCGGTAGCTGATCTACTCGGTGTGGTCATCACAGGCGATCCTTCCAGTGCGAGCTCGTCAGGTGGATCGACAAGTGGCATTAATGTGTCCAGTGCTTCTGCCGCGGCTTCAAGCATTGCGTCAATCGACGCTGCATTGGCTAAGGTAAGTGCAAGCCGTGCCGACCTAGGCGCTATGTCCAACCGCCTAGACCATACCATCAGCAACTTACGAGCCGTTTCCCAGCAACACTCTGAGTCAAGGGCTGCAATCCAGGACGCTGACTACGCTGTTGAATCTGCTGCGCTTGCGCGCGCACAGGTGCTGGCTCAAGCAGGTACAGCGATGTTGGCCCAGGCTAACGCTGCACCTCAGCTGGCTCTGCAACTTCTCCAGTAGCAGATCCGCTAAGGCCAAGAAAACCGCCGAACGAAAGTTCGGCGGTTTTTTTTGGTCTGGATTTTTTCTTAACCGCACGGATATCACGCGGCAGCCTAATCTCTATCAAGCGCGATTTTTTGCAACAAAACTTGATATCTCGGCACATCCATTTAGATTTGGGCTGCTTTATTTGAGAAGCCGCCATGGCCACCCGTCCTCCGAGCAGACTCCTTCCTCTAGAAATTGCAGCGCAGAACGGCTCTTTCTTCGAGACACTTTCTGACCTAGATCGATCATTATTGAATGGTCGGGGATTCCTTGAGCTCGCTACAAAAGTGATACTTTCAAGCGATTCACCGAAAGCCAAAATCGACGAAATCGAGCAATTTTTTGCAATGATCCTAGCGATACGGAGCTCGTAAGCGCTTTCGGCGAGCTATTAATGCACTGCGGGGAACATGGCCTTGCCAAAAAGATAATTCATCAAGCCGTTACGACAAAAGAAACATGTGCTATTGCGCAGTCCCGATTGTCTCTACTTTTACTTGCCGAAGGAGATGCCGATAGGTCTGTCTCTACCATAGAGTCAGCACTAGAGAACGATCCGAAAAACGCTGACTTACACGAGATCGCCGGTGACATTAAGAGAAAATTGGGCAGGACCATAGAGGCACTCTCCCACCACCAAGCGGCCCGTCAACTTCAACCTGACGAACCAAGACATTCACTGAAGCTTGGCAACATCTTTATCGAGGATCGGCCAGCCCCTTACAATGCAGTTTTAGAGAGGCTTTTTCTGGATTTAATGCGGAAAAGCGATGGAGTGCGATATGACCAGGATTACTGGAGCTACGCGGAGCTTCTGCTTACTCAAAATCCCAAAACTAAAGATCTATTTTCAAAAGCCGAATCCGACAAAAAGTTCATCGCTTATGTAGCAAGCTGCATCGTGGAGCAGCCCCTATTGGTCGCTTGTCTTACCAGTTTTCCGATTCCCAACCTGGAATTAGAACGGTCCATCACCAACCTTCGTAAGGCTCTGCTGCTTGCCGAGGTGGAGCTTAAAGATTTACAAGATCGGCTTTTCGTACTCTCAATGATCTCGATTCAATGTCTTTTGAACGACTTTATCTATGCAGAGACCACCAGCGAAACGGAAAAGGCTGCGGAACTAGAAGGTCGTTTGGATGCACGGATTCGCTGTGCCGAGGATATTAATCTGGATGATCTCTTACTTTTAGCCTGCTATCGGCGTTTAGCTCAAAAGGACTGGTCTTCCGCTTACTATGAAAGTAACCGGGAAAAATTTACCAGCGAGGTGTGGTTTAAGTTTCACTTCGCGGATCCAATTCAAGAACGCGCTATCGCAAAGACAATCCCACAACTAACAAAACTCAAAAACAATACTTCAGAAATTGTGCGAGCAATGTACGAAGAAAGCCCGTATCCAAAATGGACGAGCGCTGCTTACAGATCAAATTTGGATTTTTACCGAGCATTCAGACGACTGGGGCTCAGGCTACCGGAAGACGACGGCTTTGATTTAAGTAATCCGTCAATACTTGTTGCTGGTTGCGGCACAGGACGAACGGCTTTCGAGTACGTGTCTATGACCAACAAAGCAGTAATCGCGATTGACCTCAGCAGGGCAAGCCTTGCGTACGGGTCGCGAAAACAAATCGAAAGCTCTTGTCGAAATATCGAATGGTATCAAGCTGACATAATGTCTTTGGCCCCAGTTGATCGGACGTTCGAGCTTATAGACTGCTGCGGGGTCTTGCATCACTTAGAGAAGCCCAGGTCCGGACTTAACGCCCTAGTCAACCTTATTAAGCCGGGAGGGCTTTTTAAAATAGCCCTCTACAGTCAAGCGGCGCGCAGATCTCTAGCGGGGTACAGAAAACTCTTCAAAAATTTAAAGCTCGAAAACACCGAAGCAGGCAGAAGAAACTTCAGAGAAATTCTGCTGAAGGATGAATCTGACGAAAAAACTCTCGGGTTAACAAGGTGGAGAGATTTTTTTTCGGGTAACGAATTCAGAGACCTTTTATTTCATCCCCAAGAGCATCTCTACACAGTGCCCGAATTAGAGACCCTCCTGGAAAATTCAGGTTTGAGATTTCTGAGTTTCGATTTCGGCGGTGCTAACCAAGCAATCTATCAGGCGTTGAAAACACAAGCGGGTGAAGGCTTCTCTCCAGAATCGCTCCGATCATGGGCGCCGGTAGAAGAAGCCAACCCAGACCTCTTTAGTTCCATGTACGTTTTTTGGGCGCAGAAAATTTAGAGATACGCTTACTGCGGCGACAACACGCGCAACTTTTCCTAACCCTCAGCGCATCCAAAAACTCAAAAATCCCTTTAGTCCCGACTACGTCAGCAGCAGCCGCTGAAAATTCCTCAAACATCGGCCGGATCAAAATCTGGGCTGCCCCTTAATCGCGCGTCTAGTTGCCCTCGCCGCTGAATATTTCTACTAAATTTGCTCAAGTTTTCCTGTTTTGCTCCGATAACGGCGAAGTAACCGGCAATAAATTGCCGCAATTTTCGGCAAGTTATTGCCGGCCAATATAAAGGAGCAAAAAATGAGCATATCTATAAACACAGCCAGTATTTACAGCAATTTCAGTAACTTACGTAATTTAAGCCGCGAAATTGAGGAGAGCGCATTAAGAATTTCTACGGGCTCTCAAATGAACCACGCTAGAGACAACGTAGGAGGCTTACACTCATCAATAACGCTGCGCGCTGGTGCTTCAGCGGCCCTGCGATACGCAAAAAATGCCTCCGAAGGCCTAGCTACTTTGTCTACCGCGGATATCGCGCTAGACGAGGTAAGTGATTTAGTGAACAGGTTTAGGGAGCTGGCCATTGAGGCAAGCAATACAGCCACTACTGCTACCAGAAGAACCGCCATCCAGGCGGAGGCTACGGCTGTTACAGATCAAATAACGCAACTGTCGGCTGACACGGTACACAATGGCACGAAACTTTTGGACGGCACATTCACCACTAAAACCTATCAGATAGGACCTTCAACGACCTCAAATGTGTCAGTCTCTCTTACCTCTTCGAGTGCCGCAAACCTTGGTGCCTATATGTTGACAGGCAGCACACGGGCTGCCACCTCCGCTGCCACTTCTGCAACTGCTAACGACACATCTGCCAACGAGGACGTAACTATCGCGGGAACTACGATTGAGGCCGCTGCTAATGATTCCGCCAAGGCAATGGCCACAAAAATCAATTCGGTTTCGAGCACAACAGGCGTGACCGCAATCGCGGAGACTTACGCATTGCTCGAGACTAGTGACGTAAGCGCTACGACTTACACCATTAAAATAAATGACACATCTACAGCTAGCTTTTCTATAAGTGCGTCCGATGTCTCAGGTGCTGTGACAGCGATTAACGCTATATCGACGAACACCGGCGTGAGCGCGAGCGCAACCTCGGATTTCAAAGTCCTCCTCCACGACGCTGATGGCGACGACTTAACCGTGGAGAATGCCGATTCTGACACTGGGCTTTCCGTTCAAGCGGTTCAAATCGACGGGACAACAACTCAAGGCAGTGCTGTTTCTTTGGGCGCAAGCGGGGCTTCAGATGCAACCAGAGTTATAGGCACAATTCGGTTAAGCGCAGATTCCTCGTTTAGCGTCACGCAGTCCGGGACAGCTTCACAAGGATATCTCAGCACGGCTTCTTCGGCCATTGCCCCCCTTTCAACTGCCTCATTAGCAACGTCAATTGATGCGGCGAAGGCGATCACGATCGCTGACTCTGCTCTTAATCAGGTAGCTACGTTGAGGGGCACAATCGGCGCGGCCGAGAGTCGGTTGACTTTTAGTGAGAGTGTTAACGAGCGGACGTACCAAAACAAAGTTACATCGCTGTCAAGCCTCAGCGACGCCGATATTGCCGTCGAAGCGGCTCGGCTAGCTAAAGCTCAAATGCTGCAAAAAGTATCCCTCGCAGTCCAAGCTCAGGCCCGTAGCGCTGATGAGCTAATAATCGCTCTATTAAAAGGTACTGCCGCATAGTATTTGTGCGATGTCTGGATAAACGGTCACGGTTTATTTCTTGTCTAGCCATAAGGTGGCTTTGAAAATCAGGAAATACGATGCCTGAGCGGTAACCGAATTTGTTTTTTCGCGCAGTATGCCCGCGGCTTACCGCGCCATGAATCGGGAGGGGGTTTAATAGTGGTGCCTTTTGAGCGCGTAATTAGAGCTTTTTTCTAGGCGACTTTACCGCCTCCCAAATGCATTTTCCTAAATAGGCGCCTGACCACTTAAGCCACGCATCTAATTTAGGACCGTATCGGCTGAAGAAGTATTAACGTAGTGGGACATAGGAGGGTGCGGAGCATCTCACTAATCGAAAGCCTTTAACGCCTTGTTTAAATCTAAGGCCTAAAGAAAATCATCGCCGTACCGATATTTTTATCAAGGTATTCGAGCCCGACGATGCATTTGAAAGGATTTTTCGATGAGACGAGCGCAGGCACTCAAAAGTTATAAAGCGACCAATCTGCATGATCGCACTGCAGAGAAGTCACCCGAAGAATTGGTCGCGCTGCTTTTCGACACAGCATGCTCGAGCGTGCAACAGAGCAAAAATGCACTATCCAAGGGCGAGCTCGAGATGTTTCACGAATCTACCAGTAAAGCTATGCAAATTGTCCTGGGCCTGCGAGAAATTTTGGATATGGAAGAAGGCGGTGAATTGGCCGAACGACTGGCAGACACATACACGTCAATTGCTGCTTCCATTTTCAAAGCCAAGCGAGAAAGGAACGATTCAGACCTCGGTAAAATTTATCTCGCACTAGCCGAACTTCGAGGCGCTTGGCAAACAGTGAGCGGCGCATCGGAGAACCAGTAGGGTAACCGATAAGTAAGTGTACGACCTCGTTAGTAGTGTTCAATTAAACTCAGGTTGCGGAAAATGGAAGTGGACAGCCATCGATTTTTTTTTCGTCAAGCGTATCCGCGTCCTCCCTTTCTAAACCCAGGGCTTGCCCACTCGTGTCAAAAAATCTCAAGAGAAGCCGGCTGCTATGGACTTTTCTAATGCAGCATATTTGTTTGCATCTGGTTCTGCTGTTACCGTAAATGACGGCAACAGAACCGGCCTTTTTATGGAAAAAAAAGCAAAAGGCTTCAGCAGTTATCTTGAAGTGGAGGAACAAGATGTAGCGGCAACCACGTCGGCTGCTAATTTGATGGCCATGCTGTTCGATAAAGCCTGTATTCTCTTAGTTCGTGCAATACAGTCCTCTAGGGCTAGAGATTTAGAGACTTTTCACCAATCTACACTCCACGCACTTCAGATAGTACTGTCCCTAAGATTCGTTTTGGATACAGACGACGGCAGCGAACTGTCCCAAAGCCTTTTTGCTACCTACACTTCTATTGCAGCCAGCTTAAAAAAAGCGAAAGACGAAAAAGACGTTCAGGCCATAGAGACTATTTATGAGGCCTTGGATGAACTGAGAACTGCGTGGCATTCGGTCGCGCAATGAGCGCCCTGTACACAACTATCCATTAGCTATCGTTCCAGTATTTCTTTCCGGGCTGAGGAGAATTTGCTAGAGCTTTCGCGCTCGGCGATTTAACCTCTGGTGTTCATTAAACGTTGCAGGGAGAAGAGCATTGCCAGCGATTATCGGTCTTGTTTTGGCTGTAGGCGCCATTCTTTACATGATGAACGGCACCAAACTTCCTATTGTGTTTGCCTTCTTTCAAGAAGGCGTTGAGATTGCCTTTGTTTTTTTTGGCTCCCTGGGCGCAGGCATAGCTCGTGGATCATTCGCTGACACCGTCAACATGTTCAAATC
This sequence comes from K189A clade bacterium, assembly GCA_902565895.1. GTDB lineage: Bacteria > Pseudomonadota > Gammaproteobacteria > Pseudomonadales > Azotimanducaceae > UBA4421. Next base: position 67,054 of record CACFGV010000002.1, read on the forward strand.
TTTTGGAACCATCTTCTTTTACTCGCCGCCTAAGCCCCTTGGTCTGGTTAACGAGATAGTTGAACTCGCGAACATCAACCGACGCGACGGACCCATAGCCATGCAGAACGTGGAAATTAAGAATCCGTTTCTGCAAAACGCCGTCAATATGGTGGTTGATGGGGTAGATGCCGACGTCATAGATTCCACTCTCACGACAGAAATAGCTCTGACGAGAGAGCGGGACAAAAGCGCAGTTGAATATCTGAAGTTTATGGCAGAAGTTGCGCCCTCCATGGGCATGGTAGGCACGATGATTGGTTTGGTGGCTATGTTAAAGACCATGGATGACTTGGGGTCAATTGGAGACGCCTTTGCGATCGCGCTGTTGACAACTATGTGGGGTGCTATCTTTGCTTATGTCTTCTTTAAGCCTTTTGCCGAAAAGCTCGATTCTTTCTCAAAAAGCGATTTGCAAGCGTGTATGCTGATCAAGGAAGGCGTTTTGCTTGTCAAAGGTAACACCAACCCAAGGGTTATCGCTGATCGCCTTTCAACCCGACTTGCACCGAAAGCTCGGGCTGAATTAGCCGCCGAGCAGGAAGCTGCCTAAGTGAGCGATGCTCTGAAAGAGCCTGCTGCCCTCGATGCGCAGGAGTCGAATTCTTACAAACCTGCGGCGGCAGCTGTTCAGTTGGACGAGCTCGATTGCCCAGTAACCGCACCGCCGTGGATGGCAACCTTCTCTGATCTTGGCACATTGCTCATGGCTTTTTTTGTGCTCATTTTGGCGCAATCGGTCATCGACTCACCTCGTGCTGAGGAGGTGGCCGGCGCACTGCAACTGGCTTTTGGTGTCGAGCGTATCGTGCCGAAGCTCGAAATTCCCATGGGCGAAACCTTGTTGGAAACTCAGTACACACCCTCCGAGGCAGAAAACACCATCTTAGATGACGCGACCCAAAACTCAGATGATACAACTCAAGAATATCTGAAGCAGATGACCGAACGCGGCGACGCCGTTTCTACGATCCAAGGTCAATACATCCAGGTACTCGAGGAGTTGGAACACGAAATCGAGACCGGCCAGGTAAACGTCAACATTGACGGGGAAAAAGTCGTTGTTGAAATGACCGAGGGTGATCAAGGCTCTAGGGGCAAAACGGGGCGTGGGCTAGGCGGTGTTAGCCAAGAAACCATTGAAATTGCGAATAAGATCCATGATCTGACGACATCGGGCCTCACTGACGTGATGATGAAAAGGGAGGAAGGATGGGAGCCCAAAGGCCGCTTGGTGACAACACTTAGCAGCATCGAGGAGATAAAGTCTGCGCTTTCTGATGAGATCGCAGACGGAATTGCTGAGGTCGAAAAGCAGGGCGACAGCGTGTTAATTCGCCTGACCAAGGCCGATAGTTTTGTGTCCGGCGAAGCGACGTTGAGTAGGAATTTCGAAGCCACTTTGTTGAGAGTGGGCACGGCGCTGGAAAACACTATCGGCGTTATTCGGGTTGAAGGCCATACCGACAACCAAATGGTTGGTTTTAGCGATCGCTATAAATCAAATTTCGACCTCTCTGCCGCCCGCGCTGCCGCTGTTGCCGACTACTTAATGGCAGAAACTCAATTGCAGACCGGACGAATGACGATCACAGGACTTGCCGACACAAAACCCATGGCAGATAACTCTACCGCTGAGGGGCGGGCAAAAAATCGTCGAATAGAGCTCTACTTGGATGAGTGAGCTTATCGAAGAAGAAGAATGTCCGCCGGGTTCACCGCCTTGGATGTCTACCTTTGCCGACTTGGCAACTCTCCTCATGGCATTTTTTGTGCTAATTGTGTCTCAGACCCGGGTTGCGGACCCCGATGAGTGGGAAAAACTGGGTAACATCTTTCAGGAAACTATTGGTTTGTTCGCTAAAGAAGGCGGGGATGAGACTCCTCAAGGTGACACGCCCGACACCCTGAATTTCAGAAACCAAGCTACCGAGCAAGCCTTCGTCGTTAAAGAAAAAACTACGGCTGAAGTGCCTAAGGAAATTGAGCTGGCCATATCCGAATTGGCCGGACAATTTGACACTTATGCTGATTTGGAAATTCTTAAAGACACTCTGGCTCAAGCCGTAGCCGCCGGCAAAGTCGAGCTAAAATCCATGGACGGTCAACTTGTGGTTACCGTCAAAGGCGAAGCAGACGATGACGGTACTTCTGACTCTGACGAAACCCTAGAAGAGGGCGAGATTGATTCGGAAACCTTGGAACTTTACGCAAAGATCGCCGACGTCCAGGCCGAAATCGAGACCGAGGTAGTAGTAGAGCATCTTGACCTTGATCGACAAGAGCTGGCTCGCGATGAGGGATACGAGCAGCGCATTAACGAACAGTTCGAAGCGCTGAAGATCAACCTGAAGCAAGAGGTTGATGCGGGACTTGCGAAAATCGAGATGATCGAGAAAAAAATCGTTATTAAACTGGCATCCCAAGACTCTTTCGAGTCCGGCTTTGCGACCATAAGGTCCAGCTTCTTGCCTACCCTAGAGCGAGTCCGAAACGCAGTTTCTGGCACCCCTGAACGCATCACTGTGTCTGGACATACCGATAACGTGCCGATCATGTTCAGCGAGCGGTTCCGCAGCAATTGGGATTTGTCTTCGGCACGAGCTTCTGCCGTGGCAGACTTTATGCTGCAAGACCCTAACGTGCTCCAAAGTCGGCTGCGAGTTTACGGCTTTGCCGATACTCGACCAGCAGCGACTAACGATACTCGAGAGGGGCGTGCAGAAAATCGACGTATCGAGATAGAAATCGGGCAATAGGCCATGCAAGAGCGACCTCCTGCGCTGCCAGTATCCTGCTGGCAGTGCCAACACTTTCACACCAGCTGGGACAAAAACTTCCCGTACCTGTGTAAGCAACTGAACTTTAAAAGCAAGGTATTGCCGAGCATCGAGGTTCGACAATCCTCTGGCCGTGACTGCCTTTCCTTTCAAGCAAAAATGCCGCGTAATTAATACCGCCTAAAATTTCCTCTTACTGTGACTGTTAGCAACATTAAAGAAGCAATACGCTATCTGGTACTGGCTTTTGGTATCGGTGCCGCAACCTCTGCGATGGCAAATCTATTTATTCAGGGTGAGGTGATTTTTGAGTGGCTCGGCAATTTTTTTACATCCCTGGTTTCGGTCCAGCTTTTAAAAAGTGCCTTTTGGATGCAGGCCATTGTTTTATTTATAGGCGCCACATTGATTTTGCAAATTCGGCGCGTTTTTGGCGTTACCCATTGGTCGGGGCCTGCTGAGAGTATGTTCGCGCTGCAGTACCGCGCAGGACCACCGTTGAATACTCGAGTAGGTACCGGTTCAGTATTAGCTGCATTTATTGCTTGCAGCAGCGGAGCACCAGTCGGGCAATACGGGCCGGTCATTCATCTTGGCGCCACTGTGAGTCAGAGCTTGAGGGAGCGAATTCGTATTCCTCTGCGCCCTGACATTATGCTGTCCTGTGGCATCAGCGGCGCCATTACCGGCGCCTTTAATGCACCGTTGGCGGCGACAGTTTTTGTCTTTGAGGTCATGTTACGTCGTGGTAGCTTACCGGTTTTTGCGGCCGTCGCGTTTGCTACTGCCAGCGCCTACGTTGTCAACCAAGTCTTTTTCGATCACCGCCTGTTTTTGCCGGTAACAATCCACCAACCAACTTTATTGGTAGGGTGTTTAGCCGCGCTTATTACGCCCCTATGCGCATTGGTGGCCTGGTTTTATGTTTGCAGCCTGCAAAAACTCCAACGGTGGAGCGGCAAAATCACACTTAGTCCAAGGGCGACCATTGCTGCTTGCGCCCTTGCTTGCGCGGCGATCGGCAGCTTTCAGCCAGAGCTTCTAGGGCTCGGCCGCCAAGCTATGCAAGACATGCTGCTGGGTAACTTCGACCTGCGCCTGCTGATCACATTGATGGTAGGTAAAGTGCTGCTCACCAGTTTGTGCATCGCCTGGGGTTTTTATGGCGGTATTGTTGCACCTGCTCTATTTGTTGGCGCCGCTACCGGGGCGCTGCTGGCAAAAGTACTGATGCTGTTGGGATTCGGAGATTGGACACCCCTGTTGCTGCTCAATGCAATGGCCGGTGTAACGGCTGCCGTGATCGGCGCACCGTTAACGCTCACTCTATTGATCGTCGAGCTTACTGGTGCCGGCATCAATGGCGCCTTGGTGGTTGTGACTGCCTACGCAAGCACCTGGTTAACGCGCAAGTACCTGACACCTTCTTACTATCAAGCCCAGCTAAACGAAATCCTGGTCTCAGCAAAAACCTGAAAACACCTCATATTAGTAACAGCAATTTTGTACGTTCATGGCATCCATGAAGGTGCTATGACTCTCGTCCGTCGCTGTCTTCCAAGCGGACAATATCGTCTTCCCCCAAATAATTCCCCGACTGCACCTCAATCAACTCCAAATCGTTGTCGCCGACATTTTCAAGACTATGGACCTCACCAAGCGATATGTAGGCAGATTGGTTTTCTTTTAGCAAAAATTCATCGCTGCCTTTTACCGCCTTAGCGGTACCAGACACCACCACCCAGTGCTCTGCTCGGTGCTGATGCCTCTGCAGACTTAGTTTTGCCCCCGGTCTGACCGTAAGCTTTTTGACCTGGTATCGTTCACCTCGGTCGATACAGTCGTATTTGCCCCAGGGACGAAAAACCTCTTGATGCAACTGGCTCTCGATCGCACCGGATGCGTTTAGCTGTTGCACCAGCGCCTTGACCTCTTCGCTGCGGTTTTGCTTGCATACCAGTACCGCATCTTTGGTTTCGACAACCACCGTGTCTTCAATGCCCACCAGTCCGACCAATCGATTTTGTGCCGCAACCAAACTACCTCTGGTCTCATGTAGTGCCACATTGCCTTCTACAACGTTGTTTTTGGCATCAGCCACACGATGCTTCCAAATTGAATTCCATGAGCCCAAGTCACTCCAGCCCGCCTCTAAGGGCACGACGCTGGCGCAGTCAGTATGCTCCATAACCGCATGGTCAATAGACAGATTGGGGCTGCGTAAGAACGCCTCGCGATCAATGCGAATAAAGTCCATATCCGCTTCACACGACCTAAAGGCAGGGGCGCAAGCAGAGTAGATTTCGGGTGCAAAGAGCTTTAACTCGGCTAGGTAGGTACTGGCTTTAAAAACGAATAGGCCACTGTTCCAATAATGTCCGCCCTGGTTAATAAACTCGGTAGCCGTTGCCAAATCTGGTTTTTCTACGAATGCAGCAACCTTGAAGCTGGACGCGGTTATTTGCTCACCCACCCGAATATAGCCGTAGCCGGTTGCCGGCTCGTTGGGCACGATACCCAACGTTACTAAATCTCCTTGTCGAGCCCGGTCAAGGGCTTGCCGCAGTGCATTATGTAAGGAATCCGCACTTTCAATTTGGTGGTCTGCTGGCATTACAATGAGGATCGGATCCTTATCGTCCGCCGTTGCGGCCAGTGCTGCCAAGGCAATTGCAGGCGCGGTGTTGCCTCCTTCCGGTTCCAGAATGATAGGGCCTAGTTTGTCGATCGACCTGAGTTGTTCGGCAACGACGAATCTATGATCTTCTCCGCACAAAGCCCAGTAAGTAGACACATCAAAAGCATCCAGCCTCAGAGCCGTCTGCTGCAACATGGTTTTTGAAGCGTCACCAAGTACTACTGAAAACTGCTTGGGGTATTGCTCTCGAGAGACCGGCCACAGCCTTGTTCCTACACCGACGGGCTAACAATACAGCGCTTATTTTCGGGTCGTCTTTTTCCATGATGAATCTTCGTTGTCTGATCTTACGATCGCATTATTCTGGCCCATTGTGGGCCTTGGCACCGAATAGTCTGTCTGTTTATATATAGCGCACTCACGGATTTTGCTGCCCATCGACAAATGCATAAGTTTCTACCAAACATTCTTTGCCTGGTATCGGTTTTGATCACAAGCTCTGCCGTGGCCGCGCCTTTTACAGCGGGCATTACCGCACTGAACCGGCAACACGATGCCACCGCGTTTCGAGCATGGAAAAAGATCGCGGATCGCGGAGATGCTGAGGGTCAAAATAATATCGCCTACTTATACGAGCGGGGTATGGGCGTCAAACAAAGCTATGCAAACGCCAAGATATGGTACGAATTGGCGGCCGCTCAGGGTTTGCCTGAGGCAAAGCACAATCTTGCCATGCTCACCTATCAGGGCCACATCAATAACCGTGACACCCGCATATCTTTAGATCTATTCCGCGAAGCCGCCGACGCGGGTTTAAGGCCTTCTGTTTATATGCTGGGCGTGTTGTACATGGAAGGCGAGGGCGTATTTAAGAATTATGACCGTGCCTTCGAACACTTCATGAAGGCAGCAAGATTAGGCGACCCACGGGGCCAGTACATGGTCGCTCACATCTATCAGGCCGGATTAATCGACCCTGACGACAAGTCAGATTACGCAAAAGCCTATCTTTGGTCTGGTCTCGCCATGCTCGCAGGCTTGGAACAAGCCCAAAGCGTGAAAATTGCCGCCTCTCTGCACCTAAGCAAAGAACAAGAAGCGCAGCTCGTTTCTCAAGCCCAGCGGTGCATTGAAACTAAATTCGCCGATTGCGGCTAATTTTTTTGATTTTTTGCTAAAGATTTAGACACAGCTGCCGACCACGTATGTGATAAAACATATTTGGTTATCGCATGGCAGCTTCTCATTACAGCCGCTACGTGCAGTCTATGGTGGCCCACGGCGGTCAAAGAATGGCAGACATCAACTGGCTATTTACGTCCGTTGATGCTTCGCTTCGCGTGGCACAAAAGCGTCTTAATGAGGACGAGCGAAAGCGCGCCATGGTGTCGCTGCAACACGCAAAAAACTTGTGCTGCTTTCTGCAAAAATCTCTAGGAGATCTGCCCGATCCGAAACTGGTCAAGCACTTGGATGAGTTTTTTCTCTACGTTGACACCGCCATAGACAGCTCACTGCGGTTACCCTTGGATGACGACCTGACAGAAATGCGCACCCTAGTCAGTGATCTGCATCGAGGCTGGAGTCACTTAGTATCGCCCATACGCGGCCATGCCGCTGCACCACCAGACCAAGTTTCTGAGCGTAGCTAGATGTATTCAAAAAGCGACAGCTGACTTAATTTGGCAAAAGATGCTTGGGCCGCTTCCAACCGAGCAAGCTCTGCGTTGAATCGCGATACCGCTTCTGCAAAATCCACATCGACCTCGCTGGACTTGAACTGCTTTAGCCGCACTTCATTGTCTAAGTTGATGTCCTTTTGATGTTCTGCATTTTGCACTTCGCTACCAATCCGCCCTAAAGCCACCGCAATGTTGTTATGCAATGCGCCCACTTCCGAGATGCTGCGCTCCATCAGTCGAGAATCTATAGAGGGGGTTACCGTACCGGCAACATTAGTAAACGCGCCTAGATTGTCACCAAAAACCATGTTGTCCGTTTCGAAACCTGGCGCGTTTTCAAGCACTAGGTTGCCTTCTTCATCCAATGCCGCCAACACGTTAGTGCGCGGCGTTTCTGCATTGATCAGTGTCACGAACTCAGCAAGGGTCGGCCGCTCTGCGGGTTGGGCGATCTGCACGCCGTTAATGGTCAGCTCACCCGTGGTGGCTGAGAGTTCATTCGCCGCGACCTTGACCTGAGTCTTCTGCTCGAGCAACAAACTTTCTTTAAAGTCATTCAGAACCGAAAAAAAGTTAATCCGCTCTTCCTTGCCGTTTTCATCTAAGCGCGTGACGCCGGTAAATACTTCTAGGCCACTGCGGTTTTTCGGCAGTTGTCTGTTTTCGCTGACTTCGATCATAGTTTTGCGGCTGTCGCCTTGGTAGCTGACCTCACCGTCAGCCGCTACAACAAAGGGTTCAACGGAGGTTTTCGCACCCGCAAACATCGCCTGGCCGTTTACATCTTTGGCATTCGCCAAAGCCAACAGCTCTGACTTAAGCCCATCAACTTCTATCGCGATGATCTTGCGGTCCTCACTAGATACGGTCGCATTGCTGGCTTGGATCGCCAGTTCCCGAGCGCGTACCAAAATGTCTGATGCAGAGGTTAACGCCACTTCTTCTGTGGCGTAACGATTGATCAGGTGATCAACATTGGTGTTATACGACTGCACCTTGTTGATGGCACGCTCGAGGTTACCAATAGTGCGCAACTTGTCGGTGTCGTCACTCGGTCGAATCAATGCCTTACCCGTGGACAGCTGCTCATTAGTCTTGGCCGCATCTGACTGGGTGTTCTGCATATTTCGCAGCGAGCGATCATAAAATTGTTGTGTTGAGATTTGCATGCTTACCTCTTAATCCCTAACCCATGCTTATAAGCGAACAATTGCTTCAAACAATTGGTTTGCGGTCTGAATCAGCCGCGCAGAAGCCTGATAGGATTGCTGAAACTTAATTAAATTTGCCGCTTCTTCGTCCAGATTTACTCCGGCAACACTCTCCCGCGCAGCGACCGCTTGATCGCGCACGATTTCCAGCGCTTGTTGCGCGACCTGGGCCTGGCCAGACAACGTACCTGCGCGATTCAATAACGTCAGATAACCTTGTTGGATGGTTTGTTCATCATCGCCAAAGACCATAGTTTCTATATCGGCCATGCGAATTAGGTTGTCGGTAGAGCCAACGCCTTCAGCATTATTATTGATTTCAAAACGATCACCCGCGGCAGGCGCATCACTGAGTTCAACTTGCAGTCCCTGATAGCTTATGGGCGAGCCTGGCTCATAAGCACGCTGAGCCAAAACCGTACCTGAAGCTCGGTCGGTAATTTCATAGTTGTTTGCATCTATGAATTCGATGTCTAGGGTTTGTTGCCGCAGACTCAGTGGATTCGGTTCGCCCGCTACAAAACTTGCGGCAATTTGCGCTGTAGAGCCCAAGGCGCCGGTTGAGAAAATGATAAGATCTTCGGTCAAAACCTCATCTATAACCAGCGCACCTGGCATCCCCAGTTTTGCCATGTCTTTAAAGCTGCCGTTTGCTCCTAGCGTTAAGGCGACTTCCAGAGTCTGTAAATCACCGGCGGTACGCTGCGCTTCAATCACCAGCCGTGGATTAACTTGTCCATTCAATGATGCGATCGCGCCCGGCTCTGGACCGAAAACAATCGGTGCGCCTTGCTGAGTCGCATCGTTGTTGCGCAGGGTCAGCGTACCGTCAAATTCTAGATAAGCTTCAACACCTGTTTGCCCAGCAACCGCGTTTACACTTTGCGCTAACTGCTCGAGCGACTCGATTGGGTCAGGACCATTCACCACCACACCATTAATGGTTAGGTTCCCGTTGGCTCTGGAAAGGTCGGCTGCAGCAACGCTCACTTCGTTGATGAGGCTCACGTTAAGAGGCAACGCTTCAGCGTCAATGTTGGTTTGCAGCCACGCCGCCACATCAGCACTGGTTAGCGCCTGGCCTACTGGCAGAGTTAATTCGCTCAACGCCTCGCCGTTCAGGTTTAATGCACCGGCAGCAATTATCGGCTCAGCGCCGGCAACCAAAGTCGGGATGGCCTCACCTTCAATCTTTGCTTCGGTACGAAGCTTCGAGGTGCCATCAGCCAGTACTTCAACGGTCGATTTAGAGACTTGACCGGCCTGCCAGGGCTGATCCAAGTATCGGTCTGGCGTTACTGTGCCGCTTACTGTCGTGAGAACACCCGGCAGTGCGCCGAGGGTAATCGGATTGCCTTCTTTTCCTGCGACATTCTTTAATACAAAGGCACCGTCATTGGCGTCTATTGTTGCCTGCACATCAGTGTTGACGGTTTGCGCGTTCACTAGCGTTGCAAGATCTTGCGCCGATGGCACTGGATTAGCTGCGCTGATGACCACGCCGTTGATCGTAAGCGACCCATTTGTCGTGGATAAATCTTCGGCCGCCACACGAATTTCGGTAACGCCATCGTTTAGGTACCGGCTCGAGTATGACGCCCCAGCGACGAAGCCATTGGTCGTGGACAGCGCTATTTGCTGTTGTGCCGCGGTTAAAGTCTCACCGAACAAATGCCGCCCATCTTTAGTAAAAATCTGCAGTTCCGCTGTATTACCACCCGGATCGGCCAACAGCATGTTTAGCTTCGAGGTGCCTGCTGGCACCTGCATCAGAGCCTGGGTCAAACTGGTCTGCACAGTGGTCGCCGCAGAGGGGTGCGCATTATTAGCCAATATTGATGCAATCTCTGGTAACGCCGCCGTCGTCGTACCCGTATGACTGACTTGCGCTTGGACATTGCTGACGTTGCTGGCCCCAGGCACGACATTAAACAATTGTGCTGCAGCCAACGCTTTCACGTCACTGAGTGCGACATACATTGAACGTGCCGCGTTGGCGCGCATGCCTATTTGAACTTGGTCACCGTCTTGGGGTGCACCGGTAATCTGTACATCGATACCATCGATGGTGAGATTGGTTGTTGTGCCTTGAGCAGCAACTCGTTGACCCTTCGCATCAAAGCCAAACCATTGATCCCGCTGACCATCGTATTGCAGCTGTATGGCCTTACCGTCTAGCGACAGATCGCTGCTTGCCGCTACTTCTACCTGAACCCTAGCAGCACTGGCGCCGTAGAAGACGTCTGCCTCAGGGCGTACTGTGAAAATCGCCTGTCCAGCATTGCCGTTCAAGTCCATACCTTGAGCGTGGGCGTTGTTGATTTCCTTTACAAGATTAGTGGCTAAGGTTTCAAAACCAGATACGGTTGGACTCAAAACCCGTTCACGAAAATTAATAAGGCCTGAAAGTTCGCCGCCATCAATTTGCCCTAGGTCACGACTGGTTTCATCAAAGCTAAGTACTAATTGCATACTCGCTGGTCTGCCGCCGCTGGACTGCAAGCTGACCTGACCAAATCGATTATTTTCGATGACGGTCTTATCTAAATTGCCAATTCCAACCTTAATGGTACCGTTGGCGCTCTCTGAGACCGATACCTTCACGAGTTCTGATACGTCACGAAGCACTTGGTCGCGGAGGTCGAGTAAATCTGCCGGCTGCTTGGATAGGTCTTTGACTTTTTGTAGTTTGCCGTTGATTTGCCCGAGCCGTTCTAGCAATACGTTAAGTTCACCTACTTTGGCTTCTAGGGCCTCTGTGGATTCTAGGTCAAAGGCATCCAGCTGACCTGACAGATCGTTAAAACGCGCCGCTAAGCTTTGCGCGTTACCCAGCACCTGATCGCGACGCACTTTAGAGGCGGCGTCCAAACTAAGGTCACGGAAACTGTCAAACATACTGCCCAAGGCAGGCACCAACGACGCTTGTTGGTCGCCGAATACATCGATGAGGCGATTTGTCATCTCAACGATGGGTTGCTGAGCCGCAAGATCGCTTTCGCTGGCGCGAACGGAGTTTTCTACCAGACCATCATAGGCTCGGCGAATGCCGTCAGCAGTAGCACCGCTTCCGATAGAGAACCGACCCAACGACGCTGGGGTGTTTTCTTCGTAGATTAGGCTCTGCTTTACATAGCCTTCAGTATTAACGTTGGCAATGTTGTTACTGACTACAGTGAGCGCGAGTTGACTGTTCTTTACCGCGCTGCTGCCTATGGAAAGTAAATCTGTCATCGCTCTAACGCCCGTGGGTTAGGTGCCGTCTTTCGTTCTATCGCATAAGTGTCTGCATCCTCGCGCAGGTGCATTAACCGGGCAGCAGGTTCAGATTGCAGCGCAAAACCCTCTGAACCAGCCGACTTTGGTCGGCTTTGATTCATTTGTATTTGTCGCTCCAATGCCTCTGCCACACCGAAACCACCCTGCTCGCTGAGGTGTAATGCAAGCTCCTGATCAAACATAGACTCATACGTCTGGGCAGCGTCAGAGTCCATTAACCCAGAGCGTTCTGTGGCCTTACGCATGGACTGCAACATCATGTTGATGAAAATCGATTCGAACTGTTGCGCGACTTCTTTCACACTGCCGGACTCATCGGCTTTTGCGTTGCTTTTAAGCTGCGCTATCTGAGCAAAGTCGAGGGCGGATGTAGATGTGTTGAGCGACGTCATAAGTTAATTCCTAAATAACCACCAATTCGGCGCGTAAGCTGCCTGCGCTCTTGAGCGCTTCCAAAATAGCGATTAGCGAAGACGGACTGGCGCCCACACCGTTGACCGCGTCTACGATTTCACGCAAGTCAATACCAGGCTGGAATAAAAACATCGGGCGTATTTCTTCGGCGACTTCAATTTCAGCATTCGCCACACCCGCAGGAGCGCCAGCAACACCGGCGTCGCCGACGGCGACCTGGGTATTGGGCTGCACGACTTCATTGGTCGCAGAAATGGTTACCGATAGTGATCCCTGGGTGACTGCGGCGGCCGTGACGCGTACACCGCGACTGATCACCACTGTACCGGTACGAGAATTAACAACCACTTTAGCTCTGGGTTCCCCAGGCAAGACGTCGAGGTTTTCGATCATGCTTAAAAAACTCACCCGAGCAGACATATTGTCTGGTGCTACAACGGCGACCGAGCGACCGTCTATCGCCATGGCTGTTCCAGGGCCAAAGTTATCGTTTATGGCATCAGTTATTGCAGATACCGTGGTGAAATCAGTCTGTTGGGTATTGAAAACCAGATAGTCGGAAGTTTGGAACGGTGTCTCCACCTCGCGTTCAACAATCGCGCCGCCAGGAATACGCCCCGATGTAGGCACGCCGACCCTAATGCTTGAGCCTGCGGCATTTACATCTACCCCAGATACGGTCAACTGCCCTTGAGCTAGGGCATAGATCTCGCCGTCGCTACCGCGCAATTCTGTCATGATCAAGCTGCCGCCCATGAGGCTGCTGGCCAAACCCGCCGTAGCAACATGCACATCGATCTTTTGTCCCGGCTTAACAAAGGGCGGCAAAGTCGCGGTGACGATGACGGACGCCACGTTGTCCAGTTTCGTCTTGTCGTAGGCTAGGTTCGCTACCCCCTGACTAAATAAGTCGTAGTTGGAAATTGGACCGTCCACCTCAACACCGAGCCGCTCCAAAGTGGCTTTAAGGCTTTGAGCAGTGAATGAAATTTTGTCCCGATCGCCCGTGCCTGCAAGACCAACCACCAAGCCATAGCCCACCAGTTGGTTCGGGCGCGCCCCAGCTAAGCTGGTGAGATCCTTGATTCGATCTGCATAGCTGGCGATTGGCGTAACCAAAACAACCAGCAGCCCCAAAGTGTGGATCGCTGAATTAAAAAGACTTCGCATCTTCATTAGAAAGGCCATACCTTGTTAAACAACTGGGTACCCCAGTTCACTTTTGAAAAATCTGCTAGATCGCCTGTGCCTTGGTAGGCAATTTGCGCCCCTGCAATGCGTGACGACAGCACGGTGTTGTCTGGTTGAATATCACGGGCGGCGATAACGCCACTGAGACTTATGGTCTCGCTACCCTCGCTCAGCGACAGTTTCTTTTTGCCCTGAATGACCAAGTTATTGTTTGGTAATACCTGGGTGATTAAGACCGCTATTGCACCGTTTAAACTGGCGGCTTGATTTGCGGTACCAAAGCCCTTGGTTTCTACTGCCAAATCATCAAAGTCTTGTGCGGCGAAAGGTGTATTTAAGGGATTCTTGAGCAAAGTTTGCAGACCCTTAAGCGTTGCGTTATTGCCTTCTTTGCTTGCTTCTAAGCCGCTGCGTCGCTGCGCTTGGGTCGATTCGGTGAGTACCACCGTGACCACATCGCCCACCGCAAACTGACGTTTGTGGCCAAACATGCGACTGCTGTTTTGATCCATAAAAATAGAGCCTGTTACCGCGCGGGGCGGTTGTTGGACTTCTGGCACCACTGGAATGTAGGGGTCTACCACAGCCCGGTCCGCAGGCAGAGTGGTGGTGCATCCGGCTAACAAAGCTGCCGTGCAAACTAACGTTTTAAATTTCATCACGGCTCCAACTACAGGTTGTTGTTCAAGAACCGCAGCATAGAGTCCACGGCTGAAATGGCTTTTGAATTTACTTCGTAAGCGCGTTGGGTCTCGATCATCGTGACCAACTCCTCAACGACATTTACGTTCGACGCTTCGAGCATGCCTTGAGTAATTGCACCGGCCCCCTGTTCGGTTGGATTTAGCAGTATCGGTGCGCCACTCGCAGCAGTTTCACGAAACAAGTTTGCACCCAAGGCCTCCAACCCGGAGGTGTTCACAAAGCGCGCCAGCTGAATCTGACCAAGCTCCTGAGCGCCACCGCCATTCGCCAGCTCTACCGATACCGTGCCATCTCGCCCAACCGTAATAGTGTTGGCTTCTTGAGGAATAATGATGGCCGGCTGCAGCAGCAAGCCGCCCGCCGTCACCAACTCGCCTTCTTCCGACAACTTAAAACTGCCGTCCCGGGTATAGGCGACCGTGCCGTCTTGTTGCAGAATCTGAAAATGACCCTGGCCTTCCACCGCAAGATCCAGCGCATTCTCGGTGGATATCATGTTGCCTTGGGCTTGAATTTTTTCTGACGCCACCACCCGGGTGCCTGTACCCAACATAAATCCTGTGGGCGCTACAGTGTCAGCACCGGTTTGGCCACCAGCTTGGCTAATGTTTAGGTATAAGAGATCCTCAAACACCGCCCGATCACGTTTAAAGCCAACGGTATTGACGTTTGCTAAGTTATTGGCAATAACCGACATCCGCGTTTGCTGAGCGTTAAGCCCTGTTTTGGCTACGTATAATGAAGAATCCATAACTTGTTCCTTTGTTCTATGTGGGCCTACTCAACTACGCCATGCGCATCAAGGTGGAGTTGGAAGCACCAAGTTCATCTAGGTCTTTAACCAACTTGATTTTCATTTCAAAACTGCGCATGTGATTCATGATGTCGACCATGATCTCCATTGCGCTTACCGTGCTGCCTTCAACAACGCCGATGCTTACCGATACGGGTTCAGGCCCAGTCTCGAAGTCACCAATAGGCAAGCCTTCGACCGCGAGCAAGCCGTTTTGCAGTTTGGTGAGATTGCGATTACTGGCATCACGCAACATGATCTGCCCAACTTCTACTTGCTCGGCCACCTCCTGTGCAGGATCTAAGGCATATACCCGGCCTTCTTCAGAAATTGAGATGATTTGGTTTGGCGGCAATACGATAGGGTCGCCAGCATCGGAGGCCACCAATTTTCCAGAGCCTAAAACGAGTTGGTTTTCTGCATCTACTTTCAAATCACCCCGTCGGGTGAAATTGACCTGCCCTTCGTCGTTGATGACGCCCATGACCGCGTCATTGTTTAGGTAGAGGTCTAAAGGATTCCCGGTATAGATTTTTGGCCCCTCTTTCATTTCTACTAATGTAGGGCTTAGCTCGGTGTCGGTGCCTGTTCCGTCGGCAGAAAATTGTTCAAAAGCTCGCTTGAAGCCTAAGGTAGAAACGTTAGCCAGCTCATGAAACATATGTGCTTCGCGGGTGCGTTCTATTTGCACATCAGATACCAGCGTTACAATACTTTTATCCATGACAGGTTCCTAAAGTTTTCCGTTAAATATTCAGTATCGTGGAGGTCAAGGTAGACGACGTTTCAATTGCTTTGGCGTTGGCTTGGAAATTTCGCTGGGCCGTAATGAGCGCGACCAATTCCGCGGTGAGATCAACGTTCGAACCCTCTAAAGCACCTGCGCGAATGGAACCAAAATTTGCCGAGCCAGGTTCGCCAAAGGTCGCACCACCAGAATTTGCATTCGCTAGGAAGCTCGAATCACCGCGCTGGTTAAGACCGTCGGTGCTTGGGAAGTTGGCTAACAGCACTTTGCCTAAGGAAGCCTGGCTACCATTCGAATAACTCGCGATGATCAAACCGTCGTCCGCGATGTCCAATCCCACCAAATTTCCCTCAGCAGCACCGTCTTGGGACTGACTCTTCAGCACAAAGGATTGGTTGTATTGGGTTGTGGTGGTGAAGTCGAACGTTAGATCCAATGCACCCTGACCGTCCGCAAGGAACGCGGTCTGCATAGCAATGCCGTTTTTCGGCGAGCTCAACTGGCCTGCTGAATCAAAAGTCAGTTCGCCTTTGTCTAAATAAATCGGCGACCAGGCTGGCAAGCCGTTAAAACCCGCTGGGTCAGTGGTTTCTTCGCCGAATTCATCTATAAATTGATTGACCGGAATACCGTCGACCAAAGTGGTGGCCTGCACAGGTTGAATCCAGGTGGAGGTTTCGCCTCTAGCGGATTCAATGTTTGCTAAACCCCAGATCGCATCAGCAGAGACTTTAACGAAGGAATTCTTCCCCGTAGTGCCACTGGTGAATACCAAGCCGTTGGTGGTTGGATCGTAATCTACCGTGAGGCCAGAAACCGTTTTGCCTTCTGCGGATTCCAAAACATTAATCTGCCGCTCTAATTCTGCGGTAAATGATTCCATGGTGTAGCTCGCGCCGACTGGCAATTCAATGATGCCGCTGACACCATCAACGGTAACGTTAAAACGATTATTCGCTTCCGTGACTGCAAATACGTTGTCCACGTTGATGCCTAAAGGCGCGCCATAGGCCGTTGCGGGGGTGGAGGCTAGACCTCGTATCGCAACGTCCGAAGCTTCAACCGCCAATGCACTCTCTTCTGCCGTTACTGCAAATCCAAGAAAGTTTGCGGCTACTTCATTCAGGTTGGGCGCGTCCGCTGTGCCGACATCAAAGTCCAAAACTATTTCTGACGTGTCCCCTGTGGTGCCCGAGGCAAAAGAAAAGCTTTCAGTGGCATTGTTATAAGTCACGGTAATACCAAATCGCTGGTCCGCTTGGGGCCGCTGAAAATTGCCATTGGGTATGACTGTGGCGCCGGTCGAATCCACTCCGTCGTCGTTAATGGGCGTTGCGATGGTGGTCAAACCAAACAATTGGTTGTTGCCGTTAGCGCCGGCTTGCAGGGACAGAACATCGGTAGGGTCAGTTGGGGTGTAGGCAAAGTTTCGTGCCACGTCGTCATAACTGACTGTGACAACACCGGCACCTAATGCTCCGTCAATTTGCGCCTGAATAGCAGTAATCAACTGCTCTTTGGTGACCTCAAGCTGCTGTTCTGGGGCCGCGAATGCCTGACCGAGATCTATGGCTACAGCCGTCTGAACCGCGCCTTGTGTGTGGTTTAGGACAAATTCACGATTGGCGGGTGCTGAAAGGTCAAAAAAGCGATCGTCACCAAATTTACTGTTCAGCTGGGTCTGCATGAACGCGGCCAGTTCGACCCCGGTAAAGTCCTGGTCCTGTAGCGCCAGCGCTGATAAATCCAGTGTCACTGGGTTACCGGAGTTATCAATGTCGACGGTGGCAATGTTAGCCAACTGCGCCGGTGTGAAAGTTGGTACAGCAGCCGCGAGATCCTGCAGGAAGTTAAAGCCCTGACCCAAACCAAGGGGGTTTGGCGTAGCTGCTCCTTCTACAGTGGCAGGCTGCGATTCCTGTACATCCGATAAATCGTCAAATGTAAATTTTGGTGTTTTGCCCGGCTGCAGCTCGCCCGCTATTTCATTAAATGGCTTTAGTTCGCCGTATTGGTTCACATAGAGCGGCTCACCTTGGTCGTTCTGAGCTTGCTGTAATTTTGGTTCCAAAATCTGGCCGTCAATCACAACAAAGGTCTGCCACTTACTGGAGGGTTGATTCACCAAGTCGTTGTAGGTGGATCCGCCTTCGATGTTCGCTTCGGGGTTGGCTGTCTTCACGTAGTAGATCGTTGCCGAATAGGCCGTTCCACCCGCATCGTACACATCCACCGCAGTGGACTTGTTGTACGTGGTCGCATCGTTTGGATCGAATGCTGCGGTTATCACCGGCGCGTCAGCTGGTAGGTTCAGACTTAATTCAACCAGTGAGGTTTGCTTGGCATCACCAATAGTTGCAGGCGGAATCGTGAGCGTTTCCAATCGGTCACCTACCGCGTTACCGATGCCGTCTACCGCAGAAACCATCAACGTCTGACCGGAAGAATTGACAACATTGCCCTGTTCGTTAAGTACAAAGGCACCGCTACGGGAAAATATATCGGTCTGTCCATCGGCCGACTTCAAAGGGAAAAAACCATCGCCTGATATCGCGAGGTCTAGGGTATTCGAAGAAAACTCAATACTGCCTTGGCTGAATTCCTGGCGAATGCCTGTAACCGCTACACCCTGGCCCACGGTTCCTGCGGAATTTTGTAGCGGGCTGCTGGCAAAAATATCACCGAAAGACGCCTGTGACTTTTTAAAGCCTGTAGTGCCTACGTTAGCAATGTTGTTGCTGGTTACCGCAAGCTCAGTGTTAGCAGCACGCAATCCGGTTAATGAGGTGAAAAAAGACATCTTTGTTTTCGTCCTATGTTATTGCGCGATGCGCTTAACGTTTTCAAGCGGCATGGGTTCACCACCCGCAAGTTCTAAATAGGCCTTGCCCGAGCTCTGATCCCAAGAAACGCCTGTTACCTTGGTAGCTGCAAAACTATTCACCGATTCACTTTTGCCTTCGCGAACTGCTTGAGCGATGAAGGCATACTGTCCTGGTTCAGCTGCACTTCCGGAGAAATCACCACCGTTCCAAGTAAAAGGCACTTCGCCAGCGCGTTGGGGTCCTAAGGACATCTGGTTAATCAGTTGGCCAGTGCGCGTGTCCACAACATTGAGCACCACATCGTCGGCGCCCTCATTCAGTTGCAGGTAGCCGTCTACGGGTTCACCGCCAGGCTGCTCAAACACACCGTTTTCGGTGTATACACTCTTGCCAATCAGCGCGGCACCGCGCATGAGGCCATCACTGCGCTGATCGGTAATGAATTGTTGCAAGGAGTCCGACATTGAAGTCGTGGCTTCCAGAGTTGAGAACTGAGCAAGTTGCGCTATAAACGCCTCATTTTTTACCGGATCTAAGGGGTCCTGGTTCTGTAGCTGCGTGGTGAACAACTTAAGAAAGGCGTTCTTGTCTAGCTCTTCAGTTTGGCTCGCATTTTGCGCCTGGAGGTCATCCATGGTCCGAATGCCGCTGATGTTGGATAAGTTCATTACTGCTACCTAACTATTTCTTAAGAATTTCCAGCGTTCGAGACGCCAGTTGTTTAGCCGTATTCATGGCCTCAATGTTGCTTTCAAAAGCTCGCGAAGCCTGAGTGATTTCAACCATCTCGAGCATTGAATCCACATTGGATGGGTAGACGAAGCCGTTTTCGTCGGCCAACGGATTGTCTGGTTGGTAGGTAGCCGGCACGACCTTGTTGTCTTCGTACACTTGGTCGATGCGTATCCCGCCAGCGGTTCTTCGGTTGTCGCTATGGACCTGGTGTTCCAGGATCGTGGCAAAATTGACGCGCTTCGCCTTATAGGCATTAGCTTGATCGCCTGCCAACACATCCGCGTTGGCGATGTTTTCCACCGCTAACGCAAGCCGCTTTGATTGAGCATCCATCGCCCCACCTGCCATGCCGAAAATGTTTTCTATACTCATGGGTTACTCCTCTAGTAGCCGCTGCCTAGCGCAACAGGTCCAGTACCATTTGGGTCATTTGATTTGCTTGGCCGAGCATTGAAGTGCCGGCTTGTTGTAATACTTGCGCTTTAGCAAGACGTGCAGACTCCAACGCGAAATCGGCATCTTCAATTCGAGAGCGCGCCGCTTCAGTTTTTTCTGAAACGTTGATGAGGTTATCCATGGTGTAGTTCAACCGATTCTCGATCGCACCTAAGTTGGCACGCATTCGAGCCACGGTATCGAGAGCAGAATCAGCGACTGATATCGCTAGCCCTGCATCGGCCTGGGTCGCGATATTCATTGTTGCAACGGTGCTTAGAGTAGCGGTTCCGGTGACAAAATAACCATTGCCTGCGCCTTCGGCGCCCGCCGTGGAACTTGCGTTCGTTAAGGCAACTGCTGCATTTGGTGTGGCGTTGTCATTGAGAGTAATGTCCCCGAGGGTGCTGGCGCCTGTGAGGCGTAATTTGTCGGTACCACCCACCGCTAACGTATCCACAGTGATCTGACCCGCAAGGGCTGAAGCGTCGATTGCCGCCTGCCACCCGGCCACAGTCGCAGCGGCCACAGAAATTGGCACGGTCTCACCGGTATTGGTCACCACAATGTTGTAGGTAGTCGGCGCAGCCGCTAATGCATTGAGGTCTGCATCAGACACCTTGACCGCAGCGGTGTTTCCGGCGTCTGTGCCAGCCTGTGTAATGGTGAAAGGATCCGAAGAAACGGCTTTAATAGCGCCGCTCACTCGCGATGCATCGGTACCACCAGTAGCAGCCAGGGCGACTGCGGTGCCGACGGTATCGGTGCCAGAATAATCCATTTTTTGCAGTCGCAGCGACGTCCCAGCCGCATCGTTTTCGATCGTGATGTCATCGCCATCACTGTCGAACATTAAAACCTTACCGTCTGATGTCGATGTTGCCGTCACGCCGGTCGACCCGGCTACACTGTTAATGGCACGAACCGCATCTTCTACTGAACTGCTCGAGATGGTGAAGTTGCCGGAGCTGATTCCGTTGATTTTGATGGTGTAGCTTTCTCCAACGGCACTGGTTGAAGAGAGTTGCGCATAGGTTTGCGCTGTTGCGGATACACCTGTTTGACTGGTCACAGCGTTAATACGGTTGACCGTCTGTTTCGCCGAGTCTGCTGCTTCTGCAGTAGTAATCGCCGTGCCTAAAGGGCCTACAATGGTTACATCCTCATTCGCCGTTAAGCCGTTGGCGGCAGGTGTGACGGCAGCAGCCGCTGCCGCTGTGCCATTGCCGGTGTATGCGTAGGCACCAATTTGATCGGCCGCGATGGAGGGCACACTGATTGACAGCCTTTCGCCCTCCTCCATACCAAGCTGGATTGTTTTGTTTATAAATGTCCCGTCGAGTATTTTTTCGCCATTAAACTGGGAAGTGGTAGATACTCGGTTGATCTCTTGGGTAAGCTGGTTAACTTCTTCTTGCAGAAAAGATCGATCCCTCGACGAATTAGTTGCGTTAGCTGACTGTACTGCTAACTCCCTAATTCGTTGCAACATGTCCGATATAGTGTTGAGCGCGCTCTCTATGGTTTGCGTCATCGCCATGCCGTCGCCAGCGTTTTTTACGGCCATGTTTAGACCCTTGACCTGTGCGGTCATACGCTGACCAATGGCTAGACCCGCAGCATCATCCGCGGAGCTGTTGACTTTCGAGCCCGTGGACAGCCTTTCGATAGCACTTGCTAGTTCTTCACTGGTCCCATGTAGAGCTCGTTGGGCGGTTAAAGACGCGATATTTGTGTTTATAACTAAAGACATGTGCGGATACTCTTAAATTTAGTCTAATGTGTTCTTAAAACTCACTTTGGAGATTTCGTTACTCGCCACGCAGGGCGCGACGAATGCCGCCCACTCGGGATTCCAAAAATTGCAGTGTCGCCGCATAGCGTGTGGATTCATGACCAAACTGCGCCTGTTCGTAATTCATCTCGACCGTATTGCCGTTCTCTGACGGATTTATAGGTACGCGGTAGACATGCTTCATACGCTCATCAGCTAAACCGCCAATGTGCTTATGATGAGTGTTGGTCAAAACGCCACTCAATTCTTTCGACATCATTTTTTTAAAGTCGATGTCTTTAGCTTTGTAATCTGCGACGTCTGCATTAGCGATGTTGGCAGAGATCATTTCCATACGCTTAGCGCGTAAATCCAACGCCTTTGCTGTGGTGCCGAAAATATCGTTGTAAGCGTCCATATCGTTACTCGTTGTGCTCGCTAAAGTTTTTTCTATTCACGCCGATGTGATTGCTAGAGCTGTACATACGGCTGTTGGGCCAGACGAAGCAAACGCCGTGCCAAGTTCGTTATTTCGCATCACGAACACGTTTTGAAAATCCTTTAGAAGCTTGAAACAACCGTTTGGCAGGGCCTAGAGTCGCCGCAAGGGGTTCAACCGGCAGAAGGTTACCGGCCAGCTCACGCCGGAAAGGCACGTTTTAGCCGTTGTAATGCGTCGGAAAAATCAACACCTCTGATTACTTTTTGAGATTGGGATTCAGTGACTTGTCGATTTTTCGACAAATAAATCAGGTTAAAAATCTAATACGCCAGAGCACTGGCAAGCGCCTAAGCCGTTAGAGGTCGACGTGTGGGCCGCAAAGCCCGCAAGAACAGGGGCGCTAAAGAATCGGGGCTTGGTTTCACCAGCTCTGGCACTGAATTTGCTTTGATTGGCTCAACACACTGAGGAAAGGAGGCATTTACGACATGTCCCTTACAGTTTTTAAGGAGCCTGTACGATCAGCGCGCCGCCATCTACGCTTTGGTTACGCAGTCTTGGGCTTCGCGCTAGCTTCGACTGTGGGCCTGTTTCCAACATACGGAGCAGCCGACACCGCGTCAGCGCATGCAAAGCAGGGCTTCGTAACCCAACTAGAGCGCTGGCTAGCCGCGCACCCACATGCCCAAGGGTCTGCCCAAGGCATAAAGGACAATCGTTTTACGGTGCCCAAATGTGCTGAAGAATTTCATTTTGAGTTTCGCGACCAGCATCGCAGAACACTCACTGCACAATGCGCCTCTGCCGGATGGCAGCGCAACATCAGATTACGCAAAGAAAAACATGCCCACAGCGTGGCTAGCGACTATCAGTCTGTTTACGAGCTTCAGCGTTCCGTGGCTGCAGAGGAGCCTGTTACGCACAACGTGCTCAAAAAAGTAAAAAAACTAAGTCGACACGTGGCTCAAAACGCCCTTACCGACATACCCAGAGACCAGTTTTTCGCTGCTCGCAACCTGCGTAAGGGCCAAATGTTGGTTGCTGCTGACGTTTATACCGCGCAATACGTCGCCATAGCCGACAAAACGATCCCTATGGGCCATCCAATCACTACAGATCTTTTCCGCTTACAGAAAGTTACAAGTAGGGTGCCGAACGACGCGGTAACTGATTTATCTGGCCTTGACCACCTTGCCGCTAACCGCTTGATTCATCAAAAGTCGATCTTGCGTAAACGCGATCTAAAAAAAGCAAAGTTAGTGCAACGCGGTGAACAACTGATTCTCAGCGCTGGTAGCCAAAATTATTGCATCGAAACCATCGCAGTAGCGCTGCAGGACGGCTATTTTGGCGATCAGATTAGATTGAGGAATCTTGCTAGTAATCAGGAAGTTAGGGCGGTTGTATCGGGCATCAATCGGGCAAAAGCACTGCGTTGAAAAAATTCGAATAATTTCTATTAACAAACCTAAAGTTTTGTTGGTCGCTACCGACTGACTACTTGTAAGATACCTTTGTTGATCCTTTGATCATCATGACGAGTTAGAGCCACTCAGTGGCATGTGAGGTAAATATGGACGGTATCAATTCAGTTACAGGCGGAGGCGCTATCAATAAGCCGAATACGGCTGCCAAAGCGCCATCAAGTAACGCTGAAGTTAAGACTCAAGCGACGCCTGATGCTCATGTGGAGGTTGAGTTGAGCGAAGAAGTTCGCGCCGCCGAAACTGAGGCCTTAATGCGCGAAGCCAAGGTACAAGAAATGCGCGAAGCCATCGAAGCTGGGCGCTTCCCTCTTGACGCCAAAAAAATTGCTGAGAATTTTGCCGAGCTAGAAAGATTACTGTAAACCGGCGTTGAACGAAGATTTTCAGAGGATCACGCTGCTTGCCAATCTAGGTGAGCAGCTTTCTGCTGTGTTGGAAAAAGAGTTTTCGGCCCTTGTGGAAAAGAATCTCGATCTTTTGGAATCATTGCAATCGCAAAAGGTCGACCTGTTATCGCAAATTGAGACCGCCTGGCAGGGTTACGATACCGAGATGGCTTCCGAACAAGACGCATTGCAAGAAGTGCGCGTTCTTATGGCGGAATGTAAAGATAAACACATTCGCAACGACCTGCTGCTGCGACGTCAGATGGAAACCGTGAAAAACCTTTTGGCAACTCTCACCAGTCAATCAGCGGATCAGTTCGGCGACGTGTATAACAAACTTGGCCGTATGAAACGCTAGATTCCAACGCTTCTAGCTCTTAGGCGTGCGGCCCTGCAGGTAGTAAACCCAGGACAAAATTGCCGCCACGGATCGGTACACTTCTTCTGGTATTTCTTCCTCAAGTTGCAGATACGACAACGTTTCAGCCAGGATCGGGTCTTCCGCAATATGCACGCCATGTTGTTCAGCCAACCGCACAATCTCCCAGGCTAACTCACCTTCGCCTTTCGCCTTTATTGTCGGAGCACGGAGCTGGTCATAAAGCAAGGCCACCGCTTTTTTGCTGTCTCCAGCCTCCCCTGTGTCTTGCCTATACATATCAGACATCAACGCTCAGCCGGCGTGCAGTTGGTAGGTCGTCGTTCTTAACAGCCGGTCTTTGCCCAGGAAACACTACTAAGTCTTGTAACTCGACGCCCGCCTTGCGCAATAACCGACGCAAGTGCTCTTCACCGGCGGTTACTTGTTCTGCCAGCTGCGCACTCGCGGCCCAAAACTTAACGTTAGTTTTGCCATCGGCGTAGTGGATGTTCGCCGCCACTTCTTGCTCGCCCCACGGCACGGTCAAGTCTACCCGCCAGCCGGACTTAATTTTTTCTCTGTCCGCGGCCTGGGTTGCGCCGTCGTCACGACTGATCTGCAAAAATACCGGTGCTTGATCATGGAAAGGCAGCAACCAACTCAACTGCGTGTGACGCTGTAGCTGGTGGCCCAGCGTTTCAACTTGACGACCTTCTAACTCATCAATTGCGCCGTTCAACTGTGTTACATCGCCACCTGAAGACAGCAATATGCGTCGCAAGTCCATGAGTACTGACTTTATGCTGGCTGCCGCGGCTGCTTGATTAAACCGTACCGCCGCTTCAGAAAATAAGCCGGAGTGTTCCATCAATCTCTTGATGTCGCCGCCTTGCAACGCGTTAGCCGACAGCAGAAATGGGCTCAACTGCTGCAGTACCGGTTTTAACTGTGGATGTTGCGCCAGCTCCTGTAAGGATGCCGGACTGAAGAAGCGTGCTAACTGCAGTTGACCGATGTCCATAGTCAACCGGCTTAATCGCTCCGAACCTTGAGTCGATGGCAGCGAAGGATTGGCGATTGGCGCCTTCAAGTCAGTTAATCTACGTACCATCATCTGTCCGCCAAGCATCAAAACCTGCAGGCCGATTCTTTCGCCGGCAGATCCGATCGACATGGGTAACGGCAGTGCTTTGTTATCAAACAACAACACATTGCCTTCTGGGCGTTGGGCAATGACACCATTGATCACCTGACCCGCGCGCAACCCTAATAACCGCCCCTGCTCTGGTGTGATCCGAGCGGCACCGGTGAGGCCCTCTGCATACACGGTGTTGGGTCTTGCCTGCAGATTTATGGGATCAAGATTGTACATCTGCTTAGTTCGTTGACGTTTTGCGCTACTGGGTTGGCACTCCTTATAGCAAATTCCTAAACGATTAGGGGTACTGAATCCAACCCTGATGAGGATTAGCGCTGTTGCTGCGCAATTGTTCTAGTTCGCCCGCTTTAAAGATGACAGCTTTTAGATCCGAAACCGAGGGGACCTTGAGTTTTTTCTTAGCAAAAATATAGTTCGGATTACCCCGCCCGCCGAACGCTGACGGGTTCAATTTTACAAAAGCCTTGCGCAACAGATCCTGACGAATGGGCGAACCAGGAAGAGTTTTCTCGATGATCAAGTCTAGATATTCACCTTCTTGCACCACGTGGATGCCGCCTGGACCAACCCCATCTTGTCCGCGATAACGCCCTGACGGCATTCGCATCACCGCTAATTCCAAATCATCCACCAATCGCTGCAGCGCACGGTCCAGTTCGCTTTCACCCGCCATCTGCCCAGTGATTGGGTTGACCTTTTGCAGCGCCGGCTTACTGGGCTGCGGTTTTTCACTCACCACAGCAGGCTGACTTTCTAGGTCTGTTTGCATCGTTGCCATCGCACTGCAACCGCCCAACCCTAACAATCCGATGATTAAACTCACTCTCATGTTCTTTATCCTAGTTGTCCGAGCCTACATAAAATCCATACTGGCTAAAGGCACGGCAATCATGTCGCCGCTTAACTGATCAGCTGTTGCGCCCGTTACCACCGTTAACGACGCATGCTGGCCAAAGACCCTTTCTATCCGCGCTATGGCCACTGACTGCAATGCACTGTCCAAACCTCGGGTGGCAAAACCTTGGCTGCTAGGCACAAGCAGAAACTCCTGCCCTCGATAGACGCCCAAGTCGCGTCCGCCATCAACCCGCAGTTGCCCGCGAACTTGGGCGACGTTGAGTTTAGAGCTGGCCTGGCAGCGAATGTGATCGCCCAGCTCAGTAGCAACCTCACCGGTGGCTGCGGCCAGTTCGCTCAGCAAATCCTCGGACAAGTCTGGCATCGCTGCAGCAAGCGGGGACTTCGGCACGCGGGCGGTAAATTTCGACTGGTAAATGACCTCGCCGAGCTCTGACATCGCCAACTCCACCGTCAACGAATTACCTGATGGTCGTAGCCTGGGCGGCAACAACGAGCGCGATGCCTTTTGCTGTACGGAAATATTGATGTGCAGTGTTAGATCCGCTTCTTTCGCCGCCGGTTGTTGCATGAACCGCGTATATACGCTGCCGCTCTGTCGTAACTTTGAGAATGGGTCTGCCGCTGCCATCAATGCAGGCGAGCTCATAATCGCATCTTCCACGGTATGTTGTACTTTACTCGCGATGTTGTGCGCAGATGTGGACGCGGTTTGTTCGGTGTAGGTAATAAGCTCAAGACGGCGTTTTACTGGCGAGGTTACCGGACAACCGTACCAACTCTCTGTGGCGGTCACTGGCGCGTCGATGATACTGGCTTGAGCCAGTCCGAACGCATCCCGATATTCGTTTACGCGAATGCGTTCCAAATTAAGGCCACTCAGCAGTAAAACCTTTTCCTCTACTGCGCCATTGCCGTCTAGCCAGGCTTGGGTGCTGACGTAAACCGAGTGATCGAGCGTATAGTCCAATAGTGCGGCTTTGATGGATTCGAGCCTGACATCGGCTGCGATCGGTTCATCATTGTATATTGTGTTGCTAGCTGCAAAAGCGTTAGAGGCCAGGCACAGCAGTGGTAAGTACAATAGTTTTGCGTTCATTGTGTGGTGCACTCCTTCCCCGGCCGCGGCCTACAATAGATTCCAAACGCTAACCTGCGTCCTTTATGAACCAACGCTTGTTGCTGCTGGAGTTACGCTCTACGCGCTGTCTGGGCGCTGGCTCACGGACGATTCTAGTGACCGTTTCAGTACTGCGCTGACGCGCTTTTGGCGCGCGGTAGGTACTCACTAACTCGTCGATAACCTCTTGCTCTAACGCCAGTTTAGTTTCATAGGTCTCGCCTCCTACTGGCGTGATACTCACCAGCCGTGAGCCATAGACCAACCCTTGAACGCGAGCGCGAACATTTTCGTTGACTAGAGATAAGTCGCCCATTTGCGTCGCAGATTCCACGTACAGGCCATAAACCTGCTCCGTGAGATTACGGTAGGCATCCAACTTGGATGCGCGAATAGCCATCAATCGACGTTGGGCATGGGTTTGGCCTTTTTGCACGTCGATTACTGCGTAACCCGTCGCAGTGATCCCATCCAACTGTTCGAGCATTAAGGGCGGCTCCCCAGCCATTACTTTTCGCGTATCTGCTTCGACTCGATCAATGGTTGCGGGCGCAGCACAAGCACCCAAACAAACAGTGAGTATAAGCAGCCGCGCTTGGGCTGACCGTCGCAATGATGTGCTCGAATTTTGCATCGTCTGAGAGTCCTTACCGCTTGTCTGATAACCGCTGCACGAGTTTAAAGTCGGTTAATTGATTCAAAGCTTGAGTTGCACCAGCGCTTGGAACACAGCGGAGATATTTAGGCACGCTTCCTGCAGAACAACCTTCGACTGGGCCCTGGCGCCCACAAATTGACGTAAAACGAGCAAATATAAGAGCAACATGGCGACTAGCGCTTTCACAATGTCAGATCTTCGACAGCTCACCGAGGGCTTCCGCGCTTCTTCGTTGGCTGTGCCGGCGGTCATTTTATTGATTTTGACAATGCTCATCCTGCCTCTGCCGCCAGTCATGCTGGACATATTGTTTACCCTTAACATTCTATTGGCGTTGCTGGTGATTATGGTGGCCATAAACACTGCAACGCCGATGGAGTTTTCTTCATTTCCAACGGTCATTTTGTTCTCAACCATGCTGCGCCTCGGGTTGAACGTCGCGTCAACTCGGGTGGTGTTGCTGGAAGGGCATACCGGTGGAGACGCTGCGGGTCAGGTCATTGAGGCCTTTGGTGCCTTCGTGATCGGCGGCAACTACGTTGTTGGTTTTATCGTTTTCTCTATTTTGATGATCATCAACTTTATCGTCATCACCAAAGGTGCTGGGCGATCATCCGAGGTGGCCGCGCGCTTTACCCTAGATGCCATGCCTGGACGCCAAATGGCCATTGATGCCGATCTGAACGCAGGCATCATCGACCAAGACGAAGCGAAAGCCCGCCGCGCCCTGGTGTCTCAGGAATCTGACTTTTACGGCACCATGGACGGTGCATCGAAATTTGTACGTGGCGACGCCGTTGCCGGCATCCTGATTTTGTTAATCAACCTGATCGGCGGCGTGACTATTGGCTTGCTGCAATACGACCTAAGTTTTGACCAAGCCACAAAGGCTTATGTTTTGCTCACTATTGGTGATGGTTTGGTTGCGCAAATTCCCGCGCTCATTTTGTCTTTGTCCACGGCCTTGATCGTTACTCGCGTAACGACTACAGAATCTGCGCCAGAGCAGGCTGCCAGCCAATTGGCCAACCCTGCCGCGTTTTACATCGCAGGCACTATTCTGCTGTTACTCGGCATCATTCCTGGTATGCCCAACTTGGTGTTTTTGACCCTAGGTGCTTGCGCGCTCGGCCTAGGTTATTTGTCCCAACAAAAAATTACCCTCGCCGCCGAACAAGAAACCCTCAGCCCTCCAGAGGCGCCGCAACAAGGAGCCGCCGCACCCAAAGACCCCAACGAAGTAGACTGGGACGATGCGGCTCAGGTCGATGTTGTTAGCCTGGAATTAGGTTACGGCTTGATTCCCATGGTTGACGAGGAAAACGGCGGACGGCTGCTGAGTAGAATCAAGGGCATTCGTAAAAAGTTATCAGCCGAGATGGGCTTTTTGCTGCCGGCTATTCGAATACGCGATAACTTAGATAACGCGCCCGACAGTTACAGTATTGTCATCAACGGCTCGGTACGAGGTTCGGGCAACATTGAATCCGGCCGTGAAATGGCCATCAACCCAGGCAACGTCTTAACCCAGATTGAGGGCTCTCCAGCAAAGGAACCCGCTTTTGGCCTCGACGCTGTGTGGATCGATCCCGCAGATCGCGAATACGCCCAAGCCAGCGGCTATACGGTTGTAGATCCCGGCACAGTCATTGCGACCCACCTCAACGCAGTAATTCAGAACAACGCCGCAGAGCTGATGACTTTTGATGTGGCCCAAGAATTACTCGACCGCATTGAGCAAGCGTCACCTAAGCTTATCGAGGATCTGGTTCCCGAGAAGCTTTCTTTGGGAGCGATTGTGCAAATTTTACAAAACCTATTGAACGAATCCGTGCCGCTGCGCGACATGCGCACGATTCTCGAGACCTTGGCCAGTGAGGTGGGGCGCACACAAAACCCTCAAGCCCTTACCGCTGCCGTACGGCCTAAACTCGGTCGCTTGATCGTGCAGCAAATCATCGGCAGCGAGGAAACCCTACCAGTAATGACACTAGAGCCTGATCTGGAGCAACTGATGAATGAACTGGTGGGCCGTAGCGAAAACATTGACGAAATTGCATTGGAGCCGAATCTTGCAGACGGCTTGTTCCAATCTGTTCGTGAGTCTGTGCAGCAACTCGAAGATCAGGAATTGCCTGCCGTTATTGTGGTTTCGCCATTGATTAGACCTTGGCTTGCACGCCTACTGAGGCGCGTTACCCGAGACCTAACCGTTTTATCTTATGTAGAAATTCCAGAGGATCAGGCGATTCGAGTGATTTCTACTATTTCAATTAACCGAGCCGAGCAAAACGCAGAGCAACCCAGCGTTTAAGCCAACAGCCTAAGGATAGGTCATGGAACTAAAAAGACTGATTGCAGAGGATTCTAAAAGCGCACTGCAAAGCGTGCGCACAACCTATGGCGAGGACGCACTCATTGTCTCCACCAATAAAATCGGCAGTAAAACTGAAGTCATCTGCGCGGTGGACTTAATGCCCGACAATGAACCCTTTATTGAGGACAACGAAGCTAATCCAACGGTCAATCCCGCTCAGTCCAGCGCGGATGATGCCGCGCCATTTTCTGCAAGCCTCAATAAGGTGATGGACAACAAGACCCCACCCAGTGACACGGGTCTAGCCGACCTTGTAGCCAACATTCAGCAGGAACTGCTCGAGCTTAGAGCATCCGTGGTGACCCACGTAGCTGCGAACCCTCATGAACTGCACCCTGAGCCAGAAAGCGGCACCGGTGCGTCACTGTGTGAACGGGCCATTCGACAACAATATGGCAGCCTACGCACTGTGCCATTGAACGAACAACGGTCGTGGGAAGGTGCCCATGTCTTCTTTGGGCGGCCAGGTACCGGTAAAACGACTTGTATCGAGAATTTATTGGCGGCGCATTCTGACCCAAATGAGGAGGCGCGGCCTGCATTCGCATTAATTGCCCTGGGCGAACTAACCCACGACCATGCTCACGAACACTGGCTGAAACTGGCCCAACTGAGTCAGCGGTACGGTGCACTTTGCGCCCAAGCTAAGAGTTTCGAACACTTGGTAAGCCTGATCGAGAAGCTTAAAAATGGCCATACGATTCTCATCGACAGCCAAATCGAGTGCGCCGATACGTTGCAACCTCTGCGGGAGCAAAACAGCGTCCAATTCCATCACTGTGTCGGTGCTGACTTCGCTCCGGAGACGGCCGCTAACAACCCGGCAGTTGGACAGTCCACCATCATTACTCGGGCCGACTTAGCCTGTGACCTGAATCCCATGTTCGCCAAATTAGCGCAAGCGAAAGCTCAGATCACCGCAGTTTCCAGCAGCGTTGCTGCTATATCGGATCGAGATTAGTCCTACTGATGGACGAACTCGCGTTACACTAAAGCGTATGTATTACAGAGCCCTATATGTCCTACACAGATAAACGCACTCACGTGATTGGCGTTGCCAGCGGCAAGGGCGGGGTAGGCAAAACCACTATTTCGGTCAATCTTGCCCTGGCCCTAATCGCCCAGGGCAAGAAAGTGGCATTACTGGATGCCGACCTTGGCCTGGCTAATGCACAGCTGTTGTTGGGTCTGAACGCGCCGTTTAATCTCAGCGATGTCATAGCCGGCAAGAAAACCGTAGGCGAAGTGTCCATAACCAGCGACGAGGGGCTGATTCTTATCCCCGGCGCTTCTGGCGACGCAGAACTTGCCAATATCAATGCATTAACCGCCCAGTCCTTGATTCAAAGTATTTTTGCTGAACACAGTGATCTGGACATTATTGTTGTGGATGCCGCAGCGGGACTGTCAGAGTCTAATCTGACGTTTATGCGGGCATGTGAGACACGCCTGGTCGTTTTGCAAGACGAACCTGCGTCCATTGCCGATGCTTACGGGCTTATTAAGCTACAGAGCAAAGAGCGGCGCATGGAAAAACTCTACGTCCTACCAAACCGTGTAGCTAATCAGAATTCTGGTCGCGATCTGTTTAAAAAAATGAACGGTGTGTGTATGCGCTTTTTAGAAGAACCGGTGAGCTATATCCATGCGATAGAGGAAGATAGCGTGTTAACTTTAGCTACACGCAAACGAGAAAACATTTTCAAGAACTACGGTCACAGCAAGTCCGCAAAAAACTTTAGTGCGCTTGCCGAGGCGTTGGTAAAGAGTAATTTAGAGTAATAGCATTCCGGTTGATCAATGAGTAGTTATCTTCATGGCTGATATTGACGCGTACAAAAGGCAGCTCTTAGATGTCGACAGCTCTGTAACCAATCAGTATACGCTGGTTCGCCGTGTCGCTTATCATCTGCGCTCACGTCTGCCCAGTAACATTTCTACCGATGATCTCGTGCAAGCGGGGATGGAAGGCCTACTGCAAGCCAAGTCCGCTTTCGATCATAGCCGTGGCATTAACTTTGAACTGTTCGCAAAAACACGAATTCGCGGTGCAATGTTGGATGAAGTACGGCGCATCTCGTTTTCTACGCGCTCCGTTGTCTCTACCAAACGCGAACATGAAAAGGTGATCAGCGAGCTGACCCAGGCACTGGGTAGGGCACCGAAAAACCAGGAAATAGCCGAAAGACTAGGCAAGACCACCGAGGAATATGAACGTGAACGCTTACTCGCAGAGAGCGCAGACGTAGTCAGCAGCG
This sequence comes from K189A clade bacterium, assembly GCA_902565895.1. Lineage (GTDB taxonomy): Bacteria > Pseudomonadota > Gammaproteobacteria > Pseudomonadales > Azotimanducaceae > UBA4421. Next base: position 99,409 of record CACFGV010000002.1, read on the forward strand.
ACACCGCGCCCGAGTACTTTGAGGAGGTGGACGAAAGTTTGCGCAACCCCGAGCAGGCACTCGAGCATTCTGAGCTTATTGAGAACCTTGCAGAGTCAATCGAGCAACTGCCGGAACGCACCCAACAGATATTGGCGTTGTATTACCAAGAAGAAATGAACCTTAAAGAAATTGGCGCTATTTTGGATGTTTCGGAGTCACGAATCAGCCAGATACTCTCGGAAACCGCGGGCAAACTAAGGGTTTTAATGACCCGCTAGGGGCGACGTCGCTTGATGCTTCCGGCCACCCAATTACTCCACAGCTGCAAAGTGTTTTTGGCTAACAAGTTAGCTTTGTACACCTTGTATTAAAAATTGAAGAAAACTCAATGTACTTTTCTTCTACTAGGTCACTAAACCGTTTTGTTTACCTTGTTGTGAATCAACACAAATAAACCCGCTCCAATTACAGTCCATAGAATATCATTCCAATCAAAGACACCTCTCCCCGGTGCGAAAATTGTAATGAACTCATTACCAATTAGCCCCAACAGGGAGATCACGACCGACCAATAGAGTCGGTTTTCAAATAGGGATGACTCCGGTTTAGTTACTTCTGGGATCATTACATATAACAGAGCAGGTAAACCAACACCTGGCAAGAAGTTTGGAGCAATCCCAAGAAGATAAACTATTACTCCATTATCACCATCATAATTTGGTCTTATGTAATCTTGGACTGTAGGAAAAAGCAGAAAAGAAATTATAAAAACTGCGTAATAAACGGAGTTTCTATTCATTTATTTTGTTTCTGTTATTTGCACAAGCAGGAAGCCTTTCTTTATTCGACCGTCACGGACACGACAACCTATGGGGTCTTTAATCCACCCGCCAACCTTAGGTTTACTCTTACAGTAAAGACGACCAGTTTAGTTGGGAGACCTTATTCGATATACCAACACAAACTTGCCACCCAAATAATCCACCTTCGCGAAGAAAAAGGTATGACCTTCCCTGACATTGCGGATTGGTTAAACAAGAACGGATACACAACACCCAGAGGGAAAACCTTCACCAATCCTCACGCACATTCCATTTACACCAAGTTCTATAAGAGACAGGAACGATTCGGGAAAACCTCTTACTCTCAAGTCAGTGATATTGCAATTCGTTACAACAAAAGTGCGGATTAGGGTGCGGAAAACACATCTTGCGTGCCTAAGACACCTCTCCCATAGATGGTGGAATAACCCTGCGAACAACACATAGTTCTACTACGAGGTGCTGAGAATGTTTTCAGCGGCGTTTTCGATGTTAGACAAATAACCCCGCACGATTAGAGCATGACTAGTAAATAACTTGGAACTCGTTGCCCATTAAATCCACGTTCTCACCTTTTAAAAACTTTTTGGCACGTTTTATCGGCACCCCAGTTTTACGACAAAAAGCATTCAGAGAATTGAACGTCTCACCGGTATTCAGATGATAGATGCGAAACTTGCCGCGTGTATCGAGACTCTCAAGATGCTTCTTCGTTAAAATCGGTTCGCCGTCCGGATCGGTATATGCAAAACGTAATCTCTCACCCCTACATCTGACGCTTTTCGCTTTGCCAGCAGCGCATTTACCTATTTGCCCGGAATTTACCTGATAGTGCATACCTGCAAGAGATAAATTTTCGAAGGTTTCGTCATCATTTAGGCACATTACCCGTCGAATAACCTTTTTCGCGACCTCGTGATGCTTGTCCTTGAAGATCGGATTTCCTTGCTCATCTACAAATGCGATTCGCCAATGTTCAGTATGAGTTCGATCACCTTCACAGACGCTTTTTACATGTGACGTACTTGTAAGATGCAGACTATCGCCTAAGGACTTTAGGTCGTTAAAAAAATATAAATTCTCTCTTTTTTGGTCGTTGATATGCCAAGCGACATATGAAGAGCGATCTTTATCCTCCAATTTTTGCAACGCGACTGTGTGATTGTCTTTTCTAACTTCCTGTCCGTTTTCGTCCAAGTAACAAAAGACCCACTTCTTCTTGACCAAGTATGAACCTCCACTCGCGTTTGTGCTGATTGTCGTGTGTGAGACATTGTGTTCATCTGCTGCTTCGTTTGCGTTTTTGAATACCTTGTCCGTAACGAGGTTTTTAACCTTCCGTGCGGACAATCCGATCACGCTATTCGTGGAATGACCGTCTTTTAAAATCGGTTTGTTATCCAGATCTAACCACGCGAAACGCGATCCGTTCTGTAGCATCTTTCCGGTGTCACAACTGTTGCGTATTGTGGATTTTGACTCGTTTTCTGTTTCCGAAGCATGTGCCAAACTTCGATAAAACTTTTCTGTTGTCAAATTGATTACCGGTTTCAGCACGCCCGCTTCGCGACGATAGAGATCAGACTCGGCGTTAGGATTGAAAGGTCTTTTAATTTTTGGTTTCAAAACTGCGTGTCTATCCGAGTTCTTTTTGTTGTGTACTGTGTTCAGTAACTCAACACTTGAGTAGGCAAATTGTTTGATGTACTCCTTCTCGATTTCGAGGACTCTGTCACTGTCACATTCCCTAAGAACATCCCATTCCCAATTTGAAAATCCCGTTTGCACCAGAGCGTCATGGAACTTGACCCCATCCCGTTTTAACGCACTTGTCTCATGCTCTTCCTTCCGTTCTAGCAGTGACCGGTCTGTTTTTCCTATATAAATTTCCGTTTTATCGAGTTTGCTACTGACTATATAAATAATCGAATTGCCGTCCTGCGGTTTGAAATCTTGCATCGGTATTCTTTTCTAAGGGGTAAAAGTCTCATCTAAAACAAAGAGTTCAACACCGCCGGTGATCTTGTCGTTTGCCATTGCTTCTGCTGTTGCTGGGTCATTAAAAACCCTCATAAACTCATCAACATCATTCGTCTCAAAAACTCCGATCACGGAGTTCCCTTCAGTCGCTCCCATATACGCAACGGACACTCCCTGACTCTTGAACAAATCTCCGTGTGTCTTGAAACCTTCTCTCCACGCGTCCACATCTTCAACTTCTGCTCTAACTGCTATTAACATTTCGTTCTCCTTCTTGGTCGAAGATTAATTATTACATCGATTCTGGTTTTCTCGTGGAGCAAAAAATCACACTATCGAAACACGTAAGGGCGTAGGTTGTTGATACACAAAAACTCTGGGAGACGATTATGAAGGTACTACTCGTTGCGATACTCGCATGTTTTGGCGTGAATGCCCTTGCGGACGATCATAAGGGTTCAGATAGTCCGGAAGTAACTCCCACTGAGACTTTGTATGTTTACATGGATCATTTTAATAATGAGGACATGGAAGCACTTAATGAGATGTTAGAACCGCCTTTTTTCTTTGTGAGAGGAACAGATAGAGGTGTCTATGGTAAGTATGAAGATTTTGTAGACTTCCAAGGATTACGAAATAGTGGATGGAACTACTCAAAAATAGACTCAACTGAAATGATTTATGAAGATCCGAAAACAGCAATGATAAATTGGATTTTCTCTAGGTACGACAAAGACGATAACGTTACTGCAACTCAATCAGTCGATTATTTATTGATGAACGTTAATGGTGTTTGGAAAATCAAGGGTGCATTTACTCCAACAAATTTTAGCACTGGACAAGAATAGGGGAACTCAGTCCAAAAACACTCCACAATAGACTGTAGAAATTGTAACGAACGAACTCTCGATGACCCCTTGGGTCAATTGATCTCGACCGCGTGAATTTTGAGTGTTGCAAGGTCAATAAGTTCCAGAACCTTCGCATTGGTAGAGGTCAACACAACAGATGGCGCGCATCCGGCATTGAATGCCTCTAACCATCTAGTCGCACAAATGCACCACTGATCACCGGGTTTGAGTCCTGCGAAACCAAACTCTGGTCGCGCCGTTATGAGGTCATTGCCCTGACTGAGCGAGTATTGGAGAAAACCATCATCCACGCGAGCACAGACAAAGTGTTTACCGATGTCTTCAGAATCCGCGTCGCAACAACCAGTTCGAAAAAAACCAGTGATTGGATCCATAGAACAAGACTGAAGAGGATCACCAAATACGTTGGTTTGATTTTCTAGCGGTTGCACTGTTTTTTCTCGGTTATTTTCTCTTCTTCTAGCGGATGGATGCACTTCAAATTTCAGAATCCAAAGGGATTCCACCATGATTGACGGACTCTTCAATACACATATCAGAAGCGCTATCTTAAAACGTTCAACTTATCTCTCATAAGTCGTTCCTCCTCACTTTGATTGTCTTCTGAAACTGACTCGCCATCATAAATTTCCTTCTCAAACCACTCGACAAATTCGTAGTCCCTGTTCAGTTTCCAGTTGCGCCATACGTTCTTTGCATTCGGGGTCTTCATCACGCCCAGTTTCAACTGACGCATTCTCGTGTTCAGGTGACTCTCGTCCACTAAACCAACTTTCACTTTGTCGTAAACATCAAAAATATCCACAAGATAAGTCAAGATTGCCATTTGAATGCGCCACGAATCTGTAGGCGTAAGTGATTCGGAAGACCAATCGAGAGACATGAACTCCGCATATTCGCCATCTCTGGACGTTTGGAAGTAGCGGTCGTACAACCGTTGAGTTAAGGAGTGACCGAATTGCGCTCTAGTGATCTGGTTTTGCTGTCTTATTTGTTTACCTAAGTAAATCAAAGAAAATATGACACCTAATGACCCGATGAATTCTCCAATATTGCCTAGATCGTCTATGTTCATAACTGGCATCCCTGCTTTTTTGATTGTTCATAATATTTAATCGTGCGGGGCGACTAGTCAAAAGAACCCCAAAAAGAAATCTGCGGTTCACGACGTAAAGGAAGGGAAGAAAAAGGCAAAAGGGGTGATTCCACCGATTCCAAGGGGTCGCGGGGCATCAAATAAATACCCCACAGGTGATTATTCCACCGTGACCGATTTCGCTAAGTTGCGCGGTTGGTCTACATCTGTGCCCTTGTGCACAGCAACGTGATAAGCCAACAGCTGCAGAGGAACGACATAGGTAATCGGCGCGAGGATAGGGTCCATCTTCGGCACATGGAGCACTGTGACTCCGCTCTCTGTGGCAAAAGCGCTGTCGTTGTCCGCGAATACAAAAAGTTGGCCCCCTCGAGCTTTGACTTCTTGCAAGTTGGAGCGCAATTTTTCAAGCAAGTCGTCATTTGGTGCTACGGCAACAACGGGCATATCGTCATCCACCAGAGCCAATGGACCGTGTTTCAGCTCGCCAGCTGCGTAGCCCTCGGCGTGGATGTACGATATCTCCTTTAGCTTCAGCGCACCCTCCAAAGCGATTGGATAAAGACTGCCACGACCTAGGAACAGCGCGTGGTGCTTTTCGATAAATTGTTTAGCTAACTCGTTGATGGCGTCATCTAAGGCTAGGACAGACTGAACTGCATCTGGCAATGCATGCAGCCCTTTTACCAATGTTTGCTCGGTGTTGGCACTGAGTCCACGACGACGGCCAAGCAAAATGGCGAGCAGCAGTAAATTCGCCAACTGCGCGGTGAACGCCTTAGTCGACGCGACACCAACTTCCGTACCAACCTGCAACATCACGGCGAGGTCGCTCTCCCGCACAGTTGAAGAGGTCGGCACATTGCAAATTGTCAGCGTTGCAAAGTAGCCCGCTTCTTTAGCTATGCGTAAGGCTGCAAGGGTATCTGCTGTTTCGCCTGATTGAGTGATTGACACAAAGAGGGTGTTGGGCGAGACAGCGACTTTGCGATACCTGAATTCACTCGCGATCTCCACCTGACAAGGAATCCCTACGAGGTCTTCGATCCAATAGCGTGCCACACTGGCCGCGTAAAAACTGGTTCCGCAGGCGACAATGGTGATCGCCTCGGTGCGATCAAAAATCTCCTTGGCGCCTAAACCAAACGCCGGCTCTAATACCGCGCCTTTGCTGATTCGCCCTTCAAGAGTGTCTTTTAACACCTGTGGTTGAGCAAAAATTTCTTTTTGCATGTAGTGACGATAATTGCCTTTGTCCAGGTCGTCTTGACCAAGTTCTATCTGTACGTCTGCTCGTAATACCGCGTCATCATCAATTCCCCAGATATCAATGCTGTCATGGCTTAGTTCAACCAAATCACCTTCTTCCAAAAAGATAAAGCGGTCTGTAACGGCTTTGAGCGCCAGCACATCTGAAGCCAGGTAATTTTCGCCAATGCCCTTGCCTACCACCAAGGGGCAACCCGAGCGTGTGGCAACGATTCGAGTCGGTTGGTTCTTCCAACACAGCGCGATCGCATAGGCACCTTCTAGACGTTTCACCGCCTGGCGAACGGCATCCAGCAGTCCCTTTTCCCCTAGACAGCTGTGCACAAGGTGCGCAACGACCTCAGAGTCAGTATCCGAGGCAAAGACATAACCGGCGGCGGTCAGTTCTTCTCGCAAGGTTAAGTAGTTTTCAATGATGCCGTTGTGCACAACTGCTAGTTCGTCACCCGACATGTGAGGATGGGTATTTTGCTCCTCCACCGCGCCGTGTGTAGCCCACCGAGTATGGGCAATGCCGACGCTTCCCATAACGGGAGAGGCCGCTAAGTTATTGCTTAGGTTAGCAACCTTGCCGACTTCTCGACGCCGCTGTATCTGAGCAAGATCATCGATTACCGCCATGCCCGCAGAATCGTAGCCACGGTACTCTAAACGCTGAAGCCCCTGTATGAGAATCGGCGCTACACTTCTTTGCGCTACCGCACCCACGATGCCACACATACCTTTTCCTATAACCGTTAGTCGTACTGCGACTCGACCGGGCTAAAAATCATTTACTTTCTCTGCTTTTGTGCGGCGGTGACCAGCCATCGATATTGCGTTGCCGACTTCGTCCAACTGCCAACTGATTCGCATCCACTTTTTTTGTCAACGTCGACCCAGCCGCCACAAAAGCGCCTTTTTCGATTTCCAGAGGCGCAACAAGAGTAGAATTTGTGCCAATAAAAGCGTCGTCACCTATTACTGTGGGATGTTTATTCACACCATCGTAGTTACAGGTCACGGTGCCAGCACCGATATTTACTTCGCTGCCGATTTGCGCGTCGCCTAAGTAAGACAAATGGCTCGCTTTTGCATTTTTACCCAAATGGGCCTTTTTCGTTTCAACAAAATTGCCCACTTTTACGCCAGAGTCTAAGACGCTTCCTGGCCGGATTCTGGCAAACGGACCCAAGCGACAATCGCTGCCAACCTCTGCGCCCTCAACAATCGTGTTGGGTAAGACTTTTGTTCCCGCGCCGATGCGAGAGCGGGTAATCACACACCCTGGGCCAATGGTCACGTCGTCAGCTAGCTCTACGTCACCTTCAAAAACCACGTTCGCATCTATAAAGCAGTCTCTACCCACCACTAGCTTGCCGCGAATGTCTACTCGTGAGGGATCAGCAAAACTCGCACCTGCAAGCATCAAGTCACTACAAAGGGCCTGCTGATACATGCGCTCTAACTCGGCCAATTGCACGCGGTCATTGATTCCAGTGACCTCCGCCTCGGAGGTTGCAACGACTGGCACCACATCGACCCCGTCCTGCACCGCCATGGCAATGATGTCTGTTAGGTAGTATTCCTGTTGCGCATTATTCGACTGCAAGCGATCAAGCCATTGGGACATGAGTTCCGTTGGTGCGGCAATAATTCCGGAGTTAATTTCCTGAATTTTACGCTGTTCGTCACTGGCATCCTTATACTCTACGATAGCCGTAATGCCACCCTGGTCATCTCGAACAATACGCCCCAACTGAGCTGGATCAGAGAACTCAGCGACCACCAAACCCACCGAGCCGAGTCTAGCCGCCTGTTCACATTCCTCTAAGGTTGTTTGGCTGATGAGCGGCACATCGCCGTATAAAACTAACGTAACGCCATCATCTGGAAGATGTTCTTTGGCTAACTTTACCGCATGGCCAGTACCCAACTGTTCAGCTTGTTCCACCCAAACGATTTCAGCGGGCTGATCTAATGCAGAAAGGGCGCTTTGTACTTCTGTTCCTTGATGGCCAATAACAACGGCAACTTTACGCGGCTTCAGTGTTCGTGCGGTTTCCAGGACATGGTGGATAAGGGATTTGCCAGCAAGCTGATGCAGCACCTTAGCGGTATTGGACTGCATTCGAGTGCCCTTTCCGGCGGCAAGCACCACAACATCTGTATGCATTTCAATTTCCTAATCCCTGTACCACCAAGTATATGCGAGGAATAAAAAAAGGGGCTGTTATTGGCCCCTTTTTTATTACCGCTGGCTTTGAGCCCTTTAACGGCGTCGTTTGCGCAGTTCTTCTAAAGTACGTTGCTGGGCCATCGCTTCTGCCATCATCGCAGCAGCCATACCAAAATCAGCATCCGCAGCTTTCTCTGACATCTCTCGCTGGGCTTGCTGCCGCGCTTCCTCTGCCTGAGCTTCATCAATGTCTTCAGCCCGCACTGCAGTATCCGCCAGTAGAGTTACGTTCCCCGGTTGAATCTCTAAGAACCCCCCAGATGCGAAGAATACTTCTTCTGTACCATCTTCCATGCGCAGCGTTACCGCACCCGGATGAATACCCGTTAACAAGGGGGCGTGACCGGGCATTACACCGATTTCACCGATAGTGCCTCGCGCAGACAGCATGGTGATGGCGCCAGAAAACAGGGATTGTTCCGCGCTCACGATTTCACAATGCATTGTTGCCATAGAGTTCTTCCTGTCGTGCCGGTCGCGTCTTTAAGTTAAAGCGTCTTAGCTTTTTCGATAGCGTCTTCGATGCTGCCGACCATATAAAAGGCATCTTCTGGTAAGTCGTCATATTCACCGTCAAGGATCGCCTTGAAACTACGAACTGTATCTTCACGGCTGACGAACTTACCGGCGTTACCGGTAAATTGTTCCGCAACGAAGAAAGGCTGCGAGAAGAACTTTTGGATCTTACGTGCGCGGTAGACCAATTGCTTGTCTTCCTCGGATAACTCGTCCATGCCCAAAATGGCGATGATATCTCGCAGCTCCTGGTAACGCTGAAGGACCTGTTGGACGGTTTGCGCCACTTGGTAATGCTCTTCACCGACAATCAGCGGATCTAACTGCCGACTGGTAGAGTCCAAAGGATCAACCGCCGGGTAGATGCCCAAGTCAGTAATCGCCCGAGACAGGGTAACCGTAGAGTCCAAGTGCGCGAATGTGGTTGCCGGAGACGGGTCGGTTAAGTCATCAGCAGGTACATATACGGCTTGCACAGACGTGATGGAGCCTGTTTTTGTGGTGGTGATTCGTTCCTGCAGTACGCCCATTTCTTCCGCCAGTGTGGGTTGATAACCCACCGCGGAGGGCATCCGACCTAGCAATGCAGACACTTCCGTTCCTGCCAGGGTATAGCGGTAGATGTTGTCAACGAACAGCAATACGTCTCGACCTTCATCGCGGAACTGCTCGGCCATAGTCAAACCGGTCAAGGCTACGCGCAAGCGGTTGCCTGGTGGCTCGTTCATCTGACCAAATACCAGAGAGATTTTGTCAAGAACGCCAGCCTCTTCCATCTCGTAATAGAAGTCGTTTCCCTCTCGAGTACGCTCTCCAACACCTGCAAAAACCGATAAACCGGAATGCTCGATCGCAATGTTACGAATCAGCTCCAACATGGTCACGGTCTTACCAACACCAGCACCACCGAACAGGCCAACTTTACCGCCACGAGCAAATGGACAGATCAAGTCGATCACTTTAATACCGGTTTCCAATACTTCGTTATCGCCAATTTGGTCTTCGTAAGTTGGGGCCTTGCGGTGAATGGGCATCTGCTCTTTAGCGTTTACTGGGCCTTTTTCGTCAATAGGGTTTCCCAGCACATCAACAATCCGACCAAGTGTTTCTTCGCCGACAGGAATCGAAATTGGTGCACCCGTATTGGTAACCTCCAGGCCGCGCGACAAACCGTCAGAAACGCCCATGGCAATGGTTCGAACCACACCGTCGCCAAGCTGCTGCTGCACCTCAAGAGTGAGACCGCTTGAGCTCACTGAAAGGGCGTCGTACACCTTCGGAACGTTGTCCCGATCAAACTCAACGTCAATGACCGCACCAATTATCTGTACAATTCGACCGCTGCTCATGCCTTGCCTCTTTACCGTTCTGTTATCTGGTTTGTTGTTCTGAAAAAGCGATTGATCGCTTTTGATCTCGTATTACCTCGTGTCGCCGCCGCTATACCGCCGCCGCGCCACTGACAATTTCTGCAATTTCCTGTGTGATCGCTGCCTGTCGAGCATTGTTGTAAATCAGCTGTAGCTCATCGATTAATTTGGCAGCATTTTCTGTAGCGTTTTTCATCGCGACCATTTTAGCCGCCTGCTCACAGGCGCCATTTTCAATGACCGCCTGATAGACCTGGGATTCAACAAAACGCTGTACCAAGCCCTCAATCAGCTGACGTGCGTCGGGCTCATAGATGTAGTCCCAACGGTGCTGATAGGTTGCATCGTCTTGCGGATCTAACGGCAACAGTTGGCGGACAACTGGCGTTTGCGTCATGGTGTTTTCGAATTCGTTGCTCGCCAAATAAAGTCGATCGATCTCGCCGTTTTCATACGCGTCCAGCATCACCTTGATGCCGCCAATCAAGTCGGCCATCGCTGGCGTTTCACCCACGTCGTTCATCACTGCACGAATGTTGCCTCCTACCGAGCGGAAAAACGGCCCAGCCTTGTTGCCAATCAGGCCCAGCTCTACCTTTTTACCGTTACCATCCCATTCGCCGAGTTCTTTTACCACTTTGCGGAATAGGTTGACGTTAAGGCCACCGCAAAGACCGCGATCTGTTGCGACAACAATGTAACCGACATTGTTGATTTCACGGGCTTGCATATAAGTGTGCTTGTACTCTGGATTGGAGTTAGCCAAATGGCTGATGACGCCGCGAATGCGCTCGCTGTAAGGCTTGCCTTGCTGCATGCGCTCTTGAGTGCGGCGCATTTTACTCGCCGCGACCATCTGCATGGCGCTCGTGATCTTTTGCGTATTCTGCACGCTTCCGATCTTTTTCTTGATTTCTTTACCAACAGCCATGTGTTTTCTCTTTTGCCTGTTACCGCCGACTAGTCACTCTTATGCACCCTTGCCAACCGGAATTTAATAGGTTTGAGTGGCTTTGAATTTCTCAATCGCCTCGCGCAGAGTGCTCACCACGTCGTCGTTATAGGCGCCAGTTTCATTAATGTTGGCAAAGAACTCTGCGTATTCGGATTTCATGAAACCGAGTAACGCAGCTTCAAAATCCAGCACTTTCTCCACCTCAACATCGGTTAGGTAGCCCTCGTTCGCGGCGAACAGTACAGTGCCCATTTCTGCTACTGACATCGGTGCGAACTGTTTTTGTTTCATCAGTTCCGTCACCCGCGCGCCGTGCTCAAGTTGACGGCGGGTGGCATCGTCCAGATCCGAAGCGAACTGCGAGAAAGCCGCCAACTCTCGGTACTGGGCCAGGGCCATCTTGATACCGCCAGAGATCTTTTTCATGAAAGGCGTCTGAGCTGAGCCACCTACCCGGGATACAGAGATCCCTGGACTCATTGCTGGGCGTAACCCCGAGTTAAAGTTGTCTGTTTCCAGGAAGATCTGACCATCGGTTATGGAAATCACGTTGGTGGGTACGAAGGCCGATACATCCCCCGCTTGAGTTTCGATAATTGGCAGTGCGGTAAGCGACCCTGTTTTGCCTTTTACCGCGCCATTGGTCTGTTGTTCTACATAGTCAGCGTTTACTCGAGCCGCTCGTTCCAACAAACGAGAGTGCAAGTAGAACACGTCGCCAGGGTAGGCTTCGCGACCTGGCGGACGTCGCAGAAGCAACGAAATCTGGCGATAGGCCCAAGCTTGTTTTGTTAGGTCGTCATAAATCACCAGGGCGTCTTCGCCAGTGTCGCGAAAGTACTCACCCATGGCACAGCCCGAGTAGGCCGAGATGAACTGCATGGACGCCGGATCTGAAGCGCCCGCCGCGACCACCGTGGTGTATTCCAGGGCGCCATGCTCTTCGAGAGAGCGCACGATGTTAGAGATCGTGGACATCTTCTGACCGATCGCAACATAGACGCATTTAATGCCGCTACCCTTTTGATTGATAATGGCATCGATCGCTATAGCGGTTTTACCAATCTGACGGTCGCCAATAATTAATTCACGTTGGCCTCGACCAATCGGCACCATAGCATCAATACACTTAAACCCAATCTGTACCGGCTGGTCCACCGACTGACGGGCGATCACGCCTGGTGCTACCTTTTCAATTGGCGAGGATTGCGCTGCATTGATTGGGCCTTTGCCATCGATTGGATTACCCAGCGAGTCCACTACGCGGCCTAGTAGTTCTGGGCCAACAGGCACTTCAAGGATTCGCCCAGTACAGCGAGCGGTCATGCCTTCCGTGAGGCTGTCGTATTCACCCAAAACAACCACACCTACCGAGTCGCGCTCTAGGTTAAGCGCCATGCCATACAGCCCACCATCGAATTCGATCATTTCGCCGTATTGCGCATCAGCCAGGCCGTGGATTCGCACGATGCCGTCAGAGACGCCAACAATTGTGCCCTCGTTTTGCGCTTCTGCTGTTACATCAAGACCCTGAATACGACCTTTGATGATGTCGCTGATTTCTGATGGGTTAAGTTGTTGCATGTTCAGTTCCTGTTAAAACCTGTTTCTACTTCTGCTGGTGGTTGTGCCCAAAGTTGTTGTTATACCTGCACTAAGGCGTCGACCAGTTTGGTTAACCTGCCGCGAACGGAGCCGTCAATTACGACGTCGCCCGCCCGAATGATGGCGCCACCCATTAATGAGGCGTCAACGCGGGACTCAAGTACGATCTCTTTGTCGAATTTCTTACCCAATGCAGCGACAAGCGAGCCGGTCTGTGCTGGCGTCAATTCGTAAGCTGCGGTGATTTTGACATCCAAGCTGCGCAAAGCCTGCGCCCGCCGAGCTTCATATTGGTCAACGACCTCTCCTAACAAGGACAATCGATCGTGGTCGGCAAGGGCGAGCAAAAATTTCCGAGCCTGGTCATCTATTTCGCCTGCGCATAGCTCTGAGAGCTTTGCTGCTTTGGCTGTAGGGGGTAAGTCTGGGCTGCTGAGCAAAATGGCGACGGTCTCATCCTTGGCTGTTGCAGCAAGGACGCCAAGCATTCGCGACCACTCATCTAAAGCGCTATCAGCTTTTGCGAGGTCAAAAACCGCGTTGGCATAGGGCCGGGCAATCGTTGCGAGTTCAGCCATGCTTACAGCTCAGCTGCAAGTTGTTGCAGCATTTGCTCATGCTTGCTGGCGTCGATACTGTCCTTAAGGACTTGCTCAGCACCATCAATGACCAGTGCAGCGACTTGAGCACGAAGCCCTTCTTTAGCGCGGTTCACTTCTTGCTCGATTTCAGCTTTGGCAGCCTCAATTAACCGATCGCTTTCAGAGCGGGCTTCAATTTTCGCCTCTTCGACTAGTTTGTTCGCTCTGGACCGCGCCTGTTCAATTATTCCGGCAGCCTCTTTTTTTGCTGCAGCGAGCTCTAACTCAGCCTCGTTCGCGGCTTCAGCAAGTTTCACCTCAGCCTCCTCAGAGGCCTTCAATCCTGCCGCAATATTCTCCTGCCTTTCCCTCATCATCGAAATTACCGGCGGCCAAATGTACCGATAACAAAACCAAACGAATACCGCAAAAGTTATGCTTTGCCCAAAGAGCGTTAAGTTCATATTCATGATTAATTTTGAACTCCATTGATCCCAGAGGTGCCTAACCCGAAAGGAAAGTCGCGATTGATTTTCAGACAGGTGTTTCCATCCTGTCTAAACCCATCCCTCGTAGCAGAGGGTTTCGGATTACAAACCCGCCACAGCAAACATCGTCACCAACCCCAGCACTAGAGAGATAACTGGGACAGCATCTACCAAGCCAAGCACGATGAACATGTTCTGCAGAAGCATTGGCTGAAGCTCAGGCTGACGAGCAATCCCCTCTATGTACTTGCCACCGAGAACACCTACTCCCACCGCAGCGCCAATGGCCCCTAGACCAGCCATCAAGCCTGCAGCTATATAAAGTAAACCCTGTTCCACTATTTTCTCCTAGTTGCTGTGAATTTACGTTCGAATTTTAAGAATTAATGGTCTTCCACATCATGCGCCTGCGCCATGTATACGACAGACAATACAGCGAAGATGTAAGCTTGCAGCGTTATGATCAACACGTGGAAGACAGCCCATGCCCACTGCAAAACTCCGCCTACTAAAAACCAAATAGCGGAGCTGAAAAGTATCGCTATCAAGATAAAGATCATCTCTCCGGCAAACATGTTTCCGAATAAACGAAGCCCAAGCGATAAGGGTTTGGCTATCAAAGTAACGAACTCAAGAAGGAAGTTTATTGGGATAGCGAAAACCGAGGGAAATGGATGAAGGGTGAGCTCTTTAGTGAAACCAATGACACCTTTGCACTTTACGCTGTAAAAAATAACTGCAACAAAAATCGTTAACGCCATCGCCATTGTGATGTTCACATCAGTGGTAGGCACAACTTTCATATGTGACAAACCAAGGATCACCGCTAGCTCCGGCAACCAATCGACCGGAACGAGATCCATCAAGTTCATCAGGAAAACCCATACGAATATCGTAAGGGCCATTGGTGCAACCATAGGGTTTTTATGCGAAAAAATACTCGAAGTCGTCTCTTCGATGGTCTCTACAACCATTTCAACAGCGTTCTGTAGGCCGCCTGGTACTCCCGAGGTTGCTTTTCGCGCTGTAACACCGAAGATCAGCAGAAAGACGAAGCCAAGGCCAATGGACCAGGCCATAGAATCAACGTGCACTGCATAGAACCCCATCGCCGCCGCTTCTTCGGCGCTATGAGCGAACCCCCAGGAACCATCAGGCAGTCGACCGTAAGTGAGGTTGGTCAAATGGTGCTGGATATATTCTGCAGAGGTTTTCGCATCACCGGCCATTCAATCTAATTCCTTACTATCAGAGATTAATAACTAAGCTTCTCTGCGCTCAGTTGCGCTTGAGTCCTCGCATCTTTAGCGGTACCGCGATCGAGGCTACTTGTGCGATTAAGAATCCCGCCACAAAAACTATTGGACTGGGTCGAAAAACCAAAAAAACCAACGCTACGGACGTAGCGATTGTGATCAGCTTCAAAATTTCACAACCTACAATGCCCGAAAAAGATTTTGCCTTTCGAAAAGCTAACCTAAATGCTAAGTAGGAAATGAACGCGCTTAAGCTGCCTAAGCCCGCATCCTTTCCAACCTCAGGCCAAAATAGGCCCGCCCCGAAAAACGCTACAACAATAATCGCTGGTGCCCAAACTAAGGGTGTCTGAGTTTCCATTTTTACCCTATCAAGCGGCCGAGGATTGTAGACGCCCGACACCGCTGATTCAAATTAATTTCTCCAGAATCAATCGGCGAAGTTCAAACGCTGCAGCACGCCATCCAGCTCATCCAGGTTGCCATACTTGATTACTAATTCGCCGCGTCCTTGCGCGCGCTGGGTGATACTTACGTTAGCGCCCAAATGGTCTGACAAACGCCGCTCCAGTAGTACAGTATCGACGTCTTTGTCGCCGGTGCGCCGGCCTCGATTGGTGGAAACTGCCGACAATTTACGCACAAGCGCCTCGGTTTGACGCACCGATAGTTGCTTCATCGCAACATCTTGGGCGATCAAATCCTGTTCGGTACCCGCCAAACCCAGCAAAGCCCGGGCATGGCCCATGTCGAGTTTGCCTTCCATCAACAGATCCCGCGCCACGCTGCCGAGATTGAGTAAGCGCAAACTATTGGCGATAGCGGCACGGGATTTCCCTACTACCTCGGCAAGCTCTTGCTGGGTTAACTCAAATTCCGACCGCAGCCGCGCCAAGCCGAGCGCCTCTTCCACTACATTCAGGTTTTCGCGTTGAATATTTTCGATAAGCGCAAACGCCGACGCTTCTTTGTCGCTGACGTCACGCTGCACCACAGGAATGGTTTGCAGACCCGCTTGCTGGGCCGCCCGCCAACGACGCTCGCCCGCGATAAGTTCAAAGCCGCCTTGGGGCAATGCGCGGACTACGATGGGCTGCAGCACACCATGGTGCTGAATAGACGTCGCCAACTCGTCTAACGCCGCAGGCGCAAAGACCCGTCTGGGTTGAAATGGGCTTGGTTTGATGAGAGCTACCGCAATTTCCGTAACACTCTGGGGTGGCGCCGAAGCTGCAGGCTGTTCCTGCTCAGCTTGAATATCGGACACAGCCTTGGTCGGGCGCGAGAGCAGGGCATCCAGTCCTTTTCCTAGTTTCTTTTTCGTCATGTGCAGATGCTCTTTACTGGTTACGGGGGCTGGTTCATTCGGCGTTACGTTTGCGCACTTCTGCCGCCAACGCTTGGTAGGCTAGCGATCCACGGGAGCCTCTATCGTAAAGCAATATCGGTAAACCATGGCTTGGCGCTTCGGCTAGGCGCACATTGCGCGGCACCACGGTGCGGAACACTTGATCGCCAAAATAGTGGATCAATTGTCGCGACACATCTCGAGTCAACCCATTACGCGGGTCGTACATGGTACGCAGCAGCCCCTCGATCTTTAGCTGCGGATTGGCTTGCTCGCGAATCCCATCCACCGTATCCAGTAACGCGCTTAATCCCTCCAAAGCATAATATTCACATTGCATCGGTATGAGCACACTGTTTGCAGCAACCAAGGCATTAACCGTCAAAATATTCAGTGAGGGCGGGCAGTCCACTAGCACGTAGTCGTATTTGCTTACGACCTTTGCCAACAGCTCGCGCATAACGAACTCTCTTTGCTGGTGCTGCAACAGTGATACTTCTGCTGCGGTCAGGTCGATATTAGAAGGCATAACATCAAAATGAGCCGGTGACGTCTGCACCACGCGTGCAAAATCTTGTTCCCTTACCAGCCAGTGGTAGCTTGAAGCCGCTGAGGCGCCTTTGTCGATGCCACTTCCCATAGTGGCATTGCCTTGAGGGTCAAGATCAACCAGCAGTACCCGCTCATTCAAAGCTGCTAGAGCTGCGGCGAGATTCACCGTTGTAGTGGTTTTTCCAACCCCGCCTTTTTGATTGGCAACTGCTATGATTCTAGTCAATGTCTTTCCAGGATATCCACATGATGTGGTTGGCTTAGCCCAGGTATGGCGAGGGTTTCGGGACGGTACCTGTAAGGGCTACATGCCTCGTCTCCCTGCTCTGTTATGTTGGCCTCAGGAGCCTGAGTGCTGCTGAATACGAGCACGCGTCCATCCATTGCTAAGCCCGGCTCCAGTAATGGCCATAGGGTAGCTGCTGGCGCGACGGCTCGCGCAAGAATGGTATCTGCGGGTATTGACCAGCTCTTTGCTTGCGCCAGATCTTGTTCTACCAATTTAACGTTTCTCAATTGCAGCTGGCTTTTTACCACCTGAAGAAAACGCACACGTTTAGCCATCCGGTCGCACAGAGTAAAGGCGCGTTCTGGATTAACTATTGCCAAAGGTACCCCCGGAAAGCCCGCTCCAGTGCCCACATCGACGACGACTTTGCCTTTTAACAAATGGCTAACACTTAAGCTGTCAAGGACGTGCCGAGATATCAGCCGGTCGGTATCTTGCCGCGACACCAAGTTAATGCTGCGGTTCCATTTTTCTATCAGGACAACATAATCCACTAACTGTTGGGCCTGACGATCGGTAATAGTTAAACCTAACGCCTGGGTACCCGCGCACAGTTGATCGTATTGCGGGTTCAGAGGGACGCCGCTTTTTTGGCATGGATTAACAGAACGGATAGCGCCGCGGGCGTCATACCAGGGATCCGCGCAGCCCGTGCTAACGAGGCAGGCCGTTGCTGATCAAGTTTCTGCCGCAACTCATTAGATAGCCCATCAATGCTCAAGTAGTCTATTTGCTCGGGTATTTGCATAGTTTCGTGGCGCCGAATCTTGGCGATCTCATCGTCTTGGCGCTTTATGTATCCTGCGTACTTGGTCTCGATTTCAAGCTGACGTAATACTGTGATGGCTTGCTCGTTTGACGTTTCTATGCCCAAAGCCTCAGAGACTGTTTCGACGGTGACCTCTGGGCGACGCAATGCGTCAAGCAATGTTGTTTCTTTGCGCAGGCCTAGTGACAACCTCTGATCTAAATCGCTGCCCGGCATGATGCAGTTGCCGGCGAAGTCCTTCTTCAATGCAGCCAGTTCTCGCATCTTTTGTTCATAAAACCGTTGGCGCGCTGAACTGATAACGCCTAGTTTTGACCCTATTGGGGTCAAGCGTTGATCTGCGTTGTCTTGTCGCAAACGCAGTCGAAATTCCGCTCGGCTGGTGAACATTCGATACGGCTCTGTAGTACCTAGGTTAATAAGGTCATCCACTAACACGCCGATGTACGCTTCGTCCCGACGCGGCTCCCAAAAGGCTTGATCTTGAACCTTTCGAGCGGCGTTTATCCCTGCCAGTAGACCCTGGGCGCCAGCCTCTTCGTAGCCCGTCGTACCATTTATCGGCCCGGCAAAGAACAAACCATCTAGGGCCTTTGTCTGCAACGAATAGGTTAAGTCTCGAGGATCAAAATAGTCGTATTCAATGGCATAGCCTGGCCGCGAGATATGCGCCTGTTCAAATCCGCTCATGGATCTAACAAAGGCCATTTGCACATCGAATGGCAAGCTGGTTGAAATGCCATTGGGGTACAGCTCAGTGGTCGTTAACCCCTCAGGTTCAATAAAAATCTGATGCTGCGTTTTTTCCGCAAAGCGAACAACCTTGTCTTCAATGCTCGGACAATAGCGTGGCCCGACACCCTCTATGGCACCACTGTACATTGCAGATCTCGATAAATTGTCTCGAATGATTTCGTGAGTTAGTTCATTAGTGTAGGTGATATGACAGGCTGTTTGGCTAGGGTGGTCCTGGCGCTTACCCATAGATGACATAACAGGTCTAGGTTCGTCACCAGGCTGCTGTTCAAGCTTTGAAAAATCCACCGAGCGGCCATCAATGCGCGGTGGCGTTCCCGTTTTCAGTCGTCCTACCCGAAACGGCAACGCGCGCAGACGTTTTGCCAAGGCGTTAGAGGGCGCATCGCCTGCTCGGCCGCCAGGTTGCTGTTCGTGTCCAATATGGATTTTACCGCCCAGGAAGGTGCCAGTAGTAAGCACCACGCTGGAAGCATAAAAGTCCAGTTCCATTTGTGTTTTACAGCCAATTACTCGGCCTCCTTCAACTATCAAATCCACAACCGATTGCTGAAATATGCTTAGGTTTTCTTGATGCTCCAAAATTTTTCGAACGGCGTTCTTATAAAGCGCTCGATCGGCCTGGGCGCGCACCGCCCTGACTGCTGGCCCTTTGCTGGAATTCAATACACGGAAGTGAATGCCCGCCTGATCTGTGGCTCGGGCCATTACTCCATCTAGGGCGTCTATTTCTGCCACCAAGTGGCTTTTACCAATGCCGCCAATAGCAGGGTTGCAGGACATTTGGCCGATTGTTTCGATGTTTTGGGTCAGTAACAGCGTACGCGCACCCATACGTGCTGCCGCGGCCGCGGCTTCTGTTCCTGCGTGGCCGCCGCCAATGACCAACACATCGAATTGTTCGGGATACCGCATGTCTTTAGCCCCTGGGTTTGCGCGGGCGCGACAGTATAGAGACTGAACGCCTTTTTAAAAGGCGTTTATTTACCAATACAGAATTCTGAAAAGATCTTACCCAGCAATTCATCCGCCGTTAACTCCCCGGTAATGCTGCCCAAGTGATGCTGAGCATGGGTTAGCTCCTCGGCAACCAATTCTGTCGCAAGCCCCTTTTCAATGCCCTGTTGCGCTCTAAAGATTTGCACCGCTGCAATTTTTAGCGCTTCAATATGACGCGTGCGTGCAGTGAACTCAGCATTGTCCTGACCAAATCCAACCTGTTTTTGAATCGCTGCACGCAAATCATCCAGTCCTTGCCCGGTCAACGCAGAAACCGCAACGTTTGCATGGGCTGGTATGTGCACAGATTGGTCCACCAAGTCGACCTTATTAGCAACAATAAGAATCTTCGGCGGCTCTAGATTCTGCGCGAGCGCTTGGTTTTGCACCTCTGCAACAAGGTTTTCCATTTGCGACCTTTGCAGGTCTGGCGCTGCTACGACTAACAACACCAGATCAACCTCGGTCATTTGTGCTCTAGCACGGGCCACGCCCTGTTGCTCCACTTTATCGACGCCGGACCGAATACCCGCCGTGTCCACCAAGCGAATCGGCAAACCATTGATCAGCAGATCAATCTTCAACAAGTCTCGCGTGGTTCCCGGAATGTCTGTAACAATCGCCGCGTCTTCGCCCACAAGCGCGTTTAACAAACTGGATTTACCGACGTTGGGTGATCCGATCAGCGCCACTTGGATGCCATTGTTTAATAGCCGCCCTTGATCGGCTGTGGCTAGAGTCTGCTGCAATTGTTCGGCCAGCGACCGAAGTTTCTCCACCACACCCGCCTGCTCTAGGATCTCTATATCTTCATCTGGAAAATCGATCGCTGCTTCAAGTTGCACACGCAAACTAACCAGGTTGTCCTTAATTTCGTTAACGCGCGCTGAGAAGGTTCCTTTGAGGGTGTTAAGTGCCGCTCTGGCTGCAGCGACTGAAGTGCTCGCTATGAGATCCGCGATACCTTCCGCTTGAGCCAAATCAAGTTTTCCATTGTGGAAAGCTCGTTCACTGAATTCTCCGGGTCTGGCTATACGCGCACCGGCAGCGCACAAAGCAGTTAGCAAGCGTTGTTGAACCACCGGTCCGCCGTGGCCTTGAAGCTCCACCACTTCTTCTCCTGTAAAAGAATGAGGTTGTGGAAACCACAGCGCGATGCCGTCGTCTAAGCGTTCGTTTTGATGAGTAAATTCACAATAGACTGCCTTGCGGGGCTTCAACGGCTTGGCACAAAGGGTCTCGGCGACCTTTTTAGCGCCAATCCCAGATATACGTACCACACCTATACCGCCCTGGCCGGGCGGTGTGGCTATGGCGCAAATAAGATCTTGGTCAACAGCAGCGATCATCGTGGGACCGTTGGCCAAGCCATAAGTCATTCACTTACTGGTGGCTCGCTCTTTTTCCACTTGCCGATAAACAAAGGTTTGCTGAGCAATGGATAGTAAATTGTTGACTAACCAATACAGCACCAGACCCGCTGGAAAAAATAAAAACAGCACCGTAAACATAATGGGCATCATCTTCATTATCTTTACCTGCATTGGATCCCCAACCTGAGGGTTCAACGCCTGCATTAGGTAAGTACTGGCACCCATAAGCAGAGGCAATATGAAATAAGGGTCCATCGCCGAGAGATCATTTATCCAAAATAAGAAGGGTGCCTGACGCAATTCAACCGATTCTAGTAACACCCAATATAGAGCTAAGAAAATCGGCATCGGCAGCAGCATGGGCAAGCAACTTCCTAATGGATTAGCGCCTTCTTTTTTGTACAACGCCATCATTTCCCGGGACAGTTTTTCCCGATCGTTGGCGTAACGTTCTTGGATTCTTTTCATCGCCGGCGCCACTCGGCGCATATTCGCCATGGAGCGGTAACCCTTTGCGGAGACCCAGTACAACGCGCCTTTTACCAATAGGGTCAGCAAGATAATCGCCATGCCCCAATTGCCAGTCACCGTGTGAAAATAGTTAAGAAATTTGAACAGCGGTTCGGCGATCCACCACAAAAAACCATAGTCCACGGTCATATTGAGGTAGGGCGCTATTTGTTCTAGTCGAATTTGGTCTTTAGGTCCGGCGTAAAAACCAGCCTGCCAGACCCCTTGGCCTCCCGGGGCGATTTGCTTGGCTTGGCCTATTGTTCTGTATAAGTAGTTCCCGTCTCGGCTGCGACTGGCCTCAAACCTGTTTTGTTCGTTTACCGGCGGCACCCACGCTGATAGAAAGTAATGCTGCAGGAACGCAATCCAACCGCCTTGCTGAGTAAACCCCACCGATTGCTCATCTATGTCACCGAACTCTAGCTTTTCATAACGGTTCTCGACGGTAGTGGTGGCACCGCCGTAGAAAGGTTGTGGTGCTAGAAAAAAAGACTCCTGCAGAGTAGGCGGCAACCGATCGCGCTTTATTTGGGCGAACATTCCGGCCTCGAAGGGGCTGGTCTTGTTGTTAACGACCCGATATTCAACGTCGACCAAGTAGTCATCAGCTCTAAATCGGAAAATCTTCTCCACTGGGTTGCCGGCAACATCAGCGCGCAGAACCACTTCCAGTTCATCTTGATCCAATTCGTAGGAGGTTCGTTCGCTGCTGAACAGCGGTCTTTCGCCATTACTGTCTGTACCGTCGGCGCCAATCAAGCCACTCTGGGCCACATAGATGCGCTGTTGGCCTTGATCTAACAGAACAAATGGAATGTCAGGATCATCGATCTGTACCGGAAACTTTGGTAACAAAACTCGTACGACGTCGCCGCCCTCAAGATCTATCCACATTTTTATCGATGGCGTTGTAACAGTTATTAATCTGTCCGCAGAGTAAGGTTCTGTTGTTGCTGATTGCGGTTGCACATCATTGCTAGGCAGCGGCATCGCAGGAATGTCGTCATTAACAGCATCAGTCGGTTGTGACCGTTCAGTAGGTATAGCATTCCTAGCCGATTCAATACCCGCAATTTCTGGCTCTACGGAGTAATAGTCCGTTGTGCGCGCTTCTTGAGCGTCTTCGTTCCAAGCTAAGATAAGTAGGTAGCCCGTGGCAGCTAAACCGATCAGCAGCACAATTCGTTGAATCTCAGCCGGTAACATTTTCCACCTCTACTTTTTTACACTTCGGGTCAGGCACCGGGTCTGCCCCTCCTTCGCTCCATGGGTTACAACGCAAAAGCCGCCAGGTGGCCATGAGCAATCCCCGCCACGGTCCGTGCATCTGAATGGCTTCGATGGCATAACTTGAACAAGTTGGATAATACTTACAACAAGCGGGTGAAAATGGACTCACCGCAAATTGATACGTCTTAATCAGACCCACTAAGGCCGAGGTTAGCATTGATTTGACCATGCTCATTTGTCTCCACCCGGGTTAGGTTGCTCAACCAACGTGCTGAAATGCTTTTGCAACGCCACCGCCAACTGCTGCTTAGAGACCTTCCCGAATACTTGAACGACTATATCGAGTGCAGGCAGTCGCCCCTGGGCTGTGCGAAATTGCTCTCTGATAACTCTTTTGACTAGATTTCGGTCGTATGCCTTGGCAATGCCACGCTTGGGCACAATGAGCCCTAATCGGGCACGCCCAGCTGCGTTGGGTTGGGCTTTAAGCTGCACAGGTCCTTTTACTACTTTTATATCAGCTCTGCGGAGCACCTGAGTATATTCAGTGCTATTAAGAAGCCGGGCTTGCTTCGGAAGACCCAGGCTCATCAGTTGATCAAACAGTGAGTCTTTTACGACCCTTCGCTCTGCGCGCATTCAACACCTGTCGCCCTGCTTTAGTAGCCATGCGAGCACGGAAGCCGTGGGTACGTTTGCGCTTTAAGTTACTGGGTTGGAATGTTCTTTTCATCGTTAACGTCGACTCTTAAATGACCTTCAGAAGACTACGGGAAGCCGTTAACGAAAGGTCGTGGTTTTTCGGGGCCGCGATTCTATGAACTGGTTTTAAGCCTGTCAATCAATTGGATTTATATATAAAGGGATATTGTTGTTTGTTATTTAAGGCGGTTTGCTCTGTGGGAAAACGCTGTAAGTGGTTGTAAGAAAATGCGTTGCGATGATCTATTTACTGTGGACAACCTCGGCGCAATTGCGGCGCAACGATGGGATAAAAAAGTTGTTAAAAGTTATCCACAGGTTGTCATCGGACTTGCGCACAACCTGTGATGAAACTCGACATCGTGTTGCAAAAAAAAGGCGCTGCTAAGCGTCTGAAAAAAAAGCAATAGGTGATTTTGTAGTGAAAAAGTTATTGCAAACATAGATCTTAGTTAGACCATGGGAATACAATGCGAGCGGAAGGGAAGGGCTGGCCGATGAAGATTAAAAGAGTTGTTAGCTCATAATTAGATAGCAGCACGGTGAATCGATATACAGGCGCACCATTCGTCATAACTCTATCCAATTCAGGCTCATTGCGTGTTATGCACGGTAGCGTGGTCAAGAGGGTTAAATGATCGCAAGCGCTTTGGACGGACGAAAACCGAGGCTGAAAGCCTTAGCACAAAAGCAAAAACGCAAAGGTGAAAGTTAAAGCACAAAACACGTTCAGAGACGTCTAGATAGCAAGAACAAGCAGCAAGTTAAGAGATTTTTACGAGGCGACACTTAAGGTGACATCAACAATTTGGCAACAGTGCTTAGCACAATTAGAAGTGGAACTCGGCCAAAAGCAGTTCGAGACCTATATAAGGCCGTTGCAAGCTAACTTTGACTCTGGTCAGTTGACGCTGAGGGCGCCCAACGTTTACGTAGAGGAACACGTTCGCCACTCGTATTTGGAGCGCATTGCTGAATTTCTTGATGGTGTAGAAGATCTAGCGCCGATAGAGCTCTCTGTC
>CACFGV010000003.1 GCA_902565895.1 K189A clade bacterium
TGTTTGGGTGATACATCCATGAAGTCCACGTTTTCAGCAGCAGTCTTAGTGAACTCATTGCGGTTACGCACATCCACCAGCTCTGTTGTGAAACGACCTTTGTTGTCTACCGGCGCGCTGGCTTGAGCAATAACGTACTCGGCTTCATCAATAGCAGACAAATATTCAATGTCTGATGTGACCACACCATTTACCACAGGGTGATAAGGCGACTCTAGGAACCCGTATTCGTTAGTTCGCGCGTAGGTCGCTAAGCTGTTGATCAAACCGATATTCGGCCCCTCAGGGGTTTCGATTGGACATACTCGACCGTAGTGCGTGGAGTGCACATCCCGCACCTCGAAGCCTGCGCGCTCACGCGTCAAACCACCGGGCCCAAGTGCCGATACGCGGCGCTTATGTGTCACCTCCGAGAGCGGATTGTTTTGATCCATAAACTGGGACAACTGCGAGGATCCGAAGAACTCTTTAACCGCCGCGGCCACAGGCTTAGCGTTGATCATGTCTTGTGGCATCAGACCCTCTGATTCCGCAAGGCTCAGACGCTCTTTTACTGCTCGCTCAACTCGAATTAAGCCTACACGGAATTGGTTCTCGGCCATTTCGCCGACCGAACGAACACGGCGGTTGCCTAGGTGGTCGATGTCGTCTACCGAACCTTTACCGTTACGGATGTCGATAAGCGTCTTCAACACACCAACAATATCGTCTTTGCCAAGGGTGCCTTCGCCTTCGATCTCCTCGCGACCAAGACGTCGGTTGAACTTCATGCGCCCAACCGCTGATAGATCATAGCGATCATTCGAGAAGAAAAGGTTGTTGAACAGGTTCTCGGCGGCTTCCTTGGTTGGCGGTTCACCAGGGCGCATCATGCGGTAGATTTCTACCAATGCTTCTAGCTTGTTGCGGCTCGGGTCAATGCCGGTAGAAGATATGCCATTCGATGAGCACGGCGAACCCGTGGACATTGTACTTAACCCCCTTGGTGTACCGTCTCGAATGAATGTGGGTCAGGTGCTAGAAGTGCACTTGGGCTGGGCTGCTCGGGGTATTGGAGATCGAATCAACAGCATGCTCGAGGAACAGCGTAAAACCGCTGAAGTAAGAAAGTTTCTAACCGAGGTCTACAACCAGGTAGGCAACTCACCGGTTGAACTCAAATCGTTGAGCGATGAAGAGGTGCTGGGCCTGGCCAACAACCTGCGTAATGGCTTGCCCTTTGCAACACCTGCCTTCGATGGTGCTCAGGAGGACGAAATCAAAGCCATGTTGGAGCTGGCGGGCTTGCCCAGCAGCGGTCAGGCTACGCTGTACGATGGTCGTACCGGTGATGCCTTTGATCGTCCTGTCACAGTGGGTTACATGTATATGTTAAAACTCAACCATCTGGTTGACGACAAAATGCATGCACGGTCTACAGGCTCTTACAGTCTGGTGACTCAGCAACCGCTGGGCGGCAAGGCACAGTTTGGTGGCCAGCGCTTCGGTGAAATGGAAGTGTGGGCACTGGAAGCCTATGGCGCGGCCTACACCTTGCAAGAAATGCTGACGGTTAAGTCGGATGACGTGAATGGTCGTACCAAGATGTACAAAAATATCGTAGACGGTGACTTTAAGATGGAGCCGGGAATGCCGGAATCCTTCAACGTGTTGGTTAAGGAGATCAGATCCTTGGGAATCAACATTGAGTTGGAGACCGAGTAATTACCTTGGGTAGTGGAACCCTGTGGGGTCGAGCGTAACTCAGCCTCAATGGCTGGCTTCAAAAAAGAATGAGGAAAGATCGTGAAAGACTTACTTAACCTATTAAAGGCCCAAGGTGGCGTAGAAGAATTCGATGCACTGCGTATCGGTCTAGCATCACCGGAAATGATCAGATCTTGGTCTTTCGGTGAGGTGAAAAAACCGGAAACGATTAACTATCGAACCTTCAAGCCCGAACGAGATGGTTTGTTTTGTGCGCGAATCTTTGGGCCGACCAAAGACTACGAATGTCTCTGCGGTAAGTACAAGCGACTGAAGCATCGTGGCGTCATCTGCGAAAAATGCGGCGTTGAGGTAACCCTTACAAAAGTTCGTCGAGAGCGTATGGGCCATATTGAGCTAGCGTGTCCTACTGCACATATCTGGTTTTTAAAGTCTCTGCCGTCACGTATTGGTTTGTTACTGGACATGACCCTAAGGGACATCGAGCGGGTCTTGTATTTCGAATCCTTTGTGGTCATCGATGCAGGCCTTACTGACCTTGAAGTGGGGCAACTGCTGACAGACGAAGAGTATTACCAAAACCTTGAAGAATACGGCGACGAGTTTGACGCGCGTATGGGTGCAGAAGCGGTACAGCAGCTATTGTTGAACCTTGATATGGACGCCGAGATCGCACAATTGCGGGAAGAAATTCCAGCGACCAATTCGGAAACCAAAATCAAGAAATTTTCCAAACGCCTTAAACTGATGGAAGCGTTTGTGAAGTCCGGTAATAAACCCGAATGGATGATCATGACGGTATTGCCTGTATTGCCACCGGATCTACGCCCTTTGGTACCGCTCGAAGGCGGCCGGTTTGCTACGTCTGACTTAAACGATCTGTACCGTCGAGTCATCAACAGAAACAACCGCCTCAAGCGACTACTCGATCTGTCTGCGCCAGACATCATCGTGCGCAACGAAAAACGCATGCTGCAAGAATCAGTGGATGCGTTACTGGACAACGGTCGTCGCGGGCGCGCCATCACTGGATCTAACAAGCGACCGCTTAAGTCGTTAGCGGATATGATCAAAGGTAAGCAAGGGCGTTTCCGACAAAACTTGTTGGGTAAGCGAGTGGATTACTCTGGCCGTTCGGTCATCGTTTGTGGCCCAACACTAAAACTGCATCAGTGTGGCCTGCCCAAGAAGATGGCCCTAGAACTCTTTAAGCCGTTCATCTTCGGCAAGCTCGAAGAGATGCAACTGGCAACGACCATCAAAGCTGCAAAAAAGATGGTGGAACGCGAAACAGCCGATGTATGGGACATTTTGGCCGGCGTTATTCGCGAGCATCCGGTGATGCTGAACCGCGCGCCAACTCTGCATCGATTGGGTATTCAGGCGTTTGAGCCGGTCCTGATCGAGGGTAAGGCGATTCAGCTCCACCCCTTGGTCTGTAGCGCTTACAACGCAGACTTTGACGGTGACCAAATGGCTGTGCATGTGCCATTGACCCTAGAAGCGCAGCTGGAAAGCCGCGCGTTGATGATGTCGACCAATAACATTCTGTCACCCGCCAGCGGTGAGCCGATCATCGTGCCGTCTCAAGATGTCGTGTTAGGCATCTATTACATGACCCGTGAAAAGATTAACGCGCCGGGCGAAGGTGCTGCTTTTGCGAACATAGATGAAGTACACAGAGCCTTCCATGCCAAGCAAGTGGGTTTGCACGCCAAGGTTCGAGTGCGAGTGGAAGAACATTCTGCAGACGAAAAAGGCAACGTCACTGCGCAATCTACGGTTTACGACACAACGGTAGGACGGGCGTTGTTGTACGACATCGTGCCAAAGATGTTGCCTTTCGAAATGGTCAACAAGGCCATGGATAAAAAGGCAATCTCTACGCTGATCAACGATTGCTATCGTCGTTGCGGATTGAAAGACACTGTCATATTTGCTGACCAACTGATGTATGCTGGCTTTGCCCGATCTACATCGTCAGGCGCATCCATTGGTGTCGAAGACTTTGTGATTCCGCAAGCAAAGAGCCAGATTATTGCGGAAGCGGAGGCTGAGGTAGAAGAGATTGAATCTCAGTACGCTTCTGGCTTGGTAACTCAGGGCGAGAAGTACAACAAAGTTGTAGACATTTGGCTGCGTGCCAACGACTTGGTCGCTCGAGCAATGATGGATGGCATCTCTAAGGAGAGCGTTGTAAACAGAGAGGGCGAGACCGAAGAGCAACCCTCGTTTAACTCCGTATACATATATGCCGACTCAGGCGCGCGGGGTTCACCGGCACAGATTCGTCAGCTTGCGGGTATGCGCGGTTTGATGACCCGACCAGACGGCAGCATCATCGAGAACGCTATCACAGCAAACTTCCGAGAAGGTCTGACGGTTAACGAGTACTTCATTTCAACCCACGGTGCTCGTAAGGGTCTGGCAGATACTGCACTGAAAACCGCGAACTCTGGTTACTTGACTCGACGCCTAGTCGATGTGGCGCAGGACGTGGTCATCACCGACCAAGACTGTGGCACGAAAGACGGCCTGTTCATTACCTCGGTTATTGAAGGCGGTGATGTTGTACTGCCCTTAGGTGCCCGCGTGTTGGGTCGAACGGTTGCTCAGGACATCTACGCAGCGGACGGTAAAGAACTGCTGATTGAGCGCGGTACGCTTATCGATGAAGCGTGGGTAGATCGTCTCGACGAAATGGGTATTGACGAAATGTGGGTACGTTCGGCGATTACTTGCGAAACAGCTCACGGCGTCTGCCGCGCGTGCTATGGCCGAGACCTGGCGCGAGGCCACTTTGTCAACGTCGGCGAGGCGGTAGGCGTGATTGCGGCCCAATCCATAGGCGAGCCTGGTACCCAGTTGACCATGCGTACCTTCCATATTGGTGGTGCTGCCTCTCGTGCGTCGGCTGTTGACAACATCCAGGTTAAGCATGGCGGTACGGTTAGGCTGCATAACCTAAAAACTGTGCAACGCGAAAGCGGTGAGCTTGTCGCCGTCTCTCGTTCTGGCGCGGTCGCTGTTGCAGACGATCATGGTCGCGAACGCGAACGTTATAAGTTGCCTTACGGCGCGGTATTGTCAGCCAACGAAGGTGATTCGGTCGATGCTGGTCAAGTCATAGCCCAGTGGGATCCTCTGACGCACCCGATCGTTGCGGAAGTGGCTGGCGTGATCGAGTTCCATGAAATGGAAGAAGGCCTGTCCATGAATCGTCAGACCGACGAACTGACAGGACTCAGCAACATTACGGTATTGGATCCGAAAGATCGCCCGAGTGCGGCGAAAGATCTTCGCCCGGCTGTTCGATTGGTCGATGCCAAAGGCAACGCTGTAATGTTGCCCGGCAGTGAAGTTCCGGCTAACTACTTCATGCCGAATAACGCGATTTTGAACACTGAAAACGGTTCCAAGATCGGCATTGGTGACATTATTGCGCGTATTCCACAAGAAGGATCGAAGACTAGAGACATTACCGGTGGTCTACCTCGTGTTGCAGACTTGTTTGAAGCTCGCAAGCCAAAAGAGCCTGCGATTCTGGCGGAGGCCACAGGTGCTGTGTCTTTTGGTAAAGAAACCAAGGGCAAGCGCCGCTTGGTGATCACACCCGCTGATGGTGATCCGGTGGAAACACTGATCCCGAAATGGCGAACAATCGGTGTATTCGATGGCGAGCAAGTTGAGAAAGGCGAAATGGTCTGTGATGGACCGTTTAGTGCCCATGACATCTTGCGGCTGAAGGGCGTTGAAGAACTGGCTCAATACATTGTCAACGAAATCCAAGAGGTCTATCGCCTCCAGGGTGTAACCATCAACGATAAACATATTGAAGTGATCGTTCGCCAGATGCTTCGCAAGGTCGAGATCACCCATTCCGGCGACTCGCACCTGATTAGAGGTGAGCAGTTGGAGTACACGCGGCTTCGTGAAGTGAACGCAGAGTTGATCGCTGAAGGTAAGGCGCCAGCTGAGTATCAGCGCATATTGTTGGGTATCACCAAGGCGTCATTGGCGACGGAATCCTTCATATCAGCGGCGTCTTTCCAAGAGACCACGCGGGTCCTTACCGAAGCGGCGGTTACCGGAAAGAAAGACTACTTGCGCGGTTTGAAAGAGAACGTAGTTGTGGGCCGTTTGATTCCTGCTGGAACAGGCTTGACCTATCACGCTGACCGCAAACGTCAGCGTGAAGAAGAGCTGGCAGCCGGTGATCGTGAATCGGCGACAGCGGATGAGATCGAACAAGCATTGAGCGAAGCGCTGTCAGCACAGGGTTCGGAATAGACCGAACCCGCACTGCAGAGCGAAAAAAGCGCAAGGCAAGCAGTCTTGTGAATTGCACGGGGCGTGATTAGAATGCGCCCGCCGCGCGGGGACAGGTGTTCGGCGCGGAAATGAAAATCTGGAGAATGACGGAACATGGCAACAATTAGCCAGTTAGTGAGAAAGCCACGAAAGCGTAAAGTCGTTAAGAACATAGTGCCGGCGCTGCAGGCATGTCCACAAAAACGAGGCGTGTGCACGCGGGTCTATACCACGACACCGAAGAAGCCTAATTCAGCGCTGCGTAAGGTGTGTCGTGTACGGCTGACTAATGGTTACGAAGTAACGTCCTACATTGGCGGCGAAGGCCACAATCTACAGGAGCACTCAGTCGTTCTTATTCGTGGTGGTCGTGTTAAAGACTTACCGGGTGTTCGTTACCACACTATACGTGGCACGTTAGATACCTCAGGGGTTGCCGATCGTCGCCAGGGTCGATCCAAGTATGGCGCTAAGCGACCTAAGTAAAAATCCATATCAAACACCACATCAAAGTGGGTTCAACCCACCAAAAAAACATATTCTCAGTAAGGCCCTAAGTATTTAGGGAAGACCTGAAGAAAGGAGAAAAACATGCCAAGACGTCGCGTCATTGCTAAGCGGGAAGTGCTTCCTGATCCTAAGTTCAACAACCAAGTGGTTGCCAAATTCATTAACCACGTCATGGTCAGTGGCAAAAAAGCGGTTGCAGAAAACATTGTTTACGGTGCTTTGGATCGTGTTCAAGCGCGGGACAATGCAGACCCAATCGAAGTCTTTGAAAAAGCGCTGGAAGCGATCGCGCCCATGGTGGAAGTGAAGTCCCGTCGTGTCGGCGGAGCAACGTATCAGGTCCCAGTAGAAGTTCGACCATCGCGTCGCCAGGCGTTAGCCATGCGCTGGTTGGTCGACAGCGCTCGTTCGCGGAGCGAAAAGTCAATGGCGGCTCGGCTCGCCGGAGAATTTTTGGATGCGGCGGAAGGCCGTGGCTCGGCGGTTAAGAAGCGTGAAGACACTCACCGTATGGCTGATGCGAACAAGGCGTTTGCTCACTACCGCTACTAAGCTAACGCCCACTAATTCGAAACACTGCGTATGCCTCGTTCCACGCCTATTGGTCGCTACCGCAATATAGGCATCGTCGCCCATGTAGATGCAGGCAAGACCACGACCACTGAGCGTGTACTTTTTTATACCGGCTTGTCCCATAAGATCGGTGAAGTGCACGACGGTGCCGCGGTTATGGATTGGATGGAGCAGGAACAAGAGCGCGGCATTACGATTACTTCGGCTGCTACGACCTGCTTTTGGCGCGGCATGTCGCAACAGTTCGATGAACATCGAATCAATATCATCGACACACCTGGACACGTTGACTTCACAATCGAGGTAGAGCGCAGCCTGCGCGTTTTGGACGGTGCCGTGGTAGTTTTTTGCGGCACCTCAGGCGTAGAGCCTCAGTCTGAAACCGTGTGGCGCCAGGCCAACAAATACGAAGTGCCGCGCGTCGTCTTTGTTAACAAGATGGATCGCCAAGGTGCCGAATTCCCCC
This sequence comes from K189A clade bacterium, assembly GCA_902565895.1. Taxonomy (GTDB): domain Bacteria; phylum Pseudomonadota; class Gammaproteobacteria; order Pseudomonadales; family Azotimanducaceae; genus UBA4421. The sequence continues at coordinate 7,568 of CACFGV010000003.1, forward strand.
GCGTAATCGAGCAAATTCGCGAGCGTTTGGGTGCTAATCCAGTGCCGTTGCAGTTAGCGATTGGCTCTGAAGAAAATTTCAGTGGTGTAGTTGATCTAATCACCATGCGCGCAATCTATTGGAGTGAGGACGACCAAGGGTTAAGCCACAGAACAGAAGATATACCGGAGGAACTGCTTGAGAGCGCTGAAGGTATGCGCGAGCAGTTGATGGAAGCTGCTGCTGAAGCCAACGAAGAGCTCATGGACCGCTACCTTGAAGAAGGCGAATTGAGCGAAGCCGATCTTCGCCAAGGCATTCGCATTCGTACTCTGGCCAATGAGATTGTTCCAGCATTATGTGGTTCTGCGTTTAAGAACAAAGGTGTTCAGTCAGTATTAGATGCGGTGGTGGATTACCTGCCCGCACCTACCGAAGTAAAGGCTATTGAAGGAACAGTCAAAGATGGGGATACCGCTACCCGCGAAGCCGATGATGACGCGCCGTTTGCGGCCTTGGCATTCAAAATTGCTACAGATTCCTTTGTCGGCACTTTGACATTTTTTCGCGTTTACTCGGGCGTACTTAAGACCGGAGATCAGGTTTATAACCCGATCAAAGATAAGCGCGAGCGCATCGGTCGTATGGTGCAAATGCATGCCAACAACCGAGAAGAGATCAAAGAAGTACGCGCTGGAGACATCGCCGCAGCGATTGGCATGAAAGATGTCACCACGGGTGAAACGTTGTGCAGTAAAGAAAAGGCCATAACCCTTGAGCGCATGGAGTTTCCCGATCCAGTGATCTCAGTGGCGGTGGAACCAAAATCTGTGGCCGATCAAGAGAAGCTAACAGTAGCGCTGAGCAAGCTCGCGCAAGAGGATCCATCTTTTAGGGTAGAAACAGACAAAGAAACCGGCCAGATGATTATTTCTGGGATGGGTGAACTGCACTTAGAAGTGATTGTTGATCGAATGCAGCGTGAATTCGGTGTCGCGGCAAATATCGGTAAACCTCAGGTCGCCTACCGCGAAACCATCCAGGCAACTATTGAACACGAAGCAAAATTTGTTCGCCAGACTGGTGGCAGGGGTCAGTACGGTCATGTGAAGTTGCGTTTGGAGCCCTTGCAGGACGAGGACGGCACCTATAACTATGAGTTTGTCGATGAAATTACCGGCGGCGTGATACCTCGGGAATACATCCCGTCAATTGATAAAGGCATTGCCGAACAAATGCAGAACGGAGTCATCGCCGGCCACCCCCTAATTGGTGTTAAAGCAACTCTAATTGATGGGTCGTTTCATGAGGTGGACTCTTCAGAAATGGCGTTTAAAATCGCAGCCGCTATGGCCCTTCGTGAAGGTGCCATGGCCGCGAGTCCAGTCCTGTTGGAGCCGGTGATGACCGTAGAGGTAGTAACCCCAGAGGACTACATGGGAGATGTTGTTGGCGACCTTAACCGGCGTCGCGGCATGATAAATGGCATGGAAGAAAACCCCGCCGGCAAGGTCGTGCGAGCGGAAGTACCGTTATCCGAAATGTTCGGATATTCAACGGATTTGCGCAGCAGCACCCAGGGAAGGGCGACGTACACCATGGAATTTGCAAAATACGCGGATGTCCCCGCTTCGGTAATGGATCGTATCCGAGCATAGATCCAAGTCACTTAAAGGAAAGGTAATGGCCAAGGAAAAATTTGAACGTAATAAGCCGCATGTCAACGTAGGCACGATAGGTCACGTAGACCATGGAAAGACGACGCTGACGGCGGCGTTGACGAAGGTGTGTGCGGAAGTATTTGGAGGCGAGATGCGAGAATTTTCGCAGATAGACAATGCCCCAGAAGAACGCGAGCGCGGTATTACGATCGCGACGAGCCATGTTGAGTACGAGAGTGAAGATCGACACTACGCGCATGTAGATTGCCCAGGGCACGCGGATTATGTGAAGAACATGATCACGGGAGCGGCGCAGATGGACGGAGCGATCTTGGTGTGTGGAGCGACAGACGGACCGATGCCGCAGACACGAGAGCACATTTTGCTGTCGCGTCAGGTGGGTGTACCGAAGATTGTTGTGTTTTTGAACAAAGCGGACCTACTGGCCGAAGACTGTGGTGGAGTAGGGACAGAAGAATACGAAGAGATGAAAGAGCTCGTTGAGATGGAGCTGATTGATCTGTTGGAGCAGTACGAGTTTCCAGGCGACACGCCGATCATCATGGGCAGTGCGTTGATGGCGTTGGAAGGCAAAGACGACAACGAGTTGGGCGTTAGCGCGGTTAAGACGTTGGTTGAGACGTTGGACAGTTATATCCCGGAGCCGGAGCGAGCGGTAGACCAGCCGTTTTTGATGCCGATAGAGGATGTTTTTTCGATATCAGGTCGAGGCACGGTAGTGACGGGTCGCGTAGAGCGAGGTGTTGTGACGGTAGGCGATGAGATAGAGATCGTTGGTATAAAAGAGACGATGACGACGACGTGTACGGGTGTTGAGATGTTCCGTAAGTTGTTGGACGAAGGCCGAGCGGGTGAGAACGTTGGCGTGTTGTTGCGAGGCACGAAGCGAGAGGAAGTAGAGCGAGGTCAGGTATTGACGGTCCCGGGCGCGATCACGCCGCATACGAAGTTTGAGGCAGAAGTATATGTGCTGTCGAAGGACGAAGGAGGACGACATACGCCGTTCTTTAAGGGATATCGACCGCAGTTTTATTTCCGTACGACGGATGTGACGGGTGCGTGTGAGTTGCCGGAAGGTGTTGAGATGGTGATGCCTGGGGATAATGTGAACATGGTTGTGGAGTTGATTTGTCCGATTGCGATGGATGAAGGGTTGCGTTTTGCGATCCGTGAGGGTGGACGCACAGTAGGTGCGGGCGTCGTCTCTAAAGTCATCGACTAAGGCTCACAAGCCAATACCAAGAAAGCCGGGCTTGCCCCGGCTTTTTTGATTCAGAGGAAGCGTAGACGGAACTGGTGGCTAACTGGCTATTGCGACCAAAATGCATGTTTAAAGTTGCTCACTTATCTCTAGAAGTGGTGTTGCTTGACCATGAATCACTCTGTATAGTTCGGCTCCCGCTTTCCAAGGGGTGTAGGGAATAAAGCGCGTCTTAGCGCGGTCAGCGATACAGCTGGCCGGGCGGTGCTGCTGCCCTAAACACTTTGCAGGGCGGCTATTAAGGTTAGGACCCTCAGATTGTTGGGGTCAGTTCTTTAACAGGAGAAACGTTCGGTTCGATCGCTTTTACGCAATAAAGCGTCGCGATCGGGCCTAGACCAATTGGGTGGAGTTCGTCCGTGCAAAATCAGCGTATCCGCATTCGCTTGAAAGCCTTTGATCATCGTCTTATCGATGTGTCGACGAAAGAGATTGTCGACACTGCAAAGCGAACGGGGGCGCAGGTCAAAGGACCTATCCCTTTACCGACGCGTAAAGAGCGCTACACGATTTTGATATCGCCCCACGTCAATAAAGATGCACGTGACCAATATGAAATTCGCACCCATAAACGTCTCCTGGATATCGTAGAGCCAACAGAAAAAACAGTCGATGCGCTAATGAAGCTCGACCTTGCTGCTGGCGTAGAAGTGCAGATTAGTTTGAATTAAGACGGGCTGAATGCTCAGCGCGTAAGGCGCTGTGTGGATGGTTTGTTAAATGGCAAATCAAGCGCAGCGCATACGACCAAAAGGCTCCGATAGGGAGCCGGCGAAAGGTGTAAGCCAAGCTCATCTCCCAACGGACATTGGGAGGCGGAGCTTGGCACGCTGCGTTTTCGCGTAACGCCCTTGAGGGTAGTGCGCAGCGGATGTTTGAGACAGATTGATAGGACAAAGACCAATGGCACTTGGACTGGTTGGTAAAAAAAGCGGCATGACACGCATCTTTAATGAAGAAGGCGTCTCCGTGCCGGTGACAGTTATCGAGGCTGAACCGAATCGTATTACCCAGGTTAAAAGCGTTGAAAGCGATGGATATACAGCGGTTCAGGTGACTACGGGCGAGCGCCGCTTGAGTCGTGTAAGCAAGCCGATGGCGGGCCATTTTGCCAAGGCCAATGCCGGTGCTGGCCGCGGTCTCTGGGAATTTCGTGCCCAGGCTACAGAGGGTTTAGACGTTGGTGGCGAACTCACGGTCGAGCAATTCACCGCCGGTCAGCAGGTTGATGTTCAAGGCGTCTCCAAAGGTAAGGGTTACGCCGGGACCATTAAGCGCTGGAATTTTCGTGGTCAAGACAATACTCACGGTAACTCTATTTCCCACCGTGCTCCTGGATCAATAGGTCAATGCCAGACCCCAGGGCGGGTTTTTAAGGGTAAAAAAATGTCGGGCCAGATGGGTAACGTGCGTGTGACTACGCAGAACCTAGAGATCATAGAAGTCGACGTGGAACGAAACCTAATCATGGTTAAGGGAGCCGTCCCTGGACCCACTGGCGGCGATGTATGTATACGTCCAGCGATTAAGAGTGGTGGCGAAACTGCTGTCGCTGGCGGAGAAAGCGAATGAATTTAGATTTAGCAGTTAGCGGTGGCAGCGTTGAGCTGGCCGAAACAGCCTTCGCTAGGGAGTATAACGAGGCCCTAGTCCACCAAGTCGTAGTGGCTTATATGGCTGCGGGACGCCAGGGATCCCGGGCGCAAAAGAACCGCTCAGCGGTCAGTGGCGGTGGTAAGAAGCCATGGCGGCAAAAGGGTACGGGTCGCGCTCGTGCAGGAACGACGCGTTCGCCGATTTGGCGCTCGGGTGGCGTCACCTTTGCTGCTCAGCCGCAAGACCACTCCACAAAAGTGAACCGCAAAATGTACCGCGGCGCGTTGCGCTGTATCGTTTCAGAACTGATTCGTCAGCAACGCTTGATCGCTGTTGAATCCTTCGCGGTGGAAGCGCCAAAAACTAAGGCGTTGCTGACGCAGCTGAAAGAGTTGGAAATTTCTAACGGCTTGATCATCACCGAAGAAGTCGATGAAAACCTGTTCTTGGCGGCGCGTAATGTAAAGGCAGTGGACGTTCGCGATGTCGAAGCAATCGACCCAGTTAGCCTCATCAGTTACGACAAGGTGCTGATCACCGTTCCGGCTTTGAAGAAACTGGAAGGAGTGTTGGCATGAACCAGGAACGTATTTATACGGTGCTACGCGAGCCTCACATTTCGGAAAAGGTCTCCGTGCTCGGAGACATAGCTAATCAATACGCTTTCAAGGTTGCCCCTGATGCAACCCGTGCAGAGGTGCGCGAGGCGGTTGAAACCATCTTTAAAGTATCTGTGACCAAGGTCACTACGGCCAATGTTAAGGGCAAGGTCAAGCGCAATGCCCGCGGTATTACGCGGAAAAAGAACTGGAAGAAGGCATACGTAACGGTGGTCGAAGGCCAGGAAATCGACTTTATGGTTACGGAATAAGGGAGCAGCGCTATGGCAGTTGTAAAAACCAAACCAACCTCTGCAGGACGCCGTTTTGTCGTCAAGGTTGTAGATGCCGAATTGCACAAAGGTGCGCCTCACAAAGCGCTGCTGAGCAAGCAAAACAGCACCGGTGGGCGCAACAACGCAGGCCGTATAACCACACGCCATCGCGGTGGTGGCCACAAGCAACACTACCGAATTATTGACTGGAAGCGCACCAAAGACGGCATCCCAGCGGTTGTTGAGCGCCTTGAATATGATCCGAACAGAACCGCGAACATCGCATTGCTGAAGTATGCGGACGGTGAGCGTCGTTACATTATCGCCCCCAAGGGGGTGCATGCCGGTGACGAGCTCATGAGTGGCGGCAGTGCGCCAATTCGCTCAGGCAATACCCTGGCCTTGCGCAACATTCCAGTGGGTAGTGTTATCCATTGTGTGGAACTCAAGCCAGGCAAAGGCGCACAAATGGTGCGCAGTGCTGGCGGTTCTTGTCAGTTGGTTGCGCGCGAAGGCACCTATGCCACTTTGCGTATGCGCTCAGGTGAAATGCGTCGAGTGCTCAGCGAATGCCGCGCGACGCTTGGCGAGGTAGGCAACAGTGAGCATAGCCTGCGTTCGTTGGGTAAAGCGGGTGCCAACCGCTGGCGCGGCAAGCGACCGACAGTGCGCGGGGTCGCTATGAACCCAGTTGATCACCCACATGGCGGTGGTGAAGGCAAAACGTCTGGAGGACGTCATCCAGTGTCACCATGGGGCATGCCAACGAAAGGGTTTAAAACCCGTAAGAACAAGCGCACGGATGGACTCATTGTTCGTCGGCGTGGAAAGCGCTAGGGCGCAATTGAACGAGATTTGCTGAGCAATAACGGTAAACGGAGAAAGGTAAGTGCCACGATCATTATTTAAAGGGCCATTCGTTGATACCCATCTGCTGAAAAAGGTGGAAACGGCAGCGGCTAACAATGAGCGCCGCCCGATTAAAACTTGGTCTCGACGCTCTATGGTCATGCCGGAGATGGTGGGTTTGACCATCGCCATTCATAACGGCAGACAGCATGTTCCAGTACTTATTAACGAAGACATGGTGGGCCACAAACTGGGCGAGTTTGCGCCTACGCGAACCTACCGTGGTCACGCAGCAGATAAAAAAGCTAAGCGTTAAGCAACCGAGGCATAGAGGAAGAACATGGAAGTCAGTGCAATTGCCAAACGCCTACAAATCTCGCCGCAAAAGGTCCGATTGGTGGCGGATCAAGTACGTGGTAAGCCGGTTGCGGATGCGCTGGATATATTGAATTTCAGCACGCGTAAGGGAGCGCTGTTAGTGCGCAAAGCCGTTGAGTCCGCGATCTCTAATGCGGAGCACAACGAAGGGGCTGACGTTGACGATCTGCGAATATCAGAGATCTACGTCAACGAAGGTATGACCATGAAACGCATTCGCCCACGGGCAAAGGGGCGGGCGGATCGAATTTTAAAGCGTAGCTGTCACATCACCGTGACGGTTTCCGACAGCTAAGAAGAGAAGACTATGGGTCAGAAAGTACATCCAACAGGTATTCGGCTCGGCATTGTAAAAGACCATACGTCAGTCTGGTTTGCTGATAAAAAGAATTATCCCAAGTATCTGCTCAATGATATCGAGGTGCGTGAGTTTTTGCGTAAGCGTTTGGCGGACGCCTCGGTTGCACGCATTGAAATTGAGCGGCCTGCGCAAACGGCCAAGGTAACGATCCACACGGCGCGACCAGGCATCGTCATAGGGAAAAAGGGCGAGGATGTTGAACGTTTGCGTGCCCAATTATCCTCGATGATGGGTGTACCCGTGCATGTCAACATCGAAGAGATCCGTAAGCCAGAGTTGGATGCCACTTTGGTAGCGCAGAATGTCGCCCAGCAGCTTGAGCGCCGAGTGCAATTTCGCCGGGCCATGCGTCGGGTGATCCAGAATGCCATGCGGTTGGGTGCTGAAGGCATCAAGGTGCGGGTTGCGGGCCGCTTAGGTGGCGCCGAGATTGCACGTTCTGAGGTTTACCACGAAGGTCGGGTGCCGCTGCACACATTACGAGCTGATATCGACTACGCAACCTGGGAAGCCGAAACCACCTACGGAATTCTAGGTATCAAAGTTTGGATATTTAAGGGTGAAATTATTGGCCCGCAAGAAACTGCACAAGCGCCCCAACAGGCCTAACGATAAGGGTTTAGTGCGAAAATGTTACAACCAAAACGTACAAAATTTAGAAAGCAGCATAAAGGCCGTAACCGTGGTCTGGCGCTGCGCGGTAGTCGAGTGAGCTTTGGCGAGTTTGGACTTAAGGCCGTTGGTCGTGGTCGCCTAACAGCACGACAAATAGAGGCAGGACGGCGCGCGATGACACGCCGTATTCGTCGAGGCGGCAAAATTTGGATTCGAGTATTTCCCGATAAGCCCATAACGAAGAAGCCGCTGGAAGTTCGGCAGGGTAAGGGTAAAGGCAGTGTCGAATACTGGGTCGCGCTCGTGCAGCCGGGAAAGGTGCTCTACGAGATGCAAGGCGTACCAGAGGATGTAGCTCGCGAAGCGTTGACTTTGGCGGCAGCAAAGCTGCCCTTCAAGACGGTATTTGTTAAGCGGACAGCAATGTAATGAAAGCCACGGATTTAAGAGCAAAAAGCGCGGATGAATTGCAGGCAGAAGTGTTGCGACTGCAAAAAGAACATTTCGCACTGCGAATGCAGCGCGCCAGCGGACAGCTTGGCCAGTCACATTTGTTAAAAGAAGTTCGGCGTGACCTAGCGCGTGTGAAAACAATCATGAAGGAGGCATCGGATGTCTGATACAGAAGTCCAGGCCCAAGAGAAAAATCCGCGAGCCGTATCTGGCGTAGTGGTCAGTGACCGCATGTCGAAGTCGATTACGGTGAAGATCGAGCGTCGCGTTAAGCACCCGGTGTACGGCAAGTTCGTGAGGAAGTCGACAAAGATCCACGCACATGATGAAGAAAACCAATGTCAGGTAGGCGATACGGTAACAGTTGTTGAGTGTCGTCCGATTTCAAAGACCAAGACGTGGACGCTGCAAAGCATCGACGTCCGAGCTGCCGGAGTCTAAGAAGCCATGATTCAGACAGAAACAATGCTCGACATCGCAGATAACAGCGGCGCTCGCAAGGTCCAATGCATCAAAGTGCTGGGCGGCAGTCATCGGCGTTACGCAGGAATCGGCGATGTCATAAAGGTCACGGTCAAGGAAGCGATTCCAAGAGGCCGGGTAAAAAAAGGCCAAGTCATGGATGCGGTAGTCGTGCGCACACGAAAAGGGGTGCGTCGTGCAGACGGTTCCCTGATTAAGTTCGACCAAAATGCCGCAGTGTTATTGAACGCGCAAAAGCAACCGGTTGGAACACGCATCTTTGGGCCAGTAACGCGCGAGCTTCGTACAGAGAATTTCATGCGCATCGTATCGCTTGCGCCGGAGGTGCTCTAGGCCTGGCGCAATGGCTTTTTCGCTGCAGGGTTGCTGACAATGGAAAACAAGCGCAACAGAACGAAAATAGATCCACTGATGCAAATGAGGCTCAGTCGATCAGCTAAAAGAACACGTTGGCCCCATGGTCGGCACGGAAAGGAAACGGATCGAGAGACGGCATGTTAAAGATCAAAAAAGATGACGAAGTGGTTGTGATCGCCGGTCGCGATAAGGGCCGACGCGGTGAAGTACTGCGGGTGCTTAAGGACGGTCGTCTAATGGTTGCTGGCATCAATATGGTAAAGAAGCATCAGCGGCCTAATCCGAATGCAGGAGAGCAAGGCGGCATTATTTCCCAAGAGGCGCCAATACAGGCGTCAAACGTGGCGATCTGGAACGACGAAGACGAGCGCGCTGATCGAGTTGGCGTGCGGATCGAAGAAGACGGAACGAAAACCCGCTTTTTCAAATCAAATGGTAAAGCAATCGAAGGCTAGTTATGGCGAACCTATACCAAAAGTACCGCGATGAAATTCGCCCGAAGCTGCAAAAAGATCTCGACATCAAGAATCCCATGGCAGTGCCGAAGATAACTAAGATCACGATCAACATGGGCGTGGGCGAAGCCATTGCAGACCGTAAAGTGATGGAGGCAGCTGTCGCAGATATGACCGCGATCGCGGGTCAGCAGCCTGTGGTTTGCCTAGCCAGACGCTCTGAAGCTGGCTTTAAAATCCGTGAGGGCTACCCTATCGGCTGTAAGGTGACCCTGCGTCGGCAACGCATGTACGACTTTATCGAGCGGCTGGTAGACATCGCGATTCCTCGTATTCGCGACTTCCGTGGCCTTAACCCTAAAGCGTTTGATGGCCGCGGTAACTTCAGCATGGGGCTCTCTGAGCAAATCGTTTTTGCTGAGATTGACTACGACAAGATCGATAAGATTCGTGGAATGGACATCTGCGTGACCACCTCCGCACAAACAAACGAAGACGCACTGGAACTGCTAAAGGCGTTCAAGTTCCCGTTCCGTACCTAACGAGAGAAAGATTTATGGCCAAGCGCTCAATGATAGAGAGAGAAAAAAAGCGTAGTCGGGTACGCGCAAAATACATGCAAAAGCGTATGGCGCTGAAAGCGATTATTTCAGACCGCAACGTATCCGACGAAGAACGTTGGGAGGCGCAACTGAAATTGCAGGCGCTACCACGCGACTCAAGCTCAGTGCGTGAGCAACGGCGATGCGGCGTCACTGGTCGCCCACACGCGGTTTACCGCAAATTTGGATTGGCTCGTAACAAGCTGCGTGAAGCCGCAATGCGTGGTGACGTTCCGGGTCTTGTTAAGGCGAGTTGGTAGGAATTAGTTCATGACAATGCAAGATCCCATCGCTGACCTGTTAACGCGTATGCGTAACGCGCAAATGGCCGGCCACGTGACCGTAGAAATTCCGAACTCGAAAGCCAAGCAGGCGATTCTGCAGGTGTTGCTCGACGAAGGTTACATTACGGGTTTTTCGGTTTCCGATGACATTAAGAGCACGATTACCGTTGATCTGAAATATCACCAAGGTTTGCCGGTGATCGAAGAGATCGCACGTGTTAGCCGTCCTGGGCTGCGTATTTATAAAGAAAGCAATGAATTGCCGAAGGTCCGAGGTGGTTTGGGCGTGGCGATTGTAAGTACTAACAAAGGTGTGATGACAGATAAAGCAGCGCGAGCCCACGGCGTGGGTGGCGAAGTTTTGTGCACGGTTTTTTAGAGGTTATTTATGTCTCGCGTAGCAAATAGTCCGGTAGCCATTCCAGCAGGCCTAGAAGTCAGTCTTAATGGCCAGGAGTTCTCGGTAAAGGGAAAGAAAGGCGAGCTGCAACTCGTTATTCATGATTCAGTGGCGCTCACCCAAGAAGAGGGCGAGTTGAAGCTGGCGGCGAAGTCCGAAGAAACGTCGGCGCGAGCCCTTGCCGGTACTATGCGTGCGCTGGTGCAAAACATGGTGACGGGCGTTACCGATGGTTTTGAAAAAAAACTAGAGCTACAAGGGGTTGGCTACCGAGCCCAGGCCCAGGGCAATAAGTTGACCTTACAGTTGGGGTTCTCGCATCCGGTGGAGTACCAACTACCCGAAGGGGTGAAAGCGGAAGCAACCAGCCAGACAGAAATTGTTATATCTGGCGTAGATAAACAAAAAGTTGGACAGGTTTGCGCAGAAATTCGCGCCTTCCGTCCACCAGAGCCTTACAAAGGTAAGGGTGTTCGCTATGCCGGTGAGTATGTGCGTCGTAAGGAAGCTAAAAAGAAATAACTAGACCGTAAAACCGCGACGGATAGCGGCCAGATTACAGAGTGGAGCGTATGCGTTCGCACAACTCGAAATTGGAGTGGATTCAGGAATGAATGAAAAAAAGAGCAGTAGACTTCGTCGCGCGCGACGTAGCCGCATGAAGATGCGTGAACTGGGTGCTGTTCGACTCAGCGTCAACAGAACACCTCGGCACATTTACGCCCAGGTGATAGCCGCAGATGGCGGCGAGATTTTGGCCCAGGCGTCAACATTAGAAGCAGATCTGCGCGGTGGTGCTACGGGTAATGTCGCGACAGCGGAAAAAGTCGGCAAATTAATCGCCGAGCGAGCGAAAAAGGTTGGCATTACGAATGTTGCGTTCGATCGTTCTGGGTTCAAGTACCACGGCCGGGTAAAGGCGTTGGCAGATGCAGCACGCGAAGGCGGATTGGAGTTTTAAATGGCATATTCCGAAGAGATACGCGAAGAAGGACTGGTTGAGAAGCTTGTCCAGGTCAACCGGGTAGCAAAGGTTGTAAAAGGCGGACGGATTTTTGGTTTTACCGCGCTCACCGTTGTAGGAGATGGTAACGGCAAGGTTGGGTTCGGGCGTGGTAAAGCACGCGAGGTGCCCACGGCGATCCAGAAAGCTATGGAAGCTGCCCGTCGTAACATGGTCGATGTTGATTTAAACGGCGACACTCTTTGGTACGCAACCACAGCTCGCCACTCAGCGTCAAAGGTATATATGCAACCGGCCTCAGAAGGTACTGGTGTCATTGCTGGGGGCACAATGCGGGCGGTACTAGAAGCCGCTGGTGTACAAAACGTATTGGCGAAGTGCTATGGCTCGACTAATCCAGTGAATGTTGTGCAGGCAACTTTTAAGGCATTGCGAGCTGCGCGTTCACCAGAACGTATTGCGCAAAAACGCGACAAGGCCGTCGAAGACGTCGTTGCGTAACGGCTGGCACAGGTAGGAAGCACAAATGAGCGATAAAACTGTAACAGTGACCCTGACCAAGAGTCCGATTGGTCGATTAAAAAATCACAAGGCCTGTGTACAAGGCTTGGGGCTGCGTCGTATTGGGCACACCGTGACGGTGCAAGATACACCGTCAGTACGCGGCATGATCAATCGCATAAGTTATATGTTGCGAGTCGAGGGAGAATCCTAATGCGCATGAACGAACTGCAACCCGCCGCTGGCAGCCGTAAGAGCAAGCGACGTGTTGGGCGCGGGCCGGGCTCTGGCTTTGGTAAGACGGCTGCGCGTGGTCAAAAGGGACAAAAAGCTCGCTCTGGCGGTGGCGTAAGGCCAGGCTTTGAAGGTGGGCAGTTGCCATTACAAATGCGCATTCCAAAGTTTGGATTTCGCTCGCGCGTGGCTCTGAGCACAGCCGAGGTTCGACTGAGTGAATTGGCCAAAGTTGAAGGCGAGCAAATCACTCTAGATAGCTTAAAGCAAGCTAACGTTGTTCGTCGTGACATGAAGCGCGTGCGCATAATGTTGTCTGGCGAAATCGCTAGAGCGGTTGCTGTGGAAGGCGCAAACATTGCGGTCACTAAGGGCGCTAAGGCGGCTATCGAAGCTGCTGGTGGCAAAGTAGTTTTTGCAGAAAAAGCCCCAACTGCGGAGAAAAAAGCCGCACCTAAAGCTGCAGCTGAAGAACCAGCCGCAGATGCACCAAGCGAAAACAAAGACGCTGAATAGCGCATAAATATAGAAACGAAAACGTAACGATGGCACGCAATCAAACCGAAATGGCCAATCAATTGGCAGGCAATCAGGCCGGAGTCGCTGAACTCCGTAGCCGATTGCTGTTCGTGCTGTTTGCGCTGATCGTATATCGGGTAGGTACACACATACCCGTTCCGGGAATCGATCCCGGCCAATTGCAGGCGCTGTTTAACCAAAACCAGGGCGGCATTTTAGAACTGTTTAATATGTTCTCTGGTGGCGCATGGGAACGTATGAGTATTCTCGCCCTGGGTGTTATTCCATACATTACCGCCAGCATCATTATGAACCTGCTGACCATGATGTACCCGCAGTTCCAGCAGTGGCGTAAGGAAGGCGATGCAGGCCGAAGAAAAATCACCAAGGCCACCCGATACCTCACCCTGGGCATTGCTCTCATTCAAGGCACTTCACTGGCTGTGACGTTAGGAAATCAGGGCCTAGCTTTTGATGCTGGGTTCACCTTTTTGTTTGTAGCGACGCTAACGCTGGTAACCGGATCCATTTTTATGATGTGGCTAGGTGAACAAATCACCGAGCGCGGGGTAGGTAACGGAATCTCGCTATTGATCTTCGCCGGCATCGTATCCGGCTTTCCTGCAGCGATTGGTCAGATGTTTGAATCTGCTCGCCAGGGCAACCTGAACATTATTGTGTTGCTGGCTATGGCAGCAATTGCCATCGCTCTGGTTTGGTTTGTGGTACGCGTAGAGCGCGGACAACGCCGCATTACAGTGAACTATGCAAAGAAACAACAAGGACGCCGAGTATTTCAGGCCCAAAGCAGTCACCTGCCACTGAAAATCAACATGGCGGGCGTTATCCCTGCAATTTTTGCCTCCAGTCTATTGCTCGCCCCGGCGTCTATGGCGAGTTGGTTCGGCAGCAATCCAGGCATGGACTGGTTACAACAAGTGTCCTTAGTGCTGTCGCCAGGGCAACCGCTGTACATCATGATGTTCGCCGCCGGGATCATCTTCTTTAGTTTCTTCTACACCGCGATCATGTTCGATCCAAAAGATGTTGCAGACAACTTGAAGCGCCAAGGCGCCTACGTACCCGGAATTCGCCCAGGCCAACAAACCTCCAAATACATTGACGACGTTATTACTCGGTTAACAGTGTTCGGTGCGTTGTATGTGACGCTTGTATGCCTACTGCCGGAATTTATGGTGGTGTTTTTTGACGCCTCATTCCAGCTTGGTGGTACGGCGGTGTTGATCGTTGTCGTGGTGGCAATGGACTTCATGTCCCAGGTGCAGTCGCACTTGATGAGCAGCCAGTACGCGAAGTTGATGGAAAAATCGAATTTACAGAACTACGGACGGCGTCGTTAAAACGCCGCGTAGGTAAGGAATCATGAAAGTTAGAGCATCAGTAAAGAAAATTTGTCGAAACTGCAAAATCGTAAAGCGCAAAGGTGTGGTGCGAGTAATTTGCAGTGCAGAACCGCGTCACAAGCAGCGTCAAGGGTAACATTGACGTTTAAGTGGCCTTAAACGGAGCGAATAAATGGCACGTATTGCCGGAATAAACATACCGGATAACAAACACGCAAGGATCTCGTTGACGTATATCTACGGCATCGGACGTACAGCGGCAGACAAGATTTGTGCAGCGGCTGGAGTAAATCCTGATGCAAAGATTGGTGAACTGGACGAAGCCAATCTCGACGCAATTCGCACCGAGGTGGGTAATTTCACGGTTGAAGGCGACCTGCGTCGAGAAACTTCCATGAACATCAAGCGATTGATGGACCTTGGTTGCTATCGCGGTATGCGTCACCGGCGGCATTTGCCGGTGCGCGGTCAGCGAACCAAAACTAATGCGCGCACCCGCAAGGGACCAAAGCGTCCCATTCGTCGATAGGCTTAGGTAGGAACTGATATGGCCGAGAAGAAAAAATCGAAACGAGTCGTAGTGGATGGGTTGGCGCACATTCATGCGTCTTTCAATAACACCATCATTACGATTACCGATCGACAAGGTAATGCACTGAGTTGGGCAACCTCTGGCGGTTCTGGTTTCCGCGGATCACGTAAGAGCACGCCCTTTGCCGCACAGGTAGCGGCCGAGCGAGCGAGTAATGTTGCAGTTGAGTTCGGCATGAAGAGTGTCGATGTATTCGTGAAAGGACCCGGTCCAGGCCGTGAGTCGGCGGTTCGAGCCATCAACGCAGCGGGCCTGAAGATCAATAGCATTGCTGACGTTACACCGATCCCGCACAACGGCTGTCGGCCACCCAAGCGCCGTCGCGTGTAGCGGCTTGCAAAGAACTCGAACGGAGAAGTAGGAATGGCCCGATATCTAGGACCAAAACTAAAACTAAGTCGTCGTGAAGGCACGGATCTATACCTCAAGAGTGGGGTTAGACCGATTGACTCGAAATGTAAGATTGACAACGCGCCGGGTCAGCATGGTATCCGCAGAGGACGTCTCTCAGACTACGCAGTTCAGCTGCGCGAGAAGCAAAAAGTCAGACGCCTTTATGGTGTACTGGAAAAGCAATTCCGCAACTACTACAAAAAAGCAGATCGCAAACGCGGTGCCACCGGCGAGAATCTGCTAAAGCTTTTGGAAAGCCGACTGGACAATGTAGTTTATCGTATGGGATTCGGCTCCACCCGGGCGGAATCGCGGCAATTGGTATCGCACAAATCAATCACTGTTAACGGCGGATTGGTAAACGTCGCGTCCTATCAGGTGCAGCCTGGTGATGTGGTCGCAGTGCATGAAAAGTCACGCAATCAGTTACGCATTCAGGCGGCACTGCAGTTGGCGAGCCAGCGTGGCGAGATAGATTGGGTTGATGTAAATGCTGGGAATTTTGAAGGTGTATTTAAACGCCTACCAGACCGCGAGGAATTGCCGGCAGAAATCAACGAAAACCTCATCGTCGAGCTCTACTCGAAGTAAGTGATCTGGCGCATTGCGCCATAGGAGAGAACAACATGTCACAGTTGGCAAACGAGTTCATGACACCGCGAACCATAGAGGTTCAGTCAGACAGCCCATGTCGCGCGAAAGTTACCTTAGAGCCACTAGAACGCGGATTCGGCCATACGCTGGGCAACACCCTGCGCCGTATCTTGCTGTCTTCAATGCCTGGTTGTGCTATCACTGAGGTACAAATCGACGGTGTACTGCATGAATACAGCACCCTTGAGGGCGTCCAGGAAGATGTTATCGACATTTTACTGAATCTAAAGGACATCAGCGTGATCCTGCATAATCAGGACGAAGCAGTAATTACCTTAGCGGTCTCTGGCGCTGGAAAAGTTACTGCGGGGGATTTCCAACTTACCGAAGACGTCGAAATCGCTAACCCCGAGCATGGGGTGTGCACGTTGAACGAAAGTGGCTCCATTCGTATCGAAGCAAAAGTAACGAAGGGTCGCGGTTACGTACCGGTTGACGCCCGGGACACAGCAGAAAGCGGTGAAGAGACCCGTGCAATTGGTGTGTTGCGCTTAGATGCGTCATACAGCCCATTGCGTCGGGTGGCATATAGCGTGGAAAGCGCTCGTGTTGAGCAACGTACTGACTTGGATAAATTAATCCTGGATCTTGAAACGAACGGCACCATTGATCCTGAAGAAGCCATCCGCCGTGCTGCAACGATCTTGCAGCATCAATTGGCGGTATTCGTCGACTTGGATAACGAAGGCGAACAGGTCGTTGAAGAGAAAGATGATGAAGTAGATCCGATTCTTATTCGTCCCGTGGATGACCTGGAGCTCACCGTACGTTCAGCGAACTGTTTGAAAGCAGAGAATATCTATTACATTGGTGACCTCATTCAGCGCACGGAAGTGGAACTTTTAAAAACCCCTAACTTGGGCAAGAAGTCGCTGACAGAAATCAAGGACGTACTGGCTGCTCGAGGCCTTTCCTTGGGTATGCGCCTAGAGAATTGGCCGCCACCTAATTTGCATGGTGGCCGTATCTAGGCCACCGCGATTGGCATAATTTAAGAAATACCAGACAAGGCATAGGAACGAACCATGCGTCATCGAAAGAGTGGCAGACAGCTCAATAGGAACAGTTCGCATCGTCAAGCAATGTTCCGCAATATGGCGGCGTCGCTGATAGAAAGCGAAGTCATCAAGACAACGCTGCCGAAAGCTAAAGAGTTGCGTCGCGTAGCGGAACCGTTGATTACGCTGGCGAAGGAAGATTCTGTGGCGAACCGGCGTTTGGCATTCTCGCGTACTCGCAGCAAAGCCGCTGTAGGTAAATTGTTTGCAGAGCTGGGGCCGCGCTATCAGGCCCGCCCGGGTGGCTATACGCGAATACTTAAGTGTGGACACCGTGTAGGCGATGCAGCGCCTATGGCTTTCGTTGAGTTGGTTGACCGACCCATTGTGGATGCTGAAGCGCTAGACGACGACTACGAAGGTGCTCAAGAAGTGGAAACTGACGCTGTCGAAGCTGCCGAGGAAACCACTGCAGAGGTGGTTGAAGAGCCAGAAGTCGAGTCGGAAGCTGAGTCCGACGCAGAGAAGAAGTAACTTCCCATGGGCGCTAGTTTTCATCCAACCCCCAGAACGCTTATGGGCCCGGGCCCGTCGGACGTGCATCCGCGAGTATTGGGCGCAATGGGCAAAGCAACGATTGGGCACCTTGATCCTGATTTCGTCGCCTTGATGGAGGACATCAAGGAACTGTTGCGCTACTGCTTCAAGACCAAAAACACTCTGACTTTGCCACTGTCGGCCCCCGGTTCCGCAGCTATGGAAGCAGCCTATGCCAATTTATTGGAGCCAGGGGATAAGGCGATTGTTTGCATCAACGGTGTTTTCGGCATGCGCATGGCAGAGAACGTGCGTCGAATGGGTGGTGAATTGGTCACTGTTGAGGACGAGTGGGGTACGCCGGTAAGTGCAGACAAGCTCAAGGCCGCATTGCAACAGCACCCAGACGCCAAAATCGTTGGATTCGTGCACGCAGAAACCTCTACTGGCGTGTGTTCTGATGCCAAAACACTGTGTGCGCTGGCCCGGGAAGCGGACTGCCTAACCATCGTAGATTCTGTAACCGGTTTGGCTGGGGTGGAATTGTTGGTTGACGAATGGGGCGCTGATGTGACGTATTCGGGCACCCAAAAGTGTTTGTCTGCGCCCCCTGGAATCAGTTTGATTACCTTCAGCGAAAAAGCCGCAGCACACGTGCAGGCGCGAAACACGCCGGTTCAGAGCTGGTTCTTAGATTTATCCTTGTTAATGGCTTATTGGCAGGGCGATGGCGCTCGTACCTATCACCATACGGCTCCGGTCAACGCGATGTACGGCCTTCACGAAGCGCTGTTGATGGTGCAGGAAGAGGGCCTGGAAAACTCTTGGCAACGGCATCGTGCGATGCATGACGAATTGGCGAAGGGTGTTCAGGACCTTGGACTTAGTTTTGTCGTGGACGCAGAACATCGCCTGCCCCAGTTGAACTTAGTGCGGTGCCCTGAAGGCATCGACGAAGCTGCGGTGCGCAAGCGTTTACTGCAAGAGTACAACCTAGAAATAGGCGCTGGACTTGGCGCTTTCTCAGGCAAGGTCTGGCGAATCGGGCTTATGGGTTATTCTGCACGCTTGGAGAACATTCAGCTTTGCATTAGCGCGCTGCGCAACTGCATCTAAACGGCAGCTAGTGCTTCAACAGAGGGCCTAAAAACCTTCCGGTGTGGGACTTTTTGACCTTAGCCACTTGTTCTGGGGTGCCCGTAGCGATGATTTCGCCACCTCCTGATCCGCCCTCTGGACCCAGATCGATAACCCAATCTGCGGTTTTCACCACATCTAAGTTATGTTCGATCACAACGATGGTATTGCCCTGGTCCCGCAGGCGATGCAAGACCTCTAACAATTGTGCAATGTCTTGAAAATGTAAGCCGGTTGTTGGCTCGTCGAGTATGTACAAAGTTTGGCCAGTGTCGCGTTTTGATAATTCACGAGAGAGTTTAACCCGCTGGGCCTCACCGCCAGACAGCGTAGTCGCAGACTGGCCTAGTCGAATGTAAGACAGACCGACATCTACCAAGGTTTCTAATTTGCGGGCAAGCATTGGTACTGCGGAAAAAAACTCATGAGCTTCTTCGATGGTCATTTCCAGCACTTCGTTGATGTTTTTGCCCTTGTAACGAATATCCAAAGTTTCGCGGTTATAACGTTTGCCGTGGCAGACATCGCACGACACGTAGATGTCGGGCAAGAAATGCATTTCTACTTTTATAACGCCATCACCTTGGCAAGCCTCGCAGCGCCCCCCTTTGACGTTAAAACTAAAGCGTCCTGGTTTATACCCTCGCGCTCTTGCCTCGGGCACCTGAGCAAACAGTTCGCGAATTGGGGTAAACAGTCCCGTGTACGTAGCCGGATTAGACCGAGGGGTGCGCCCAATAGGGCTTTGATCAATGTCTACCACTTTATCCAGGTGATGTAGACCGTCGATTGCCTCGAAGGGACGGGGTTTCAGTGTGGTTGCTTTATTAAGCTCAGTGGCTGCCAAGGGATACAGTGTGTGGTTTATGAGGGTAGATTTGCCGGATCCGGACACCCCGGTTATGCAGGTGAAGAGCCCGCATGGGATGTTAAGACTGACGTTTTGCAGATTGTTCCCCGTCGCGCCACTTAAGATAAGTAATTTCTCTTGGTCAATAGCCGTACGCTTTTTTGGAACGGTAATTTGTTTTTTGCCACTTAAATATTGCCCGGTAATGGAGGTTTTATTGGCTGCGACTTCTTTGAAGGTACCCTGTGCAATGATGTTACCGCCATGCACACCGGCACCTGGACCAATGTCGATCAAATGATCCGCCCGTCGCATGGCTTCCTCGTCGTGTTCCACCACCAGTACGGTATTGCCGAGATCCCGCAAATGCTCCAGAGTCTTCAGCAAGCGCTCGTTATCCCTTTGATGCAAACCAATAGAGGGTTCATCGAGAATGTACATAACCCCCACGAGACCAGCACCGATTTGGCTGGCTAAACGTATGCGCTGGGCTTCACCGCCGGACAGGGTCTCTGCACTCCGATCAAGCGTCAAGTAGTTCAGGCCAACATCCACTAAAAATTGTAGTCGCGCTTGAATTTCTTTGAGGATCTTCTCCGCGATGGTGGCTTTTTGGCCACGCAGTTTGAGTTTGGCAAAGTGATCCAGAGTTGCTGCGACCGATCCGTGAGTTACGTCTGGCAGGTTGGTTCCCCCAATAAAGACATGACGAGACTCTTCTCGCAAGCGTGTGCCGCTGCAATCAGGGCAATCTGCTACGCGCAGGTATTTCTGCAGGTTTTCTCTAACCATTGAAGAATCGGTTTCGCGGAAGCGACGCTCCATATTCGGCAGCACACCCTCAAAACGGTGGCGGCGCCGAATAATGTCGCCGCGATCATTGGCGTAGCTAAAGTCGATCTGTTGTTTGCCGCTGCCATGCAGAATGGCATCGCGGTGTTTTTTGCTGAGTTTCTTAAAGGGCACCTCAACGTTAAAACCAAAGTGATCGGCTAATGAGCTGAGCATATGAAAGTAGTAAATGTTGCGCCGATCCCAACCGCGGATTGCACCCTCGGCAAGGGTCAGATCCGGATCAGCAACCACCAAGTCCTCGTCGAAAAATTGCGTAACCCCTAGACCATCACAACTGCCGCAGGCTCCCGCCGGATTGTTGAATGAGAACATCCGGGGTTCCAGCTCGGCAATCGCGTAACCGCAACTTGGGCAGGCGAACTTAGCGGAGAAGACGATGGGATCGGCAGACTCATCATCCATATCCATGACCAACGCGACACCATCAGACAGCTCGAGCGCAGTTTCAAAGCTCTCCGCCAAACGTTGAGCTACATCATCGCGTACCCGTACTCGGTCAATCACCGCCTCAATAGAGTGCTTTTTGTTCTTGTCTAAAGCTGGAGCCTCGTCGAGATCTACCACCAGACTGTTGATGCGCACGCGCACAAAACCGTTGCTGCGAAGTTCTTGGAAGACGTGTAAATGTTCGCCTTTGCGCTCGTCAACGATGGGCGCCAGAACCATGACCCGCTTGTTGTCTAGCTGCTCCAATACCAGATCGACCATTTGGCTGACGGTTTGCGCGTCCAATGGTAAGTCGTGGGTGGGGCAGCGAGGCTCACCGACCCGGGCGTACAGCAAGCGCAAATAGTCGTATATTTCGGTGATCGTACCCACGGTGGAGCGCGGGTTGTGCGAGGTCGATTTTTGTTCGATCGAAATGGCTGGTGACAGTCCCTCAATGTGGTCAACGTCAGGTTTTTCCATCATCGACAAAAACTGTCTTGCGTAAGCGGACAAAGATTCTACATATCGACGTTGGCCTTCAGCGTACAGTGTGTCGAATGCGAGAGACGATTTTCCGGATCCGGAGAGACCGGTAATGATGACCAGCTTGTCTCGAGGAATGTCTAAATCAACATTGCGTAGGTTGTGTGTGCGTGCGCCTTTGACCGATATAGTGTCCAACGTAGTCGCTCTCGATGATGATGTTGAAGGCGATCCAACATAACTGGATCGTGGTATGCCAGCAACAGTATGCGAGCGTCGGTGTGATGGTTGTGTGCAAATGTGTTTGGTTAGGACCAACAGCGGCATTACACTACCTGCATTGGTATTGCACTGGCGGAGAACAACATGGCGAGAGGCGTTAACAAAGTCATCTTAGTGGGCAACCTTGGCCGTGATCCAGAAACTCGTTATGCGCAAAACGGCACCGCTGTTACGCGTTTTAGCGTAGCGACATCAGAATCTTGGCGTGACCGAACGTCTGGCGAACAACAAGAGCGAACGGAATGGCACAACGTTGTTTGTTTTGCGCGATTGGCAGAAATAGCCGGCGAGTATTTGCGCAAAGGTTCTAAGGTCTATATCGAAGGGCAGCTAAGAACGTCGAGTTGGGAAGCCGACGGGCAAAAGAAATACCGAACTGAGGTGAACGCACGCGAAATGCAAATGCTCGACAGTCGTAGCAGCATGGATGCCGGTTCGGGCGCACCTCCATCTGGCTTTAGCCCTGCACCGTCTCAGGCGCCTGCAGGCATGTCTATGGACAATGCACCCACATTGTCAGATGACACCGATTTCGAAGACGACATTCCGTTCTGATCGCAAATCAGTTGGTCCACGCAATGATAGAAAAGAGCGTGAGCCCCAGAGCTATGCGGTAATAGACATAAGGGCGCATCCCAGTGCGCTCTACTAAGCGAATAAAAACGTGTATGCAGGCGTAGGCACTGATGCCAGCCAGTGCTGCAGCGCTGAGCATAGTCACGGCCTCCGCAAGCATTTCCTTAAGACTGATATCTAACAGCATCAACATTTGCGCACCCAGAATGGTGGGAATAGCCAACAAAAATGAGAACCGTGCGCTCTGAGAGCGGCCCAAACCGATGAGCAGCGCGGCAGTCATAGTAATGCCTGAACGTGATGTACCTGGTATCAGAGCAATGCACTGGGCCAGACCAATCCAACCAGCGACGGAAAAAGACATGGTCTTGTGTTGCTGGGGACGCGTGTCTGCGTACCAAAGCACTAAGCCAAAGAGCAGTGTCGTAGTGGCAATAACAGTGATCGAGCGAAGTTCGCTATCAATAAAATCTTTGGCAACGAAACCGATAATGACGATGGGGAGCGTGGCGAACGCCAGTTGCAAAACCTGACGCAGTTGAGGATCGCCCGCAGTTGCGCTGAGCGTAGATCTGAATCCGTAACGTCTCACTTGGGAAGGCGCACTAAGAGTAGCTTGCAGCATGTCTACAAGTTCGGTCTTAAAGTAGACCACTACCGCCACAAGGGTGCCAAAGTGAACCGCCACATCAAAAGCCAAGCCTTGGTCAGGCCAATCAGACAGTTGAGCGGGAAGGATCAAATGCGCGGAGCTAGAGATCGGTAAAAACTCGGTGATACCCTGAATCAAACTCAGAACGATGAGTTGTAACCAATCCATAGGGACATGTCCTCAATTGACGTCAAGCGAGAGCAGCGTCGAAGCATAGCATTGGCAGTCACTGAACATCGCGGATATAGTTTCGGCCTATTTTAACGCGAGAATCCAGTGTCAAAGGAGCCACAAACAGTCGTCGACGGCCAGATTAACATGCCAATCTTTCCGTTACGCACCGTATTGTTTCCTGGTGGCATTCTGCCTTTACGTATTTTTGAACCCAGATACGTCGATATGATTCGGTGGTGTATGCGTGAACAAGCAACCTTTGGGGTGGTGTTATTGCGTCAGGGTAGTGAAGTGAATACGCCTGCTGGCGCAGCTGGTAATGATCGAGAACTTTTTAAGATCGGAACCGAGGCGGAAATTATTGACTTTAATCAGGCCGACAACGGTCTTTTAGGTATCGTTGCCCAAGGGCGACGAAAGTTCTCGATCGTCGACACCAACGAAAAAAAAGATGGTCTGTTGTTGGCGAGCGTACAGTATTTGCCCGAAGAAGCCGTTGGCGAACTTACTGACGAACACGAAACCCTAGTCGCGGTGCTAAAAGACCTGTTGCAACATCCGTTGATCCAGCAACTGAACCCAGAGGTGGATTTGCAACAAGCGCGTTCCGTGAGTTATCGACTGGCTGATCTTTTACCGCTAGAGCCGGAAATAAAACAAGCTCTGCTCCAAATGAATTGGCCCAAGGAACGTCTCAGTGAACTGCGTCGATTGGTGGGCAAATTTCGTGGCTAGCGGTCAAAGGATCCTTATAATTACTGCATGAACCAGATAACTATCCCGACGATGCAAGAAATGGGCGCCGCCGCCCGAAGCGCGTCACGCGCGCTGGCGGTAGCTTCTACCGCGACCAAATCGGCGGCCTTGGTTGCCATAGCAAATGCCCTTGATGCTGACCGTGAGCCTATAAAACAAGCAAATGCCGCTGACATGGCGGCAGCGGATGATAACAACGTGGATCAGCCGTTGGTAGACCGCTTGTTTCTTGGCGACAAAGGCATCGATCAGATGATTGAAGGCTTAATGCAAATTGATGCGCTGAAGGATCCCATTGGCGAAGTTACAGACCTCAACTATAGACCCACGGGTATTCAGATCGGCAAGATGCGTGTGCCCCTGGGTGTGATCGGAATGATTTATGAATCACGTCCAAATGTAACTGTCGATGCAGCCGCGTTGTGCCTCAAAGCAGGCAATGCATGCATTTTGCGAGGCGGCTCCGAGGCGTTTTCGTCGAATCAAGCTATTGCCAAGTGTGTAACCGCAGGCATCACCGCCGCTGGGCTGCCGAAAGCGAGTGTACAGTTAGTGGCTACAACAGATCGTACCGCTGTGGGTGAACTGTTGAAGTTGGACGAATTTGTGGACGTGATAGTTCCCAGAGGCGGAAAAGGCCTAATCGAACGGGTCAGCAACGAGACGCGCATTCCTGTTATCAAACATCTGGACGGGATTTGCCATGTTTACATCGATTCTGAAGCCGATCCGAATAAGGCCGTAGCGCTGGCTTTTAATTCCAAGGCTGAAAAATTCGCAGTATGTAATGCGATGGAGACGCTGTTGGTCCACAAGGATATCGCGCCAACAGTATTACCGCCGTTGGCAGAAATGTTGGCAACTGCCGATGTTGAGTTGCGAGGCTGTGAAAAAGCCCGGGCGATTGTACCGATGAATGCCGCCAGTGCAGCGGACTGGACGGAGGAATACTTGGGGCCGATTCTGGCTATCAAGGTGGTCGACGACTTAGCGGTTGCGGTAGATCATATCAATCAATTCGGTTCAGGGCATACCGACGTTATCGTCACTGAGAACTACAGCCACTCAAGAGCGTTCATTCAGGCAGTAGATTCCGCCTCGGTTATGGTCAACGCCTCGTCGCAATTCGCCGACGGGTTTGAATACGGCTTGGGTGCTGAAGTCGGTATCTCAACGGATAAGCTGCATGCGCGCGGTCCGGTTGGTCTTGAGGGTCTGACATCCCAGAAGTACGTTGTTTATGGCAGTGGTGAAATTCGTAAGCGCTAGCTGTTCGGGCGCCTGCAGATGCTGATTGGCCTTTATGGAGGCACCTTCGATCCGGTGCACCTTGGGCACCTAAATGCTGCAAGTGCGGTTAAACAATATTTGGGTTTAGACGAGGTCCGATTAGTGTTGAATGCCCAACCGGCTCATAAACAAGCCGAGTGTGCGTCAGCTGAGCATCGTTGGTCTATGTTGTATGCAGCCTGTGCCAATAGAGCGGGGCTGGTTGCTGACAATACGGAACTGCTGCGAGGCGGCCGATCCTATACCATCGACACACTGCGAACCGTGCAGCAGCAAAATCCAAGCGCCGTTTTATGTTGGATCGTCGGCGAAGATTCTTTTGCAACACTGCCTTCCTGGCATCGTTGGCAAGCTATGTTGGACTATTGCAACTTTGTCGTACTTAACCGACCAGGGCAGGTCGTGGGATGGCCATTGCAGCTCACCGCACTGTATAACAAGCGTCGATGCCTTCAGCTTGATCCATCCCACAGTGGCCAAGTATTGAAGCTAGATTTGCCGATGCTCGAGATTTCGTCAACGGAAATACGTCAGCGGATTGCTTCAGGCCGGTGTTGCGGTGACATGATCGACGCTGACGTCGATGAATATATCCGCGATAATCATCTATACATAAATCATTCACCAACGAGGGAGACCCCGATTTGACGCCCAGTGAATTGTGCAAAAGCATGGTTGCAGCGCTTGAGGACATGAAAGGCCAGGAAATACTGTCAATCAACGTATCGAAATTGACGCCAATGACCGACCACATGATTTTAGTAAGCGGTGGCTCGAATCGGCACGTAAAAGCTCTGGTGGATGCCGCCACTGAATCGTCGAAAGCCCTTGGTGTTCAGCCACTTGGCGTGGAGGGCCGCGAGAATTACGAGTGGGTATTAGTGGATCTGGGTGATGTACTGATCCATGTCATGAACGCAGAAGCACGAGGTTTTTACGAGCTGGAAAGACTCTGGGCCGATACTGCTCCGGACAGCGGGCAGCTGTAGTAGTGCAGTTGCGTATCCTGTCCATTGGGAGTAAGTCACCCGGATGGGTACAAACAGGTTATGAAGATTATTCTCGTCGGCTAAAAGGCGGTTTAAAGCTCACCTTAGAAGAAATTCCAGCGCCCAAGCATCACGCAGACCAAAATAAAATCAAAGCTCAAGAAGGCGAGAAACTGCTCCTCCGAGTTGCTGACCGGGACTGGGTGGTAGCTTTGGATGAGCATGGACGTCAAACCTCCAGTACCGAGTTGGCGCAGCGCGTGCAGGATTGGCAAATGCAACACATGTCTGTTGCGCTGCTAATTGGTGGTGCCAACGGACTAGATAAAACGGTGTTGGCTCGTGCAAACGAGTGCATATCTTTGTCAAAATTAACGTTGCCGCATTACTTGGTGCGTGTCGTTTTAGCAGAAGCGTTATATCGCGCTGCCAGCATTAATGAGGGGCACCCCTATCATCGGATTTAGAGGTAAAAATTGGCTGTAGCGTTAGCCATTAAAGATCCAAACAAAGAGAAGGAGATGATCGTTGGGCGAGCGATCGCTTTCTTTGTTGTCGTGGTGTTATGCGTCTGCATTCTGGTTGCGCGTTTTGTGCAGCTGCAAATTTATGAGCATGAGAGTTACCAATCTCGATCCGACAAAAATCGCATTCAAGTGCAACCACTGGCGCCGCCTCGGGGCCTGATATACGACACCAACGGTATATTGCTGGCCGACAACCGCCCTTCATCTGCCTTGGGCATTGTGGTTGAGCGCACTGATGAATTGGATGCGGTAATTGCGGAGCTGCGCGAAATTATTGCCTTGTCAGACGAACAAGTTGAGCAGTTTCACGAAGCAAAAAAGCGCGCTAGACGCCCGGGCGAAGCAGTAGTCATAGCGGACAACCTCTCTGACGCCGACATCGCAGCGCTGGCGGTAAATAGACACCGCATTACTGGTGTTGAAGTGATTACCCAATTGCAACGTTATTACCCCCTAGGCGCTATTGCTGCACATGCTGTGGGTTCGGTTCGGAGGATGACTGAGCGCGATGTGCAGCAAAACGACGAAGCGGCGTACCGCGCAACTCAGTTCATCGGTAAACGCGGCGTAGAGGCCTACTATGAAGAGACCCTGCACGGGCGACCAGGGTTTCAGCAAGTAGAAACAGACGCCCATGGACGCATTCGTAAAGTCATCGACAGCGATCCGCCCACGGTGGGTAAAAATCTCACCCTGCACCTAGATGCTCGTCTACAGCAAGCTGCCGTAGATGCACTTGGAGAGCAACGGGGCGCCATTGTCGCCATCGATCCGAAAACCGGCGGAGTGCTCGCTCTGGTCAGCAAACCCAGCTATGACCCAAACCAATTCATAGTAGGTATGACGGATGCACAGTTTCAGGCTCTGAGTGGGTCAGTCTATGTTCCGCTGTTTAACCGTGCGACCAATGGCCAGTACGCCCCAGGCTCCACATTCAAACCGGTTGTTGGTCTTGCAGGTATTGCTAGCGGTGCCATGCAGTGGGATACCCAAATAGACGATAACGGTTCTTTTCGATTGCCTGGCGGAGAGCGTGAATATCGTGATTGGTCTTGGACTGTAGATAACTCCGGTGGCCAAGGCGTGGTGGATTTGCGCCGAGCAATATACCGTTCTTCAAACGTTTACTTTTATGACGTCGCGTCGCGTCTCGACGTAAATTATTTGGCAGGTTTTGCCGAGGATTTTGGATTTGGTCGTAACCTCGCCGTTGACATCAGTGATGCCAGTCGTGGCTTGGTGCCAGATTCAGAGTGGAAGCTCGGGGCGAAGGGCGAAAAGTGGTACCAGGGCGATTCAGTGAACATGGGCATTGGTCAGGGTGATTTGCTGGTAACACCACTGCAAATAGCGACCTATGTCGCGATGATTGCCAATGGTGGTAAAACGGTGCGTCCGCGCATGGTCAAGGGTCCGGAGGCTGCGCCGGTGTCTGACGCGGCGTCTTATGAGCCCACTCACCTGACGAGCCTGACCGATGATGACTGGCTGCGACTGATCGCGTCTATGGAAGACGTAGTGCATTTGGGAGGGCAAGGTTTCCGCGGTAACGGCACAGCCTGGGCCTACATCGGCCAGGACATTAGCTACCGCATGGCGGGAAAGTCAGGTACCGCCCAGGTCGTAGAAATCCGTCAAGGAGAGGAATATAACGAAGAAGAATTGTCAGAGTTCCGGCGCAAGCATGCCTGGTTTATGGCTTTTGCTCCGGTAGATGATCCGCAAATAGCCTTGGCGGTATTGGTGGAAAACGGTGGTGGTGGCAGCTCGGTAGCGGCGCCAGTGGCGCGCAAGGTAGTGGATGCCTATTTGGGTAGTCCCGTGGTGATGCAGTAATGGTCATAACAATGCAGGAAGTCGATTTTTTGAGAGCTATGCCATGAGTAGCGACTTTCAACGCCAGATGCCTAGCGCGCAAAACGCCAATCAAAGCCGTTGGCTATACAAGGTACATTTAGACCCCATACTGTTGGCCTTGGTCAGTGTCGTTCTTTGTTTCGGCCTGGTGGTGTTGTTCAGTGCAGCTGGCGATCAAACCAGCATGTTTGATGCCCAGTGTCAGCGGGTCCTTGCGGCTATGGCAATGCTTGTAGTCGCCGCGCAGCTGCCCCCAGGGGTTTACTTGCGTTGGGCTCCTTTTGTGTATTTGCTGGGGCTTATCCTTCTGGTGCTGGTGCTTTTTGTTGGCGTGACGGTAAAGGGCTCGCAGCGCTGGCTAGAAATACCTGGTGTGTTGCGTTTCCAGCCATCGGAGTTAATGAAGATCGCCGTGCCCATGGCTTTGGCGTGGTATCTACAACAGCGCGTGCTGCCACCGTCTCCAAAGCATGTCTTTTTTTCGCTGTTGATTATAGCTTTGCCTGCACTGGCTATTGCGGTGCAGCCAGATCTGGGCACGGCGATTCTCGTCGCTGGTGCGGGCTTCGCGGTACTCATGCTAGCGGGCTTGTCTTGGCGTTATTTAATCTTTGCGGGGGCCTTGATTGCCGCCGCTGCGCCGCTGCTTTGGCAGTTTGCGCTGCAGGGATATCAACGTCAGCGAATCATCACCTTATTTGATCCAGAGAGTGACCCGTTAGGTGCAGGATGGAACATCATTCAGTCGACAACTGCTATTGGTTCTGGTGGTTTGTTTGGTAAGGGTCTATTGCAAGGCACTCAGAGTCATTTGGATTTTCTGCCTGAGGCCAGAACCGATTTTATTATTGCGGTGGTAGGGGAGGAGCTTGGTTTGGTGGGTGTCGTGTTCTTGCTGTTGATGTACTTGTGTATCATCGCGCGTGGGCTGGTACTTGCGGTATCTGCCCAGAGCACCTTTGCGCGGTTATTCGCCGGCGCCTTAACCCTAACTTTTTTTATTTATTTGTTCGTCAACATCGCCATGGTCAGCGGGCTGTTGCCGGTAGTGGGTGTGCCGCTACCCCTAGTGAGTTACGGTGGTACTTCAATCATCACCCTGATGGCCAGTTTCGGCATAATCATGTCCATGCGCACGCACAAAGCGTGGTAATTGTCAGCTCGGTTAATGCGCGCAGCGTAAGAGGGGGACCCCATGTCAAAACAAGTACTGAAATCGGTCATGGTCGCTTGTGCACTTCTGAGTGCAGCCTCCGCCAGCAACGTTTACGCCGAGCCTTATCTGCAGCGAGAGGATATTGACGCTTTCATCAACGAGCTGGTGCAGCAGCATGACTTTTCGCGCGCAGAGTTAGAAGAAGTGTTTGCAGCGGCGCAACGGCGCCAGGACATCATAGATCTGATTAGCCGGCCAGCGGAGCGGCGTCTCAACTGGCAGGAATACAGTAAAATTTTTCTCGACGAGCAGCGTATAGCCCGCGGCGTTGAGTTTTGGGTTCAAAATAAAGAAACCCTCGAGCGTGCTGAGCGGCAATATGGTGTGCCGCCGGAGGTAATCGTTGCAATCATCGGTGTGGAAACCCGCTACGGCAGGGTGACCGGTGGACACCGAGTGGTCGATGCCTTAACAACGCTGGGTTTTGATTATCCGCCGCGCGCTAAATTTTTCCGCAAAGAATTGACGCAGTTTTTGTTGCTGGCGCGAGAGGAAGGTAAAAATCCGCTCAGCCTCAAAGGCTCTTATGCTGGAGCCATGGGGTTCGGGCAGTTTATTCCATCAAGCTACCGTCACTATGCGGTAGATTTTGACAACGATGGTGTCAGGGACATTTGGCAAAATCGGGTTGACGCTATTGGAAGTGTCGCCAACTATTTTAAGCGCCACGGCTGGCAAGGCGATGCAGCGGTTGCTGTACCGGTGCAGGTGCAAAACGAAACGCCGGAGCTATTGAAGCTGGCAAATGACTCTTTGAAACCAACCCACTCGATTGCCGAAATGGCCCGGTTAGGGGTAGAAGTAGAGGATCTAGATCCAGAAGCGCGAGTGCTTTTGCTGCGGCTCATGGGTGGCGATGAACCAGAATATTGGTTGGGCTTTGACGACTTTTATGTCATCACTCGATACAACCACTCGAGGCTGTATGCAATGGCGGTTTATCAACTGGGCCAAGCCATTATGAAAAGGCATAAAATCACTGTTGGCTAAATTTTCCGGCAGCTTTACCGCTATCGTTCTTGGCTCCTTGTTGCTCGTCGGCTGCGCGTCGCCCATAGGGTCACCCCAGTCACGAGATGTAGAGCGTGATTCAGCACCAGTGCTAGGAGCCGCTGAGCTCGCGCGGCTAGCCCAGCTGCCGGATCCCGAGGTCGTTTTTCTGCCACCAAGCGCATTAGGAAACGGTCCCACCTATGAGGTATGGGGTCAGCAATATCGAGTGTTACCCAGCGCTGAAGGCTACCGCCAATCAGGTGGTGCCTCATGGTACGGGGTAAAGTTTCACGGTCGATTAACGTCGAGTCGGGAACCCTTTGATATGTACCAACTCACAGCGGCACATCGTTCTTTGCCAATTCCATCTTTTGTGCGGGTTACTAACCTACAGAACGACAAAGCCACTGTAGTTCGCGTTAACGATCGCGGGCCATTCCACAGCGAGCGGATTATCGATTTGTCCTATGCGGCGGCGGTTAAACTGGGTTTCCATGAGCAAGGAACAACCCAAGTCTTAGTCGAAGCGCTCAGTGCCGACTCGCCTCCCGTTGCGCCGCCGCTGTTGCAGGTAGGCGAATACCCTGGGCGTAGCCAAGCACTGGCCGCTTTGCAGCAACTACAGTCGGTGATTGATGTATCGGCTGAGGTTGTGCAGGGCCCAGCAAATTTGTTCAGCGTGAGAATCGGGCCGTTGATACCGGGGCCAGAACTTGAAAGAGTCAAAGCGTTGCTAACGACTATGGATTACGGTCGGATTACAGTTCTGTCGCCGCAGTAATCTCGCGCTGGTTAATCCTGATGTTAGAATGCCGCGCGTAATTAAATGAGGTGTGGAATCACTGTAATGCAGCAATCCTCGATTGAATGGCTCGGCCGTGGTGTTTGGTTTCTTATTTTTTCGATTGCAGTCATTATGCCCAGGGTTTACGCCGCACCGATCATTCCGCCTCCGCCTTCGATAGCGGCATCTTCTTATTTGTTGATTGATGCGAAATCAAAAAAAGTTTTGGTCGAGAAGAATTCCGCCCAGCGGCTACCGCCAGCAAGCCTGACCAAGATCATGACTGCTTACATCGTCGAGGAAGAGATTAAATCGGGCAGACTCAAAATGGATGAAGCCGCGCCGATCAGTGTAAAAGCGTGGCGCACTGGCGGCTCAAAAATGTTTATCCGTGAAGGCACTGAGGTAGCGGTGAGTGATCTACTCAAGGGCGTCATAATTCAATCAGGCAATGACGCCAGCGTAGCCTTGGCTGAACACATCGCGGGCAGTGAAGACGCTTTTGCTGACATGATGAATCAACAAGCCGTTGCTCTTGGTCTGACAAATACGAATTTCCTCAACGCCACCGGCCTGCCCGACGAAGAGCATTACAGCACCGCAGAAGATTTAGCCCAGCTAACGATTGCGCTGATTCAGAACCATCCTGAGCAGTATCAGCTGTACGCCCAACGCAGTTACAAGTTCAATAACATCGATCAGCCCAACCGCAATAAGTTGCTTTGGCGCGATCGCTCTGTTGATGGGGTGAAGACGGGTTATACCTCAGCGGCGGGCTACTGCTTGGTTGCATCCGCCGAGCGAAACGGCGTGCGATTGGTGAGTGTGGTCATGGGTACTGATAGCGACGAGGCAAGAATGCGCGAGAGCCAGAAGTTACTGTCTTACGGATTCCGCAACTTTGACACGCAGACGTTGTATCAAGAGGGCATAAACCTACAGCAGCTAGACATCTACTTTGGCCAGTCCGAAAAGATCGACCTAGGCGTCGGCGAAGACATTACGGTTACTTTTCCTCGTGGCTACTATGACGACATTCAAGTAGAAATGGTTCTGCCAGAATATCTGGAGGCGCCTATTGCAGTCGCAACACAGGTAGGGGAAATACGGCTCACGTTAGATGACGAGTTACTCTACAGCGCGCCTTTGCAAACGCTGCAAGCTGTGGAGGAATCGAATTTCTTCAGTCGCTTGGGTGATTCTATCTATCTTTTTTATGCGTCCATTTTCAGCGATGACGGATAAACCCAAAATAGAATTTCCTTGCCGCTATCCAATCAAAATCATTGCGACGGCTCAGGAAGGTGTGGCAAGCAGAGTCATCAGCATCGTCCGTAATCACGCACCAGATTTAACTCCAGATGACGTAAGCACTCGCCATAGCAGTGGTGAAAAATTCCTCGCGGTCAGAGTAACTCTTATCGCGCAAGGGGATGAGCAGTTGCGTAGATTGTATGCTGAACTCATGGCCGATACGGCCGTGCGCATGGTGTTTTAGGCTGATGAGTCAACAGAGTGTAATGGTTCGTAGGTTGGGCATCACCGCTTATGAACCCGTGTTGCTAGACATGCAAGCATTCACCCGTGAGCGCGGGGCGGAAACCCAAGATGAAATCTGGTTAACCCAACATCAGCCCGTATTCACCCAAGGTCAAGCAGGTAAGGCCGAGCATGTACTATTGCCCGGCGACATTCCGGTCGTGCAATCTGATCGTGGGGGTCAAGTGACTTATCACGGGCCGGGACAAATCACCGCCTATCTACTATTTGATTTGCGGCGATTAGGTATTGGTGTAAGGGATCTTGTTTGCGGAATTGAGCGCGCCATGCTGCAAACCTTAACGGCCTATGACGTGGAAGGTTATGCGCGACAGGACGCGCCGGGGGTTTATGTGGGCAACAATAAGGTGGGCTCACTGGGCTTAAGAGTTCGGCGCGGATGCAGTTACCATGGCCTAAGTTTGAATGTGGATATGGATTTAGAGCCCTTTAGTCGCATCAATCCTTGTGGGCTCAGTGATATAGGGATCGCTCAGTTGAGTGATTTGTCCGCAGCGGACTTTGATGGGGCAGAGCTCGTATTGCTCAAAACGATTGCTGAACAATTCAAGCTCGATCTGCGCATACCGGACAGTCTTTAAGCACGGGTAGTCGCAGCCTGCGCCATTCCATATATTTGCCGTCCAAATAAAGAACGTATCCGGCTAATGAGGGCTTAACGCCAGCCAAGTACTTTATTCCCTCCAGTGCCTGACAACTGCCGATGATTCCAACCAGTGGTGCGATCACACCGTTTTCCGCACAATTTAATTCGTTCGCAGTTGGGTCATCTGGATACAAACAGCGATAGCAGGGTGAGTCTCCATCGTTAGGATCAAAGAGAGTAATTTGCCCTTGCCATTGAATTGCGGCACCCGATACCAGTGGAACTTGATTGCGCCAACACACCTCATTAATCATGTGGCGGGTTGCCAAGTTATCCGTGGCGTCAAAGACGATGGTGGTGTCAGCCAGCAATGTGTTTATCTCGAACTGCGTCAGTCGGTGGGTGATGGTGTTTACTTTGCAGTCGTTATTCAGCGCGTGCAGGGTCAGAGCCGCTGATTCTGCTTTGTTCGTGCCGATGCGCGCTTCGTTGTGGATGATTTGGCGCTGCAGATTAGAAAGATCCACGTCATCGTCATCGACCAATGTAATTTCGCCGACCCCTGCGCTGGCTAAATAGAGAGCAATAGGTGAACCCAGCCCGCCAAGGCCAATGACCAGCGCTTTGGCAACGGATAGCTTCTGTTGGCCGGCAATGTCCAATTCTGGCAGCATGATTTGGCGGCTGTACCGCAACAGCTCTTGATCATTCACAGTAGCAACCTTGGGTCACTCGTTCTATCGAAGCTAAGTCAGTAAAGGATTCAACTTTTGAGAATCCACGCTTAAACATAGCAGATCGAATGGCTGTTGCCTGATCATAGCCATGTTCAAGCAGCAGCCACCCCCCTGGTTGAAGAAATCTTGGACTTTCCTCAATGATGGTCAGTAGATCCGCCAAACCGTTGTTCTCGGCGATTAACGCTGTTGGGGGCTCCGCTGCAAGAGCGTCTAGATGCGGATCGTTGGGTGCAATATAAGGGGGATTGCTCACAATCATATGCCATCGAGTAACAGGCAGGCTGCGAAACCAATCACTGAGATGGAAGTTGATCGCGACCTTGTGGAGCCGTGCGTTTTCTTCGGCAACGGCTAATGCGCTTTGACTGTTATCACTGGCATCCACCAACAGCTGTAATGGGCTAGCGGCCAGAGCGACAGCAATGGCACCGCTGCCAGTGCCGACGTCCAGCACCCCGTCGGTAGGGTTAAGGCGCTGTAACGCCAGCTCGACCAACAGCTCGGTCTCAGGGCGTGGCACAAGCACCGAAGAATTAACTCTGAGCGATAAGCCGAAGAATTCTTTTTCGCCCAGCACATAAGCTAACGGGGTGCCGTCGCAAAGTGCCAGGCTCAATTGGTCCAGTTTTAGCGTTTGTGCTTTGTTTAACGGCTGTTCTGGGTGTGCTAAAACTTGCACACGAGACATTTTAGTTACGTGAGCGATCAGCAAATCGCTTTCAAGCCGCGACAGGTGTTGTTGGTTGAGGCGCCATTGGTTAAATGTGGGAAGAGTCAACGCGGCGCGCCCCAGGCTCACTCTTCAGCGAGATTCTGCAGTTGATCTGCCTGGTGTTCCTGCACCAGTGGCTGCACCAAGGCGTCTAGATTGCCCTCAATCACTTCGTCAAGTTTGTATAACGTGAGATTAATTCGATGGTCCGTCACTCTGCCCTGGGGAAAGTTATAGGTTCTAATGCGCTCAGAGCGATCGCCAGAACCTACCAGTTGGCGACGATTTTCGGCTTGTTCGCTTTGCTGCTTTGACTGAGCCGCATCCAGCAGTCGCGCTTGCAGCAGCGACAAAGCACGAGCGCGGTTTTTATGCTGGGATCGTTCATCCTGGCACTCCACCACCGTGCCGGTGGGCAGGTGGGTCAGTCTGATTGCTGAGTCTGTTTTGTTTACGTGCTGGCCACCGGCGCCAGAAGCGCGAAAGGTGTCCTCGCGAATATCTTTTTTGTCGATGTCTATAGAGTCAATTTCGTCGACCTCGGGCATGATCGCCACAGTGCACGCCGATGTATGAACTCGGCCCTGGGATTCAGTCTCTGGTACGCGTTGCACTCTGTGGGCACCAGACTCAAATTTCAGTTGGCTATAGACTTCCTTGCCCTCGATGCGCGTAATGATTTCCTTAAAGCCGCCGTGCTCGCCAGGGCGCTCGCTCATTATTTCGACCCGCCAACCCTTGTTCTCGGCGAACTTGCTGTACATGCGAAATAGATCGCCAGAAAAGATCGCGGCTTCATCGCCTCCGGTGCCGGCGCGTATTTCAAGAAATACGTTGGACTGATCGTTAGGGTCCCTGGGCAGCAACAGCGTCTGTAGTTGCGCAAATAGAACTGCCATTTGGTCTTTTGCCTCAGCGATTTCTTGCTCGGCCAGTTCTCGCAGGTCGGGGTCTTCGTCGTCTAAGAGCAGGGTATTTTCTTCAAGGCTGTCTTGTAGCACCGTGACTTTTTGGTAGCAAAGAACAACCGGCTCGATTTCGGCGAATTCCTTCGATAACGCAGTGAACTTTTCTCGATCTGCCATTGTTTCGGCGTCTGATAACAAAGCCGATACTTCTTCAAAACGATCATTGAGGTCGCCAAGCTTTGCGACCATCGAAGCAGATAATTCCATATTAGGTGTCGTTATCCGATGTATTGTCAGAACTTTTCGCTGAATTTGCAGCAGGATCGGGTTGCAATTGATAAACCTCGCGTAGTTGATCGATGAGGTCTGTCTTGCCATCGGCGCTGGCTGATCGGAGTGCAGCAGTCGGAGGATGAATGAGTTTGTTGGTTAAGCTCTTGCTTAACAGCGTCATCGCTGCCTCAGCATCGCCGGTTTTTTCCAACACGCTTAATGCTTTTTCGAGTTCAGACATGCGAGTTTGCTCTGCCTGATCGCGTAGTTGGGTCAGTATGGCCTTATCACTCTGGATTCGGCGTTCTCGTTCGTAACGTTCGCTACCCATGTCGACGATCACCTCAGCACCCCTGGCGGCCTGTTGGCGCTGCTCTATGTTTACTTGCACGATGTTACTTAGATCGTCAATGGTGTACAGATAAACGTCAGGTAGTTCAGCAACTTCGCTTTCAATGTCCCTCGGCACGGCGATGTCCACCATAAAAATGGGTTTACGCTTGCGTTTCTTGATGGCCGCCTCCACCGCGCCTTTACCGAGCACCGGCAAACTGCTGGCGGTAGAACTGATTACAACATCGTAGTTGGCGAGTTCGTTTGCAACGTCGCTCAATTGTAGGGCTGTAGCGTCGTACTTTGCCGCCAGCAATTGTGCATTGGCTAAGGTTCGATTAGCGATAGCCATGCCAGCGATACCCTTCGCTTTAAGGTGTTCAGCGACCAGGCTAATTGTGTCGCCTGCTCCCAACAACAGCGCGCGCTTGGTTTTTAAATCGGCAAAAATTTGAGTCGCCAAAGAGACCGCGGCATAGGCGACGGATATTGGATTGCGGCCAACATCCGTTTGACTGCGAATGTCCTTGGCGGTGCGTATGGTCATACGTGACAGTAGATCCAACTCCGGACCAAGGGTGCCGGTTCTGCGCGCCAGATCGTACGCGGCTTTTACCTGTCCCATGATCTGTGGTTCACCAAGCATTTGGGAATCCAAGCCGGCGGCGACGCGAATCATGTGTTTAGCTGCGTCTTTGTCCCAATGCTGATAGCTCGCACCTTCAAGTTCTGAAACAGCCACTGGTCGTGTGGTACTGAGCCAGTGGCTAAGGTCTTGGGTATTGTCGTCGCTTAACGAGCAATACAACTCCGTGCGGTTGCAGGTAGACACAATAGCGGCTTCGCGAATGTTGCTCAGATCTTGGGTAAGTTGCCTTAACACAGTCCCAAGACTTTCTTCTGGAAAGGCAATACGCTCCCGCAGCTCTACTGAAGCTGTGCGATGATTAAGACCGTATGCCACTATGCTCATGAAGCAATGTTCAAAATTTCGGGCGCCAATAATAGCAGAATGAGCCTTATGCCTTTAGCAACAATTCGTTTAACTCCGCCCAAAATAGACCCATCGCGATGGGCCAGCCTGTGTGGCTTATGGCTGCTTAGCGGCTGCGCAACCATTGCACCAGGCTCCGCGGTTACAGACTTCGAATTCATTGTTCAGGGGAAGTTACTTCTTACCCTCGCTGACGAAAAAACCGCCCTGCAGTTTTCCTGGCAACAAAATCAGGATGACTATGTGATTGATGTGTGGGGTGCATTTGGTCAAGGACGAACGCAACTGCGCGGCACTGGGGAAAAAATGCAGGTTATGAGGGGGCAGAAAGTGATTGTTGCGGGGCCGCCAGAACTAGTGATGCAACAACAGTTGGGTTGGAGCATGCCAGTGGAGGCGATGCGCTACTGGATACTGGGACAGCCTCAGCCGAATATCCGCTTTGCAGACTACGCCATTGACGAAGCGCAGAGTAGTATACGTTTTCGCCAGAGTTCTTGGGCAGTGACTGCGGTATTGGTAAATGGCGCGAATACAGCTAGGCAAAATCCACATCCTAAGCAAGTGGAGCTGATTCGTGACGACGTGGCGGTGCGCGTTAAAGTCAGTAAATACAGCCGCAACACGCGTTAACGCGTTTGACACTCACAGGTGTGATCCGGACAATACGCGCTCGCTGGAGACAGTAGGCTCGAGCATTGGGGTAAATAGCCTCGAAACGTGGGCAGACAAATACACGTTCACCAGAAATTGGGGTGTCGCCAAGCGGTAAGGCACCGGGTTTTGATCCCGGCATGCGCAGGTTCGAATCCTGCCACCCCAGCCATTTTCTACGCGACCATCGAAGCAATGGAATGAGGGGCAAGCGTTGGCCAATTTGATGCTATTTTCGGGTGGATCTAACCCTGATCTTGCAAAACGTGTGGCCGCGGAATTACACGTTGAGCTTGGCCATGCGGATGTGGGCCGGTTCAGTGACGGTGAGGTCACTGTGGAGGTCCACGAAAACGTTCGCGGCAAAGATGTTTTCCTGCTGCAGTCCACGAGCGCACCGACCAACGACAGCGTCATGGAATTGCTAATTATGGCGGATGCGCTGCATCGTGCCTCGGCGCAACGGGTCACTGCTGTGATTCCCTACTATGGCTACGCGCGGCAAGACCGTCGCCCGCGTTCGGCGCGTGTTGCAATCAGCGCCAAAGTGGTCGCAGATATGATCAGCTCGGTAGGAATCGACCGCATACTGACCGTAGATCTGCATGCGGATCAAATTCAGGGCTTCTTTAACATCCCTGTGGATAACATTTACGGATCACCGGTGCTGGTTGATCACATATTGGCGCAGAATTACCAAAACCCGATCGTGGTATCACCTGATGTTGGTGGTGTCGTTCGAGCAAGAGCAATTGCCAAACAGATCGATGATCTAGACTTGGCGATTATCGACAAACGTCGACCCCGAGCGAACGAAACCAAGGTGATGAACATCATCGGTGATATCAGGGGTAAGACTTGCATCATGGTTGACGACATCGTCGACACCGCAGGCACCCTATGCACGGCTGCTTCGGCATTGAAAGAAGAGGGTGCTGCGGCGGTCGTTTGTTACATTACTCATGCTGTGTTGTCCGGAGCGGCAATCGAGCGTATTGAAAATTCAGAATTGGATGCCATGTTGGTGACCGACACTATTGCACTCTCTGACCAGGCGAAAGCGTGCAGCAAAATAACCCAACTTAGCCTGGATCGCTTACTGGCAGAATCGATCCGCCGGGTAAGCAACGAAGAATCGATCAGCGCTATGTTTCGCTAGCGTTGAAAGGTGAAAGGCTGGCGAACTGGTCGCAAGTTCGCCAAATTAAAATCTAAATTGGAGACAGCACATGTCAGACACAATCACGCTGACCGCTACTGTCCGAACAGACGTGGGGAAAGGAGCGAGCCGCCGCCTACGTCGTTTGGAAGATAAGGTACCTGCCATTATTTATGGTGGAGAAGCCGAACCACAAAAATTGACCCTGTCAGGCAATGACATTCTCAAAGCGTCGCAGTCCGAGGCGTTTTATTCGCAAATTCTCGACGTCTCTGTAGATGGCCAAATTCAACCTGCGGTTATTAGAGACCTGCAACGCAATCCAGCCAATGGTCGCGTTCAGCATATTGATTTTCAACGCGTCAGTGCCGACAAAGAAATCAACGTTAACGTGCCATTACACTTCATCAACGAAGCCGCTTGTGTGGGTGTGAAGATGTCTGGGGGCACTCTCACTCATAACCTAACAGAGGTAGAGATCACCTGTTTACCCGCAAACCTGCCCGAGTTCATCGAAGTAGATATGCTCGAGGTTGAAGCTGGAACTTCAGTGCACCTCAGTGATCTTGTACTGCCTGAGGGTGTCACGGTCGTGGCGCTCACGTTCGGTGAGGACCGCGATATTCCAGTGGCCAGCGTGACTGCTCGTCGTGGCGCCAGTGAAGACGTTGCTGATAATGCAGAGGCTGCGGCTGAGGAAGGCGAAGCACAGGCCGCAGATGATGAAGGCGGCGAAGACTAGAGAGTCATCCGCTAGGACTGATTGTCTTCAGCCACCGTCGGCATAAAGCGTTGAGTGGGTTAAAATTGATTGTTGGCCTAGGCAATCCTGGGCCGGCATACGCCGACACCCGCCATAATGTCGGCGCGGTCTGGGTGCGAGAACTGGCCCGCCGCTATTTAATCAGTCTTGGTGTTGACACTAAATTTAAAGGCGAAATCGGTCGCGGGCTCATTGGCGGTACTGATGTACGCTTGCTGTTACCCAGCACATTCATGAATAACAGCGGCGAATCAGTAGGCGCAGTAAGCCGATTCTTTAAACTTGAACCCCAAGAGATCCTTGTTGCTTACGACGAAGTGGCCTTCGAGCCGGGTGTTGTAAAGTTAAAGCAAGGCGGCGGCAGCAACGGCCATAACGGGGTTAAAAGCGTGATTGCAGGACTTGGTAATCGTGACGAGTTCGTCAGGTTGCGCATTGGCGTAGGCCATCCAGGTTCCAAGGCCCAGGTTATTCCCTACTTGACCAAGCAGACGCCTCGGCAAAGTGAGCGCGAACAAATCGCAGCAGCTGGTGATTTTTCTGACGCCCTAATTGCTGACATGATGCGCGGCGAGTGGCAATTGGCGATGACTACTTTGCACGCGCCCGAGACAGAACCGGCTAAAGCGCCAGAAAAAGCAAAACCAAACCCTGGAGAAACTTAATGGGATTCAACTGCGGTATTGTAGGAATGCCTAATGTGGGTAAGTCGACATTGTTCAATGCGCTGACCCGGGCGGGCATTGATGCTGAGAACTTTCCGTTTTGTACTATCGACCCGAACACTGGTGTAGTTCCTGTACCTGATCCGCGACTGAATCAATTGGCAGACCTAGTGTCGCCGCAAAAGGTCATTCCAACCTCTATGGAATTTGTAGACATCGCCGGTTTGGTTGCTGGTGCGTCTAAGGGTGAAGGTTTGGGTAATCAATTTCTTGCCCACGTGCGTGAAACCCATGCCATTGCCCACGTGGTGAGATGTTTTGAAGATGAAAATGTCGTACACGTATCAGGTCGTGTGTCCCCGGCGGATGACATCGAAGTCATTAATACTGAACTGGCTTTAGCCGATTTGGACACGTTAGAAAAAGTCTATGAACGTAATCGTCGGGTCGCGTCTTCCGGAGACAAAGAGGCGCGCAGCATGATGGCGGTGTTAGAAAAGGTTCGGGTCGCCCTGGAAGAGGGTGATCCGGTGCGCTCCATAGAATTGAGTGATGACGAAAAACTCATGCTTCGCGAATTTCACTTTATAACCGCCAAACCAGTGCTGTATATCGCCAATGTTGCCGAGGACGGCTTAGAGAACAATCCGCTGGTAACGATTGTTGAAGATATTGCCCAGGCGGAAGGTGCTGAGGTGGTGGTAGTGAGCAATAAAATTGAATCCGAAGTAGCAGAACTAGAAGACGAAGAACGCATTGAGTTCTTGCAGGCGTTAAATCTGAGCGAACCGGGTCTGCATCGCGTCATCCGCGCAGGCTACAAACTACTAGGACTGCATCAATACTTTACTGCCGGGCCAAAAGAAGTGCGCGCGTGGACCATTCCAATAGGTGCTAAAGCGCCGGCTGCAGCTGGGGTGATCCATACCGACTTCGAGAAAGGATTTATCCGTGCTGAAGTGATTGGTTTTGAAGATTACGTGGCGCTAGGTGGCGAACAGCAAGCCAAGGATGCTGGCAAGTGGCGCTTAGAGGGTAAGGAGTACGTGGTTGCAGATGGCGACGTCGTACACTTTCGCTTCAATGTATAACTAAGCCGGGGCTTGTTGGACAAGCCCCAGACTTAATTCGCTAGATCAAAGGTAATGCCGAATCAGCTATTAGCCTTTCGTTCTTTCACTTCTTGCACAACCTGATCAGCAACATTGCTTGGACACGGTGCGTAGTGCGAGAACTCCATAGAGAACTGACCACGTCCTGAGGTCATGGTGCGCAAGTCACCGATGTAGCCAAACATTTCTGCCAGTGGGCAATCTGCCTTGACGCGCACACCGGTCACACCGGCTTCTTGCGACTTGATCATGCCACGGCGACGATTCAAGTCACCGATCACGTCACCAACGTGGTCGTCAGGCGTGAACACATCTACTTTCATCACCGGTTCAAGCAGCTGCGGCGAAGCCTTAGGCACGGATTGTCGATAAGCTGCTTTAGCGGCCAGTTCGTAAGCGATGGCTGATGAGTCGACAGCGTGGAAGCCGCCGTCCATCAAAGTCACTTTAACGTCTAACAGTGGGAAGCCGGCCAGGGTGCCTTCTTCCATAGAGACACCAAATGCTTTTTCGATGGCAGGCCAGAATTCACGAGGAACGTTACCGCCAGTCACCTTAGACTCGAACTCATAACCGCTGCCGACCTCGCCAGGCTCGATGACGTAATCGATCTTAGCGAATTGGCCAGAACCACCAGTTTGTTTTTTGTGGGTGTAGGTGTCTTCAACGGTTTGCGTGATGGTTTCACGATAAGCCACCTGCGGCTTACCCACATCAACTTCCACGCCGTGGGTGCGCTTCAAGATATCGACCTTGATATCTAAATGCAGTTCGCCCATGCCTTTCATGATGGTTTCGCCAGACTCCTCGTCGGTTTCGACGTAAAAAGAGGGGTCCTCTTGGATCATCTTAGACAGAGCGATACCCATCTTCTCGGCGCCCGCCTTATCCCGTGGCGCTACGGCGATAGAGATCACTGGGTCTGGGAAGACCATGGGCTCTAAGGTTGCAGGGTTGTTTGGGTCACAGAGAGTATGGCCGGTTTGGGTGTTCTTCATACCTAGTAACGCTACAATATCTCCTGCTTGGGCAACTTCCAGCTCTTCTCTCGAATCGGCGTGCATTTCTACGATGCGACCAATACGCTCTGTTTTACCGGTAAAGGTATTCAAAACGTTATCGCCTTTCTGGATTTTGCCAGAATAGATTCGGGTAAAGGTCAGGGCGCCATAGCGGTCGTCCATGATCTTGAACGCCAACGCGCGCAGTGGGCCAGCGGGGTCGACGATCGCACGTTCACCCGTTTCGTTACCTTCCAGATCGACTTCCGGTTGCGCCTCGACTTCGGTCGGATTGGGCAAATAGTCGACCACAGCATTCAATACAATCTGAATGCCTTTGTTCTTGAACGCCGAGCCGCAGAATGTGGGGAAGAAGGCCAGTTCGCGCGTGCCTTTGCGGATGCAGCGCTTTATGTCGTCTATCGCCGGCTCCTCGCCCTCCAGGTAGGCTTCCATTAAGTCGTCGTCCTGCTCCAGCGCTGTCTCAATCAGGGCTTCACGATACTCAGCCGCTTGGTCCTGAAGGTCCTCAGGTATGTCTATAATCTCGTAGGCTTCCGGGTCGCCGGAATCGTCCCAGACCCAAGCGTTTTGATTAAGCAAATCAACAACACCTTTAAAATCGTCCTCTTCGCCGATGGGGAGGGTCATGACCAGCGGGTTAGCACCCAGCACATCTTTAACCTGGTCCACCACGCGGTAGAAGTTCGCACCTAAGCGGTCAAGCTTGTTAACAAAGATTAACCGTGCAACTTCAGATTCGTTTGCGTATCGCCAGTTGGTCTCAGATTGAGGTTCAACGCCGCCAGAGCCGCAGAACACGCCAACACCGCCATCCAGAACCTTCAGCGAGCGGTATACCTCAATGGTGAAGTCCACGTGCCCAGGCGTATCGATGATGTTCAAGCGGTGGTCATTCCACATGCAGCTTGTAGCCGCAGACTGAATGGTGATGCCTCGTTCTTGCTCTTGTTCCATGAAGTCCGTAGTCGCGGCACCGTCGTGAACTTCACCGATCTTATGGATCTTGCCTGTCAGCTTTAAAATTCGCTCTGTTGTTGTGGTTTTGCCAGCATCCACATGGGCGAAAATGCCGATATTGCGATAGCGAGTCAGGTCTTTCATGTTTTTTCTCTAAAAGGCTCTTGCAGCGACGCTGCGTTTCTGTAAGTTATTGAATTTTATAGATATTTCGAAAGGCTCGAAATGAAGATGGCGTATCTTACTACCGAACCTGCGAAACCTCACGCGAAAAATTAGTAGCTCTCTTCCGCAGTTCCAGCCATGAGCCAAGGAACCGGCAGGAAGCGGTGAGGTCTATATATTCAAGTCGGCGAACACAGGTGCGTGATCCGAAGCGGTCAAATCTTCGATTTTGCGACGATAATCGCGATCAATAATGACTTCTGTCGTTGCGTCCACCAGAGGCTGGGTCGCCAGTAGAAAATCAATACGCAAGCCGTGCTTGCGATGGAACGCACCGCCTCGATAGTCCCACCAAGAAAACTCTTGACGGTCTGGATAGCGATTACGAAACAAGTCCGTCAGCCCGAGATCAACGAAGTCTTGAAGGTGCTGCCGCTCCTCTTTGGTATAAAAAATCGTGCCTTCGCCTTGTTCACCGCGCCAACCGTCTATAGCCTCAGG
The DNA here is from genome assembly GCA_902565895.1 of K189A clade bacterium. Taxonomy (GTDB): domain Bacteria; phylum Pseudomonadota; class Gammaproteobacteria; order Pseudomonadales; family Azotimanducaceae; genus UBA4421. The sequence goes on from CACFGV010000003.1 coordinate 51,910, forward strand.
GACGATATTAAAGTCGCCGCAAATAAGATGTTTTGCCACCGCATTTTGTTGCCAGTAGGCATTAAGGCTCTTATACCATTCGAGTTTGCGCCCGAAGTCGGCGTGCTCAAGAGTTTTGCCGTTGGGGCAATACACGGTGGTGAAATCAAAAACAGTGCCTTTGGGTGTGGTGACTTCTGCGGTGATCAAGCGCGCGCCAAAGTCCTCCTGATCCTGCAAGCCTTGTTGTTTCAAAGTCATTGGGTGTTTGGCAAGGATCGCCACGCCGTTCCAACTCTTCTGTCCGTGCACCAAGGCCTGGTAGCCTAGCGCCTCAAAGTGCTCGTGAGGGAATACGTCGTCAGGCGTTTTCAGCTCTTGTAGGCCTACTATATCGGGTTGTCGGTCCTGCAACCAAAGGTCAATGTAGTCAAGGCGAGCGCGTAGCCCGTTCACATTCCAGGTGGCCAATCGCATGAGATAAATTCCTCAGAAGTTGCGCGAGATAATAACCGTCTAAACGTAAAAAAATCATCCGTTCAGTCGTCTTTGCAATTCCACAGCGATACATTTAGACCCGTTGCCTCTGGGTTCTTAGGCGGACGTATGTTGTAGGCCTGTAGGAGGTTTGCAGGCGTAAGCACGTCCAGCGGGTCACCCCAGGCCAAGACCTCGCCCTCATGCAACAGCAGTAGGTTATCGCAATACCGCGCAGCTAAATCCAGGTCGTGCAACACCGCTATCACGGTACTTTGGTGATCCCGCGCACGTGCGCCCAAAGCTTCAAGGCATCGAATCTGATGAAAAGGATCCAAGCTATTGATAGGTTCGTCAGCCAGCATGATTGGTGCATTAACTGCAAACATACGCGCTAAGTGGACGCGCATTTGCTCGCCATTAGACAGCGAACGCACCGGTCGTTGCGCAAACGGGTCGCATCGGGTGGCTGTCATGGCCGCTTGGACTGCCGACCGATCTGTCTCGTTGGTTGCGTTAAACCAGTTAAATTGGGGTTGATGAGGGATGCGCCCTAGAGCCACCACTTGCTGTGCGGTTAAGTCCCAGTACACCTCGGGGTTTTGGGGCAAAAAAGCGATATGCTTGGCACGCTCCAATAGCGACAGGTTTTCTAAGGGGCAAGCGTCAAGTGCGACCTCTCCTGTGTAATGGGTTTGCAATCCGCCAAGAATACTTAACAGCGTCGACTTACCCGCGCCATTGGCGCCGATAATGCCGGTAACCTTGCCCGGCTCTGGAGCGAGGGAAACATTATGCAGCACCCTATCATTGCCTAGTTCACAGGTTATGTTGCGAGCAAAGAGTGTTGGCGAGGTCAATTTATAGCTCCAGCCGTCTGACCTTGAAGATCAGGTACAAAAACATGGGCGCACCGATCAGCGCGGTCACGACACCGAGTTTAAGTTCAGCAGTAGTGGGTATGCAGCGCACGGCAATGTCTGCTGCAAGCAATAAGCTTGCACCACCCACGGCGCTAGCCCACATCAGTTGTGCTGGATCGTTGTTGCAGGCCCGACGCAGCAAATGTGGAACAACCAAGCCAACAAAACCAATGATGCCGGTCACAGCGACACCGGCGCCTACACATAATGCGGTGCCCAGGATAACTTTTCGCTGGGTCGCGCGTACGTCAACACCCAGGCTGTTGGCGGTGACTTCGCCTAGACTCAGCCCTCGGGTTGCGGGCGCGGCGTGTAAGATCAAAAGCCAGCCCACGACCATCAGCGGCGCACTGAGTTGCAGATGCTGCATGCTGCGATCCGCCAAAGAACCCATTTGCCAAAAGATGATCTCCATGGCCGCGAAAGGATTTGGCGACAAGTTAAGGGTCAAGGTGGTGAGGGCGCCAGCGATGGCGTTTAGGGCGATACCTGCCAGTAGCAGTGTCGCTGTAGTTGCGTACTTGCCAGCGACTATAAACAGCAGTATCACTGCCGCTAACGCTCCTGCTATGCCGCCTAAAGGTAAGGCTAACGGCGCCACCGACGCCAAACCGGTATAAAAGGTCAGTGTCGCACCTAAGGCCGCGGTACCGGAAACTCCGACAACGCCAGGTTCGGCCAAAGGATTACGTAGCAATCCTTGCATGGCGGCACCAGCGAGGCCCAAACTCGCGCCCACCAGCATCGCCAGACAAGCGCGTGGAATGCGCAGCTCAATAAGAATAATGCGAGCGATATCTGCATCTACTGTAAACAGTTCTTGCAATAAAAACCCTGACCCAGTGTTCGGCCCGCCGAGCGTACCGGGCATGAATAGGCTCAACAAAAACAGCGCTATGGAGGTTACCGCCAGCAGCCAAGACCAGTGAATGAAACTGATTTTCACAGGCGACCGATTTGATCTCTTTTTTCCGCAAGTGCGGAAACGACTTTAGCGACTCGAGTGGTACCGCAGATCAACTCTGCCGGGGCTATTTCATAAAAATGAGCGACGTTTGAGAACGCTGGATGCTCAAGCAGTTGTTGTGCAAGGGCAGGATAGTGTCGTTGGCGTTTTGGCACGATCAGCAAATCTGGATTAACGCGCAACAAACTCTCCAACGGGAATTGCTGGTAGGTTTGCAAGCCGATTGAGGTTGCTGCGTTGTGGAAACCTGCGTGGTTGAGTAATTCATCACTGAGGCTGCCCGACCCTACGGTCAGGCCGTTGGATTGAATAAAGGCAGCGTTGGGCCATAGCGTGACAGGCTTGCTAGCTGCCCGCCTTAGATCCCTGGTGAGGGATTCGGTCATCAATTGTAAAGAGCGCTCACCTCGTTGTGTTTGACCTATGGCATGAGTCAGTGAGTGCACATTTGTGTAAATCTCGGCGATCGAGCGGCTGTCAGCGATGTACAAAGTGGCCACACCCAAGCGTTTTAAGAGGGCAAGCGTAGTGGGTGAAGTGCTCGGTCCGGTCAGCACCAAATCAGCGGACAGTTTTATTATGTCCTCGGCATGGCCACGGTTGTGGTGAAACAGCTGCGCTTTTGCAGCATAAGGTGACAGTCCTGGATCTGTTGACAACCAGGTTATAGACGCGATCTGTTCAGGATCGGCGTATTGCATCAACAGCGTATCAGCACACAGGTTAAGTGAAGCAACTCGCGGCTTTTTTGAGTCGGCCAAGCTTGCAGTCGCTGTCAGCAACCCAACGCTCAAAGCGACGAAAAGTCTAAAGACTGCGAACCCATTCATAACGTTGGCTAGAATGCCCAGGCAGCGAGTTTCAGTCGAGATTTAGTTTGACACCAAGACTCACACAGCGCCCCGGTGAGTTGTAGCCAAACACCTGCTGGTATTCGGTACCGGTTAAGTTTTCAGCACGCACGGTCAACATCAGGTTGGGTTGCAGTTCGTAGCTCACTCCAATATTGGTCAGAGTATAGGGTTGCAAATCTACCCGAGTTTCGGGGGTTGCATAAATGAACTCGCTGTCGCTGCGCCGCCCGTTGTGTAAAAACTGAATGCTGGCGCGTCCTCGGTCGTCGGCAAAGTTTCGCGACAGTCGGATCTGTCCGCTGTGGCGCGGGCGGCGTACTTCTTCTATCCGGTTTTCGCGCGCGCGCAGTCGTGTATAGGCAGCGCCAAGCTGCCAGTTTTCGCCTAAGTTAGCGTCTGCTGAAATTTCAATCCCTGAACGTTTACTGTCTGTTTCCAAGTTGACGGGCGTAGACATGAAGTTGCTGTCGTAGACCGTTGTGATCTCATTCTGTAAATCAGCGGTGAAATAAGTGACATCAATGTTCCAAAGAGTATCTTGGCCCACAACGTTCGCCGCAAAAGATTGTGACCAACCGAGGTCAAAACTGGTGCTTTCTTCCGGCTCCAAGTCAGGGTTGCCGATAAAGGTCGCAGGTGCAAAACCAAAAAGCTCAAAGAAGCTTGGATTGGTTATGCCCTGCCCGAAACTGACATGCAGGCGGCTTTGGGCTGCATCGGAACGCAACAAAATATGGCTGGCTGTGCCTCGGGCTGTGGTGGCGTTGGCAAAGCGGTCGTTCCAATCCCTGCGAACACTAAGGGCTAAATGAGTGCGATCGAGACCTAGCAAATACTCAGCAAATAAGGAGTTTTGCGCGTCGTCCGCTCGGTAATTTGCAGCGTCGTAGCCAATAAAGATGTTTTCGAAATCTCTTTGCTCGCGTTGCAGGCCAAAGTTCACCGACTGATCTGTGACGCCGACAGCAAAGCTGCGGCTCCCTTGCAGTTCTAACAGAAGGCGTTCGCCTCTTAGACCGCTGGCTCGGGCTCCATTGCTGAGATAGTCCGTGCTGCTCAGTGAGCGTGTAAGCGCAGCGTCGTATTGCCAATTTCCCGCTGTTTGAGAATACGCCAAGTAGAGGTGTCGTTGCTGGCTGTCCACGCGCTCATCGGCATCAACAATTAAGCCCTGGGTAGCGGTGGTTGGAAAATCGAAGTCCTGCTTGTCGCCCTCGCTTTGCGTGTTCACCTGGCGCAGATTTACACGCAGGGTGGCAGTTGCAGACAGGTCTAAGAGGGCCCTGGCGTTGATATGAGTGTTGCGAAACCCATCCAGTTCGTTCCCCGACGGTGACGCATCAATGCCGTCAGTGTCGAGTCGATTAATGTTGAGCTGCGCACTCCAGCTGCCCGTGTCCTTAACTGCCGAACGAAAACCAAGACGCCCACCAAGATCTTGGGTATTGAACTGGCCAAGACCTAAGTTAGCTTGGCCATGCCAGCCGGCAGACTCAGATTCTTGGGTGAATATGCCAATCACACCGCCAATAGCGTCACTGCCGTACCGTGCACTTTGTGGGCCGCGTAATACTTCTATGTGGCTGATGTCAGCATTAGTGATCTGGGCAAAATTAAACTCTGAACCCAGACTTACGTCGTTAACACGCACACCATCAATTAAAACCAAAGTGTGGTTCGCCTCTGCGCCGCGCATCCGCACCTGGGTAAGAGCACCCATCGGGCCGCTCTGGTTAACGCTGATTCCTGCAACGTTGCGAAGCAGATCGGCTGCATTTGTGCTGGTGTGAGTGGACAACTCATCTGCATCGATACGGCTAATCGCACTACCAATTTGGCTTAAAGTTTGGGGTTGATGACTGGCAATGACGAGGACTTCCTCGATCACCTCTGCCGTCGCAGGTGTGGTCAGACATAACAGTAACGCAGGTAACACAAGACGCGTTTTGGAGGCTGTGGACATCGTTGGCTCTAAAAATAAAGGTGCAGCGTATCCGAGCCCGCCTAAGGCGTCGACAAACAGCACTCATAATTAACATGAATGTCCAGGTTGTCAGCGAGCAGCAGTGGCATTTCGTTCAAGCATAGACGGATAATGAGGTTTCCCAGCTCAGAATGATCGACTTTGCACACAATCACGCGCCTGGTTTTACACGAGCCCACGCTCGACACTTGGTTTGTTTATTCAGACTTACAAGCCATGGTGTTGGCACATCGCCCAGATGAGGTAGCAGCGGCGATAGAGCGCACTGAACGCAGGGTAAATGAAGACGGTCTCACTGCAGCTGGCTTTGTATGTTACGAAGCGGCTGCGGGGTTCGATGCCGTTTTAACCACGCAACACGAAGACAAGTTGCCCTTGGTGTGTTTTGGGCTGTTTGCTCGAGTTGAAGCGTGTGGACGACCACAGACAATCGAAGCGCAAGGCAATGAATCTTGGCGATTGGATACTCAGCATCACGAATATCTAGCGGATATTGTAAAAATACGAGAATTGATCGCAGCGGGTGAGGTCTACCAAATAAACCACACGTTACGGCTGAACACACAGCTTACTGATGCGTGGCGGCTCTTTTGCCAGATTGCGGTCGACGCACCCTTTGCGGCATTTATTGAAACAGATGACTTTGCAATTGTTTCGGCATCGCCAGAACTATTCTTTCGTCTTGAGGGTAATCATCTGCGCTCCCGACCCATGAAGGGAACAGAGGCGCGGCGCGAAGATCCTGAAGCCGACAAACGAACCTCAAACTGGCTTGGCTCGTCGCAAAAGAATCGTGCTGAAAACTTAATGATTACCGACATGGTAAGAAACGACCTCGGTAGAATAGCGGAAACGGGCAGCGTCGATGTGAGTGGGCTATTTGCGGTAGAAGCCTACCCAACCGTATGGCAAATGACGTCCACCGTGCACGCACAAACTAAGGCCAGTTTGGTAGATATTTTCCGTACGCTGTTCCCAGCCGCTTCAATAACCGGTGCGCCTAAACGCGCTGCGATGAGCCACATAGCACAGCTAGAAAAAACGCCCAGGGGTATCTACACCGGAGCGATTGGTTACATCGCACCGAATCGTAAGGCTCAATTCAGCATAGCGATCCGTACAAGTTCGGTGGACAAAGCCGCGGGTAGCGCACGCTACGGTGCAGGCGGCGGCATTGTTTGGGATTCAACCCCGGCCCAAGAATACCTAGAGATGCAGGCGAAGACGCGAATACTTGGCACGCTGCAAGAACAACAAAATATGGAGCTTTTTGAAACTCTACGTTGGACGCCTAGTGAGGGATTCAGTCGGTTGCAAAGGCATTTGCGACGCATGGCCAAGAGCGCGGCTGTGTTTGGGTACCCTATGGACGAACAGCAGGCAGAAGTCGCTTTGCAGCAAGCAGTGAATGGCAGTACCACCCCGGCGTTAAGAGTGCGCCTGAGCCTCACCGTAGAGGGAGACTATAAAGTTGATACCGCCGAACTGCCCAGTGATAGCCAATTTCGAAACAGCCAGGCAATTTGTCTGGCAACAACGCCGGTATGTTCAACCGACTTGTATTTGATTCACAAAACCAGTCATCGCCACGTCTATGATCGAGCCGCAACAGAGGTGCCAACCGACGTTGAGCCAATACTGTTTAACGAACTTGGTGAAATCACGGAAAGCAGCATTGCCAATGTTGTGTATAAATTCGGCGACGACTGGTTCACCCCGCCTGTAGAGAGTGGATTACTGCCGGGGATACTGCGTGAGGAATTGCTAGAGCAAGGGAAAGTCAAGCAGCGCAAGCTGCTGACGGATGAATTGGCCGAAGTTTCAGAGATCCAATTGGTAAACGATCTGCGAGGCTGGCGCCGCGCGCATTGGATCTGAAATTACCGCGATCCACATTGACAAGGGTCAGAGTGGTAAGGACAATTCGCCCGCTTTGGCGACCGCCAAATGCAGTGGCTAGGTAGCTCAGCTGGTTAGAGCGCAGGATTCATAATCCTGAGGTCGGGAGTTCAAGTCTCCCCCTAGCTACCATTTTAGGCTTGGTGCATACCGAAGACAGAGGTAACACTTTATACCGGAAACATAGGTTACAGTTTCGGGACCTACTCACTTAACGGGGTATAGCTGGTATTAACTAAAAACCCTAAACACGGTTGAAAATGCCACCCCACCCGCAATGAGTTAAGAACCTCAACCGATAATTCTCAAAATTCCTAAAGCCATAAGCACGTTTGCCCATCATTTCCACTTTGTTTTGGAACCCTTCCGTGATGCCGTTACTCTTGCTGAGCCGCCACATTGCAACAATGGGTTCAAGCCAAGATCTAAGGGTGTGCTGAAGTGCAGCAGAGCGCACCGGTAGCATGATCCAATAGTGAAGCCCTTTAACGAAACGTCCCAGCCCTGTGGCTCGGTGAGTGGATTGAAAATATGCTTGAATTATAGGGATAGGGGTTAGACCAAATACGCAGCCTCGCTGGCTCCGGCACAGTTAGAGTTGCAGGCTAATTAGGAGGAAAAATGGGACCGCTAAACGGATTAAAAGTTGTTGACCTGACCAGTATGGTCTCAGGGCCTGTGGCGGCGATGATGCTTGCCGATCAGGGCGCAAGTGTAATCAAAGTTGAGCCGCTGCACGGCGAACAAATGCGGTTTCTCGGGCCACCTGTTAATGGATTGCCGCCGAGTTTTTACTCGTGTAATCGCGGTAAAGAGTCGATTGCGCTTGATCTTAAAAGCGCAGAGGGCAAGGCCGTGCTCTGGCAGTTGATTGAGGAAGCCGATGTTCTGCTGCAAAACTTCCGGCCGGGCGCGATGGAACGCATGGGTTTTGGGGAAGATGCAGTTCGCGCTAGGAACGAGGGTATCGTATACGTCTCGATCAGCGGTTTTGGCGAGACCGGTCCCTACGCAAATCAGCGCGTTTATGATCCGGTAATTCAAGCGCTTTCCGGCGCGACGGATATTCAGGCCAACAGAATCACTCGAGACCCAGAGATGTTTCGGGTCATTATTGCTGACAAAGTGACCTCTCTTACCGCAGCGCAGGCGGTCTCCAGTGCGCTTTATCACCGCGCGCAGACCGGTGAGGGCCAGCACATCAAACTGTCCATGTTAGATGCGATGTTAGCGTTCCTCTGGCCTGAGGGAATGGCCGGGCTTACGTATGCAGAAGACGAGTTTGATCCGGCGAATGGGTCTGGGTCGATGGATCTCATCTACCCCACAAAAGACGGTTTTATCACCGCTGGTGTCATTTCGGACAAAGAATGGGTTGGTATGTGCAAAGCTTTAAAGCGCGAAGATCTAATGGATGACGAGCGCTTTTCGACTGCTCGAGCGCGCGGTCAAAACGCACAGGTACGTAAAGAGATCACACTCGATGAAATCGCGAAGTGGCCATCGGCAGAGATTCTGCAGCGGCTGAGGGAAAATGATGTACCTAGCGCGCCGCTCCTGCGGCGATCCGAGTTGCTTGCTAATGAGCAAATCGTAGCAGCTGGATCCGTACTGCGAACTGAGCACGAGGGTTTCGGTGAGGTGCGACAAGCGCGTCCTGCTGCCCAGTTTACTAAAACACCGAGTGAGATCAGTGGCCCTGCTCCAAAATTGGGTGAGCAGTCGACGACGATTCTTAGACGCTTGGGCTACGGCGAGGAGCAGATAAAAGAACTGATCGACGCTGGGGTACTGATCAGCAGTTGATCATCTGTACAGGTAAGGTCGGCAGAAAGGTTAACGCAGTAGGGCGCAAATGTTGTCATCGCTGATGCTTATTCAGTAGTTTTACAAGCAGAGACATCGGTGTTGGATCAAAGTGAGACTGCACGCCGCGGGCTAGAAACCAGAAAGGTGAATTTGGCACCGGTCTGCCAGTGCTGAAGGTAAGTTTTTCCACCATTTGGCGATATCGCAGGCCTAACGGACAACGACTTTATGAGCGCTGGTAGGGGTACGTTCGACAACCTGGATGCTTTGTGAAGAGTTGTGGTGGTTATTCACGGCGCAAGCGTTCGTCCCGGCGCTCATCAAACAAGACAAACCCGCCATGGTGATTAATACCGGATCCACACAAGGCATTACGAATCCACCAGAAAGTCCGGCCTACAACCTCACCAAGGCTGGTGTCCGACCGATAACAGAATCTTTGGGCCGTGAACAGCGAGAGTTGAATGATTGTCCAGTCAGCACCCGCTTAATTATTCCTGGATTCACATGCACTGGAATGATTAGGCGGGTTGTACCGGAACCCCCCCAACCGCGTGGACACCTAATCAAGTCGTTGACCACATGATAGAGGCTTTGTCGCGAGGGGACGTTTACATTCTCTGCCCCAATAACGACGTGACCACAGAAATGGACCACAGACGCATTCAATGGAATGTGGGAGACATTGTGGAAAATAGGCCAGCATTGTCCCGGTGGCATATCGATTACGCAGGTGAATACCAACAGTTCATCGATCTATGAATGGACCTCAGCAAAAGAGAGGTATGCGTGTGCGAACGGGCTGATTCGCAGAGGTTAAACAAGCTTGCCTGTGCTTCGTAACCTGCACGTGACTAATGGTAAATGGGACATGGAGGCCGAAGCTTGTACCACTAGTCTCGAGGCTCTGCTCCCAGTGAAGAAAAAAATCTAAATGATTGGAGAGGTAGCAAGCAGCGAAACTGGCTTGCTACTCGCGTTGGTTTTAGCTCTTTATTCGACGTTGGCGACCAGCAGGGTGGGGTTCGTAGATGATGGGCTGATTTGGCAGAACTGCACACCATCCCGCAGCCGCGTACCGCAGGCGAAATCTTCATTCCTGCCGTCAGAGCTAGACCAATAAAATGTGTTGGACTTGGCGTCCGGGAAGGCTACAACATCGATTTTAGGGCTGTGGCAGGGAACTGCTGTGAGTGTTGTGTATTCCTCCTGAGTGGGTATCCGCCAGTCTAAATCTGGCGCCTGTGGTGAAGAAACCACGGGCAGATTTTGTAGGGCGGTGTTCGTTGCATCGAAGCTAAGATTCAACGGGTCGTCTTTGCATTTGCCGTCTACATAACGTTGGCCAGCATTGCACCGGTACCAATAGAGGTTGGAGGTGGTGTCGTGAACGATGCCATTGCTCAACGTCTTTAGACTAGACGGTGTTGTTTTGAAGTATTCGGTGCAGGTGATATCAAGGCTGCCGTCGCCGCATGCCGCGCAGAGCCAGGTAGTGGTTAAGATCAAGAAAGTAGCTCGTAGTTTTCCTTTGACTACATTAAACATGGGATAACTCCTTCCGCATCACTTTCACATTGTCTCGGCTGATAACGCCTATTTGGGCGAAAAGCTGGTTGCGGAGACGCCAAAAGCGCGGCGGTGTCACAAAAATATTGTCAACTTTCGGTTGACATTTTAACTAAAATTTTTTCGTCTAGAAAGTGCATCATTTTGGTGAGCTGACGCCCTTAAATGGGGCGTATTTTGACACTAATTGGACGCAGTCGATGCGATCTGCGAATAGCAACGCAATGTTATGTGATGAACGATGTAGCAGAAGCGTCCGTCTTTGCTGGTGTTAGGCATTGCGAGCGCGGGTCTTTGTGAAGGTGGCTCAGCACCCGCAGGGGGCGGGCGATCAGTTCCTTAGCTGTCCAATTCCTCACAGGCACCCATCGCAGAGTAAGTCACGTGCCCATAACTGGCACAACGAACGGGCAAGGCTATAACGCTGTAACTTGCGGTTGGGCCCCGGGAGGAGTGGGTATGATTGCGACCTATGCCGCAGCTTGCTCTGCTTTCTGAGGTTCCGCCTCAATTGTTTCTAATGGCAATGCGCCAAACAACAGTGCGCCGTCCTCAAGAGGTGCCTTGCGGATGATCTTTTTGTCCAGCGCGTAGTTCTGCGTGTTGCGCCAGGGATCCTTGCTACCCTGTTTTGGCATCAAATCCATGGTTCGCTGCATATACCCTGCGGAAAAGTCCTGAATCCATGGACCTAAACTCATATCTGCATCTTCGGCTCGCAATCGGGGCGTGCATTGGTTAACGCCCAGACGATCCATGTGATTGAGCACACGGCAAGCGTACTCTGCGGTCAGGTCCGCGCGCAGGGTCCACGAAGCGTTGATGTAGCCAAAAGTTTGAATGAGATTGGGGATCTCCGCGTACATCATGCCCTTATAGGTAACGGTGTTCGCAAAATTGACAGCGCAACCGTCGATAAAAAATTCTGTGCCTCCCATAACTTGCATGTTCAGCCCAGTCGCCGTGACGATGATGTCCGCTGTCAGCTCTTCGCCTGATTTAAGTTTGATACCGGTAGCAGTGAATTCGTCGATGCTGTCGGTAACAATTTCAGTCTTACCGTTCTTGATTGAAGCAAAGAGATCGCCATTTGGAATTAGGCACAAGCGTTGGTCCCATGGGTTGTACTTGGGAGTGAAGTGTTTGTCGACGTCGTAGTCTGGCCCAAGAGCCTCGCGCACCAGGCCGATCAACCCCTTTTTCATTTTTAGGGGCTGCTTGCGCATACGTTGATACATGAAATGTTGAAGTTGAGTGTTTTTGAAGCGAGTCAATGCGTAGGCGATGGAGTCGGGCAGCAGTTTACGCAGAGTATTGGCGATTTTGTCTTGATCTGGACGTGACACCACGTAAGTCGGCGAGCGCTGTAGCATGGTTACGCTTTCGGCTTCATCGGCCATGGCCGGAACCAGCGTCATGGCGGTAGCACCACTGCCGATTACCACAACTTTTTTGCCCTTATAGTCTAGATCTTTGGGCCAGTGCTGGGGGTGGATTACGGTGCCTTGGAAGTTTTCTTGGCCCTGGAAGTCGGGCGTATATGGAGTGTCGTAGTTGTAATAACCGCTGCACATCATCAAGAAGTTGCAGCAAAATTGTTCGGTTTTACCGCCGTGATCGGTGGTTACTGTCCAGGTTGATGAATCGCTCGACCATTCTGCGCTGCGCACTTTGTGTTCGTGTTGAATGTGGTTGGCGAGGCCGCGTTCAGCGATGGTTTCTTGTAGGTAACTCTTGATAGAGGGGCCATCGGCAATAGACTTTGCAGCGGTCCAAGGTTTGAAGTTAAAACCGAGGGTATGCATGTCGCTGTCCGAGCGGATGCCGGGGTATCGAAACAAATCCCAAGTACCGCCAATTTGCTTGCGTGATTCTAGGATGGTGAAGGTTTTATCTGGGCAGCTCTGCTGAAGATGACACGCGGCGCCGATGCCAGAAATGCCAGCGCCAACTATTACTACGTCAAAGTTTTGCATGATGTATCCACCGTCGGTTGTTCTATTGGTGCTGATGCGAGCCAACTAAGGGTCGTCAAAGCACCGAAGCATAATAATCCCAAGCGCCACCCTGAGTAAAAGGGCTCGAACTAACTGAGTTTTTTAACGCGTATGGATAAGCTAGTGCTCGATATCATAAAGGTGCTGCCCATAAATCCGGGCTTTAAGTCCACAACATCGCCGGGGCTCAATGTATTTGGCTGGTGATTCGTCTGCATCCACGTTTCGCCATTGGAAAGCACATACAGCGTTTTATTCGGTGGAATTCGATGCACCTTTATAAGGGCAATTGCTGTGTTGGTATTGGTGCTTTGCTGTGAAACGGGTGGACGGCGGGTGGTTGGCGTTGCCATTGATTCGAATTGCTTCGGTGCCGGCGTGCCAGTCTCCATAGGCTCTTGAAACAAGGCGTCATAGCAATTCAAGCGCGCTCTGTCATTAGTTAGGGTGGCACACTCGCTCGCTCTGTCGGTCGCCATGCTATTGCTGCTGAACATCAGCAAGAGGATGAAGAGATATAATTTGTTCATGTTGCCGCGTCCCTGGTTGCATAGGCGCAATAAAGCATACTGTGGGCGATGCCGCTACCATAGACTATCTGTTGGAACCCAGTCAGTGTTTTGGGGCATGAAGTCTAAGGTTGCAAAGGCTAAAATCTGGGCTTGTCGCGAGGGGGAGGTTATGACGACAACGACAGCAAAGAAACATCGATACCTATCGCAGTTTGCGCTGCTATTTCTTGCCGCAATGATCGGCGTAAGCACACACGCCGAGCCCAAGGTAAAAACCACCGAAGGATGGATTCAAGGGCTCGTTGCCAACGATATGGCGCAGTTCCTCGGTATTCCCTATGCCCAAGCGCCGGTTGGGGATTTGCGCTGGCAGCCGCCGCGCCCAGCAAAAAAACGCAGTGGCGTGCTGCAAACCCAAACATTTGGTCCGCGTTGCGTGCAGAGAACCGCCGGCGATAATCCGCCAGTGGCGAGCGAAGATTGTCTAACCCTGAATATTTGGTCGCCCGACGTCAGCGCAAAAAAGCAGCCTGTCATGTTCTATGTGCACGGTGGCGGCTTCCGCAGTGGTTCTGGTGAGGTGCCTGGTGAAGTGCTGGCCAAACATGGCGTTGTTGTTGTGTCCCTTAACTATCGGCTGGGGCCTATTGGGTTTTTTGCTCACCCGGCTTTGGACAGCAAAGCAGCCAGTTTTGGTTTGTTAGACATAGTCGAGGCTTTGCGCTGGGTGCAGAACAATATTCGGTCTTTTGGTGGTGATCCGGACAACGTCACCATCTTTGGGGTCTCGGCAGGTGGTATGGCGGTTAATACGCTCATGGTCAGCCCGACCGCTCAAGGGCTGTTTCATAAAGCCATCGCGCAGAGCGGCTATGGCACTTGGGCATTGCCGCGTTCAGGCAATGCTCAGGGCACGGCACCGCTTGGAATGGACCTACGGCCTTCGCCCAGCGCCGAACAGTTGTCGGCGGCGATTGTGCAAAAGGTCAATCCACAGGCGCAAACTAAAGCGCAGTTACTCGCATTAGACGGCGCAGAGCTGATGCAAGCCCTGGCTGGTTTTCAGTTGCCCATTGTCGACGGCGTAGTACTTACCGGCGAACCCGCGGCACTTGCATTGCAAGGGGCGCAATATGATGTGCCCTTTATGATGGGTGGCTGTAGTTTTGAGGGCAGTGTGCAACCTGCGTCCGGCATCAGCTTGACAATGTTTGAGGACTTTCACCGAGACCGTCTAGCTGAAGCAGAAAAACTATACGCTGACGAGTTCGCTATTAACCGCGAGTTTGGTTTAAAGCAGATGTTTGGCGACAACCGCTATGTTCTGGCAGCGCGCACAATGATCCGCAGTATGTCAACGAAACGTTCTCCAGCACGGCTTTATTATGTGGACTTCATCCCTGACAGCCTGTCTAAGGATTGGTCTGGTACACCTCACGGAGCCGATGGCTACTTTTTGTGGCGGGGTGAAACTACAGCAGATGAACAGATAGCGGATTTGTCTAGGCGGCTACAAGCCTATTGGGTGAACTTTGCGCGCACTGGAGACCCAAATGGTAAAGGGCTGACGAATTGGCCCGAATACGATGAGACACAGGACCAATGGCTGGTATTCGGCTTAACAGACACGGTAGAGCAGCGTGTAGCCAAAGAACGTTTGGACTACTTAGAAGCTCATTTTATGCAACGAATCGGCGCTGTGCAGTGAGCGCCGATCCAGCTAAGCCTACTATTGGGTAAAACCTTAGGCGATATCTTTTGCCAGTACTTCGGGTACTTCGATGTACTTGGCGCGTAGATATTCGCCAAGGGACTTCGCTTGTTTGTCTATTCGGTGATTGGATGCGGCGCCGGTGCCAAGCACGCCTTTTATATAGAAGTTCATGGCCAATAAGTTTGGCATGTCATAACGCTCTACATCATAAGCCCCAAAGTCGGGCACCAATCGTTTGAATTCTTCGACTGTCAGATACTCATACAAAAAGCTGTACGCCTCGTCATTGAGCGCCCATACCCCAACATTGGCGTTGCCGCCTTTGTCACCGGAGCGGGTGCCGAAAAGGCGCCCGAATGGGATTCGTTTGGTCGGACCGGTTGGTGCGGGAGCAATGTTTGCCGGCATTTGCTGATAGTAAATGTCCTCAAGCCCAAGGCGTTGAGTGGGTAAGACCTCAATCGATTGACCACCAACGTGCACGCGTTCTGTAATCTTTTGACTGTCGACCAGAGCCGGCCAGTGGTAAATGGCGGGACCGCCGTTGAAGCCCGCGGCGCCGCGGCCGGTATTTCCCGGAATACCAGCAAGTCCTAGCTCGGTTACCTTGGCGGCGAACAAACGCCCAAACAAACTGGGATCATGGTGGGTAATGGTCACCCGCAGTGCCGCATGGGCCACTTCGTTGCTTTCAGGGTCTTCGTGGTCGCTGCGAATCAACTGCACGTCAACATCATCGAATTGCTCTCGACCACCTAGATTATGAAAAACGGCGTCAAGGTAGCGCTCGGCCTTTTGCTCGATATCTAAGCCAGTGAGCAAGGTCTCCATAGACTGCTTATACGGGCCGCGCGTGTTGAAACACACTTTGTGGGTGGATGGTGGCGTACTGCCGCGGCAACCGCTGACATAGACTCGATCCTCGCCCGCCTGCTCAATATTCATGGTGTCGAAGTGCGCGATCACATCCGGGTTGTAGTAAGCCGGGGTAGAGATTTCGTAAAGTAACTGGGCTTTGACAGTGCCCACAGAAACCAAACCACCGGTGCCTGGATGCTTTGTGATGGTGAAATTGCCGTTGGCCTCGATTTCTGCAATGGGGTAACCAACGTCGCGGAAACTCGGCACTTCTTCAAAAAACGCATAGTTGCCACCACAGCATTGGGCTCCGCACTCAATGATGTGGCCAGCCGCCAATGCGCCGGCCAGGGCATCGTAGTCGTTGCGTTGCCAATTGAATTTCCAAGCTGCGGGTCCAATCACCACGGCAGCGTCGGTTACTCGGGGGCAGATAACGATGTCAGCACCTTGATCCAGAGCCTCTTTTATACCCCAGCCTCCTAAGTAAGCATTCGCTGTTAAAGCGTGTTGGGGGCTGTCTTTTAGATCCACCTGGGTGTCTAAGTTGGTGAACTTCTCGCCGTCCGCTTGCAGCGCATCCAATTCGGGTAGGAGGTTGTCGCCGTCGATGTACGCCACTTTGGAATCAACGCCGAGTTCAGTGAGAATTTTCTCGACCTCGTCGGCCATGCCCTTGGGGTTTAATCCCCCGGCGTTGGTGACAATCTTAATGTCACGCGCTTTGCAATCAGCAGCAACTTCTTTGAGCTGTTTTAAAAATGTACCGACATAGCCCACATCTTCGCCGCGGGTTTGTTGTTGGTTATAAAGAATCGACATGGTCAACTCAGCGAGATAGTCGCCAGTGAGTACATCAATAGGACCGCCATCGAGCATCTCTCGTGCTGCGGCTAGGCGGTCGCCGTAAAATCCGCTGCAGTTTCCGATTCGTATTACGTCTGTCATGGTTCCCTCCCCTTCAGTGTCGGACTCGCGCTACTCCTGAACCCAAGATGGCTTACGTTTTTCGCGGAACGACGCCATGCCCTCGGCACCCTCGTCCGAGCGGAACATGCGCGCGCTCCATTCTGCGGTTTCTTTGAAACCATCAGCTAAAGACAATTGCGGTACACGACGCACCAGTTTTTTACATTCTTGAACAGCGATTGGTCCGCCCAAGTTGATCATGTCGATCTCCTCTTGGACTGCCGAATGCAGCTCGTCCTCTTCCACTGCCCGGTGCGCCAACCCCATGGCAACAGCCTGATCGCCATCAAAGCGTTCGCCGGTCAAAAATACTTTCATGCCGTGATGTGTGCCTAATTTGGGTAAACACACCACTGAAATAATGGCCGGGATCACGCCAATACGAACTTCGCTAAAACTGAACTGCACATCCCTGCGGCTAATGACGATGTCCGAGGCGCCGACCAAACCCAAACCGCCCGCGAATGCCGCGCCATTGATCGCGGCAATGACCGGCTTAGGGCTGTCCATGATAGCTGTCAGCACATCGGCATAAGGGACCGCGCGATCGGCGCCTTCTGAAAGGTGTCCAGGTGGGCTCTTCAGATCAGCACCTGCACAGAAAGCCGGGCCATTACCGGTAATGACGATGCTGCGTACCGCATCGTCGGCGTTTGCGGCCATGATGTGATCGTAGAGTTCGGTCACCAATATTGACGACAACGCGTTGCGATTCTCTGGGCGGTTCAGAGTGATCCAGGCGGCGCCTTGCTTAATCTCGTAAAGAGTTGCTTCGGTAGTAGCCATAAGTTTGTTCCTTATTCTTCAGCCATGGAAACCAAGAGTTGGCCGTTGTCGACTTGATCGCCTACCGCGACATGAACGCTCGCAACCACGCCGTCTCGAGGGGCTGTAATGCGATGTTCCATCTTCATCGCCTCCATGATCAGCAGTAGATCGCCTTTGCTGACACTGGCGCCGGCCGCCACTTCTGTGGCGAGCACGGACCCGGGCATGGGTGCGGTTAAGCCACCGGTGTTGGCGTCCAAGCTGGTATCTGGATAGCGCGGTTGTTCGGTAAGCACCAAATCACCACTTTGACTGTGTACCAGCCAGTCACTGCCGTGGCTTTGCATTGAAAACTGCAATCTTCGGCCGTTGTCGTCTAGGTCAACAATGCCGCTGCCGCATTCGTAGGGGCTAATAAAGTGTTCTTCTTCATCGCATAAGAGCCGGAAACGACCGTCGCGTTGCAGGCGATAGGCCACATCAATGACTGCGTCACCACATTGAAAGCTGACGGCTTCCATTGGCATCGTGGAGTTGCGCCAACCGCTAGGCAAGCCTCGTAAAACGCGACTGTTTGCACGTCGCTGGGCCTGAGCTTCCATGGCTACAGCGATGGCCGCTTCGATAAGCTCTTGGCGGGATACCTCACGGACGCGAGTCGGCTCCACCCGCTCAATAAAGTCGGTAGTGGTGTCGCCCGCTAGAAACTCTGGGGTGCGCAGGGTGGCCACTAAAAAGTCCCGATTAGTGCGTAAGCCCTGAATTTCGGTCGTTTCAAGCACTCGCGCCAAACGACCTGCGGCCTCTCTGCGGGTTGGTGCATGCACAATGACCTTGGCGATCATTGGATCGAATTGGGTGCTTATTTCGCTGCCAGCTTCAACTCCTGAATCGAAGCGGGCCTGACCTACAGTGGAGGGTGTCCAGGCCAGCACCGGCCCTGGCGACGGCAGAAAACCTTTGGCTGGATCTTCAGCATACAAACGCGCTTCTATAGCGTGACCATTGATGCTGATGTCTGACTGGCTGAACGATAGGGTCTCGCCTTCGGCGACACGAATTTGCTCGCGCACCAGGTCTTTGCCGATGATCTCCTCGGTAATGGGATGCTCTACCTGTAAGCGTGCATTGACCTCTAAAAAGTAAAAGTCATCGCCACTGAGTAAGAATTCCACCGTGCCGGCCGAGGAATAACCAAGCTTTTTGGCCGCCGCAATAGCTGCATCGCCCATACGCGAACGAATGGCGTCGTTTACTGCAGGCGAGGGCGCTTCTTCAATGATTTTCTGGTGGCGACGTTGAATGGAGCACTCTCTTTCATAGCAATGCACAAGATTGCCGTGGGTGTCGCCAAGAATCTGGATTTCGACATGCCGCGAAACCGCCAGCCACTTCTCTAAAAATACGGTGTCATCGCCGAAAGAACTGCTGGCCTCGCGTTTCGCGCCCTCCACCGCAGCCAGTAAGTCCGCCTCTTGTTCGACGACGCGCATGCCGCGTCCGCCGCCACCAGCAGAGGCTTTTACCAGTACGGGATAACCGATTTCGTTCGCAGCGGCGACGATGTCGGTGTCGCCAGAAATTTCTATGCCTGGCAGGGTCGGCACGCCGGCTTCGTCCATAAGACGTTTTGCTGAGAGTTTGTCACCCATCAGACCAATGACCTCGGGTGTTGGGCCGAGCCATTTTATGCCGGCATCAATAACCGCTTGGGCAAATGCCGCATTCTCTGACAAAAAGCCATAGCCAGGATGGATTGCATCTGCACCACTGCGTTGGCAAGCAGCCAACACTTTATCAACGTCAAGATAGGTTTCTGCAGTGGTATGACCGTTCAATGCAACCGCGCTGTCAGCCTCTTTAACAAAGGGCGCTTGAGCGTCGCCGTCGGCGTAAATCGCCACGGTGCTGATGCCCATATCGTGTGCGGTGCGAATGATGCGTCGCGCAATCTCGCCGCGGTTGGCAATTAAAAGGCGGGTGATGGGTGTGATTACATGCGCCATGTGCCGTACTCCTTGGTGCCTTTAACGCTGTTGTTGTGACAGGCCGACAACGACATAGCGATAACATTTCGGGTATCACGAGGGTCGATCATGCCGTCGTCGGAAACACGAGATGTGGCATAGAGTCCCTTCGAGCGCTCCTCTGCCCAGTGCTCTGCAAACGCTGCACGCTGGGCATCGGCTTCTTCGTCGAACTCAACACCGCGCCGTGCTGCGGCACCGCGACCGACAATGGTCATAACCCCGGCCATAACAGACGGGCCCATGACGGCGATTTTTGAAAAAGGCCAGATGTAGGTGAACTTGGTACCGAAAGCTCGGCCACTCATACCGTAGTTGCCGGCGCCATAAGAAGCGCCAACAATAATAGTAATGTGCGGTACGGTAGAGTTTGACACCGCGTTGACCATTTTTGAGCCGTTCTTGGTAATGCCACCTTGTTCGAAGTCGGTACCGACGATAAATCCGGTAATGTTGTGTAAGAACAAAATCGGTACATCAATTTGATTACACAACTGAATAAATTGTGCCGCTTTTTCAGCGGCCTCTGAAAACAGTGCGCCGTTATTGCCCACGATGCCTACGGGATAACCCTGAACAGAGGCCCATCCGCAAACCACAGTGGGGCCGTACAACGGCTTAAATTCTTCAAACTTTGAGCCGTCCACGACGCGCATCACCACTTCGCGAATGTCTAAGGGTGTTTTGAGGTCTTTCGAAACTAAGCCCAGCATGTCTTCTGGGTCGTGTATCGGTTCTTCAAATTGCGCGTTGGGTTCTGGCCCAAGCTTGCGCCAATTCAAATGCGACACCACCTCGCGGCATAAGCGGATGCCGTCCATCTCGTCTTGTGCCAAATAGTCGCCCAGTCCTGAAATCTGCGTGTGCATATCCGCACCGCCAAGGTCCTCTCCATTAGCGTCTTCGCCGGTGGCCATCTTCACCAGCGGAGGGCCGCCCAAAGACACCATGGCTTGGTTTTTCACCATAATGTTGTAGTCGCTCATGCCAGGCTGATAGGCACCACCTGCGGTGGCGGCACCAAACACGACCGACACAGTGGGTATGCGCATTTTCGACAGTTCGGATATTTCGTAAAACAGTCGGCCTGATTCGGCGAAGTGATCTAGGTCTCTTTGAATTGCGGCCTCGGCTACTTTATTGGGGTCGCTGCCATCGCTACCGCCCTGGCCGCGTAGGTCCGCCCCCGCGCTTTCGACAAATTGCACATAGGGCATACGGTTTTCTCGAGCGATCTCCAGACCACGCATGAGTTTTTTGCCGTTAAAGGGATTAAATGCCCCAGCGCGTACAGATGGGTCGTGGCCTAGAATTACGCACTCAACGCCCTCGATAACGCCAATGCCCACGACGAAGCCTGAGCCGATGTCGTAAGAGGATCGCCATGCTGCGAGAGGGCTGATTTCTAGGAACGGTGAATCGCGATCAAGCACATGGGCTATGCGCTCGCGGATTGGCATTTTACCGCGGGCTCGCAAACGCGACACAGCTTCTTCGCCGCCGCCCTCGGCCGCTTGGTCATAGAGTCCTTGCAACTCACCCAAAGTCTCCAGCATATCGCTTTTGTTTTGCTGAAAAACGCTGTCTTTTTTGTCCAGCTTGGAATTTAGAATTGGCATGTATCCCCCCCAAGAACATGTCATCGAACCGTAAATCGGTCCTGCGAGATTAGTTGTGCAATTAACCTAGCAGAAAAAAAAGCCAGCCATAAGGTTTTTTTATGCTAAGTTGCCAAAGCGTATCGGGGGGATCTGTGAATTTAGAAGTTGGGCTGCAACAAGCCAAAAGTGAGCGTGCAAGAGCGGCGATTTGCGATGCCACCATTGCCTCACTGGCTGCGGTTGGTTACGCGGAAACGTCGATCAATCGTGTTGCAGCCATGGCAGATTTCTCCAAGGGTGCGGTGCAGCACCACTTTCCAACTAAAGAAGATTTGATCGCCGCTACGGTAGACGCGTTGCTGCTGCGTACTGTGCAGTCGCGGGGCAAAAAACCGGCAACCGTTGAAGATGCGCTGCTGAGCGCTTGGCAACGGTTCATCAACACGCCCGCTTATCGCGCATTAATGGAAGTGCTGAATGCGGCGCGCACCGACATGGCTCTGCAACAACGTATTTCTTCCGAGTTACTAGATTGGGGCCAAAAACTCGACCGACAGTCCCTCGCAAGCTATCAGGCGGTCAGTGGCGACGACGATGAGGTAGTAATGTTGTTGAACATGACTCGAAGCTTTATGCGTGGACTGTTAGTGCAGGAACAATACGGCGTTGGCGCTGCGGCCACCCTTGACTATGTGCGCAAATGGATAGAACTCATTGCACCGCTGCTGGAATTAAAAGACAACAAATAGGATGACACCACGGGCCTAGGCTCGCTAAACAAAAATAAGAGGTAAACATGTCAATCAGTCAGGTAGAACTCAAAGACTTCGAGCAACAGGCGGACGCTTGGTTTGCAGAGCATAAACCGAGCAAACCGGACTTCATTTTGCCGGAAACCTTTATGGAGGTTGGCACCGATCAACAATTTGAGTACTTGCGTGATTGGCAGAACAAAGTATATGAAGCCGGCTATGTAGGCATGGCGTGGCCGAAGGAATTTGGTGGTGGCGGAGTGGACCAAGCGTTCCAGGACATCGCCACAAAAGCTATGGCCAAGCATCGCGTTCCGTTCTTGCCGAATACGATAGGCCTCAACTGGGCAGGGCCATTGATTCTTCACATGGGTACCGAGGCCGAGAAGCAAAAATACATAAAAGGTATTTTGAGCGCTGAAGATATTTGGTGTCAGGGTTTTTCGGAGCCCGATCATGGCTCGGATCTTGGCAGCGCCCAATGTCGCGCTGTGAAAGACGGCGACGAATACGTAGTGAATGGATCGAAGATCTGGACCAGCTTGGGTAGCTACGCCAAGTACATGATCCTGCTGGCACGCACGGCGACCGGCGGACCCAACAAATATGCGGGATTAAGTTTTTTCCTCGCACCTATGGATGCCGAGGGTGTCGAGCCTCGGCCGATTAAGAAACTCACTGGTGAATACGGCTTTTGTCAGACGTTTTTTAACGACGCGCGGATTCCTGCTTCTTGCCTAATGGGTAAGGAAGGAGAGGGCTGGAAAGTGGCTATGGCCACTCTGACGTTTGAGCGTGGCGCCACCGGTGGACAAGCAGGCGGTTTGTCGATGATGGACTTAAGTATTAACGACGTAGTGGAACTGGCGCGGCGGGCGAAACGCAATGGGCGACCCGCAATCGAGGACCCCCATGTGCGAGCCGAACTGGTTGATCTGATAACGGAGTCTCGTAGCAACGGTCTCATGGCGACACGTAGCGGCATTCCTGCTTTAGCCAGTGATTGGCCCAGCTCCGTAAGTATGTCCGGAAAGTTACGTTCAACGGAGTTGAAACGTCGAATGTGCCAGTTCGCAATCTCGTTGCAAGGCGCCAACGGTGCACGCTTTGTCAGTAGCGACGCCATTGACGGTGGCATGTGGCAACGCTCCTATTTAAACGCGTTCTCCGGAACCATTGGCGGTGGCACTAGCCAGATACAGCACAACATTATTGGCGAGCGTGTGCTCGGTTTGCCGAAGTAGGGGGGTAGCAACATGGCATCAATAGAATTCAGCGAAGAACAAAGCATGCTGTTGGAGACTGCAGCTGATTTTTGTCGTACCCATTCGCCTGTGGATGCGGTCCGAAAGCAAATAGAGCAGGAGCAAAGTACGACACCAGAACTATGGGCGGCTATGGCAGAGCTGGGTTGGCTTGGAGTAACCATTCCCGAGCAATACGGCGGATTGGGCATGACGTTGGCCGACGCTGTGCCCATTGTTGAAAGCATGGGGCGCTATCTGATGGGTTCACCCTTCGTTGCGACAACTTTAGCGGCGCAAGCGTTGATTACCAGTGGGAGCGAAGCGCAAAAGAATCAATGGTTGAGCGAAATAGCCAGCGGTGCCGCCGCATCGGTGGGTCTAACCGAAGAAGACGGGAATTGGCGGTTACAAGAAATCGCGGCGACGGCCACAGCAAACGGTGAAACCCTGTCGCTGGCAGGCACCAAGTGTTTCGTTTTAGATGCCAAGCAGGCCCAGGCTATTGTTGTTTCGGTCATGTTCGAGGGCGCTGCGCGATTGGTATTGATTCAGGCGGACCAAATACCCAGCGGTGCGTTGATGCGCGAGGTGGTCATAGATGAAACACGGCGCAGCTTCACTTTTAAGCTTGACGACATTTCGGTGCCGCGAAGCCAGTTGCTGGACGGAGCCGACTTTGCGGCGTTAGAACAAGCCGCCATGCTCATGTTGGTGGCCGAAATGTCTGGCGGCTTAGCGGGCGTGCTGCATGTAATCATTGACTATCTCACAACGCGTAAACAATTTGATCAATACATTGGCAGTTACCAATCGCTGAAGCACCCAACCGTGCAAATACTGCTGTCCATGGAAGCCTGCCGGTCGCATCTTTACCACGCGGCAACGGTGATGGCGGCCGGCGATATCGCCGCTGCAGAAGAAGCGGTGCGCATGGCCAAAGCACAAGGCAGTGAAGCGTTTGCATTCGCTGGTGATCGAGCCGTGCAATTCCACGGAGGGTTCGGCTTTACCTACGAATGTGATGCACAGTTGTACTTACGTCGCGCCCTATGGTGCCAATATCAATTTGGTGACACTGCTTACCATCGTGAGCTGTTGGCGCCGTTGTTGCTGGACCAAGCGGTATAAAACTAAAGAGGGGGCCGATGGCTATGAAGTTATATCACTGCAAGGATGCGCGATCCTTCCGAGCGTTGTGGGCATTAGAAGAATTGGGCTTGGACTACGAGCTGATTAACATGGAGTTTCCACCCCGCGTCACCTATCCGGGTTACTTGGACTTAAATCCGCTGGGCACGGTACCCACCTTTATAGATGGCGACGTCACGCTGACTGAATCGTCAGGTATTTGTCAGTACTTAGTCGACAAGTACGGCCCATCGCCGCTGGGGATTGGCGTTAACGAGCCGGGATATGGTGAATACTTAAACTGGCTGTATCGCAGTGACGCCACGTTAACCTTTCCGCAAACATTGGTGCTGCGTTACACGCGCCTGGAGCCAGAAGAACGTCGCATCCCGCAAGTAGTAGAGGACTATTCCATTTGGTACTTGTCGCGCTTACGTTCGGTGGAAATGGCATTAGAAGGCCAAGACTATTTGGTGGGCGATAAGTTCACCATGGCCGACATCGCCGTACACTATGCTTTATTTTTGGGTCGTTCGTTGGGACTGGACGAACGTTATAAGCCCAACTGTAAGCGTTACTTAGAAAGCATGATGCAGCGCGACGGTTTCAAACGCGCGCAAGAAAAACAAGCGCAATAGAAAGCTTGCGAGCCGGAGCGAATTTCACACATGAAAGTTAACACCGGTATTCCCGTACATGATCTAAAGGCCGTGGGTGCAGCGGCACAGATGGCAGAGGCCACCGGTTTTAGCGGCATATCCACTCAAGAAAACCGGCAAGATCCGTTCTTGCCCCTAGCCGTGGCCGCTGCACATACAGAAGACCTAGAGCTGCGTACCAGTATTGCCATAGCCTTTGCCCGCAGCCCCATGGTGGCCGCGAATATGTCTTGGGATTTGCAGCGCGCCTCGAATGGCAACTTTACTTTGGGCTTAGGCAGTCAGGTCAAAGGGCATAATGTAAGGCGTTTCAGTGTGCCATGGAGTGCACCGGCGCCGCGCATGCGTGAATACGTGCAATCCATACGCGCGATATGGGACTGCTGGAAGAATGGCACGCCGTTAGATTACCAAGGCGAGCATTATCAATTCAGTCTGATGACCCCGAACTTCACGCCAGAACCGCTCAATGGCGAATTGCCAAAAATTCAGATCGCAGCCGTGGGCCCGGCCATGATGAAAGTAGCCGCAGAAGAATGCGACGGCGTTATGTTGCACGCCTTCTGCACGCGCAAATACTTAGACGAGGTAATTTTGCCGAAGCTGCAGCAAGGCCTGAACGCAAAAGACAAAGCGCGCAGCGACTTTGAAATCTCTGGTGGTGGGTTCATTGTTACTGGTAAAGACGATGAAGCCGTGGACAAAATGTTTGAGTGGGTGCGCATGCGTGTTGGATTCTACGGCTCCACGCCGTCGTACTGGCCAGTCTTTGAAGCCCACGGATGGCAAGACTTGGGTCAAAAACTGAATGATATGTCCAAGAAAGGGCAGTGGCAGGACATGACCAGGGAAATATCTGACGATGTAGTGCGCGAGTTTTGTGCGGTGGGTAGGTTTGATGAAATAGAAAAAGAAATTAGTCGACGCTTTGCTGGGCCGATTGATGTTATTTCTATGCCGTCTGATACGCCGTCGGACCTTATCATGGCTCTTAAACAGTGATCTTGGAGCATAAGCCCTTAACCTCTTTCAAGATCAAAAAAAAGGCGTCCAACTTAGTGCATACAGCGTCAGCGCAGCTGCGCAAATAGCCGAATACTTGGCCAGTATGGCCAGGCCCTCCAATCTTTCCTTACGTTTCATAGCTCCACCAAAGACAAGCGTGGGTTCTTTACGAAACTAAGTCCCGACGTATTCAAATGTTGAACAAACTCGGCCGCTGGCCGGCAGAAAGTTCTGGCCATAGGCTGCATAACCACCTTGGCGATTATTGTTTCGGCTTTCGCGGTACTTTTGTTTTCGATCGCACGCAAGCAACTGAGGACGATAACTTCTTCTGCTACAACGTTGGGGTTTGACGGACAGCAACCCAGTGTCATTGGTGTTGGCGCTGACAGTGCCGCGATGACCATGCATTCATCAAATAGCGTCAAGGCCGGTTGACAACTGAAGTCGGTGAACAATCTACCTAACGCGTGGTCTAAAGGAATTTTCTGCCGCATTACACTGGACCAAACGCGCATTGCGAAAACTGTGAATTGACTCGCCGCGGGTAACTTCTCAACAGCGTTCACGCGTTTGTTTAACTTGGTATGTTCTGTTCTTTCTGGCCGCATTAGTCTGATTGCCCAAAATTCAATTGATCTTCTTGTTAATCTAAATGAGAATCATTATCTCTTCAATTAAGCAATTTTTTTCTGCTGAGGAGGTTTTTGGGATGGGTGATCTTAGACCCGACGACTATGATGTATGGGCTGTCGAAGTAGCAATGGAGACACTTGAGCGTCGAATCAAACCGATAGTCAGTGATGCCCCGCTGTCTGCTCAAACGAGATTCAACAATGCGCTGCTTAATCTGGCGGTTAATCGAATCGTAGCCGTGGAGGGCGGTACATTTACTGCTGGTATTCTATGGCGCCTTGCAGACGCTATCGCGGATGGGAAGAAACCAGAGCCGGGAAAAGCAGTGGATTTGACCTATGTGGGCAGTTAGTTTTGCCGAACTTTGCAGCGGGCTTGTTTCTGTTGCGAGTCACAAATTATTTTTGTAATCCAGTTCAACGTTTGCATCTATGGTTTCCGCCAGAGAGGGATCCGCGCCCAACCGTTCGACAAATTGACGCCCAAAAGAAACCCGATCCTTCGCTGGCCAGCTTTCTGGTCGCCACAGATGCGACCGAATTAACGCTTTGCCACAGTGAAAAAAGCACTCGCGTACCTGTACCCTAGTAATAAGAACAGCGGGGTGATTAACGTTAGCCATAGCCTGCTGCGGTGACTCGTCGACTATAAGCTCTGCTGTGCCGTTTATTCGCAGGGTCTCACGCGTATTGGGCACCACAAAAATCAGTCCAATCTCTGGGTTTTGTAAAATGTTTAAGTGGCCGTCTATCAAACGGTTACCGCGTCGGTCTGGAATCAGCAGATTGTTGTCTTCATCTACTTTCACAAATCCTGGCTCATCGCCCTTGGGCGACACGTCCATAGCACCGGATGCTGCTGCTGTTGCAAGCAGTAGCAGCGGCGATTTGCCGATGAACCCGATTGCATCATCGGTCAGGTTTTTGGTTTTCTTTTGTTCCGTGGCTGGATTTGGATGGCCGACAACGTCGCGAAGTTGCTTGATGGTTTCAATTTTCATGCGGTTTTACTCTAGGTTTATTAGACCGGTAGTGCGCGTCGTTTTGGTGTAGACGTGTCGTTAGTTTGAGGGAACCCCTACGACTTGCAACGTAGATTTACTGCCTAATAAGGCGTTAATAATTCGAACGGGCAAAACGCGAAGTCGTGATACATCTATGCCAGGGCTTATTCTGCGGTGATGCAACAGGTTACTCATACGTTGTGGGCCAAAAGTGTGCAATTTTTGTTGCAAATGCGAATTATTATCATTACAGTTCGCGCACTTTAAACAAATGAGCCCTTCAATGCCTAAGTTTTCTTTCCTGGTTGCTGCCTGTTTAGGTCTATCCGCTCTTCATGCCTTTGCAGATGATGGCCAAATACTGGAAGAGGTCACCATTATTGGCGATCGCGACGGTGTTCGTACCCTGTTGGGTTCTGGCGCGTTGGTAGATTCCGAGCAGGTTGCCAATGAAGTTTTAGTCGACATTAATCAAGCACTAAAAACAGTGCCTGGCATTTATATCCAAGAAGAAGATGGATACGGCCTGCGCCCTAATATCGGTATTCGCGGCGCCACGTCGGAGCGGTCCTCGAAGATCAGCCTTCTCGAAGATGGCGTTATGATCGCGCCTGCTCCGTATTCCAATCCGTCGGCCTATTATTTTCCCACTGCAGCGCGCATGCATGCATTTGAGGTCATAAAAGGTGCCCCGCTGTTGCGCTATGGGCCCCACACGACGGGTGGTGTTCTCAATATGGTGTCGACACCTATTCCAGATCGCGTTCGTGGTCGGCTGCGTTCTTTCGCTGGTCAAAATGGCGAGATTGATGTTCTGGCTAATTATGGTGGTGCGTCGGGCAATTGGGGTTATTTGGTAGAAACGACTCAGCGTCGAAGCGATGGTTTTAAGGACATTGATCGCGGTGGAGATACTGGTTACGAAGTGTCGGACTACATGGCCAAGGTCAGTTGGGCAGCCAACGGCCACAGACTGTTTGTGAAAGCGCAGTACTCGGAAGAAACGTCAGATGAAACTTATTTAGGACTAACGGATGCAGATTTTGCCAGCCGTACAAATCGTCGCTACGGACTGTCGGCACCAGACCAAATGAACAACGAGCACGAAGGCTATATGGCTTCTTACAGCACAGACCTGGCAGATAACGTTGCGCTGTCTCTTACGGCTTACCTGAATAAGTTCTCGCGTGATTGGTTCAAATTGAGCGGTGGTGGCAAGTTGGTCAATGCGGCGAATGCAGGCGATGCGACGGCTTTAGGCGTGCTGCATGGCACGATCGACAAAACCGGTTTGAAGTACAAGCACAACAACCGCAGTTACGAGTCCAGTGGTGTCGAGGTGAACTTCGACATAGACCTAAACAATCATCAACTGGCTTTGGGTATGCGCGCCCACGGCGACGAAATGGATCGCTTCCAACCACAAGATCTTTACGATCAGGTGGATGGTAGCCTGAGCTACGTCAGCACTATTGCACCCACGGGTAGTAATAATCGCTTAGAAGAAGCAGACGCGACGTCCTTCTGGGCCACCGACGATTGGCAGGTGTCGGATCGCCTTAACGTGAATCTCATGTTGCGCTTCGAGGACGTTGAAACCAGCCGTCGTCAATTCGCAGACACCGCCCGAGCGACTGCACCAAGCACTCGGTCAAACAACACTAGCCTTTGGTTGCCAGGGGCATCATTGGGCTACCAGCTCAATGACAACGTGTTGGTGATCGCTAGTGTCCATAAAGGTTTCTCGCCGCTGGGTGGTGGCGCTAAATCCTATGAAAAACCTGAAACCAGCTACAACTACGAAGTGGGTTTGCGTTATTCCGGTGTATGGTTCGCTGAAGCGATTGGCTTTTACAGCGACTTCAGCAACAAGGCTGAAAATTGCTCCAATGCAGCGCCATGCAGTAACGGTGCGACTTCTGGATCTTTCGTGACAGGCGAAGCGGTAGTGCAAGGACTGGAGTTGCAAGTTGGTAGCGTCGTTGACTTAAGTGCAGGCGTGACTATGCCGTTTGACTTGGCTTATACCCTCTCGAACGCCGAAATAAGTAAGACTAATGACAACTTCAACAGTGGCGATCGGCTCGCTTCTGTGCCGGAACAAGCCTTAAGTTTGCGCGCCGGGATTATTTTCGACTCGGGCTGGGAAAACTATGCAGCGGTCAAATACATAGATGAAATGTGTATCGCCGTTGGATGCACCGGCACAGCTGCTGATTTTGATAAAACCGAAAGCTTGTTGCGCGTTGATCTGGTTAGCCACTACCAATTGAGCGATAGGTTGAAGCTATTCGCCAAGTTAGAAAACTTGGCTGATGAGCAAGTGATCATAGCGCGCACCCCCGACGGCGCTCGACCAAATAAAGGTCGAACAGCGTCAGTTGGATTTGAACTGAATTTTTAAGAGATCAAGAAAAACTTTCTTCCGTCTTCCGTTGATCCTTAGGATTAGAAAACGGAGCAAGCCCCGCGCAAGTCGGGCCTGCCCCCGCGTAAGCGGGGGTCGCCTGCACACTCATTCTGCGGTATGTTATCGATCGGCTAAGTCATAGAAGTGAGTGGAGAGTTATGAGCGAAGCAATCGATACGGAAGTCCTGGCGCAATTCAAACGACCTGGCTCCGAGCAAGATGAAGTAAAGGGTGAAATACCATCAGCGTACTCAGTGCCTTTGGACGAAATCAACCCAGTATGGAATCGGCTTTTTGCTGAGAACAAGAGTCTCGAGTACTTTGAGCGGTTGCGCAGCGAAGACCCCGTTCACTTTAATCAGAGCGATATCGCTGGCCGGTATTGGTCCTTAACCAATTACGAAGACATCAAGGCCGTCGACACGGACCATCACAACTTCTCAAGTGCGCATGGCATTACGCTTGGATTCCCGATTGACCAGCCGCTGCCGGAGGGGGCTCTGGACATCAAGTTGTTCATAGCAATGGATCCACCTAAGCACGATGTGCAGCGACGCACAGTCTCTCCGGTCGTTTCCACGCGTAATTTGGCGGGCATGGAGGAGCTTATTCGTGAGCGAACAGGTAACGTACTCGATTCGCTGCCAATCGGTGAAACCTTCAACTGGGTTGACAAAGTATCCATTGAACTCACCACGCAAATGCTTGCAACGTTGTTTGATTTCCCGTTCGAAGAGCGTCGTAAGTTGACCCGCTGGTCCGATGTGGCCACTGCTGTACCTGGCGCAGGTATCGTGGAGACTGAGGAACAGCGGCGAGCCGAACTGTTGGAGTGCCTCACTTACTTCACTGGCATCTGGGAGGAGCGTAAAGCCAACCCAACGGGAGACTTCGTGTCTATGTTGGCCCACGGCGAAGAAACAAAAGACATGGAGCCTCTAGAATTTCTAGGGAACCTAATCTTGCTGATCGTAGGTGGTAACGACACCACTCGGAACTCTATGAGCGGTGGTGTGTTGGCGCTGAATCAGTATCCGGCTGAATACGACAAGCTTCGAGCTGACCCATCTCTGATTCCGAATATGGTTGCGGAGATCATCCGTTGGCAGACGCCTTTGGCCTACATGCGTAGGACCGCAAACAGCGATTGCGAAATTCGCGGAAAGCAGATCAAAGCGGGCGATCAAATACTCATGTGGTACTTGTCGGGTAACCGCGACGAATCTGTTTTTGAGCGTGGTGAAGAGTTGATCATCGATCGAGCGAACGCCCGCAACCATTTGTCATTTGGCTTTGGTATCCATCGCTGCATGGGTAATCGCGTGGCTGAGTTGCAATTGCGTGTGTTGTGGGAAGAAATCATGAAGCGCTTCGACAACGTTGAAGTTGTTGGGGAACCAACACGCACCTTCTCGTCTTTTGTTCGAGGGTATACCGACCTACCGGTAAGACTGCACAAGCGCGCCTGATACTGTAGGAGGACTGGCCACCAGTCCGATCAACCTGGCTATGCTGACCCCCGCTTTGGCGGGGGTCTTGTTTAGTGCTAAGGAAATTTGAAAAGGTGTAATGCGTGACCGTATTTTTTTCGCGCGGGCTATGGGCGTGTGTGTTGTTCCTCATATCGTTGAGTTTTGCCTATCGCGTGCATGCAGCGCCAGAGCTCAATGCCCAAGCACTTCTAAAAGCGCCTCAAGTGGATGGCGATGTTCTCAACGATGAGGCCTGGCTAGGTGCTGAAGCCGCCACGGGCTTTGTGCAAGTGCGACCGTTTGAAGGCCGCTCTGCCAGCCAACGAACTGAAGTGTTTGTGGGGTATACCGAGGACACGCTGTATATCGGGGTCATGTGTTACGACGAAGATCCTAGTGGACTCATTATCTCGGACAGTCGCCGGGATTCGAGACTTTCGTCGGTCGACAGTTTCAAGGTAATCATTGACTCGTTCCTAGACCGGCAAAATGGCTTTATTTTCGGCACCACGCCCGGGGCAGTGGAGTACGACGGCCAGGTGGTAAAAGAAGGCTCCAGTCGGTTTGGTTCTGGTGGCGGTGGTTTTAACAAGAACTGGGATGCCGCGTGGGTAGTACAAGCCCAAGTAAATAAGCAGGGTTGGAGTGCGGAGTTCGCCATTCCTTTTAAGTCATTGCGATACGGCGCAAAGGACGTGCAAGACTGGGGGATTAACTTCGAACGCAATATTGCGCGTACCGATGAGACCGTCTACTGGGCACCTTTAGGCCGGCAACACAATTTATTTCGAGTCTCAGAGGCAGGCACCTTGAGGGGTGTGCAGACACCGAAACAACGGAACCTAAAGATGACGCCCTATATGCTGGGTCTGACCCGGCGCGGCGGCAGCTTAGTTGAAAGTGGCGACAACGACATGGATTGGGGCCTGGACGCCAAGTATTTAATTACCCCAAGCCTGTCGCTAGATCTTACTTACAACACCGACTTTGCCCAGGTTGAAGTTGATGAACTGCAAGTGAATCTGGACCGGTTCAGCATCTTCCTGCCAGAAAAACGTCCATTTTTCCTCGAAAACGCCGGCCAGTTTTCTGTGGGCAGTCCGCGTGAAGTTGAGCTCTTTTTCAGTCGGCGAATCGGTATCGGCGACAATGGCGTACAGCAGCCAATTGATGGTGGTGTGCGGTTGTCCGGTAAGGTCGCGGGAAGCACCAACGTGGGTTTGCTGCATATGCAGACCCAAGCCATCAATGAGTTAGCCAGTGATGCTTTCTCGGTGGCAAGAGTCAGTCAGGAACTTGCTAACCGATCCTCCATAGGCGCCATTTTTGTCCGGCGTCAAGGTGAAGAGGACGCCGACTACAACAATACCTACGCTATCGACGGTCGTTGGGGGATTGGTGATGAGTTAACGATTTCGGCGTATTTAGCTCAAACAGAAACACCGGAACGCCGTGGCGACGATCAGGCGGGACGTATCCGTATTAACAACACTACCGAGTCTTGGTCCACCAGTGGTGGGTACACCAAGGTTGGCAAGAACTTTAATCCGGAAGTCGGCTTTTTGAGCCGTACAAACTACGAAAAAGTCGATTTCTCGATTTTTCATCGTCGACGACCAGAGAATCTTTGGGGGTTGTTTGAGCTGCGACCGCACATGTACCACCGTAGCTTTTTCGACAACGAAGGCTTTTATGTTTCGGGCTTTACGCACGTAGATAACCATTGGGAATGGCGCAATGGTATAGAGATCCACACGGGCGTTAATTTTATTCACGAAGGGGTGCAAAGACCGTTTGAAATCAACGAGGGCACTTTCGTCAGCCCAGGAAATTACGATCACGCAGAATCGCAACTGGTGTTCATGAGTGACCGCCGAAAACCACTTTATGTTTCTCTTACGTCGAAGATTGGCGGGTTCTATGGCGGAGATCGCAACGCCCTAGAGACCAAGGTGAACTATCGATTGGGTGATGCGTTCACCGCAGCATTGACCTGGAGCCACAATGACATAGGCCTGACGTCTTTCGCAGGGGATGGTCTAACTCCGGCAAGTGTTGGCGATTTCAAAGTCAATGTTGCGCGTTTGCGCATGTCGTACTCGTTTACACCAAAGATACTCTTGCAAGCCTTGGTGCAATACGACGACCGCTCAGACTTGATCGCAACGAATTTGCGCTTCTCTTGGTTGCAAGCGGCCAATGCAGGGTTGTTTTTGGTCTACAACGAGGTCGATGACGACAGTATTGTCGGCGCCATGAACAAACGCCGAGAAGTGGCTATTAAGTACTCGCGTATCTTGGACGTATTGCATTAGGCCAATCGCGCCGGTGGCGCGGCTTACTCTTCAAAGTGCACAAGAATTCCCGCGTTAGCAATCACTAACACGTCCCTACCGTCGACGGCGTCGATGTTCAGGCCGCCGACGCTGGGCTCTACGGTGACGGTGCCATACGGGATTTGCTCTGCTACTGCGGCGCAGTCGACTTGGTTAGGTTCGGCGACTGCTATTTTCACAGTAATATGCATATCGTTGTGAGATTTGCCCAAGGCTTTGAAAAAGTTGAGCGATGAGTGACGCAGCGCGTCGGACACCGCTCGGCATGCAGCCTTAGTGTAATCACCACCGTGTACGTCCACACCCATGCCCATCTCTGTGAGGTATCTAACTTTAGCCATAGGATGCTGTCCTCATTCAGATAAGTTCACTGTGACGGCTACCGTGCGGTCAATCAACTCCGCGACGTTCACGGTGTCGGTGCCAGCTAAAGATAGACCCACATTGCCGCCCCAGGGTGCGGACCAAAAGTCCGGTATGGTCTTATCCTGTAGGCCCCAAAGA
The DNA here is from genome assembly GCA_902565895.1 of K189A clade bacterium. Taxonomy (GTDB): domain Bacteria; phylum Pseudomonadota; class Gammaproteobacteria; order Pseudomonadales; family Azotimanducaceae; genus UBA4421. The sequence goes on from CACFGV010000003.1 coordinate 85,969, forward strand.
GCACCGACCGTGGCGCCATTGCAGTCGGTATCTAGACCGGCTGCAACCACATCGCCAATGGCGGCACTAAAATCGTCCGGATGGCTCAGCAGTGCCCACACAACAAGGGCCAGATTGTTCACGGTATGCACCACACTCATATCTGGATAATGCTTACGAATGCTGATGCCACCGTCCGCCTGACCCACTAAGCCGCGTGCCAGTTTAACTGCTGCCGAACAGTCACTGTCGGCTGGGATATAGCTCAAACTACGATCCAGAGCGTCCTCTAAGTTGTCGCATATCGGTATTAGCGCGCCCCATACCGCCACCAAGACAGCGCCGTAAATGCCTTCATCGCGATGCGACAGTTGAGCGTCCTCAGTCACTAGGCGTGCTGCAAGATCAGGGTTGCCTGGGCATACCCAGCCATATACGTCGGCTCTAATTTGTGCGCCAATCCAGTCGTTAAACTCATTGTCGGCGCAGTCCAATAAATCAAAACCAGGATCCCGGCCCTCTGGAAACCATTCGTGGGCCTTGTTCAGCAGGGTGCGATAAGCGGCGCGTTCGGCGGTGAAAGTGCTGGCTACGGGCAGATATTTCATCCAGGTTCTTGCCACATCTGTCGTGGTCAGTTGACTGCCAAATTTCTCTAGCATCATTAAAGCCAGCGTCGAATAGTTGACGTCGTCATCGGGCCAGCTCTGCTTTAAATGCCCGGCACAGCAGCGCTTGTCGATAAGGTCTGGGGCGTGCTCTGGGTCGTAGGGAATGTAGTCACGCAGCGGGAGGGCGTTCACATCACTTAGATATTTTTGCAAGGCTTCGCCCCCTGCTCGCATAGAAAACGTCTCTACCGCTTTGCCCAACATGCAGCCAGAGATTCTGCCCTGCCATGCGCGTTGTAGTCTTGCAGTCAGCTGTTGTGTGTCAGTCATAAATTTGTCCCCCAATACAGATGAATATTGAGCCAGTTATCATGAAATTTTTGAAGCTTTCATCGCAGTAATTTGGCTATTATCCGCGCCCCGAAGCGTTTATCGCTGACACGCTTCACGCATGGAGACGATTGGCATGAAAACTGAGTTAACCGTTCTCGACGGCGGCATGGGCCAAGAGCTTATTCGTCGAGGTTCGCCACCAGGTGGCTTGTGGTCGGCTAAAGCATTAATCGACAAGCCAGAATCTGTTAGGGCGGTGCATCAAGACTATATCGACGCGGGTGCTCGAGTGATTATTACGAACTCCTATTCCACGATCCCCAGCTACCTAGCGAAAGAGAACATGCAATCGCGTTATGCCGAACTGACTGAGACAGCGGCGGTGCTAGCTCGCGAGGTTGCAGATCAGGCGCAAGCGGCGGTTCGTGTGGCGGGAAGTGTACCGCCGCTGAGCGAAAGCTACCGCCACGACCTGGTTCCTGAAGATGCGCAAGCTCGGCCTATATACGAAGTTATAGTGGGGGCTTTAGCCGATCACGTAGACCTTTATATCTGCGAGACCATGTCGAGCGTGCGCGAAGCTGTTAACGCGGCTTGGTCGGTACGTAAAGTTGATCCAAACAAGCCGCTTTGGGTAGCGCTAACCCTTGCCGATGAGCCGGGTGGCGGATTGCGCAGCGGCGAAACTATGGCTGAAGTGGTTACAGCGTTGGAACCTTTCAATGTGGATGCTTACTTATTTAACTGCACTGACCCTAAAGCTATATCGGTTGCCCTCGAAGAGATCGCACCGCTCACCGACAAGCCTACAGGTGCCTACCCAAATCGCTTTCACGTGCCTGCTGGTTGGACGTTAGACAACGACGTCAAGATTAAGCCTATAGAAATGACAGTAGAGCAATACCTAGAATTTGTGGACACTTGGCGCCAGTCTGGTGCCAGCATTATCGGCGGTTGTTGCGGTATCGGGCCTGAGTTTATAGCCGCTTTGTCGTCCCACCTGGAGTAACCAGCAATGCCTATTCCCGTCATCTTAGACACCGATATTGGTACCGATGTTGATGACGTCTGGGCACTGGCCTTTTTATTGCGTTGTCCGGAACTGGATGTACGTTTGATTACTACATCCACCGGAGATACCCGGCACCGAGCGGCATTGGTAGCAAAGCTGCTCGGAGTTGCTGGCCGCGAGGATGTACCGATAGGTGTTGGCTTAGCCCTGGACCCCGCGCCTTTAGGTCATACCGGTTGGTTGGGTGACTATGACCTGGCGGACTATCCCGGGCCTGTCTATACCGATGGCGTTGGGGCTATTTGTGACACCATCATGAACAGCACTGAAACGGTAACTGTTGTTGGTATTGGTCCATTGCCAAATCTAGCGGCTGCGCTGGCGCGTGAAACACGGATCTGCGAGCGAAGTCGTTTTGTTGGCATGCACGGCAGTATTCGGCGCGGCTACCTTGGCGCACCCAAGGCCATGCGAGAATACAACGTCAAGCAGCACGCGTTGTCATGCCAGGCGGTCTTTGCCGCACCCTGGCACAAGACCATCACGCCTTTGGATACCTGCGGCAACATCATGCTCCAGGGCGAGCGGTTTGCAGCGGTAGCGCAAAGCACCTCGCCATTGACCAAAGCGGTACTGGCTAATCATCAAGAATGGTTTGAGGTCGCGTCCAAATGGCCCATGCTTGGAGACTTACTCAAGGCAATGGATCCCGCAAAACAGTCGTCCATTCTCTATGACTGTGTTGCCGTGTATTTGGCATTCTCACGTCAGGGACTGGAAGTTGAGGAACTCAACATAGTGGTTACCGATGATGGCCGTACGGTGATCGACGACAAAGGAAACGCCGTTGACTGCGCCACGGAGTGGATTGACGTAGACGGTTTCTACCGGTTACTAAGCGAGCGTTTGGTTTAGTCGCTGCTGACCGGTTGTAACGCCTGCTCGCGCCTTAACAATTGATTGGTCATGGCCTCGTAACGATCAGCTCGGGCAACTGGCCTGCTGTAACTGCGCTCATGTCCCAAAGCCAATTCCTGAGCGTTTAACTCATCAAAGGCAGTCCAGGTCGGCAGCCCAGCGCCGTTTGGATCACCCGTTGCAGCAAAGTTGCGCCAGTAGAGTTGCATTTGCTCAGACAATTCGTCGTCTCGAGCATCCGTTGGCCAAAAGGGAATAAAGCCGCCAAATAATGGATTCAGTTCCAAGGCATGAGAAGCACCGATGGTTTCGTCGTTGCTGGCGGGTCGACGCTCGTAAAAGTACAGGTAGGTGGGATTGTTGGCGGCACTGTGACGTTGCGCCATGTAGTAGGCATGGCGACCAAACCAACTGTCGCCCATGAGCTGCTCTGCTGCCGCTACGACGTCTTGGTCCTGATCTACGGCGTAGTGCATGGCAACGTCATCTGCCGCCTCGACGAATTGCGCATCCAATAGCTGCTGCCATTCCTCTAGTGTTTTTGGTTGCTGCATCTCGGTCCTGCCATCAACGGGAGACAGGCCAAAGTAATACAGCACTGAACCTTCGTCGGCGTTGCTGCCAACCATGAGGGGAATCGGGGCTTGGGCGTTTGCCGCAAAAAGACGCGATGTTGCATCGGGCAACACATAACCGTCTATTTGCGGATGGAACGTGGAGCTGATCAGCGGATCTGTAGCCACCTCAGCCAATTGCTCGGTAGTCAGCTGTCGCATGGCGGCAAGTTGGTTAGTTGGCCCTAAGCCAAGTCGCTCTGCTGCCTTGAGTCCAGCTGCTTTACCACTTAAGCGCTCGAAAGCGTGATCGTTGGACTGAAACTGATAAAAGCCGCTGCCGCTCTGAGCGATGGCCTTGTGAAACAGACCCCGCGCTAAGGGCGATGCCATCAACTGTCCGACCGAGTGGCCACCGGCCGATTCGCCAAAGATCGTCACATTATCTGGGTCGCCGCCAAAGGCGCTGATGTTGTCTTGCACCCATTGCAATGCGGCAATTTGATCTAACATACCGTAGTTTCCGGTGCTGCCGTTGGGATCTTCGGCAGCCAACTCCGGGTGGGCAAAAAAGCCGTAAAGGCCAAGACGATAGTTAATCGTCACAATTACAACGCCGCGGTTGGCTAAGGTAGTGGAGTCGTAGTTGCGGCCACCAGAACCAAATTGATGACCGCCGCCATGAATCCAAAACATGACCGGTAATTTTTCTGCTGAAAACTGTTTGGGACTGACAACGTTTAACGTCAGGCAATCTTCGTCAACCGGCATGTCGGCAAAGCCAGCAAAAGTTTTAACCGCCCATTGACCAAATCCAGACATGCCTGACCCTTCTGTTAACAGAGTTAAGAACTCACTGTTGCCGCTCTCAGTGACCTGCCAGCACATAGCTCGATAGGCTGAAACATCCAACACTTCGGTCCAGGGTCGCGGCGGTTGAGGGGCACGCCAGCGAAGATCCGCCGTCGGGGGTGCCGCATAAGGGATGTCGCGAAAGATTTCGGTGTTGTCTATTTCAACACCCTGAACCGGGCCGTAGGTGGTTGTCACAATGGATGATCTGGAATCGCCGCAGCCAGCCAAGCCTAGGGCCGTGCAGAGCAGTACCGACAGTCGAAGTACCTGTTTAATAAACATCATCTCGCTCCCTTTTTTCTGCCTGCTTAAGGTTACCCTAGGTTAAAGTGACGGTTTAGCTTTTGCACATAAGGAGAGAGGAATGCGCAATCAACAGGTTCTGATCGACAGCTTGCCCCAGGGCAAGCTGAGCGCAGGCAACTATCGTTTGGCGGAAACAGAGATTGCCGCACCCAAGGCGGGGGAAGTACTGGTTAAGACCACCGCTTTTGCCATTACCGCAGGTACACGGGCTGGTCTGCAGGGCAGCGCCAGCTACGCCGGAGCACCCACCACCGGTGTGGTCATGAACAGCACCGGTGTCGGCGAAGTAATCGACAGCACCGTTGAGGCATTCAGCGTCGGCGATGCGGTGGTTGCTCCTACCGGTTGGCAAACCCTGTCGCTGCACGAAGCACGCGCCTTAACCAAAATTGACCCGGCTCATAACCCTGTGGATTACCTAGGGCCGATGGGGGTGAATGGCCTTACTGCCTACTTTGGGCTGTTGCAAATTGGCAAGCCAAAGGCTGGAGAGACAGTGATGGTTTCTGCTGCGGCGGGTTCTGTAGGCCATCTTGTGGGTCAAATGGCGCGGATAAAAGGCTGTCGGGTTGTAGGGGTCATGGGCAGCGATGCGAAGGCAGATGTCTTGCTAGGCCAACTGGGCTTTGATGCCGCAGTGAACTACAAGGACGCGAATTATCGGCAGCTGCTAAAGGACGCCACGCCTGACGGCGTTGACGTTTATTTCGATAACACAGGCGGCATGATTTTGGGCTCGGCGTTGTTCCGTATGAATGTTGCTGGCCGTATTGCCTGTTGCGGTGTTGTTTCCCAATACGACACTGATTCGCCTGAGCCGGGTCCTCGCGGTATTCCAGGATTGTTAGTGAATAAGCGACTGACTATGCAGGGCTTCTTGTTGTTCGATTTTGTTGAGCAATACGCCGAGGCACGACAGCAAATACACAGCTGGATGCAAGCAGGTGATCTGATCAGTTTGACCGACGAAGTCAAAGGCCTGGAGGCTGCGCCGGAGGGTTTTGTTGATCTGTTGGCTGGCGGCAACGTGGGCACACGCATCGTTCGGGTTTAGTGAACGTCGCAAATTGCGCTAAACAATCGCGTTAGTTGCCTTAAGTCGCAATGAATTTGCCAGACGTAGTGGTTGTGGTGGCGGTTATGTTGGGGGTGACCTATCTCGGTCACCAACTCAGCGGCAGCATCACGAACCGGCGTGGATTCTTCCAAGCTGACGGTTCATTACCCTGGTGGGCGGTCTCTGCCAGCATCATAGCAACGGTGGTCAGCGCGGTGACGTTCGTGTCAGTGCCCGCTGCGGTATTTGCAGACGGCGGCAATCTGACTTACTTCCAAGTCATTTTGGGTCTCGCTGCAGGGAAGGTGGTAGTAGCTCGGCTGCTGGCAAGACCGTTCTATTTGAGCCAGGGGGTAAATACCAGTTATGAGTATATTGGTGCTCGTATAGATGCACGCACGGGCGAGTTTTCGATGTACTTGGGGTTGCTGCTCAACCTCATAAATTCAGCAGTAAAGCTACTTACAGCAAGTTTGGTATTGGACGTAATCAGCGGTTGGGGGCTACCCGGCTGCGCTTTGTTCGTGGTGGGCGTGAGCATCCTTTGGAGCGTGCTCGCAGGCATAAAGACGGTGATCTGGACTGACTTTTTGCTTTTTGTGCTGTTCTCTATGGGCGCGGTGTTTGCGCTGCTTTTTGTCAGTCTGAACATTCAACAGAGCATTACTGATGCAGCACTTTGGCTAGACGATCAAGCGAAATGGGTGTTGTTTGACTTTGATACGGATCCTGGCAAACGCTACACCATATGGGCTGGCGTGATTGGCGCCGTGGGATTGAGCATTGCGCAAGCCAGCACTCAGGGTACTTGGCAGCGGGTGCGTGCTTGTCGCACCGTCAAGGATGCGAAAAAGGCTTTCGACGTAGCCGCGCTTTTTTATGGCGTGCACGTGGTCATTCTATGCGTCGGTTTGGCGTTAGCGGTATTTTATGGCGAGCGCGGAGTGTCGCCGGAGCTTGCCGCGCAACTGACGCAGTCGCCGGATCGCATCTTTCCCTACTTTATCGTTAACGAATTACCGGTAGGCATTTCTGGATTGTTTATTGCGGCGATTTTTGCGGCGGCGATCTCTACCTTGGATTCGGCTTTGACTGAAAGCTCTGATCTAACCGTTAATCACATTTATCAGCGGCTGCTGCCGCAGCAATCCGAAGCACACTATCTACTCGCCTCACGGCTGTTTATGATGCTCTGGGGACTGCTGTTTTTTGCAGCAGCGATGTTCTTCAGCCGCTATCAAGGTGTGGGTTTGCTGGAGTTGACCTTTAAGCTACCGAATTATTTTTATGGGGCGATCTTCGCAAGCATTGTTTTAGCGCGCTACGCCATCGGCAGATTCTCCACCATCATACTGGGCTTTGCATTGGCAACCCTCAGCGTGTTGATGATGTCTTCCTACGGCATCGCTTTTTTTTATTGGTGCCCCGTTTCTGGCTTGTTGATGGTAGGCGTGGTCTGGGCTTTAGATCGTCGCGGCTGGGAACCCAGTGGCGTGGTAACGCGTTAGTGTCTACTTAATGTGCTCGAGCCTGCCTGGACGTCGGTCTTTATTCATAACGGCGCGTTTTTCTGGGGTATAGCGTCGATTGTTTTTGGTTCGGTTGTCGGGGCGTTGTGAACGAGACGGCGTTACCGAAGTTTTTGGTTTTTTTGCAGGGTTAACCTGGGCCTGTCTGCTAGGCGATATCACTTGCCGGTTGCCTAACATGGGTTGGTTAAAGGCATCGGCTGCGTGATGCCTACGCGAAGGTCTTTGGCTTCTGGCATCAGTTTTGGTGCCCCGACTATCTTGCCAATTCGTTTTGTGGTGCGGCCTGTACCGGCCATGTCTGTAGGAATTGTGATGACGTTTATAACCCCTGTTTTTCCAACTCTTAGCTCGGTACCGCGGGGCTCGGCGAGGGTGGTAATGGTTGTCTCGCCAGGACAGAAATAGGCCGCCATTGATTCCCCATAATGGATCACTCCAAAACGCGTAATGCCAAAACGGATCGTTATAGAAGTGCGAGGCGTGGTAGGGGTCGAAGCGATTGTATGAGCGATAAATAATGGGTGAGCGACGGGTTTGATAAACCACCTTAGGTGCCGATGACCGGCGCACAACTACGACGTCCTTAGGCTGATAATCTGGCACATAAATGACTTTTGGGTCGCGTTGGCGGATGCGAATAAAGTCTTTGTCTTCCTGCACGATGACTTGGTCGGTATTAGACAAATTTTGTGCTTCGCTGGCCAGCCGGCGAAAAGACTGCACGGCTGCTAACACCTCGTCGTTCTGCTCTTGCACAGCTTGGTGCAGCATTTGTGTCCACTCGAGGTCTCGATCAAAACGCTCTAGCACCTGTGGGTAGTGGGTCAGTGCAACAACGCTGGGATGCCAGTTGGGATTGTAGTTGATCGGTTCTCCGCTGTTGCGCCGTTCTTTTAGTCGCCGCGCTGCGTTGATCGCCTGCAATGGATGAGCAGCAGCGCCAAGCACTAATGCCAGAAGATCATCTGAATACAAAGCGATGGGACCGACCAACAGTTGCAGTTGCGCGGCATCCAACCGGTCATCTGAGGCTGGCTCACTGCCCAGTGGCGCCGGTGTTACCTCGACGACTTCGAGGGCCTGTGCTTTTTCGGCGAAAGCGACCCAAAGCATCGCGATGACCAGCAGTAGCGGCGAGACGCGAAATAAATTTCTTAACACATAAGACGATTCGGTATTTTGCAGCACTCTTCGTGGACGCATATCTAAGCCCCTTATCATTAGGCGCACAGCTTAGAGGCCCTGACCTGAATGGAACCTTAACAGATCTCACTTATTTGCCTTAACGGGCAGGTGTGTTCGGCACCGTTGGGGCTAGTGCCTGAACCTGCTGGTAGAAGAAGTCGGTCAGGGCCTGACGTGATTCGAAGTGCTCGAGCGTCGACCAGAGTAGCGGTTGACGGATCTCAGCGGACACTTGGTGGCCAAATTTTTTAGCACTTCTTCTAGCAGCAAAGCCCTCCGCAATGGCCTGCTGCGAAAGGGCCTCACTCATGACAACATAACAACGCAAATCATAATAACGAATTTCATCGCCATCACAGCGAGCATCATCGAAAGCTATGGGACGATCTGATCCAGCATTGGACAACTAAAAAATGCGTCGACAAAGTCTTGCAATCGTCGATACAGACGCCAAGATATAGGCTGGAAGCGCACTAGGGTGCGCCTTTAGAGCCAAGCGAACGCATTGAATACTTTCGTAAGGCCTTACAGTCAGTCAAATTAGAGGTTATTTATGGCTTCAAGAGATTTCAGAACCGCATCTGTCGCCAGTTTGTCGGCGATGGAAACCAACAAGGTACTTAAAAATACCTACCTTTTATTGTCCGCGACGCTGGGCTTTAGCGCAGTCATGGCGGTCCTGTCCATGAGCATGGTTGATGCTAATTCCGCTGGCAGTGTGTACATGATGAGCTTGCTCGCATCTATAGTGCTGGGCATGTTCGTACTTCCTCGCACGGCTAACTCTGGTGCTGGGTTGGGGGTCATATTCCTTGTGACGGGCCTGCTCGGCTTTGGCGTGGGACCAGTTGTTGGCATGTACATGAGCGCGGTTAATGGTCCTCAGGTAGTCGCTACAGCACTGGGCGGCACCGCAGCAATCTTCCTTGGGCTGTCTGCCTACGCGGTATCTAGCAAACGGGATTTCAGCTTTATGGGCGGTTTTGCGATGGTCGGTTTGTTTGTTGTCATTGGCGCAATGATTGCCAATATCTTCTTGCAAATCCCGTTGTTATCTCTGGGACTTTCGGCGGGCATCATCCTGCTGATGAGCGCGCTTATCTTGATGCAGACCAGTGCGATCGTTCGCGGCGGTGAGACCAATTACATTATGGCGACCTACAGTCTTTACCTAAGCTTCTTCAACATCTTTATTAGCCTGTTGCACATCCTGGGTGTAGCGGGTGGCGACGACTAGCAGCTTGGCGTAAAAACGTTAGAAAACCCGACCCAGTGTCGGGTTTTTTGTAGCTAGCGTATTAGTTGGGGTAGAAGAGTGGACTGGATACAGATTATGGCTTTGGCCGCCGGTGTGTTGATGCTAGTAGCCATCTGGCCACGCCTTAAACATTGGCGCGAAAACAAAGTCGAGGCCCAGCCTGGCGACTGGTCTAACGCGCTATTCGTGTTGGGTCTGGTCATGTTATTCGTGCTGTTACTGGTGATGTCGGTGCAATAGTCAGCGCCCAGTCAGCGCGGTATACACTTTGCTGAGCTGCTCAGGCAGATCTTCAATTTCGTCCAGCACCAGATAACGTGCATCTGGGCACATTTTCTTTAAATAGTCGTGACCAGACTTGTCTACGGTGATACAGAAGGTTTCGATACCTTTTTGTTGCGCTTCTGCCAGCGCTCGAGCGGTGTCTTCCACACCATAGTCGTGATTGCCGCGTTCCGGGCCATAGTCGCTGTCTTGAGGAAAACCGTCGCTGATTACAATCAGTACTTTCATGGCGTGACCCGAGGCCACGAGTTTCTGACTGCTATGGCGTATCGCTGGCCCCATGCGAGTTGAACCCCGGGGACGCATGGCGGCAATGTTGTATAGAGTTTGGTGTGAAAAGCTGTCGTCCATTTCTTTAGCAACAAAGATCTCGACGCAGTCTTTGCCGTATCCGGAAAACCCATAGACGCCGTAGTGATCCCCCAGGGCATCTAATGCTGCGGCCATCACCACCATGGCCTCTTGCTCCAGGTCTATGATTTTGCGTTCTGGCTCTGTGGGTTCTTCGTCCTCAATCTCTAGGGCGGAGTACCACCCGGCCCGAAGGTCTACTTCTTTGTCCGGGTCGTAGTCCGACCAGTCTCTCGGTTCCGGCGGTGTGATTGGATCGTCTGTTGAAGCCGAAAGATCTACCAGAAACGCAGCACAAACGTCTCGATTGATGCGCTCTTTGCGCGAATAAACGCGCTCGTCTGGGCTTTGGCCGGCTCGGATGTCTTGGCGCGCTTCAATTACCGCGTTCAGATCCAGCTCGTCGCCGTCTTGGACTCGCCGCACTCGCTCAAGCCCTGCTGGACGAATTTGTTCCAATTGTCGTTGTACGGTGGATTGGTAGTCGCGAATCACGCTCTGCAATCGCGCAACTGTTTCCAGCTGCTTC
>CACFGV010000004.1 GCA_902565895.1 K189A clade bacterium
CCCTCAGTAGCTTCGGCAAATGGAAGCACTCGAATAAAGATAGCTTAGTGATCCTTCGCAAAAGCAGGTCCGCTGGCCCAGGCTCTCGACACAGCAACCCCCGTTCAGTCAGTTCAGTTAATGCTCGATCGGTAGAGTCGATCTCAGAATATTCTAGACCAGCACGCAAAAAGTACGGCCCTTTACGCGTGAGTAATCGAGCTAACAGGCGCTGGCCATCCCCGCTCGCAGCGAGGTACTCATCTAAACTCAAAGCATAACTTGCCGGCAAAGTCGCTCTGTAGCGCTGCAGCACAAAGCGGAATGCGACAATTAAATTGTTTTGATAGTAGCCTGCCGGTGCAGGCTGCCCCATTCTTAATGCCGGTTCAGAGCTCAATTGCTACTGCGCTCCATCAACAAAGCGGCGACCGCAGCAGCAACGTAAACGTCGTCTTTTTCATTCATTGTCGCTGGCGTTTTCGATCATCGACGGCGCGATGGCTTTCTTCGCGTTTGCACCCAAACTACGCACGGTCTCAACCTGCCGAACCAGATTGCCCTTGCCCGAAGCCAACCGCGAATACACATTGTCATATGTGCCCTGTACGGTAGCAAGTTGCTTACCGAGCCGATCAACCTCCTCAACAACACCGGCTAATTTGTCGTACATCGCGCCGGCGCGTTGGGCAATTTCCTGAGCGTTTTTATTTTGTTTTTCTACCCGCCAGAGGTTGTTAATGATACGCAGCGCAAGCATGAGCGTAGTAGGACTTACCAACATAATGCGTTGCTCAAAAGCTGCAGTGAACATGGTTGGATCCATTTCCATGGCCAAAGTAAATGCAGACTCAATGGGCACAAACAGCAGTACAAAATCTAGCGATCGCACATCGGGCAGGTGATCATAATCTTGGTCGCTTAACCGCTTTATTTGATTACGTAAATCCATCAGGTGCTGACGTAGCAGCGCCTCGCGCTGTTGGTCGTCCTCGCTGGCTAGCGCTTGTTCGTAAGCAATTAGAGTAACCTTTGCGTCAATAATGACGTCCTTGCCTTCCGGCAACCTAATCAGTACGTCAGGGCGCTTGAGCTGCCCAGCTTCGTCGCGACTGGAGAACTGTAAGAAGTACTCGTGGTCCTTGCGCAAACCCGACTCTTCAAGCACACGCTCCAACACCAACTCGCCCCAGTTGCCCTGAAGTTTTTTGTCACCCTTTAACGCCTTAGTAAGATTTTCTGCCTCGGTGTTGATCCGCTCGCTGGCTTTCTGCAGGTTCTGCATTTCAGTCAGCAGCGACGCTCGTTCTTTAACGTCGTTTTTATGCACTTCCTCAATCCGCTGTTTAAAGTCACCGATCTGTTCGCGAAAAGGTTTCAACATAAGTTGCAAGGATTGTTGGTGCTTGGACTCCTGTTGATCGAGCACCTGCTTGGCTAACAGTTCGAACTCCTGTTTCAGCATGGCGCTGTTTTTCGCGAAGACTTCTTCTTTTTCCGCAAAGCCCCGCTGCATTTCTTGCATCCGCGCTTGGCTCCCAGCGAGGTCGAACCTACTCCTTGCCAGCAGCTGGTTAACGTTTTGCAACTCTTGTCCCTGCTCTTGAAGCTGCTTTGATTGCATCTCTACTTGAGCCAGCAAAGCTGCATTATTCTGAGCCATCTGTGATTGCTGCTCTGCGAGTTCTTGCTCCCGCACCAGGGCTTTGTCGGCGCTTTCAGCTGCGCCCTCATCACGAGCTTGTTGCATTCGAAGCGCCCAGCTGCGCGCGCGTAAAACGTGCTGCAATGCCGCTCCCAAAGCACAACCGATTGTTGCCGCAAGCAAAACCCAGGGGAGTAAATTCGACGTGGTAAGCAGTTCCGTCATAGCCAGAGTGCATTCAGTGATGAAGCTATAAGCCTAACCTTTGCTGTTAAGAATTCCGAGGCGCACGGGCGTTATTCAGCATTGCGATGACAGGCTGTGGCCACCATGCAAGAATGTTTTTAAATTGGAGCAAGGAATTCACGTGGAGAAGAAGATAGGCATTCAACTGCCCCGCCAAGCCAACCCAGAGGCGGTAAAAATTCGTTATGCCCTGGAACTCGAGGCACTGGAGGGGTTGGCCGAAATTATTGAGATCGATGCTGCAACGCCAGAAGAGTTCGCCGAAGGCGTTAAGGATATGGACGCTATCATTACCTCATGGGGCTTTCGTATCGATGCCACATTGATCAGTAAGCTCAACAAGTGTGTGGTGATCGGCGTTGGCAGTGTTGGGGTCGATATGGTCGATATCGAGGCGGCTACCGAAGCCGGAATTGTCGTCACCAACGTTCCTGATGTCTTCATTGAAGAGGTGGCTGATCACGCCATGATGCTGTTATTGGCCTGTGGCCGACGCATGAAGACCATGGCCCAAATGGCTGCGGATGGCCGTTGGTGGTCTGGCCGACCGTTACTTAACCACGTACCTCGCTTGATGGGCCAAACTCTGGGTTTGTATGCTTTCGGCAATGTCGCTCGCTGCACAGCCAGACGCGCCAAGGCATTTGGGATGCGAGTCATTGCCTATGATCCCTACGTCAGCGAACTCACGGTATCTGAGGCAGGTGTCGAACCCGTCAGCCCTCAAGAGTTGTTCCAGCAATCTGACTATCTGTCTTTACACGCACCACATAATGCTGAGACCCATCACGCTGTAAACGCTGACACCTTGGCAATGATGCAACCTCATGCGGTCATCATTAACACCGCACGCGGCCCCCTGATCGATGAAGACGCACTGGTTAAAGCTCTGAATAATCAACAAATTGCGGCTGCTGGCTTAGACGTGCTCGAACAAGAACCGCCCGCCAAAGATAACCCATTGCTGGCGATGGATAACGTACTGATCAGTCCTCATGTTGCCTCAGCAACAACTCGAATGCGCCCAGAGACTAGGCGTCGCGTTGGCAGAGAGGTTGCTCTGGTATTGAGAAACAAATGGCCCATGAGTTGTGTAAACCCGACTGTTTTACCCAGAGCGCCATTAGAGCGTTGGCAACCCTATCCAATGAACCGGGGGCCAAATCGCTAATCGCCTAACCTACGGCTGTTCATTCAGGATCGGGTGCGATGGGTTGGTTTGATTTAGATCTTAGCGATTCGGTGCGCGCGAGTTTTCGGGCCGAAAAATTAACGGAATGTACCCTACCGATTACTCTGGTTCTCTTAGAGGGCGGCGTGGTGGGCGTCATCGCAGCTAAGGTTTATCAAGTGAGCCCGCTCGTACTGGCGGTAATTACTGCAGCTCCGATGTTCGCCAATCTCTCTAGCTTTGCTTGGAATCGAATGGCGGCCGGTCGAGCAAAAGTGCAACTAGCCTGCCTGTTGCAAGCTGCCGTATTGCTGTGCGTACTCGCGGTCGCACTGGCTCCGATCAATGAAGTTGGTGCCTTGATCCTGGTAGCGAGTATGGTGATTTCTAGGGTCTTAGTCGCCGGGCTAATAACCATTCGTAGCGTTATCTGGAGCCTCAACTACGCACGCAGTAACCGCGCCCAGGCCACTGGACAACTGCAAATGATCGCCAGTCTGGTGACGGTGGTCGTTGCCTCAGCGGTCGGCCCATTCCTTGACCAATATCCTGACGGCTTGTCATTGCTTTACGCTGTTGGCACGGCAGTCGGCTTGTTGGGAATTGTCTTTTTCCGCCGCGTTAGCGTAATCGGCGAAAACGATCATCTTCTACAAGAGCGGGAGGCACTGAACCAACAGCGGCAATCCGTAGGCTTCCTTACCATTTTACGCAATGACCAAAAGTTCACTCGTTACCAAATATCTATGTTTGCCGCGGGTTTCGGCAATATGCTTATCGAAGCGCCGCTGATCTTTCTCATCACACGAGAACTTTCCGCTTCCTATGCCACATCTATCGGTTTGACCATGGTGATCCCATTCGCCATCAGTCTGTTGTCGTTACCGCTCTGGGCGCGCTATCTAGATCGGGTTCACGTCGCACAGTTTCGTGCCCGGCAAAGTGTTCTGTGGGTATTGGCCCAGGTACTCACGTTAGTAGGAGCGCTACTTGGGTCCATTGCCTGGCTCGCAATCAGCCGAGTTGTTATGGGGGTAGCACGTGGCGGTGGCAGCCTGGCCTGGCAGCTTGGTCACAACGACTTTGCGCGTGCTGACCAGTTGTCTGCCTATATGGGCGTTCATGTCACTCTCACCGGGGTTAGAGGTGCTATCGCTCCTATGCTCGGTATGTTTCTCTATACACAGCTCGGTGGTGCCAGTAATAACGGCGCGTGGGTGTTTGCCGTTGCAGCGTTCGTTAGCGGCCTATCAGGGATCGGGTTTAATCGCTTATATCGGCAAATGAAAGCTGATGGCAGTATCGCCCTCAAGCCGAAGCAAGATTAGCAGCGCGAAAAAAAGCCGGGGCTACCCGGCTTTTTCGTTCTTGCTATTGATAAGGTTGGCTACTGCTCTGTTGGATCTCGCCCATCACGCGGAGCACCGGTTCCAGAGGAGCCCATGAAGACCTTGCGCCCATCCGCCAAGGTAACGTCACGACCGTTTGCTCTCTTGGAACGATCCTTGGACTGATAGCCGTCCACAATAATGTAGGTCCCTGGTGTCAACGAACGCTTATTCAAACCTCGCCGTAGTAGCGTATTTGGCGTGCCACCCTCAACCATCCAAATCTCTTTTTCACCCTCTTCGGTCGTGTGCTCAAGGTGTATCCAAGCGTGCGGATTCACCCACTCCACCTTGGTCACTGGCCCTCGAAGGATAAGCGGTCGGTTTGGGTCAAATTCAGCACCAAATGCATGATGGGCTGATACCTTATGAGTTGCGATGGATCCAACTATGGCTGCTACTGCGGCCACGCCAACGGCCACCTTACCTAATTTTCCGAAACTGCCGTGTTGCATAGAAAATTGCATAAAATTTCTCCTGTCTGCTTAACTACTGTTCCCGCCCCAGAGTTGGCGAAGATGATACCCCATCTCATGACGTTTATGCATTAGCGGGCTTTATTGGCATTGGCTTGTAATGCCTCTGCCTCTAACAAACGGGCTCCACGCATGATGTTGCCCAGTGCATAGTTACCCTCATGGCACGCGTATTCATATACTTTAGCTGTAGTCGCGGGCCATGGATATTCTCCACCCCAAGGCTCACTCCAAACGGTGGGGTTATCAACGACAAAGCTGTAACTCAACGTTGCATCGTCAACCCGCCTAAAACGCTCAGTTACCTGCAGGTTCTCGTCCGCGCCATAAAGACCAGGGCGCGGAGTGAAATTCTTGGTTTTCACCACCAGCGTGTCGCCTTCCCAATGACCTACCGAATCACCTAGCCACGTGCGCATATGATCGGGCCGGTGGGCGCTATTGAGTCGGACAATACGCGCATCGTGCACCATCTCAGCCAGTATCATGATGCTATCTTTTGTCTGAACAATTCTCTTTAAGTTATTGTAAAGTGTTGGAAATATTGGCGGACCGGCTGTCGGGCCAAAGCCTAAAATACAGCGCTCGGCGAGCGGTCGCAGTTCCATATCATCGTAAGGCCCAGCCCCTTTGCCTTGTTCATCTTGCCACCAAGCGGTGCCCGAGTTGCCGCGTCGACTGCGACGCGATTGGGCGAATTTAGTCTTTGCCGCAGCCGTTAGCTCAGGCCGCCTGCCGTTCTCAGGCTGGGTCAAAATGGACGTCCGGAACTTTCCGTCTAGCTCGAACGCAGCGTTGCCATTGTCGATCCAAAAAGTGTTGTAGCCCCCAACGTTGCCTGCTGCCCCAGATGAACCGTCACCGCCAGCCGGTGGCGCACCGCGATTAGGGTCGCTGTTATTGTTTCGCGCAGCTTTTAATGCCGCATCATCACGGCTAATTCTTGCAGCCTCTTCGCGCGTCAAAAATTGCTTGTTGCCAAACATTTTTGGACGCTCCAATGGGGTCAGCGTTGCAACATCATAGGTTCCGGTGAGATCAACCGGGGCCTCGGCCACGACTCCTGAACAGCTCATTCCAACCATTGTTGCTAACGCCAGCCTGACGGCTAAACCCACGCTTTTCTTCCCCTTACCCATTTAACTAGCTTTAGGCCCTATCGCGGCAACGGATTTCTGCGCCATTCGCCGTACATGAGCTCTTCTACAAATTCTACACAGCGGAACTCCATCAATTGGGCATTGTCTTCCATACGACGATACAACGGCATGCTAATCGTCCAAGGCTCGGTGAAAGTAAGGGGATCTTCGATTGTTGCTTCGTAATGCAGATGGTAAGGACTCATCGGCGTATACCGCTCTGTCACCTTCATTTGATCACTATGGTGATTCCCGGCGCGATCGAACCAAGTCGAGTCGTACTGACCCGTCACCTCAACCACTAAGGTATCGCCTTCCCAACGGCCCGCTGACCAACCCATCCAACTGTCTACTGGTGCCTCGCCTGGATCTTCCATGTACACCTCTCGAACCGCACCAGCATACTGATAAGCCATGAATACAGAGTCTGCACTTTGGAAAATCTGAAACGGCTGAGGCATGTATGTTGCTCGAGGAATTCCTGGCAGAAAACACTTCACTTCTGGATCCCGATCAATCCAATTGGCTTTGTTCTCTTGTTTTTTCGCCAAAGCTTCTGGCCGATAAGGAATCTTCCCGCCTTCAACAACGCCCAAACCGGGAGGCACGGCTCCAACAGCTCCTAAGTAGAGCGTCTTAACCGCAGGCAGGGGTCCATGTGGCCCTTCTCGAAGTTGCATGGAGTGGCTCGCTGTGTGCATTTCAATGTCATAGTTAGCAGTGTTTAAGGCCTGCCAGATACCATTCAAATCCGGATGAACGCCGCCTGGCCCTCGCGGAGCTTTGTAATCAGCTGCGTGAATTGAAAGGCTGAAAAACACGAGTGTCGCAACAATTGTTTTGAAAAAAGCCATAAAACTCTCCTACCCAGAAAAGCAGCGATCCTCCCATTAGGATTGAGGCAGGTCAAGAAGTCTCCGGGCGCCTCTTACGAATACGTAACACATAGACAGCGCCAAGCCTTTTGCGCATTCTTAATGACGGGTTGATCGAGAATGAACTGCACAGGGGAAGGTATGGCAAGCCATCAACAAACAGACAACGACATCGCAGAAATCAGAGCAGCGGTCCGACAACTTTGCGACAAGTTCGGCGAGGACTATTGGCTGCAAATGGAGCGCGAGGACGGTTATCCCGCCGAATTCGTGTCCGAACTTACCAGCTCTGGCTATCTCGGCGTGCTTATCCCAGAACAATTCGGCGGAGCTGGTCTTGGGGTGCTCGAAGCCTCGGCTGTGATGGAGGAGATCTGTCGCTCTGGCGCCCACGCGGGGGTCTGCCACGCACAAATGTACGTTATGGGTTCGGTGTTACGACACGGAAGTGATGAACAAAAAAGCCGTTACTTACCAAAAATAGCCAGTGGCGAATTGCGTTTGCAGAGCTTTGGTGTGACAGAACCTACAACCGGCACAGACACCACAAGCCTGAAGACAACGGCAAAAAAAGTCGGCGATCAGTACATCATCAACGGGCAGAAGGTCTGGATTAGTCGGATTCAACACTCGGATCTCATGCTATTGCTGGCACGAACAACCGATAAAAGCGAGGTCGCGAAAAAAACCGACGGGCTGTCAACTTTCATAATCGACGTAAAAGCCGCCGAGGGAAATGGGTTAACCATTCGCCCCATCGAATCAATGATTAACCATCATTCCTGCGAATTATTTTTTGATGATTTAGCAATACCCGCAGAAAATCTGCTGGGCCAAGAGGGTAAGGGCTTTAAAGTAATTCTAGATGGCATGAACGCAGAGCGTATTCTTATCGCGGCAGAATGTGTCGGCGATGGACGATATTTCATAGACAAAGCTTCTGCTTACGCCTCAGACCGAGTCGTCTTCGATCGCCCAATCGGCGCCAACCAGGGTGTGCAGTTCCCAATAGCCAGGGCCTATACGCAAGTAGAGGCCGCAGGGTTAATGGTCGAAAAAGCAGCGAAAATGTTTGACGCAGGACTGCCCTGCGGTGCAGAGGCCAACATGGCAAAAATGTTAGCCTCTGAAGCCTCCTGGAGCGCCGGCGATGTATGTATGCAAACTCACGGAGGCTTTGCATTCGCAAAGGAATACCATATTGAGCGCAAATTTCGCGAAACCCGGCTGTATCAAATAGCGCCAGTATCAACCAACCTTATTTTGAGCTATGTCGCTGAGCATGTCCTCGACATGCCTCGGTCATACTGATTCATTTGTCTAATCAAGGAGAGAAACATTGGGAAGTTTGGACAACAAAGTAGCAATCGTAACAGGCGCAGGTGGCGGGCTAGGACGCGCCCACGCTTTGCTTTTAGCCCGCGAAGGGGCTGCGGTCGTGGTTAATGATCTCGGTGGCGCACGTGATGGCACCGGCAGTGGCCAGAGTATGGCAGACGGCGTGGTCGACGAAATCGTCGCCGCAGGCGGTAAGGCTGTCGCCAATTACGGTTCGGTGACCGACGACACCTCTGCCCAAGCCATGGTGACCACCGCGAAAGACGCATTCGGCCGCGTTGATATTCTCATTAACAATGCAGGCATCCTGCGCGATCGATCGTTCAAGAACATGACCGATGCCGAATGGGATGCAGTGATTGATGTGCACTTGCGCGGTGCCTATCTGGCAACCAAGCATTTCTGGGCTGCATTACTGGAACAGGGCGAAGGTGGCCGCATTGTTATGACCAGCTCTACTTCAGGGCTGATTGGAAATTTTGGCCAAACGAACTACGGGGCCGCCAAAGCCGGACTCGCAGGCTTTATGCGCGTATTAGCGCTTGAGGGCATGAAATACGGCATCACAGTCAACGTGTTGGCTCCAGCGGCATTGTCGCGTATGACTGAGGACCTGATGCCCGATACACCAGAACTTGCCGAGGCTATGGCGCCGGAGAAAGTATCGCCAACCGTGGCCTGGCTATGTACGGACGAAGCAAGCTCAGTGACGGGAAGACAATTTTGCGTCAGCGGCAATAGAACAACATTATTGTCTTGGCAAACTGACGTAATCGCCGAGAAAGACGCAATGGCAGACCCGTGGTCGGTAGACGAAATCGGCGAAAAAATCCTGCAATCTATGCCCCAATGGCCACGGTTGTTAAAACCCAATGAGGTTTGATCATAGCCTTCTTGACCGGAACGAAGTAAGGCAACGCAGGTTAAAAAATGAAGCTAACTGACATTGAGCCGTTCAAGCAGATTAAAAAACGGTTTAACAGACGAAATTTCAAAAAAAGACTCGTTAAACTAGAGTTGTTTACAGAGGTTATTCCAGACGGCGTCGTCCTGCTGGACGAGCGTTACTTGATCGTTGCAGCTAACGATTCCGCCCAGCGATTACTAGGTCTACCCGATAGCGCCATAGGCGAGCCATTCGAGGACCATGTGAAAGTTCCACGTTTGCGAAATTATATGCGCGGCGAGGCCGCGAATAAGGAGCCTTTGGAGTTCACATCGCCGATACAAAAAGACTCTGTCTTAGAGTCTCGGGTCTTCGATGTCGATCAAAAATCCAGAGCGATGATCATACGCGACATAACAACTTTAAATCGGCTACTTACGATGAGGCAGAGCTTTGTAGCTAACGTATCACATGAACTGAGAACGCCTCTTACTGTAGTGAAGGGCTACCTCGAGGCAATGACCGATCCAGAATCGAGTGATGATTTACGACTTGGGTTAATAGAAAAATTGGTCGCACCCGTTGCCCGAATGGAATCGCTGGTTCAGGATTTGCTTTTGCTAACCCGGCTAGAATCTAACCCTGTTCCGCCGGATATGCACGAAGTAGATATGGCCTCTTTGATCCGGAATTCAAACCACGAGGTTCAGGGACTTTTGCGCAAAAAAGATACACTCACGATTGATTGCAAAACAGACAAAAAAATCCTCGGGCTGCCCAAAGAGCTTCATTCCGTGTGTGTAAATCTAATTAGTAATGCTATTCGATACAGTCCAGACGGGGCAGAAATCGTAGTCTCATGGGAAGACGCGGGGGACGATAAAGCACGCTTATCCGTCAAAGATCATGGTTTGGGAATAGCGAAGGAGCATCTTGATAGAATCACGGAGCGATTCTATAGAGTCGATATGCAAGAGTCTCGCGGGCGAGGAGGCACAGGGCTTGGGCTGGCTATCGTGAAACACGTATTGCGAAGGCACAATTCAGAACTAAAAGTAGAGAGTGAAATAAATCAGGGAAGTCTGTTTTTTTGCGAGTTCGAAACCGTTGAGCGAAGCTTACGCTGATGACAAAAGCAACCGAACAAATAGAAGCAAAAAAAACCAGAATAGTCTTGATTGAGGATGAAGAAGACATAAAAGATCTAATCATTTTCTCAGTCGAAAAGCTTCATTGCGCCGTCTTTCATTTTGAAAGTGCCGAAGCAGCCTTCATCCATATCGAGAAAGAAAGACCCAACCTGATCATTGTTGATTGGATGCTCCCAGGGATGGATGGTATAGATCTAACGAAGAGTATAAGGAACCTAAAATCACACCAAAAAACTCCTATTATTATGCTTACAGCGAGAGACGAACAAGCAGATCGAGAACGAGCCTTCGAAGCAGGAGTAGATCGTTATATCACTAAGCCCTTCTCTCCCAAGCAACTACGCGAGGAGATAAACGCCTTAATTTAGCAGCGCGCCTAGATATTGAAATGAGGAATGCTATTTACGATATCAGGCCGTGAAGCTCGTACACGGGTGAGTATTGTTCCAGACTTGTTAGGTTCATTGAACGGAAATCGAAAGGATTGCAAGCGCAATGCTAACAATTAATCCAAGCCCAGCTTTGGCAGCATCCACACCAACGAGCCTGAGAGTACTAGCAAGCCCTGTCGAGTTCCGAAGCACAGTGAATGCTAATTCTCTGCCGGCAAGCAAACCCAAAAATACCCACGTAGTGCTCATAGGCATATTGCTCCATTCTTTGAAAACTAAGTAAATGGTCCCAAGCAGAATGTCGATCATAGTCGCAGCCTTTGCATTTGCGACACTTTGTTTGCTCGTGAGGATCTTTTGGATCGCTCCCCCGCGCTCATAGAACGTATAACCCTGCATCAATACGAGAACCATCGCACCAAACAGCATCCACTGGAAATCCAAATCTCTTGGAAGAAACACAAAGATGTTTGCCAAATCCTGAATAAGCCATTGGCTCCAAAGATAGGCTGTCGATAACCACTGAATTACAATCCAGTAGGAGGCTGCGTCTTGATTTTCTGGAGATCCCGAATTTCGGCTTTCAATAACACGTAAGGTAATGAAAAAGATGCCAAAAGTTACAAAAAACGCCACCAAATAACCGACGACCGATTTTTCTAACATTGCAACAATGTTTCCAGGAGCAAACACACTCAGCACCAGAAAAGTCGTGCTAACAGGAATCCCAAAGCGCGTGAGCACAAGCAACGCGAATGGAGCGGCTACGTGGATCCAACTTACGCCATTCTCGGGTACCGGAAACTTCTCTAGGCGCCCATAGGCTGGATCACCGTTATTCATAAACCAGCTATACATGAGGACAGCGACGAGAATTGATGAAGTATAAGCCCACAACAGCCACCATTTACGCTTGCTGTTAGCCGCAAGAAATGTGCCTAGGGTTTGAATAGAGTCGTTTGAAACTACGGCGTAAGCTGCAAGCGAAAAACCTGCGACCATTAAAAATTCATTCATTTACGTCAATGCTCCCGCACGCGGGTGACCCGCACCAAATTTCAATTTAAAGGCCGATCATGGCTCTAGCTCGCTACATTAACATGACGCAGCCCATCGAATGCTAAAGGCTGAAATATCTAGCAAAGCGATGTACTGCCACCCTCCGCGACTTCTGCGCGCAAAATGCCTTTATAAGAATGCCAGCTGTTAACTTTTCGCCAGCGAGTAATCCTTTAAGTAAAAAACAACTGGGCAAGCATCGCTAAACGCCAACCAACTGCACGCGATCTGCGCACGGTAGTAAGCGTAATGAAGATTATTACAGACCTTGAGCGCATTGGTGACGAAGCCGATCGCATCGCACGCATGGCGCTTGACCTCGCCAACTCCAAAATACCTACCGATCACTACGCAGATTTCCGTAGTTAGCATACTAACACCGTGAAGATGCTGAAACGCGCATTGGACGCTTTCGCTCTACTTGATATAGAAATGGCTTTGCGTGTCATCGAAGACGATGAACTCATAGGCAACGGCTATGACCGTATATTAAGGCTATGTAGTGAGCAAATGCAGAGTAACCCCACAGATGTTGAGCGTTTGTTGCGTCTCATGTGGCCTGCGCGGGCTGTAGAGCGCATCGGAGATCATGCAAAACACATTGGTGAGTACGTGATCTACCTGGTCAAAGGGCGAGATGTTCGACACACACCGTTGTCCGATGCGGATATTTTGGCGTAGAAATACCCCAACAATTGCTAATCACAGTTGCCGCAACGTCGGTGCGGTCGTACTATGCGCCCCTTGCCCAGGTGATGGAATTGGTAGACATGCTAGATTTAGGTTCTAGTGCCTTCGCGGCGTGAGAGTTCGAGTCTCTCTCTGGGCACCATCTAACCCGCTGTTTTTATTAGACTTTATTTCTTAAAAGGTCGTCTGTTTCACATTGCGCTTTCATAGCTCCAAATAGTCGGGCTAGTTTTGTCGTCGCAAACGTCTAAGTGGATGAATCTGTGGGCATTTGGATTGACGCGAGTACGCTTTACTCCCGCAGCCACGGCAAGCTAAATTGTGTAAAGCGTCCCTTTCCTGTTTGCTGCAATTCATTAACCACGAATTTGCTAAGCTGATGCTTAGTTTCTTGAGGCGCAGCTCCAATAACGCTGCAAAGGAACAGTCTTTGGACTATGCGACGCTGCTCATATTAAGTCCCTAGAAGTCGATCAATAAATTTCAAATCATCGAGGAAGAAAATGAACGCAGTGCTCGACACTCTAATTCTTGGATTACCTGTTTTCCTCGGCCACTTCGGTACGGCTTTGTTGATGCTCATAGCGGGCATTGCGCTGTATCTGTTTGTCACACCGATAAACGAATATCGTTTAATAAAAGACGGAAACTTGTCGGCGGCCCTGACTCTCGGCGCAGCCACTTTAGGCATAGCCTTACCGCTTGGGGCGGCTTTAGGCAGCAGCATAAATGTGTGGGATATCGTTTTATGGGGTTCCATAGCCATAATTCTGCAGATATCTGTCTTTTTTTCTGTCGACATGATCCTTAGCAACCTATCCGCAAGGATAAAGCGAAATGAACTAAGTGCGGCGGTGGTAGTCAGCGCGACTAAGCTATCCATAGCAGCACTCAATGCTGCCGCGATAAGTTACTAAACCTCCATAATGGGTGATCCCAAATTATTCTTCCGTCAAGCCAAAAGCTTAGGGCTGATAGTGCTGCTTGCTACGTCGCAATCAAACGTGGCAATCGGGCTGGAGAGCACCCGCCAAACTAAACTGCAAACGGGTCAAGGCACCGCGTTCAAAATTGCAGATGGAGTGTGGATGACCGCAAAACACGTCTCGAATGGTTGTACCTCAACTCTAGTTGAATTCGGCGCAGACACTCTTCAGGTCAACAAGGAGATAGCCCACGACTCTGCAGACATGTCTATCTTGATCACGGAGGAGCCAGACTTTGCTTCGTCGCTCGAGATTGTCAAGGCGCTGCCCTCCGAGGGGGATTTCGGCTTCCTATATGGATATACTGACAACCAAGCGGTTAACATAAAACAAAGCTTTTTGGGCACAAAGACTCTAACGATTCCCATAGGCCGAAGGACTTTAGCGACTCAAGAGGTAGCATTTTGGGTCGAGGTAACACGCAGACCTGGCGTTGGGACAGGATCGCCACGTCTGGCAGGCGCGAGCGGATCGCCAATTCTTAACTCACAAGGAGGGGTTGTTGGATTGCATATCGCAAGCATTCCGCGGAGAGGCAGAACTTTTAGTATTGCGCCTGCCTCCATAAATGACTTTATTCAAAGCAAGGACATCAACGCTGATGGGATATTTGCAGAAACGCTTCCTGCGAATGATTCTGCCGCCGCGTGGTTAATTAACAGCGGTCTACTCAGAGATCAGCTTTCTGTTACCCGGGTCTTCTGCTCACGCTAAACAAACGTTATCAATTAGTTCCGTTTGTTCCACATTGGGCCGCAAGATGGCGCAAGCTCAGGCACCCCATTCCCCGCAAACGCCCACTCCTATCAGCGTTTAGGTGCGTCAGCCTGCGTGAGCGGGAGCCGTTTTTGTATTCGAGTCTCTCTCTGGGAACCACCCAACCCATTGATTTTATAATATTTTTTGCTCTAAAACCTTGTTTGGTCCGCTGGTGGTCCGCATTGCGTTTTAATAGCTCCAAATAGTTGGGCTGGTTTTGTCGTCGCAAACGTCCAAATGAACAAATCTGTGCGCACCTTTCTGGTTGACGTCGATACGCTTAACACCCGCAGCAAGGGCAAGTTCAATCACCTTTAACGCCCTTTCACCACTGACGGCGATGTCTAAGGCCAGATCTTAAAGAAAGTCATGCTCAAAGGTATTAATGAAAGCGTTGTGTGTTTGCCAATCCATGACGCTGTAGCCGTACCAAAGAGACATCAGCTATGGGCAGTTAAGAAGATGATTAGAACTTGGACTGAAGTTGTGGGTTGTGATGTAAAGCCAAGGGTTCAGGTAGATGTTGCTTAAGGCAGGTCGCCATCACCCTAGGTGGATATATGTAGGCATGGTCGGACATTTTGAGGGCTTTTGAGGTTGTGACTACGTTCTATGATCGTGGAAGTTCGTAATCAAAACCGCCAACAGCCTCTGCCACTCTTTCCAAGTAGTGATAGAAGACCTGGTGCTCTCTAAATAGCGGTGCCAACCAGTTGTCTATCCTCCAAAGTAGAATGGAAGCGATATGCGCTGCTACCGTGAAGTCGTAGATGGTAAGACTGTTGGCAGCTATAAAGTTCTTCTTAGAAAATTGCGCGGCTAGCGTTTGAATGTCTTTCAACGCTTCCTCGCGTATTTCATCGTCGGTAAGGCCACCTATAGACGTATTTGCGAGTCGACCTTTCCACACTAACCGTTGCATCAGCTTCGTAAACAACCCTGCCGGAAACCATAAGTAAGGAAACATCTCTGCCCACATTATTTTGGTTCTCTCTGGATCCGCATGCTTTGACTTACAAATGATTTGGTACAAATGATCTTCAACGAGCCTAACAATAGCTACACCAATGACTTGGTCTTCATCATCAGGATGAGGATAGGTACGAGGGGTCGTGTGCATCTCAAGTGCTTTCAAAATTCGCTCTGATTCAACAAACGGCTCACCATCGATGAGAAGGTGAGGAACTTTTCCTGAAGGTGATGTAAAAAAGGTGCGCGGCATTTGAGGTTGTACGAGCGAGTAATCTAGCCCGAGGTAACGTATTGCAAGTTCAACCTTCATGACCCACGGGCTTGGTGACCTTAACCCGGCGCAGCTGGGCAATCCGTAAAGTGTGAGCATGTGGTTTTTGTTTTTGTTGGGAGTAGATAATGTCTAAAAAAAATGAGTTTGCCGCAAGCACTTCCGCGATCTTGACAAGCCTCCCAGTGCGTTGTGTGGGGTGTTTGGGTATCGTTTAGCCATGCCCCAGCTACAACACATCCTAATTGCAGTCTTAGCCCTCTATTGTTGCTTTATGGTCTTCAAGGCCAGTGCAAACGCAGGGTTCTTTTTGCTGCCTTTGCTGTTTGTACTGCCACCTTTGGTGTTTAAGAGCAGGAAGAAGGAATCTGGGGAAGAAGAATGAAACAGCGCAGCGCGCTCAGGAAATTTGGCTAAGTCGTTTTGTTTGGTACCGACAGCACTGATTGGGGACATTCACGATTGCCATAGAAGGATCTAAAACGATGGAGAGTGCGGCGAAACCCAACTATTCAAGAGACTCATGGACTATTCAATCTGTCTTGAGTTCCTCATGGGAAAAACAAAAAGGCGCCAAAGGGATAATTCTTTTGGCCTGTTTGATCTATATGGTCATTACCACGATCGTGGAATTAAGCTACGGAGCTTTGTTGATTTCACTGGATGTAATTGAGTACGGAGATCAATGGGATAATGTTACTTGGTCGGTGCAGCTGGTCGGTTTTTTCGTAAATGTTCTGGAGTCGCCACTCCTATATGGACTTTTGCTTTTGGGTATTCAGCGTTCTGCTGGAATTCCAATCCACGTCAAGACGATCTTTCAGCCTTTCCGGTTCTTTTTCCTTTTGGTTGGCTTAACACTTTTGTCTTCTTTGTTTACGGTAGCTGGATTCCTGCTACTAGTTTTGCCCGGAATATACTTGGCACTTGCATACGTATTTTCACCGTACCTCATGATTAAGAAAAATATGGGCATCTGGGAGTCAATGGAAACTTCCAGAAAAACCGTAACAGAATACTGGTGGAGATATTTTGGGCTTATGCTATTGCTAGTTCTCTTAAATATTGTTGCTGCGGTCGCATTGCTTGTTCCCCTTGTTTGGACGATACCCATGACTTTCATAGCTATAGGGGAGGTTTATAACGCTTCGTTTGAGAAAAACAATGAAGGATCTGTTACCAATTCCAACCCAGCCTATGCAGCACCCAAGCTATAACGAGGTGGGAGCAAAGTTGTGCATCAAACAATGAAACACCTCACGCTACTCACACTGTTGGTCTTCGCTGCTCCTTTTGGTTGGGGTGAATCAGATGAGCGTTATGACTTAGCTGTCCAAGTCGTAGCCGCCTCTAGATTAGCAGCGGTCTATGAAAACAGTAATGAAGTTCTTGTAGTGAGCTTAAAGAGTGGCTGGTCTGAGGCTAACGTTGACCCTTATTGGATTGAGGTGGCCAGTGAGTCCCTTTTGCGTCATTTAGCCCAGATTGACCTTAGTGACGAAATAACTCTCTCACTAAGTGAAGAGTTGAGCGCAAAAGAACTGAAAAAGACACTTAAATTCTATCAATCTAAAGCAGGGAGAGAGGTTGTCGCATGGCGCACCGGTGAGGTCAGTCCGGAGGAAATAGCAGAAAGGTTTGCGCGCTTAGCAGGTGTTGAAGAAATTAAGCACAAGCGGGCCTTTTATTTCCGCAAGATATTTAGGGAGATGGATTGGGTGTCTTCTGGCATGCGAAGATACTTAATGAGCAGTTACTTGCAGCACTATTTAGAGGCGCTCACTGCTAGTAGGGAACCGCTATCATTCCCTGAATATAAAGACGAGTGGGATGACGACGCAGCTCTGCACGGTGTGGTTTTCGGTTTTTTGATGCTTGGTATGATTGCAGTGGAACACTACGAAACGCCGGATAAAAATTTGAACGTGTACACTAAATTTTTGTCCAAAAAGCATTCCAAGAAATTCTTTGATGTAGTTAACAGGTTTGAGGTTCTTAGATTTAGGCAAGCAATGAACAGGACATTCCGCGACATTCAGAAAGCTGTGCCCAATGTTTGAGCTTCCTTACCAGTACCAGGTGGGTAAAACCCACTCTCAAGTACCCCACCAGAACCAATAACAACTAGACAACCCAGGCTGCTCCCCCCGGCTCCAATTGAAGCGCCCCACCCCCAGGACACCCCCGCCAGCAATCCTGAGTTAGGCTAGGCCTTTGCTTACAACTAAAAGTGGCGCGTGTTAACGCATTTATTCCCTTCGCACCGGCCTAGGCTGGTGCTAGGGTTCACCGATTTGGGAAGGGAGATCACCTATGTCCTTTGCAGCCATTGCCAACTTGGTGGTGTTTGCCCTCCTTGCGGGGGTGCTATTCAATTTCCGCAAACCGCGCTTATCCCTTGGCCGGCAAATCCTTCTGGGCTTGCTCCTAGGGGCAGGCTACGGCCTTGCCCTGCAGTTCCTCTACGGCAGCGGCGATGCCGCCGTGAAAGAAACCCTCACCTGGACCAACGTGGTAGCCTCGGGCTACATAAGCTTGCTGAAGATGGTCATCATGCCGCTCGTACTGGTGATGATGATTGCCGCCGTTGTGCGCATGCGCGAGGTGGCGGATCTTGGACTCATCGGCAGCAGCGTGGTGGGCATCCTCGTGGGCACCACTGCCGTGGCCGCGCTCGTCGGCATCTTCGTAAGCAATTTCTTCGGCCTCAGCGCCGACGCGATCACCCAGGGTGCACGGGAGCTTGAGCGGGCGGCATCCCTCACATCTCGCTATGAAAACGTGGCCAATTTGGGCCTGGCCGACACGCTGGTGCGCTTCATTCCTAGCAATATTTTCTCGGACCTCACCGGCGCCCGCCCCACCTCCATCATCGCCGTGGTGATCTTCGGCATCCTCTTTGGCCTCGCTGCCCTAAGGGTGGCCAAGGAAGATCCAGCCCGGGGGGAGAAGCTTCGGGAAGCGGTGCTAACCCTGCAGGCCATCATCATGCGGCTGGTGCAAATGATAATGGCCCTGACCCCCTACGGAATCCTCGCCCTCATGACCCGGGTGGTCGCAGGCTCTAATGCCCAGGACATATGGAACCTCGTGGAATTCGTGGGCGCCTCCTACGTGGCTATCGCAATCATGTTTGCCATTCACGCCGTCCTGCTGAGGCTCGCTGGCGTCAACGTGCGTTCTTATTTCAAAACGGTCTGGCCCGTATTGACCTTTGCCTTCACGTCCCGGAGCTCCGCCGCCACCATTCCCCTGAACGTGGAGACACAGGTTGACGGGCTCAAGGTGCCGGAACCCATCGCCAACCTGTCAGCCACCTTCGGCGCCACCATCGGGCAAAACGGCTGCGCCGGCATTTACCCTGCCATGCTCGCGGTAATGATCGCCCCCTCCATGAGCATCGATCCCTTGAGCTTCAGTTTCATCGTGCCCCTCGTTGCCATCGTCGCCATCAGTTCCTTCGGTATTGCTGGGGTAGGGGGCGGCGCGACGTTTGCAGCGCTGGTGGTTCTCCCAGCCATGGGCTTTCCCGTCACCGTGGCGGCGGTGTTGATTTCCGTGGAACCGCTCATCGATATGGCGCGCACGGCCCTCAACGTAAACGGCGCTATGACCGCCGGCGTGCTCACGGGGCGCTGGCTGCGGAAGGGCGCAAAGGCTTAAGTAAGGCCTGAGGGACTAGGGGCCCGGCCGGCTGCCTTCCGACAGGTACTGTTCGCATGGATTGGACAACACCTGATATTGCCAAGTAGCGTGAAATCTAAGAGTTGTATGATAAGTGCTTGGTGTTGTGGGTTGTCATTTGAAGCCCCATTAAAATAACTATTGATGGTATTTGCGTCCGCAATAGCAATGTATCGTTAAAACGTGCAATGGAGGCATGGGAGCGATGAGCAATTCAATTTTTGGAAAAGACGGCACGGCTCAGGGAGTGGCCAAACAGCGTTTGATAGAAACACTGGCTAAATCCGACAAACGCGTCATAAACGATCCTTACGCAGACAGATTTGTGATGGGCGCTGGATTTATCAAGCTGATGGGTCATAAGTTTAGCGCCTGGTTTGGTAAAAAATTGGCACCCGGCTTACACGAACATCTCATTGCACGCACTCGCTTCATCGATGATCTGATCGAAAAGGCCGCTAATAGTGGAGCCGAGCAGTACGTGATTCTGGGCGCGGGATACGACTTGCGGGCGCACCGACTTGATCTTCCGTCTTCACTGAGAATTTTTGAGGTAGATCAGGCTGAGGTGCAGGCTAGAAAGCGCTCTAAGTTGCCAGAAAACATTACCAACGCAGCAAATGTTACTTATGTGACTGTAGATTTCACTCACCAGTCGTTAGCCGAACAACTTACAGCTGCAGGTTTTGATAAAAGCAAACCCACTATTTTCACTCTCGAGGGTGTGTCCCAGTACATCACTAAAGAGGCTGTCAGTTCGACAATCGAAGAACTGGCAACGCTTATTCAAACAACCTCCGCAACCTTTTTCATATCTTATGTTGATGAATTGCTCAATAAAGATCCTGAAGCATGCTTCGGCACGGGTTACCCAAACGCAGCACGACGCGCGGAAACGATAAAAATCTTATCAGCAAAGGTAGGCGAGCCCTGGATTTCATTTTACACGGCTGAAGAAATTGCCAGCCTACTCTCACGAAATGGATTTTCGGTAACGGAAAACGTTACCGTAGAGGATCTCAATTCCTTGTATTTCACCCCAGTGAGCAGAACTCTCCGGGAAAACCAAATGTTCAAGCTTGAGCATTTCGTGGTCGCAAAATCGCAAAATAACCAGGCTTTCACACAGCCAATGGCGACAGAGTGATTTACCGCTGCAGACCTCACTAAATTCCTTGCACTCAAGTATCTCTCCAGAACCAATAACAACCGGACAACCCAGACAGCTACCCCCGGCCCCTATTGAAGTGCCCCACCCCAGACTAAAAGCCAGCATTTGCACGCTGCGCAGTGTTTTTGTCAAGAATCTTGTCAATAATCTGATATAGACTGCCTGTAGACGCAGCTATAGCAACGATTCCATAAGGGCTTAACCTAGTTCAGGTGCCCTCTCTGGACACCATTTGACCTCTCAACTTATCTTGACTGCCACAAACTCAGGCGACCCAAAACTCGACAATCTCTTGCTTGATCGTCAAGTTATTGCGCGTTGTTCAAGCTCATTGCAGTGGGTGATGTATGACCCGGGAAGTTCGAGAAACCTGGTCGCGCGACGAGCTGTGACCATCGACATTCCAACAGGTTCTCTTCAAAAGAACCGATCTTTCGCACCATGAAGCGTGTTTGATAACAGCACATGGTTGCCGAATTGCCGGTCGTTCGGCGCAGGGTCGTGGGCCGACGGTACTTGGAGTCGTGATCAGCTGCCGAAAGGTTCTACAGCCGCAGACAACAACGACCCTGCGGATTCTTTTTTCCAAACGCCAACACTATGAGGAAGGCACGGAGTTGATCGTTTGCCGATGGTTTGCCGTTGCCCAACGCTTACACGCAGCCCAGGTCGGCCCTGATCCAATCACGTAACGGTGATCTGCGTGATGGTTGTAGCAGGCTAACGCGCGCTCACGAATCTCTTGTTGCCAAAGCGCGTCGATACCCGATCCTTGGGTTGCGCACCCAACGTTGAGACTAAGCAACAAAAGAGAGGCGGCTATTTTATAGATGGATTTCATCCGGGGTCCTTATTTTACGTTGCGAGTGTCAGACCACTCTCCCCGGCTGACGTGGCTACTATGTTTTAAGGTCAGTGATGATTTGGTCAACTCTAGGATCACTGACATTGACAAAAAATTGATGAATTTAATCTCAGTCTTCGCCTAAAGATTTTGGCGCTGAACGATGTACCACCTCACCGAAGCCTACTTAATGATCTCGTTACTGACGCTGCTCAGCGCCTTTCTTGGTGCTTTGATATTCTCAGCAGCCTTTGTTGCCCAGGCTGCTGTACGGTTACTCTCCGCCGAAGATGCCGCACTGCTACTTCGTAGCTTTTGGGCGACTTATCACCGCTTTGCCGTAATCGGCGCCCTAACCCTGACCGCGATAGGCACATTGGCAGCTCCGTTCTCGGCGCTACCGGCGATATATGTGGTGTTGCTGACTTCGCTTGGTGCGTTGATGACACTTTGTTTTTTTTCAGGACTGCTATTAATCCCAAGAATTAACCACGCATCAGATCATCAGGACGCAGCGCGCTTCCAAACCTTGCATCGACTGGACATCGCTTTGGTGGCAGCAGGGATGGTGATCGGATTGCTGCTCATTGTTGCCTTAGCTTATGTACTCCCTGGACACTTCACGTTTTGGCAACACTGATCGCGAGTAGTTGAATCTTTACAACACATTATTGCCCGCTAGGAAACTTGCTATACTCGCCCGCGCTGAATACAACACCCAATGTGAACTGGTTCGCGCTTCAAAACCTGCCCGGGTGGTGAAATTGGTAGACACAAGGGACTTAAAATCCCTCGGCAGCAATGCCGTGCCGGTTCGAGTCCGGCTCCGGGCACCACATTATCTCGCTAGGTTCTGTGCATTCCATTAGTCCCCAGCAATACCACCCTACAAAGTGGATCGTTCCTTCATTGATGTTCGGCCAATTCTGGGCCAAAGTTGAAACCGTTCGGCCACAGCTCTCGCTGCCATAAAGTCAACAAGAAACAAGCAAAGCGTTCTAAATCCATGAGGATACTTCAGCGGACTATCATCGCACTTTTAATGTTAGTCACGTCATACGGCGGTCTTGCTGCGATGGCCAGTGGGGACATCGCGAAATTTAATGAAGATTACGCAGAGATACAGGAACTGATATCTAATGGTCAGCTACGCGAAGCCAGTGAAGGCGCATTAGCAGCGGTGCCTTTGGCCGAGGTCGTTTTTGATTCAGACCTGGAAAATCTAGCTAATTATTATTACCTAGTTGCGCAGCTCCAAGCCGCCCAGCCCTGGTCAGGAAATATGCTTGAAGTCTTACCCATTGCCGAAAAAGCAGTAGCAATCGCCTCAAACTTGTATGGAAGCAACAGCGAAAAGGCGTTGCGAGCTCGAGGCTTTACGATACGAATACTGTCCTACGCTGTAACGAGAACCTCAGCACCGAAGGAACGCCAGCGCTTATTGTCATTACTAGGCGATCAAGAGAAGGATGCTCTAGAAGAAATCCGAAAAGTCGAAACCGCAGCCGCTGCAGACCTTTATCTTTCTCTGAGCGTTTCTGCTCGAACAATACGTAACGCAAAAAAATACTCAGACGCGGCGTCTCAGATTTTCGCATCTATTTTCGGAGCCAAGAGCAAAGAAGCCATACAAACAAGAGTAGCTGGCACTAGGTTCCTAAGCAGGAATAAGCAAATTGAGGAACTTTTGTCGATATTAGATTCCATCGGTCAGGAGCCGAATGTTTTGCTTTTAAAAGCTGGTATCCATCAAAAACTAGCAGTCTTATACCTAAAAGGCGGTGATGAGGACGCATCGATGCAGCACAATATCGCCGCTAGTGAAGCCTTCGACTTTCTTGGGCAAGCTAAAGCAGTTATTGCTTCAGAGTATTTGCCGGTGTTGAAACCAAATCCAAAATACCCTCGAAGAGCTCAAAAACGTGGCATAGAGGGCTATGTACTGCTCGAATACGTGGTGGACAAGACCGGCAGAGTTGTTAACCCTAGAGTAATCAAAGCTAAACCACCCGGAACCTTCAACAAAGCCGCTATAGAGGCAACACGGCTATACCGATACCTTCCGGCGATTAAAGAAGGGCGGCCAATCGCAGTAAGCGGCGTAAAGACACGCATAACATTTGAAATGGCGGATTGACTTTCGACTCCAAAATCCAGCGCAGATAACCACTTTCGCCCTAAAGGCCTAAATGGTTTGGGCCAATTTTGAACCACAGATCCTAGTTAACCCGGATTTCATCTAGCACGTAACGAACTTATCAGACGCAAAAACCCAGTGTTTTGGGCTATCGTTGCTAGATGTGTTTTAGGTCCACTGCTCAAACCTTTGCTTAGCGCCCCTCGGCAGCATTGCTGGGCCAATTCGAGTCCGGCTCCGGGCACCACTTTCGTTACAACGAACAGGATGAAGTAATAGGCAGGGCGCAGGCGATCTACTTTTTAAATAACGATGAAGGCCGTTGGAGATTCTTCTACATGCAGTTCTTCATGCTTGAGTCTTAGGTAAGATTAAACCTACAAATCAACAGGATCTCGTAATGAAAATAAAGGCTGTGCTTCTAACTGGGTTGGCTTTCTTCTCTTCTGCTGCTTTTGCAGGTCATCATGAAAAATCATCTGTTGAAGGCTTCATAGCAGATTACTTTGAAACCTTTAACTCTATGACATTGGAAACTAACCCAGAGCAAAGCATCAAATTCCCTGTTGTCTTCATAAACGACGGACAAGTAAGGGTCATAGAAGATGCAACTGAAAAGGTCTTTGACTACAAAGTCATCAAGGCGACAGGTTGGGCCTACTCAAAGATGATCAAAACTACCGTCCTTGATGAAGGTGAGAACTCTGCAGTGGTGCTTGTAGATTTCACTCGCCATAAAGCAGATGACTCAATTATCAGTACTTCGAAGGTCTTCTACACCTTGAGCATGACTGACGAAGGTTGGAAGCTTGTAGGTGCTTCTATTCCTGGCGGAATCACTTTGGTGGAGTAGACAGCCTCAAAAGCCCTCAAAATGTCCGACCATCCCTATATATATCCACCTAGGGGGGTATGGTGACCTGCCCCGCTCCTTTTGATCTCCTATACTCAATTCATCTTATACAGGAGAAGGATTATGAATTGGGACGCATTGGGCGCGCTTGCTGAGCTGCTAGGAGCCATAGCGGTATTTCTTACACTGGCTTACCTGACTGTACAGGTTAGGCAGAATTCAAAGGCTTTGGAGCTTCAGAACAAGTTTTCTGCAGCACAAATCATGCAAGCGAGGACTGATACCGTAATGGGCTTTATCAGCGTCTTACTCTCATCAGAGGAAAACGTAAAAGCGCAGATGGTTGCCTCAAGTGTTTCCGACGTAAGCGCTATGAACGAACAGGATCCTTCTATTCGTGTAAGAGCTAATTCAATACTTAGCGGTTCTCGTTCACTCTACGAAAAAGTGTTTTTTCAATACAAGGAAGGTTTTTTAACAGACGATTTCTATACGGGCCTAGAGCCAAATATAGCGGTTTACGCTGAAAGCTGGTTAAAACTAGGAACTGCGATGTCTTCCGAATTTAAAGCAGAAGTAGTGCGTATCCATGAAAAGACAAAAGCAGCCTAGCTTGATCTCCACCATCAAGCCTGACAATCAGTCACTGATTCAAAATATTGGGCAAAAGAAGGGCGGCCAATTGCATTGAACGGGGTAAAAACCCGTATAACGTTTGAACTTGCAGATTGACGTTCGCGTCCAAAACCTCGCATTGATGATTACTATTGCCTTAAGCGCCCAGATAGTTTGAGCCAATCTTGGACTAATATTCTTGTTATCCCGCATGCAGTCGGAACGTAGAGCCCTTGTTGGACGGCGACCGCATGTGTTTTAGGGTTTTTGTCCTGTGTATCGAGGGTGTATCGCTCAAAACTTCAATTAATGCGCCTTGGCAAAACTGTCATACCGCTTCGAGCCGGACTCCGGGCGCTACTCTAACAGATTAATTCTTATCTAATGAAACTTACTACTTAGAAAAGGTGTTAGATTTTTGGAGCTCTTCGTTGGGTTGATGTTGGATTAACTCAGGAGGTTGTTGTCGGGCAATGCTTACGCCTACTGGGGACAACGGATCTTCTTATCATCAAGAAAATCGGACACTTAGGGCAAGTACTCTTTCTGAAATACGCTCACTAACCCAGAATACCATCACCAATAACATCAACGTTTCGGAACTAAGGATGACTTAGCACACAGCCAAAAAATAAACTGAAAGAGGCGAATGCGGGGCGAAAGTGCACAGTTGCATGAGACCTAGCAATTGGCTTGTCAGTGAAGAAATAACCAGAAGCGTTCGTACAACTATCCATATGTCCGCCTGAGCAGTAGGGATCTGTGATTTGCATTTTGCTGCTACCGGTGGCTATGCCGTCATAAACGCGATTTATTCAGACCGAATTCCGCCAGTTTATGTGGTCGCTAATAGAAGCGAACAAATCTTGTCGAAGTTCTAAAGATTTTGATGACCTAATGCATGCATCCTTTCAATGAAGCTTTGACTTATCACGCAGCAACCTGGCGCTGTACTAATTTGGATAACACTCATGAATAAGATCAAAATATTACTGGTTTCCCTTTTAACAGTGTCTTCAGCGTTCCTTGCTAGCTCAGCATTAGCCGGCCATCACGAAAAAGGCGAGATGAAGCCAGCAACCGTCGTAGAACTAGCAGTAGGGGCTGAGGAAACTTCCACGCTAGTCGCAGCAGTGAAGGCCGCCGGTTTAGTAGAAACGTTGTCAGGTGCGGGCCCGTTCACTGTTTTGGCTCCTACCAATGATGCCTTCGCGAAGCTCCCCGAAGGTGTTTTGGAAGGTCTGTTAGCTGATCCTGAGGCGCTGGCTGGGGTTTTGAAAGCTCATGTTGTTGCCGCCAATGCAAAGGCAGAGACAGTAGTAACTTTGAATCAGGTTGAAACTTTGAATGGCACCTATCCTGTGACAGTAGCGGATGGCGTTGTCTCCATTGGAGGCGCGACGGTACTCGCTACCGATCTCGTGGCCGGGAATGGTGTAGTTCATCTTATCGACACGGTCATTCTTCCAGAATAGGAGATCCTAGTCCTCTTTGACAGGTGCCCCTTTTGAGTCAATCAATTGGGGCGATCCTCGACCAATCAGTACAGTTATGGCGAAAGGCGCGAGTCAGATCCAACGCTTAATCTCCAGCCCCTTTCTTTTACGAGCTAGACGAAAACTGCCCGCCTTAGACATCTTTGTCGTTGCCGGATTCCTTTAACTTCATAAGGCTGTGACGGTCTTTCAAAGACATAAGATACGCAGCACAGCTTAGGACAAGAATCGCTGACGCTTCCGCCACCAAGACTAAAGCCTCACTCTCTTTACTCTGCATCACTATAAGGCGGCAAAGAGCGGTTATGGCAATTATGATAGGGAGCGTGACGGGTATCCTGCTGGTCGAGTAAAAGGCACCTATCATTCCTATTATCTCAACGTAGATAAATAGTAGGAACAAATCTGGTAAACCCACTTTTCCAGCTAGATACATGTCGTTAAGAGCTTGGAAGGTAGCGACTAGGGTCAACAAACCTATCAGCGCCAAGAGAGCCTTTTCGCTAGCTATCGTCGTCCAATGCAACCTACGATTTAAAGAGTTTCGCTCCAGTAGGTTCTCTAACAGATTCCCTGACTTATTCGTCTTCTCGTGACTGTCTTTCTTCTCCATATCGACCCCATTCCACAAGTCCGTAGTGATGCTACGACCTTACCCCAAAAACTGAGCCATGAGTGGAATGGGATTCCCCGATAAGGTAGCCCCAAGATCGGTGCCCATTGAAGGGAAAACGATTTATCGGCGAACAGCATTTACGAAGACTTACAGCCGGGAATTCCAATCCGAACAGACGATCAGCTACGAGCATACTTTGTTGGTTTGAGTGAAAAACCCATTCGGCAACAACCGTCGTGCGGGCCCTAAAATAACAACAGCAACATTAATGCTCTGGAAAGACACAGCCAGGTTAAGGTAAGCGGTAAAGAAGCCCTTTATCCAATATTAGTGGAGCTAATCTTGGACTCCTGATACAACCTCCGTAAAGGGGAATCCCCCTAAACGATCGCTCACTCTGTTTAGATAAGCGGGAAAGACAGGATAGCCCTGTGCAAGATCCGCAAGCCATGTTTGCGGAACATGAAAGAGAATTGAGGCAAGCATCGAAGCGACAGAGAAGTCATAAACAGTGATGTTTTGACCTAACAAAAAGTCACCTTTCTCAAGCTGATTAGCAAGGGTTAACAAATCCGTCGACGCTTCAGCATCTCTATCCGCTGGGCTTAGGCTACCTACGCCGTGGAATTTCGACAAAGAAGTTTGCTTCGACACCGCGTATATAGATGCCAGCTGTTTAATGAACTTAGGCCAGCGCGGGAGGAAACAATCGATAATCTCCTCTCTTGATTCAGGTGTCATCCACTTAGACCAGACCATGTACCAGTAGAGGTTTTTTTCAGTGAGTCGTTTTAGCGCCGTCCCAAGGATCAGTTCATCGGGGCTCAAACCCTCCAACAAGTCACTTTTATGCATTCTAATGAGATGCTCGATAATGATGTCCGATTCACCTAATTCAAAATCGTCGATCTTAATCCATGGGACCTTGCCACTCGGGGATGACTTGCTGATCTTAAGAGGCATGATGAATTCTCTTTTATATTCAGCATTAAGGTATTTGAGAGCCATCTCTACTTTGACCACAAACGGGCTCAGTTGTCTCAATCCACCTGCCGGGGGCATTCCGTAAAGCGTGATCACAGCGCTGTTGTTTTCCTTGATCATAAATCGGCAACCTACCCTCTATTTTCAACTGACTTCTACGGCAAACTCCGGTCGTAGAGGCGAGTATTGCGACCGGCCTGGGTAGCCGATTCCAGTGCCGGTCACCAAAGTCACTCGTAGCTATAAATCATAGGCTGTTACAGTCCAAACAACTTATCTCTGTCACTAGCGTCTATTTCACATGTGCTGTTAAGAAGTCTGCGTTCTTTTCAGCAACCATGATCGTTGCTGCATTGGTATTGCCGGAAACAACATACGGCATTACCGACGCATCCACGACGGAAAGTCCTTCTAGGCCTTTAACTAATAAATTTTCGTCTACAACTTTGCCAATGCTGCAGGTGCTGGTTGGGTGGTAAACAGTACCTGCCTCCTCGCGTATGTAATCAAGCAACGCATCGTCACTCAAATTACCTTTCTCCTCTGCCGGAGAGAGCCGTGAGGTAATGCTGTCTGCTAAAGCTTCGCTCTCGAAAACTCGCAGAAGTAGTTTCATGCCATCAATCATCGTGCGGCGGTCGAGTTCAGTGCTCAGATAATTGGCCCTTATCTCCGGATGGTCGCGGTGATTAGAAGTGGTAATGTGAATTGAGCCCCGAGATTCGGGGCGGCTTTGATTAACGACAGCGCTCATCGCTGGCTGAGCCATTGCGCGAATTTTGCCGGCGTTGTTGTACAGAGTCGCACCCGACGCAAAATGGACCTGAATGTCAGGCGCTTCCAGACCGTCCCTGGTGTACCAGAATGCACCGATTGGCGCGGACCCGGTGGTGAGCGGTCCTTTACGCGCGAAAAACCACTTTAGCGCTGCCGGGATGAGTCGTGCGCCGCTGACTTCACGATTGATCGACAGATCGGCACGGGTGCCATATACGACCTTGCACAAGAGATGATCTTGGAGATGTTCGCCGACGTCAGGTAAGTGGTGATGTACCTGAATACCGAGCGCACTCAATCGGTCGGCGTCGCCAACACCTGAGAGCTCCAGCAGCTGCGGCGACCCGATCGCGCCGCAACTAAGAATCACATGTCGCGCCCTGATTGTTTCAGATCGACCCGCCCTGTCTGTTTCAACTCCAACTGCTTTATTCTGCTCGAAAATAATGCGCTTTGTCTGAACCTTGACTCTTACCTCAAGATTACTGCGGCCACGAGCGGGCTTTAGATAGGCACTGGACGTACTCCATCTGCGTCCGTTTTTCTGCGTAAATTGATAATGGCCACAACCCGCCTGATCGACTCCATTGAAATCAGCAGTTCTAGGGATGCCCTGCTCCTCCATAGCGTCAAGAAAGGTTTCCTGAATTGGCCGTTTGTCGACAACGTCCTGCACATATAACGGTCCGTCCGCACCATGAGACTCGTTAACGTGAGTTTGCTGTCGCTCAGCCTTAATAAAGTAAGGCAGAACCTCTTCCCACGACCAGCCCTTTGCGCCTGCTTGCTCCCAAGCCGCAAAATCAAGCGGCACCCCGCGAATGTAAATCATGCCGTTTATCGCACTGGAGCCTCCGAGGCCCTTGCCACGTGGCCAATAGATTCGGCGATTATTGAGTTCAGCTTCTGGTTCGGTCTCGTAAGACCAATCAAATTTCTTGTTCTTGAACGTCGCGGCCCAGCCTGCGGGCACATGCAATAATGGTGACTTATCGCCGCCGCCGGCCTCCAAAAGACAAACTCGGGTGTGCGGATTCGCACTCAGGCGATTTGCTAAGACGCAACCTGCCGAGCCTGCGCCAACAATAACGTAGTCGTATTCTTGCATGACTTATTCCTGTTAATAAGCAACCCAACATCCGACGCTGGTATCTGTTTTCACAAATACAGCACCATCAAATACGATATTCACACTGGCGAGCGACAGCAAGTCTTCGCTCAATAAGATTTATGAGCCTGCATAAAGCACGATATTGCTTGTCATACTTTCCAGAACTAGCTGTTCCATTCCCCGCAAATCCAGCGCACTGGCGTGCCGCGCCATCGCGCCTGTGAGGGCTAGATTACACCAATGAAAAAGCCCACTCATAGCGAGACGCCGTGAGTAAGTATTCCGATTTTGTACTCGGCGTCCAGGAATCGTCGCCCCCTACACCCATGTGAAACCCATCAACGTTAACGTAAAGCCCACTATCCTTAACCAAGTCACAGGTGTGTTGCGCCGCGTTGAGCTGTTCTTGACTGTACTGACTGATACTAAAATTAAAAACACCACTAAGTTGCACGTCGCCTAAGGCCAATTCGGTGACTTCACAACGCAGACCGTTTTCGCTGGGGAAGATGTAGTCCGTGTGCATCGCAGCCACCGGCTGTG
This sequence comes from K189A clade bacterium, assembly GCA_902565895.1. Classification (GTDB taxonomy): domain Bacteria; phylum Pseudomonadota; class Gammaproteobacteria; order Pseudomonadales; family Azotimanducaceae; genus UBA4421. The sequence continues at coordinate 30,255 of CACFGV010000004.1, forward strand.
TCCAATATCCGATATCAGCGCTCACTAGGCGGTCGGGATAGTTTTCGTGGGGACCTCGCCCAAACCAGGTCACTGTCCCAGGCTTGTTTGTCAGCTGGAACTGCACTCCCACCCTGGGCAATGGCGGCATTGCAGGCATCACGTCCACTTCGATCTGAATAGCGAGTTCTCCTGTAGCACTAAACTCGTGCCGCCAACGGCTGGTCAGACGCAACGCAGTACCGTGGTAATAACCATGCTCTACTTCAATTACTGATGCGTTCTCATCACAAATTATTTTTTCGCAGCGGTGCTCTAAATCACATAAACCGCTGAGTTGCCACCGGGCCATCCATGAGTTTGGGTCTAAACGCCCTGCTTCGCTGGTACCAATATCGTTGTCGATAAGTGCCCGGGTAAAATTGTCGCGCAACGGACTTGCGAGCCGTGGCTCGCCTTCTTTCTGCCACGAGATCACGAAACCGCTTTTGCGGTCTATGCACCACTGGCTTGAACCGGCGTTGACCTCATAGCACTGCGGTGTCTTGCGAATTGTCGCGCCGCCTGAATCAATAACGGTCTCGGCCAGGGCCACTTCTTTGTTCAGAACAAATTGCCAACGCGCTACTTCGTGTCCTGCATCAGACCAAAGGGTGTCATCAATTTGCGTTATCCACACATTTAGCCAGCAGTGTTCTGTCGCGGCGGCAATATGATTACTCAGCCCAAAGCAGTTAGATTGCCGTGGCGCTAACGAAATAATTTCTTGCCCGCGGTCCAGAACCCCGTCTTTGTTTAGCAACTGCCAATTCAGACACTCGCGGTCACAATGTTTGAAAAGATACTCACTGGTTAACACCAACTCTAATGTCTCGGCGTGTTGCAAATCCACTTTGAATGGTTGCTGACAGCGCTTCGCCTCAAACAAAGCGGGGTGGCTACTGCGATCGGGGAATACCAAACCATTAATGCAGAACTGGCGGTCATTGATTTGGTCGCCAAAGTCCCCGCCATAAGCCCAATATCCCTGACCGTGGGAACTCTCTTTGGTCAGTCCTTGATCAACCCAATCCCATATAAAACCGCCTTGCAAACGAGACTCATTGCGAAAGACCTGCCAATAGTCGGCAAAGTTACCCAAGCTGTTGCCCATCGCATGTGCGTATTCACAAAGAATTATGGGGCGTGTTTCGCCCTCAACAGTTAACCAATTCATCAAGGATCTTTTGGGTCCGAGATCATTCCCTTGGGGCAGGTCATCGTGTGTTCGCGCATACATTGGGCAAATGATGTCGGTGGCCGCCGTGGCTGAACCGCCGCCTTCATACTGAACAGGGCGACTGGGATCTGCTCGCTTAACCCAGTGATACATCGCGTCATGAGCAGCGCCATAGCCAGACTCGTTTCCCAATGACCACAAAATGATGCTTGGGTGATTGAAGTCTCGACTTACCATTCGGGTCATGCGCTCTAGAAACGCGGGTGCCCAAGCAGGATCATCCGCCAGCCTTCCCATAGGCTTGACGCCATGGGTTTCGATGTTCGCTTCGTCAACAACATACAGTCCCAGTCGGTTGCATAAACGATAGAAACCCGGTTGATGCGGATAGTGAGAGCAACGTACCGCGTTGAAGTTATGCTGTTTCATTAACTTCAAATCACGTTCTACCTGCTCAAGACTTTCTGTATGACCCGTGTCGGGGTCATGTTCGTGTTTATTTACCCCACGAATCAGCAACGGCTGGCCGTTGACGCGCAACTGTCCGTGCAATATTTCGATCCGACGGAACCCAACATCACACGCTTCGCACTCAATAACCTGGCCTTCGACGTCCAACAAAGACACAGTTAAACGATATAGATTTGGACACTCGGCACTCCAAGGTTGCGGCGTCGGCACCTGAATCAAAAGCTCACAGCGATCATTGTAAGCGCCTCTTTCGTCTATCTGGCGGGTACCCAGGGATTGGGTTTCCTTGACTATGGCAGCTGCGTCGTCTGGACCCGGGGCGTAAAGGGCAACCCCAATACGACATCCTTTTGCTCCTTCAACATCGACCCGCAGCTGTAAAACGCCGTTTTGGTAATGATCATCAAGCTCTGCATTTACGCGCAGATCAAGGATTTTTGCCGCGGGCTTCGTCAGCAGGTAAACAGAGCGGTAAATCCCGCTCAAATTCCACATGTCCTGGTCTTCCAAATAGCTGCCATCGCTGTAGCGCATGACCAGCACGCTCAACGTGTTCTCGCCTGGGGTTAAGTAACGGCTGAGATCAAATTCTGCGGGTAATCGACTGTCCTGAGAGTACCCTACCCACTCAGCGTTGCACCAAATATGAAATGCATTGTCTACGCCTTCAAAAATCACCCGAATCTGCTCTTCGCCGACCGTCCAATCAGCGGGAAGGGTAAACGTTCGCTCGTAACAGCCGGTTGGATTAGCTTCGGGTACCACCGGGGGGTTGCACGGGAATGGGTACTTGATATTGGTATAAATAGGTCGATCAAAGCCCTGTAACTGCCAGTGACCGGGTACCGTTATATCGCACATTTCTATCGGCGCACCGGGCCAAGAATCTGGCACGTTTTCAACAGTTGCAAAATAACTGAAGCGCCAACTTTCTCGCAGGTTGCCGTCAAGGGACAACACCGATGTACTGGCTAGGTCTGCTCTCGCCTGACTTTCGTCACGCCAACTGCTCAATGGGGTATGGCTAGGCATTCTGTTTAGCGAAGTAATCTCAGGGGTTTGCCAAGCTCTTTGATTCTTGTAATCCATCGGGGGCGCATTTCCTCGGTAACCTAACGGGCCAGTAAGTTAACCTAGATCAACGGCGCGAGTCGCCAAATAATAGTTATGCGAGAATATTAAAATGGGTGTTTCGGCACATTATCCGAGTTTAGCAGGGCGGCTGGTATTTATTACTGGCGGCGCCACAGGCATTGGCGCGGCACTGGTAGAGGCTTTCACAAAACAAAATGCTCGGGTCGCCTTTATCGATGTACAGGCCCAGGCTGCCGATAGCTTGCTCGCAAGCCTTAGTAACCAGGGGTTCGAGCCACCCTGGTTTCGATCAGTGGATGTAACCAAGGTTGAAGATCTGCAGCGAGCGATTCACGATGCCGCCGAAGAACTGGGGCCATTGCAGGTGCTAGTGAACAACGCAGCAAATGATCAACGCCATGCCCCAAAAGACCTAACCCCTGAGACGTGGCGTCAGTGCATGGCCATTAACTTAGATGCGACCTTCTTCGCCGCGCAAGCCGCTACCGCTGTGATGGCCCCTAAACGACACGGTGCCATTATCAACTTCGGTTCGATTAACGCGTTGCTTGGGCCCCCGAATATGCCTGGTTACGTGACTGCGAAGGCAGGCATCATGGGGCTGACTAAATCTCTGGCGAAAGCCTATGGCGAACACAACCTTCGCGTGAACGCCATATTGCCGGGATGGGTGGCCACAGAGCGCCAGTTACAAACCTGGCTAACACCTGAAGCAGAGAGTGAGTGGATGCAGCAGGTAGCGCTGCAATCACGATTGATGCCACAGGATGTCGCCAACCTCGCTCTTTTCTTGGCCTCTGATGACAGCAACATGATCAGCGGCCAAAGCTTTGTCATTGATGGCGGACGCACCTAACGTTTGGCGCCCGCGCCGAATTCGCTAGCTCAGGCTTCAGGCAGAACAGCGCCGCTAGCTCAACTCAATGGCATACTTAAATGCTGGCCGCCCCTCAATATTGGCCACGTAGCGCTTTAAATGTTCCATGTCATCTGTAACACAGCCAAGCCTATTGCTCATAAAAACCGCGTGGCCAAGCATAATATCCGCAGCTGAAAACTCGCCAATTAAATAGTCCTTGCCCGTAAGCGCTTCGTTCACTGGCGCTAAAGCTTTCGACAAGAGTCTTTGCGCTTGAGCTAACGCTGTCTCGTCACGTCGATCCGGTGGCAATAGCACTGTCTGCACAACAATGGTATTCACCGGTGGCATTACCATGCCTTCACAGTAGTGAAACCATTGTAGGTACTCAGGATACAACGATGATTCTGCGGCCGGTTTTAAACCACCATTCTTGTGCCGCTCAAGCACGTATTCACAAATCGCACCGGACTCAAAAATGCTGATCTCGCCGTCTTCAAGTACTGGAACTCGGCCCAGGGGATGACGCGCCCGATGTTCATCAGACTTTAGATCTTTCGGATGAAACGCCATCTTATTGATCTCGTACTCGAGGCCCAGCTCCTCTAGTAACCAAACTATGCGGCCGGCTCTGGAGTTTGGAGCAAAGTGTAGCTTCAACATGAATCCCCTCTCTATATTTCTGTGGCGACTTAAACTAGCGACGCGAGTGCGACTTTTCAACTCTCCCCGCATTTAGCGTTCTAGTTGACAGCGCGTGTCGGAAACACGATAACCCTATTATGCGAGTGGTTTCTTGGAACATGCAAAAGAACGCTGCTGCCTGGCCCTATTTGGCTGGCTTCCTGCGCGCCGACTTCGCGTTCGTACAGAATCCTCCACCATTGCCGGATAGCGTCAACGGTTTACTGATCCACTCCGCCCAACATGTCGGAAAACGAAGCGTGTTGTACGCCAGCGGTTCCAACGGATATCGCTTGCGTTCGACTATGTCGCTGAGTTCTGGCGGTGTGGTCGCAACCTTCTGCAAGCCAGGTCAGGAGGACTTACACCTGTTGGACGTGAATCCATGGACTTCCGTAACTCTGGAGTCGGCGACGCAGATGGTTCGAGAGCTGGGTCGAGCCAATAGTTTTTTTGCGAAGAAACTGCCCAAAAGAGTGATCTTTGCCGGCCACTTAGTAGACAACAGCCCGGCCTCACAAAAACGCCAGCGCGGCTTTATTCGTAGTTGGAGTCGACCGTCTGAGGACGAGTTCAAACCTTTGGCAAAGGTCGGTCTGCGCGATTGCGCGACCAAATTCGCAACGCCACTGCTCCCCACAGCAAGGGGCAATAACGGCGACACAGTGGACGACAAGCCATTTTTTTGGGCGAGCAAAGACGCTTATGACAATTTGCGCCAGCTCAATGTTTTTTTAGACGACCAAATCTTGGCCTTCGGTCACTGCAATCCGATCGTAGCGGACTACAATTTCTAGCGACCGCTTACAGGAAGGGAGCACTTGTTGGCCAGAATCTTATTGTCCAGGTGGTGCCCGCTTTTTCTTTTGCGACAGCAGCCATTTGATCACCCGAGCTACGCCGTAAAGATAAGCAAGAAACAAAGGCCAAAATAGATACGGATCACGACTGGGTGGCAACATCCAACTGAACAGCAAAAAACCACCAACGAACCCCAAAACGCTGCCAAAGAAAATTGCCAGGTCCATAATCAACGCGGAGAATGTATTTTTGCTCACTCCGTCAGCCTAAGCGAGACAGGATCAAAACGGCGTGGATGTAACTTGGAGTAGTTCATGGCAATTTGGGTGGATGCTGATGCCTGTCCAAAGGCTATTAAAGCGATCATATGCAAAGCTGCTGAGCGCAAGAAGATAACGACAGTATTCGTCGCCAATCACTTTATACAAATGCCACCATCCAAAGTGATTTCCAGCCTACACGTCGCTCAAGGCTATGATGTCGCAGACAGCACTATTCTTAAACGCATGCGAATAGGTGACTTAGTGATCACCGCCGATGTTCCATTGGCTGCCGAGGTCATTGCCAACCAAGGCGTTGCGCTTAATCCGCGAGGTACTTTGTACACTCAAGAGAATATCAAGGGCTTGTTGCAACTACGTAACAACGCAGAGCAGCTGCGCGATTTGGGACAACTGCGAGGCGGTCCCTCGACGTTGGATAAACGTAACATTCAAGAATTTGCTAATGCGCTAGACCGCTTTCTAGCCAAAACCTAGTCGTCCCTCGCGCTTCTTTACGCGCTGCGCATCGCATAAAGCACCCTTCCGCGCGCGCACAAAACACCCTCATCGTTAGTCACACTGACTTCCACGCTACACAATTGGCGACCACGTTTGATGACAACAGCCTCAGCATCAATCCAAAATCCGTGAGCTTGGCGCAGGTAAGTCACCGCTAAATCCGCGGTGCCTGCAGGGACGGTCGTATCCGACAACTCACTGAACACAGCAACGATGGTCGCCATATCAATCATAGTGGCAATCACGCCACCGTTGACGCTACCGCCAATGCCCGTAGGCGTTGACTCAGTTCGCTGCAAGCGCAGTCGCCCAAAGTCTTTTCGCTGTTCCGCCACTGTTAGACCGAGGTAACGATGAAATGGATTGCTGTTAAAGTCGTTAATAAAGTCCTGCGGGTTGGCCTTTGCGTCCGTTCGCAACATCGTCGAGCCCTCCAAATTTTTGTTAATGCAGCAGCGTTTCACGGCGATAAAGAAAACGCCATACGGCGATGGTATTCGAACTATGCCGTCGTTAGAATGCGCCCTCACGAAGGCTGGGTGGCAGAGTGGCTATGCAGCGGACTGCAACTCCGTTAACGCCGGTTCGATTCCGGCCTCAGCCTCCATCTATTCCTGGAACTAAATCTATTTGTCTTGAGCAGACTCCAACCCCTTCTTGAGCGTTGGCCATGCCGCTTGCAAATAGACACTCATTGACCACAACGTCATGAGAGCAGCCAAATACAACAGCGCGTAGGCCGCAAGCATAAACGGCGACTCCGAACTCGGCGGCACTGCCAACAAGACGGTGATCGCGATCATCTGCAAAGACGTTTTTATTTTGCCCAAATAGCTCACTGCTACAGTGACCGAGCTGTTCATTTCAGCCATCCATTCACGTAACGCACTGATCACGATTTCGCGGCCAACAATGACTAAACCTGGCAAGGTCAACCAAATACTCGCGTGCTCAGCTAAAAGTACGACTAAGGCGCTAACCACAATGAGTTTGTCAGCTACCGGGTCCAAGAATGCGCCAAATGGTGTGGTTTGGTTTAGGCGCCTGGCTAGGTATCCGTCTAACCAGTCTGTAGCTGCAGCCAGTGCGAACAGTGTAGCTGCAACGATGTAGGTGGAGGCGCCCGGCGATAAATACACAATCACGAAGACTGGAACCAATAATATGCGGGCAACAGTAATGATGTTTGGTAAGTTCACCGTCTCGCTGTCTCAGTGGAAGTGCTTATAGATGTCTGCTGCGATTGCTTTACTGATCCCCTGGACCTTACTCAACTCTTCAATGCTCGCACCTTTAATCGCGCTAATACTGCCAAAGTGCAGTAGCAATTGCCGACGTTTTTTTGCACCGACACCCGCTATGCCCTCAAGCAGTGACTGGTTTCTCGCTTTGGCACGCCGTTGTCGGTGCCCAGTGATCGCGAAGCGATGCGCCTCGTCTCGAATGTGTTGCAACAGATGCGCCGCAGGAGAATGCCCATCAATGTGCACCGCTACCGACCCTAAAAAGAAACGCTCTAAGCCGGCTTTTCGGTCAGGACCTTTGGCAATTCCCAAAACACCTACTTCATGATCCAGTTGCAAAGCACCCAATACCTGCAACGCCCGGTTCACTTGCCCTAAGCCGCCGTCAATGACCAGCAAATCAGGTAACTGCCCTTCTCCATCCTTTAACCTCTTATATCTGCGGGTCAGCGCTTGCTCCATGGCCGCATAATCGTCCCCACCCACAATATCCGTCACATTGAAACGGCGATAATCTGAACTGAGCGGGCCGCTTTCATCAAAAACCACACACGAGGCCACCGTGGCCTCTCCCATAGTATGGCTGATATCAAAGCACTCGAGTCGCCTCGGCGGTGATGCTAGGGACAGAGCGCTCTGCAGATCCGCAAAGCGCGTATTCATTTGACTGCGCGCAGCACCGCGAGCCTGTAAGTTCACCGCAGCGTTATCCGCTGCCAAACCCACCCAACGCGCTCGCTGGCCACGAAATGCCTTTGATAGATGAATTTTCCGGTCTGCACGTTCCTCTAGAGCACGTTGCAAAACCCCAAAGTCGTCGTTGTAGTCGGATACCAGCACGGTGTTTGGCGGATCGAAATGGTCTCCCGTCAGGTAGTATTGAGACAGAAAAGCGTGCAAAAGGGCCGCACGATCGATGGCGAGTTCATTGCTGACGTAATGGCTCTTTTGGCCCAAAACCTGACCATTGCGAACAAAAAGTGCCTGCACACAACAACGACCCGAGTCTTCTGCAAGTGCAAAAACATCGACATCACCCTTAGCGCCGTGCACGTATTGACGCTCTTGGATTCGCCGCAAATGGCTGATCTGGTCCCGATAACGTGCGGCTTTCTCGAACTCAAGCGCCTCCGCCGCTTTCTCCATCTTATCTTGGAACACCTTAAGAACATTAGCGCTCTTGCCTTGCAAAAACAGCGTCGCAAGTTGCACATCCTGTTGATATTCATCCGCAGTAATGTGCCCGACACATGGAGCACTGCATCGCTGAATTTGGTATTGCAAACAGGGGCGCGAACGATTGCGGAAGAAATTGTCATCACACTGCCTCACAAGAAACAACTTCTGCAATAGATTTAAGCTGTCACGAACCGAGGCTGCCGAGGGGTACGGTCCAAAGTATTCTCCGGTCTTGCCCTTACTGCCCCGGTGGAACCGCAACTGGGGAAACTCTGGATGACCTGTAATGTGTACAAACGGATACGACTTATCATCGCGCAATGAGATATTGTACGGCGGCCGCTGTGCTTTGATTAGATTTTGTTCCAGCAGCAGTGCTTCCATTTCGCTGGCGGTAACGGTGATTTCGATGTCGGCGATCTTTGCGACCATAGCCATTGTTTTGGTCTGGAGGCCTTTAGCTCTAAAGTAACTCGTTACTCGGCTACGTAGATTCTTCGCCTTACCGACATATAGCGTCTGCCCTTTACTATCGAACATGCGGTACACACCCGACTTTGTGGTTAGGCTTTTTAGAAAATTTTCAGAGTCGAAGGCCATGCTGCAAGAGTATACAGAGCGAACGTCAAGGTTATCTCAACTGAGCAGGACTTTCCTTGCATGTCCCCCAAAAGAGGTTATGCACCCAGTCCATTAACCTACATTGCATCCTCACGAGTAATTTAAGGACTCAGGAACAGGATTGACATCGTTGTTAAATTGCATACGCCTCCCAACCGAGCCATCAATTTGGGCGCATTATTTGAACATTCAGTTCGAGTCGTCTTTCGAGAAAAAGGCGCCGTCTTCCGCGACCACACTGGGGACTTCACCATCCTCCACCGCGCCTGCAGCGTCAGGACTCAAACGACGTGTGGGGATGCCGTTTTTAATGGCAAACAGGCCATTTCCACATTACCGCTGACATCAAGTTTGTCGAATATCCGATACCTGTAACTGTTTACGGTTTTCGGCGACAAGTGCAGCGCTTTAGCAATTTGATTAACCCGCAAGCAATCCAAAAGCATAACCATGACTTGGAATTCACGCCGCGTAAGCCTGCTGATGCGGCTTTGCTCGTTATATCCGAGCGATGCATTCAGTAACCGCTGGGCAATGAACTCGGAAACATAGCGCTGGCCCGCGAAGACTTTACGTATTGCATGGCTCAACTCATCAGTAGACACACTTTTCGTGAGGAAAGCATAAGCGCCTGCTTGCAGCATTTGCGTAGGCATCACGGCTTTCGAGACATTACCCAAAATGATAACCCGTGATTTTAGGTGCGCAGATTCAATACGTTGTAGCACCTCTAGTCCGCCAAAACCCGGTATCAACATGTCCATTACCAGAACATTTGGTTCATGTTCTTTAAGTTTTTAGACAGCTTCTTCCCCAGTGGCGCACGTTCCAACCACTTTACAGTCGGGTAGCCCCGTCACCAGCTTCGCCAAACCCTCACGTACTAGTCTTTGTCCCTCAGCAATCAGTACTCTTTTCATGTCCTTCCCTTGTTGTATTAACAAGACAAACGGTAGGCCTAATTTTCGCCTAGAACAACCCGTTAGGACAAAGTCTTACCGAAATTTCAGAACTTTCTTACAGAAATGTCGACTAGTTCCGTTTTTTAGACCGAAAAAGCCTGAATACCAGTTTGCGCCCTACCCAATATCAAGGCGTGGACGTCATGAGTTCCCTCGTAGGTGTTCACCGTTTCCATGTTCATTAAATGGCGCATCACCGGATATTCGTCAGAAATTCCATTTCCGCCGTGCATATCTCGTGCGACTCGGGCGATATCTAACGCCTTGCCGCAGTTGTTGCGTTTCATCAACGAAATGTTTTCTATCGGCAGGGTCCCCTCATCAAACATCCTGCCCATACGAATACAGCCCTGCAGACCCAAAGAGATTTCTGTTTGCATATCCGCAAGCTTCTTCTGCACCAACTGATTTGCCGCAAGTGGGCGCCCAAATTGCAACCGATCAAGCGTATAGGTTCGTGCCGCATGCCAGCAGGCTTCTGCTGCACCCATAGCGCCCCAGGCAATGCCATACCGAGCTCGATTGAGACAACCGAAGGGGCCAGCCAAGCCTCGCACATTGGGCAACAGATTTTCGGTCGGCACAAACACATCCTCGAGGACAATCTGTCCAGTCACCGAGGCTCGAAGGCTCAGCTTCCCTTCGATTTTAGGTGTGCTGAACCCAGCAAACGAGCGTTCCACGATGAAGCCCCGAATGTCTCCCTCGAGTTTGGCCCAAACAACGGCTAGATCAGCAATTGGCGAATTGGTGATCCACATTTTTGCGCCGTTAAGGACAAATCCACCGTCTACAGGCTTCGCATTGGTCACCATACTGCTCGGGTCAGAACCATGGTCGGGCTCGGTAAGGCCGAAACAGCCGACCCACTCTCCAGTGGCCAGTTTTGGCAAATAGCGTTCTCGCTGGGCTTCATCTCCAAAAGCGTTAATAGGGTGCATGACCAGTGAGGACTGCACGCTCATAGCAGATCGGTACCCTGAGTCAACTCGTTCAACTTCACGAGCCATAAGGCCATAGGCGACATAGTTGGTATTAGCACAGCCATACTTCTCAGGCAGCGTAGCGCCCAGCATGCCTAATGCTCCAAACTCATTCATGATCTCGCGATCAAAGGTTTCCTCTCGAAACGCCCTTTGCACTCGCGGCAGCAACTTGTCCTGGGCATAGTCTCGGGCACTGTCGAGAATCAAGCGTTCCTCTTCCGATAACTGCGCGCGCAATAAGAATGGGTCTTCCCAGGAAAAAGGCGCCTTGTCATTGCTCATAGCTACATCTCTGTTATCAAAGCGCGACAGGCTAAATGAGCCCGGGTCTAACTGCAATGCAAGAACAAACTAGGGCTAGTTGGGTCGCGCTTACGTATAATACTTAACATTGTTTTTTGGACAGACAGCATGACCGTAGCAGCAGCCTTGAACACTGTGCACTCCCTAGATGAGGACACGCTAAACCAACTCATTTTCACTGTTCGAAAATTCGTAGACGAGCGCTTAATCCCTCTTGAGGCCAAAGTTTCGGAAGAGGACAAGATTCCCACCGAAGTCATACAAGAAATGCGCGAGCTTGGACTATTTGGCCTGACCATCCCACAACAATACGGTGGTATAGGTCTTAACACCTATGAGGAGTGTAAGGTCGTAATGGAACTGGGCCGCACATCACCAGCTTTTCGTTCGATCTTTGGCACCAACAACGGCATCGGGTCCCAAGGCATTGTTATGGATGGCACAGAGGAGCAGCGAGCCTACTACCTACCTAAGCTTGCAAGCGGCGAAATTATCGGCTCCTTCGCTCTCACCGAACCAAATGCCGGCTCAGATGCCGGTGCGCTACAAACCAAGGCAGTTAAAAGCGGCGATGACTACATTATAAGTGGCACAAAACGATACATAACCAACGCCCCGCACGCTCAGTTATTCACCGTTTTTGCGCGCACCGATCCCAATCAATCCGGCGCAAAAGGTGTTAGCGCGTTTTTGGTGGACGCTGATACTCCTGGCATCACCCTCAGCCAGCCATACCGCAAAATGGGCCAACAAGGTGCTCACGTATGCGACGTCATTTTCGAAGATTGCCGCGTGCCCGCCTCACAGATGGTGGGTGGTGTAAACAACTTGCACAAAGGGTTTCAAACCGCGATGAAGACGTTGGATAGAGGACGCATTCACATCAGCGCACTTTCAGTAGGTTGTGCAAATCGGCTGATTGATCTGTGTTTGAGCTACGGGCAAGAGCGCAGTCAGTTCGGCCAACCCATCGGCGAGTTTCAACTGCTGCAAGGCATGATTGCGGACAGTAAGGCGGAAAGTTATGCCGCAGAATGCATGATCTTTGACACCGCAAAGCGCCGCGACAACGGCGAAAATGTGAATACCTTGGCTTCGTGCTGCAAGTTGTTTGCGACTGAAATGGTCGGCCGCGTCGCTGATCGGGCCGTTCAGTATCACGGTGGTGCGGGTTATATCGAAGAGTACGCTGTGGCACGCTTTTATCGCGACGTGCGGTTGTTTCGAATCTACGAAGGCACCAGCCAAATTCAACAGGGGATTATCGCGCGCAACCTAATGAGGGCGGCAAAAACTTAATATTTCTTTTCTAGTAATGCCTCAGATAATTGATTTATCTGTATTTATTTATTTCTTCCATTGTGCTGCGAGCCGCTGCCGCAGCCGCTTCACCAAAACCCACCCCTGAATCGGCAAAGAGGATTGCTCGCGAACTCGAGATCACGAGGCCCTCGCCTTGAGCGTCTTGACCGTGATGCAGTACCTCTTGAACGCTCCCACCCTGAGCACCTACACCTGGCACCAATAGCGGCATAGCGCCTACAACCTCCCGCACACGCGCCAGTTCCTCTGGATAGGTTGCGCCGGTCACCAACATGCACTGCCCATGGCTGTCCCATTCATTTACTTGCTTAGCGATCTTCAAATAGATCGGAGTAGTTTGATCCCCACTGTTCTGCAACCAGTCACTGCCGGGATTACTTGTGCGACACAAGACGATAATCCCGCGCTCTGAGTATTCGAAATAAGGTTCTAAGCTGTCTTTCCCTAAATAGGGGCTCACTGTGACGGCGTCCGCGTTATAGCGTTCAAACGCCTCTTTTGCATAGAGCTTGGCGGTGCTGCCTACATCCCCCCGTTTGGCGTCCAGAATGACCTGTAAATCTGGGTAATGCTCTTTTACGTAAGCTATGAGGAGCGCTAATTCATCCTCGCGAGCCGCAGCAGCAAAGTGCGCCGCTTGGGGTTTAAACGCGCAGACATACGCAGCGGTTGCATCTACTATCGCCTTGCCGAATTCGAAATACGGTTTGTCGCATTCAAATAAGTGTTTCGGCAAGCGTTTATGATCAGGGTCGATACCCACACAGAGTAAAGAATCATTCTTGCGCCAACTGGACGCGAGCTTCTGATGAAAGGTCGGCATCCCTTAGCGGCCGGCGTTGAGCGGATGCTCTCGCTCGGCCAAAACGCGTTCGACTGTGTCAACAATGGCTTGGGTTTGGCTGTCAACCTCGACGTTAACCAGGCCACCGACTTGGATCGATCCAAGTGTCGTGCGATCAATTGTTTCTGGTATGAGGCTGACACTGAACGTACTGGCTTCGCGGTCAACACCGGATACGGTCAAACTCGCACCGTCTAAAGCCACGTAACCTTTATGGAAGATGTAATTTTGCCACCTTGGAGCAATAGCAAAGGTCAACTCTCGGTCGTTGCCCTCTTTACGCAGCCTGGCTAATTCAGCGGTCGTAGAGACATGTCCAGAAACCACATGCCCACCTACTTCATCGCCTACCTTAAACGAACGCTCCACATTTACTGGCGTTACGACCTTGAGGTGTTTCAAGTTAGTGGTAACAAGGGTTTCTTTGATGATATCGAAGTGTGTCTGCCCGCTTTCGTGGGCGGTTACGGTTAAGCATGTACCATTCACCGCAACCGAAGCGCCAAGTTGCAACCCCTCGCCTAACTCACCGAGTTCGAGAGTGAGTCGGCTTAAATCGTCGCCATGGTCAATGGCCCTGACGCTGACCAAAGCCTGCACAATTCCAGTGAACATGACTTTTAAAAGTACCCTTGAGAGCCTAGGTTATTCTCCGGACGCTGCTGCAAGCTGGGCTTGTCTTTTACTTTCGCGATCGATGAAAGTGATCCACTGTCCACAGATTCGCTGGTTGGCGGTGTCTTTGTCCTGCCGGGCGACACGTCGACATGAGACAAATGCAGTTCTTGCGGGTGTTAGCTTGTTCTGATTAAACAGACACATTCCCTTGACGATATAGACGCTTTGGTCCTTCCTTAAACCACCCTTATCGAGTGCACCGGTCGCAGAATCCACGCATTTGTCGTATTGGTCAGATTCTAGATAAAGGTACGAAAGTCGCTCATAAATTTTACCGTCATCGGCTAAACCTGCTGCTTCTTCAAAGACGGGGATAGCCTTATCCACTTCTTGGGCTAATTGCCAGGCCTGACCCAAGGACTGTAAGTTCTTGGCGTCTCGCTCTACAGCTTTGCGATTGAGTCCATCCTCCAGGACTTTAGCTGCTCTGTACGGAACTTCCTCTTGCATCAGCAAACCAGCGAGATTGGTGAAATCGGTTTGCTTTTCTAAAAAATCGGCAGTGTAGGCCGCTTCCAACGTATAGAGCTGCTCTTTTTCAAAGCCTTCCTGACCATATACACCTGCAAGCCTGATCCAATGCTCTCGCTTAGGAAATTCTTCAACCAAAATTTTCAGAACCCGAATGACGTTAGTCCAATCTTCTTTCTCAAAATAAAGAAAGGTAAGCAGGCTCCAGTTCTGCTCGGTAATCGTGGTGTTTCGCTCCTGGGCGATTTGCACCCCAAGTTCCATTTGCTCGACCGCTTTGTCGTAGTCCTTCATTTGGTAATAAACAGTCGCAAGGAAAAAGCGTGGTGCCGATGAAGGATTCGTGGCCTTGGTGATCCAGACTTCCATGTAGTACAGCGCATCATCGTAGTTCTCTTGCACATAACTGAGCTGCGCAAGGGTGTAGAGCGTTGTAACTTCTAGTCCTTCTGGAATTTTTTCGCCCTGGTTTACGACGATCTTGTATTCGCGTATCGCTCCGTTGTAATCATCTTTGAGGTAATAGATATAGCCCAGCATATTGTGCAGGTTGGCTATTTCGTTCTCGTTGTAGCGTCGAGACCGATCCAAAGCGCCCTGAATAATTTCTTGGGCTAGGTTATAATCCTTAGCGTCAATGGCTTCCTGCCCTTCCCCAAGCTTTTTGTAAACCGATTCGCTCAAAGAAGGCACACGGCGGGTTTTTTGTTTCTTTTCAGACTTTTCCTCTGCCGCATAAACGGGCGAAAGTCCGAATTGACCCTCCTCGTTGATAGGAGCTACTAGCGCAAACATCAATACAAGTAGAACCAGAGCACTGGATTTCACTGCACAATTCTTCACTGCTTCTCCTCGTTAGTCGGCCATCTCGAACGTAATGCGTGTCTTAACGCCTGCCACATCAATAGGCTCGCCGTTCACGACCTTCGGCTTGTACTTGTACTTCAGCGCCGCGTTGATCGCCGCGCGATTAAATATTCCTGGTGGTTTTGCCTCAATAACAACTGGATCGCGCACAGCTCCAGTCTTTGTCACGATATATTCCAGCAACACATATCCTTCGATGCCTCGAGTTTGGGCGCGCCTCGGATACTGGGGATTAACCTTAACAATCGGCAAATACTCACCGTCCGAGCTGAAGCCCCCCCCTTCAACATTTAGATTTACGTTGACGTCTACGGCGCCTACGTCCACACCTTGAGAGATGTCTGACGATTCAAACTCGGGCTTCGGCATATCCGGTGGCGGCTCGTCCGGCGGGGGCGGTGGCTTGGGCTTGCGCTGCTTCGTTTGCAGTTCTTGATCTTCCTCTAAACGAACGAAGTCCAATAGCTTTCCTTTTGCACCCTCATCCAGCCGAGCTTCATCGGTAGCGATCACCGCTTGCATCAAAAAGAACAGCAAAAATGTAACGACTGATCCTAGTCCTACACCGAATAAGTAACGTGTCGCCATTATTCCCCTCGCCTATTGTTCCGTGGATATCGCGACTTCGCGCATACCTGCGGCACGCGCAGCGTTTAACACAGCCATCAATTTTTCATTGGTCGATTTTCGGTCTGCCTGCACTACCAAGCCGCCTTTGGGGTTTTCGGCGTGTAATCTTTCGATATGCGCGCGCACTGAGTTAGGATCAACACGCTTTTTATCGATCCATATTTCCCCAGTAGGTCCGACTGCGATGAGAATAGCCACCGTTGGCTTTTGCTCAGCGGTGAGGGCGTCAGGACGCAAAACGTCGATTCCCGCTTGCTTGATAAAGGTTGCTGTGACAATAAAGAAAATAAGCATGATAAACACGACGTCCAACATGGGCGTGAGTGAATCATTGATATTTACATCGTCGTTGCTTCTAACGAGCCCTTGTCCGCGTCTAGCCATTTATTCCACCTCTAAGTGACAGCCTCAGCTTTATTCCATGATTCCAAATCAGTGATCTAGCAGCAAACTGTCCTCAAAACGCCGGGTCTCAAACTCGACCTTACGCTTCAGATAGGTTGTGCCTACCATTCCGGATAATGATGCAATCATGCCGGACATGGTGGGTATGGTTGCCATTGACACCCCTGCCGCCATTGAACGAGCGTTACCGCCCTGCACCGCCATAGCATTAAAGACCTCAATCATTCCGGTCACCGTTCCAAGCAGTCCAAATAACGGACAAAGTGCGACACAGGTTTCGATGATCGAGAGACTGCCGGCAATTTTGCCAGCACCCTCAGATATAATCCCTTCCCGAATCTGATGCGCACTCCAAGAACTACGCTCCGTACGGTTTTCCCAGGTGCTTGTTGCTTCAAACAACAATTTCTTGTGTTCGGCACGGAAATACCAAATTCGCTCGAAGATCAGTGTCCACATGAAACACGTTAATGCCGCGATGTACCACAAGACGTTTCCGCCCATTTCCATGTAGCGGATGATGTCCAGGTAAGCTTCACTAAACATAGATGCCTTCCAGTGTGCTCGATCAGCCTAAGGCCTGACCTGATTTTTCTGCATGATCAGCTATGATGCCGGCGCTTTGTTCTTCAATAATGTGCAGCAAGTCCTTTGACGCCGATTGCACGAATTGGTGCAATAACGTGGTCGGAATCGCTACAGTAATTCCAAGTACCGTGGTCATCAACGCAGTAGAAATACCACCTGCCATGGTCTTTGGATCACCGGTACCAAACAATGTGATCGCCTGGAAGGTTTCGATCATACCGATCACCGTACCCAAAAGCCCTGCCAGCGGCGCTACAACAGAAATCACCTGGATCAGACTGATGCGTTTGGTTAGATCGGGCGTCTCGCCTAAGATCGCTTCGCCCATCTTCAGCTCTAGGGTTTCTACATCAACGTCCTTGTTCTCTTCATAGACGCTCAATACACGGCCCAAGGGATTATCCCGGCTAACTGTGGAGCTGTTGCGCTGAGCTTTGACCTTTCCGCCGACTACAAAAGTGAGGGTAATCAACCGCTCGATCGCGATAATTAACGCCGCGATGCCGACTAGAATTATGATCGCACCAATCACACCGCCCTGGCCGTCACAGAATGGTAAATAGCACTCACTGAGCCCACCCAGTGGGGAGCCAATCCTCTCGCCAAAGGTTGCCGATTGAATTAACAGCGCCAAAAGCGAGCCGCGAGTTGGATCAACAGAGAATTCTACGATCTCACCGGGTTGCGCGTCCTGCATTTCTTCGGCTGTGCTGGTATGGCGACCCGTCGGCTGTCGCGCAATTTCGGTTATGGTCTGTGTGTCTACATTCCATTGCAGATACTCGCCGTCGCCGAGCAGCGCGAATGAACCTACACGAACAATATCAGTGTTGTCTTTATCACCAGACAAGCGAGTAATAGTTCCGGGATAACGGGAGATCTTGCCTGACTCGGTCATTTCCCGCTGCAGCTCGAACCACAGCGATTCCATTTCATCAATACTGGCCAGCTGACTGGACGTGCCCATCTTTTTAGCGAGATTGCCTAAGAACTCGCCGCGATTTGGGTATTGGCTGGAGATTAAAGAACCCTCAAACAATCCGCGAGTATCGCCAGCGACTTGCTGCAGAACACCAAACAGCTCGCGTAAACTTCCCAACCGCTTGTCTAGCTGCTCTTGCAGATCGCCAATGCGAATTTCGTTCTCTTCAAAAGTTGTTTCAAGACGATCTGAACGTCGTTGTTCACGGGTACGTTCATTCTTTGCGTCTTGCAGCATTTTCGCCTGATTCGCTTTCTCCTGTGCGAATCGGCGCTCACGGGACGAGTGTTCTTGAGATTCAACAACCCGCCGCTGCTCAACATTGTCTAGCAGCTCATCGAGGCTGCTCGCTTTGACCACTTCAAGATCACCCGCAGCAGGTGCGGCATCTTCCGCGACGCTTACATGCGCCATCATCATCAACGCAGTCAGAGCTGCGCCAAAGGCAAATTTAATTTTCATAAGAGTTGTTCTCATTGGGCTGCCTCCGCGCCTCGAATAGGTAAGCTAAGCATGTCAATAGACGCTTGCTGTCGCGCCATGCGGATACCCTGCCGAACTGATCCTTCATAGCTACTGTCAACGGCTTGGTACGCGCCTGCGTCGGCATTCCACATGCCGGTCTCTTCGCCGTCAGGAGTCTGGTACACCAAAGCAATACGACCGACTTTGAGCATATCCACTTGCCGTTCTACGCCATCTAACATGATGGTTGTGCCGTAGGTCTCCATCGTCCGGCCATATTCGTTCTCGATCTGAAACGCCCTAAGCACCTGGGAAAATTTTTCTGAGACGGCTACATCAGCACGATCCATGATTTCTCGTAGACGCTCAATGCGGTCACGACGCTCCTCCTCCAAAAACGGTATATCCAGTTCCACAAACTGTTCAAGACTGTCGATCATGCGCAGCATCAAGGGTGTTATCTGCCGCTCTATAACGGTCACCTCATCGATGGAGGACGACAATTGCGCCATCTCTTTTTCTTGATTGGAAATTTGTTTTTCCAGTTGGCGGTTGTAGACCCGTAGCCCCTCGATCTCTTTCAGAACGATTTTGTAATCGCTCAGCAGTCGACGCGTGTCTTCATTCAGAGCGTCGATTTTAGCTTGAGACTTTTTGGCATTCACATTCATGCGTTCCGCCACCTGAAAAATGTCATTCAGGGTCGTTGCATAAACTGAGGCACCCAACATGGCCGCCGCTACGGCCAGCACCATTGTTGACAGCCTTCGTATATGTTTTTTCATCACAACTTCCTACTGGAAAATCTATGGAATTTGCTACGGCGGGCTAGAGTAGCTTGCAACGCTACGGATCGAAAAACTGGTTTTCGATCTTTAACCACTCGAACAAATAGTTTTAAGCAGCCTCTGCGCAACAGAACTGTCTGTCGGTTAAAAGCTGTTTGGGGGTGATCTCTTGGAACTAAGGCCCTTTCGGTTTAGTGCGTCCCTCAACGCTGACAGCCCCCCGCACTGAAGCGTGGGCCGAAGCATCAACAAACGCCCAAAGGATGTCAATAGTGCACCCTAAGCATATTTATCGCAGTGGTAGTGCACCCCCCTAGAGCAGCCTAAAAGTATAAATAATGACCGCTTCAAACCGGCATATCCCTTGCTCATCATTAGTTCGTTATCTATTCACTGCCGATGGCGTTTGGCTACTCTTCAACAAGATGGCTTGCAAAGAACTCCAAGGTCCTGTTTTGAGCCAGATCTGCCGCATCAGCATCGTAGCTGCCCCGCTGATCGCAATTAAAACCGTGATCGGCGGCGTAAACGTGAATGGGTAGCTTTGGGTTCGCAGCGATAACCTTGTCTACGTCGGTCATAGGTATGTGCGCATCAAGCTCGCCAAAGTGAAGCATCGTGGGACACTGGGGGTTTTTATCAAGTTGACCAGCAATGCCACCGCCGTAGTAACCAACAACTGCAGATAAACCGGAAATCTGCGCTGCGCTCAGCCAGGACACCAAGCCGCCAAAACAAAACCCCACCAGACCGACTCTGCCGTCGTTCGCCGCCTGGTTGACTGTCGCCTGCACATCTTCAAGTACCAACCCAAGATCCAGCTGGTTAAACGCAAGATCAATGCCCTTATCCATGTCAGCCTCTTCATATCCCAGTTCAATACCGCGACCTACTCGGTCAAACAGCATCGGCGCGTAGGCGTTGTAGCCATTGTGCGCGTAGCGATCTGCAACATCTCGAATATGCGAGTTGACACCAAAAATTTCTTGGATCACGACTACCGCACCTTTAGCGCTGCCCTCAGGAGTTGCGCAGTAACAGCCCAACTCAAAACCATCCGATGACTTAATAGAAATATTTGTCATAGCTCCACCTCAAGAGATCCACTGTTAAGAGGCCACACGATATAAGTGGTTCAAAAATCTTACAAACAGATTCTGCGTGTATATGCCACATTGTCTACGGACGAATTACGCTTATGATCCAGTGCCTACTTTTAAAACCGGGGATTCTCTGTGCCAACTTTCGACAATAAAGACATAAGAGCCATTCTTTGGGACTTCGGCGGTGTCTTTACCAGCAGTCCGTTCGATGCGTTCAATATTTTAGAAAAGCAACTCGGGGCACCCTTGGATTTCATAAGGGGTGTGAATGCAGTAAATCCAACTGAAAACGCATGGGCGAAATTCGAATCCAGTGCTGTTTCGCTTGAAGAATTTGACGAGTTATTTGCCGCCGAGAGCGAGCAGATGGGACACCGGATTAATGGCAAAGACGTGGTCGCAGTGTTGAGCGGTAACCTGCGCCCTCGTATGGTAGAGACACTTAAGCGTTGCAAGGCACACTACAGAGTTGCCTGCATCACCAACAACGTTAAGGCCGGCCACGGCCCCAGTATGACTCGCGACCCCGCTAAAGCCAATGCGGTAGCTGAAGTGATGCAACTGTTTGATCAGGTAATCGAGTCCAGCATAGAGGGGATTCGAAAGCCCAATCCAAAGATCTATCTCATCGCTTGTGAACGATTGGGTGTCCAGCCCGAAAACGCAATTTTTCTTGATGACTTGGGCATTAACTTAAAGCCGGCACGCGAACTGGGTATGCTAACAATCAAAGTGCTATCTGAAGCTCAAGCCATAGAGGATCTCGGCAAATTAACCGGCCTGGATTTCGATTAACTTAAGCAATCGTACGCCAATTTAACTGCTCTTTAGCCACCAGTGTCTCGACCTGATCACGCGTAGGTATAGACGTGGAAGCTCCGGATCGAGTGACGGCGAGCGCTCCTGCGGCGCTGGCTGCTTCGAGGGCAACCGGTAACGGTTGGCCCGCGAGCATCGCCGCCATCAAATAGCCAATAAAAGAGTCACCAGCAGCTGTCTCATCCACTGCCGACACCGAGTGGGCATTTAACATGATAACGTCTTTGGTCTCCGCTCTAGCGCACCAGAGTCCTTGATGTCCAAGCGTTAAGACCAAGTCTGTACTGGTAAAGCGCTCTCTTAAGACTATCCATGCCTCGTTCAAATCAGAGCTTTTGGCCAAAGCCATCGCTTCAACTTCGTTTACGATAAGAAGCTGAGCCAACTCCAGTGGGTAATCGTGAATGCGATCGTCCGCCGGCGCCAAATTAATCGCTGCATTTACTTTCTTTGCGGCTGCCTGCGTGAGCATTTCCGCAACATCGCTCGTTTCGTTTTGCAGTAGTAACCAATCTCCAGGCAATAAAGCGTGGAGTGCTTGCTTTCTCACCTGAGCCGGAATAAGCCGATTAGCCCCTGGAAATATTACAATGGCGTTTTGCCCCGATGGGTCGACTTGAATCACCGCGTGCCCAGACGCAGTGTCAATCCGAGCCACCCCATCACTGCGCACACCCACCTCATCTAGGACCGCAACTAAAGACTCACCGTCTTCGCCAACGGCACCGAAAT
Organism: K189A clade bacterium; assembly: GCA_902565895.1. Lineage (GTDB taxonomy): Bacteria > Pseudomonadota > Gammaproteobacteria > Pseudomonadales > Azotimanducaceae > UBA4421. Next base: position 52,135 of record CACFGV010000004.1, read on the forward strand.
GCAGGACCTCGGCACCGGCCCGAGCGGCAGCGAATGATTGGTTAAGTCCCTTGCCACCAGCATGTACCGTTCTACCAGTACTGGTAAGGGTCTCTCCAGAACCAACAAGACTTGGTACCTGATATACCCAATCAATACACAACGAACCAAAGTTAACCAGCTTGGGCAAGGCTACATCCTTATACGATTACGCAGGTGCGCGTTAGGCCGGGTGGGACATCTCAGCTGCTGCATCTTGCACTGCGCGGACAATCTTGTCGTAGCCCGTACACCGACAGAGATTGCCAGCCAACCAATAACGAATGGTGGCTTCGTCAGGGTTCGGATGTTTTTCGAGCAATGCTTTCGACGCCATAATGAATCCAGGTGTGCAGATTCCACATTGGAGTGCTGCGTGCTCGAGGAATTTAGTTTGCAGGGGGTGTAACCCAGCGTCACCAGCCACACCTTCAATGGTTTCTATGTCGGCGTCTTGAGCCTCTGCACCGAGCATAAGGCAGGCACAAACCAGCCTGCCGTCCACTAGAATGGAGCAAGCGCCGCAATCTCCGGTTCCGCACCCTTCCTTGGTTCCTGTGAGACCCAACTCGTGGCGCAAAACATCCAACATCGACTGATTCGGCTCGCATAGATATTCACGTGGTTCGTTATTAATGCTGGTAGTGATGTGTAATTTACTCATGCTATCGCTCAATTGCCCTTGCACCTGCCACTTGCACCGCCCGACGACACAAGACAGCTACTATTTTCTTTCGATACGCTGCTGAACCACGTTTATCTGAAATCGGTTGTGCCGCCGCCTGACAAGCATTGCCAGCCGCCTGCAATGCATCATCATCTAAGGTACTGCCAATCAGAGCCTTGGCCGCATCAGGCACCAACAACGCTGTGGTCGCTACTGCGCCAATAGCAACCCTGGCTGCACTACAAATACCATCTTGCACCGTTACAGAAACGCCGACTCCTGCAACTGCAATGTCCATTTCAGTACGTGGGGTAAACCGCAAATACGCGTCCTTGGTTCCAACACCGGGTCGCGGCAGCTTTACCCCCAACAGAAACTCTCCATCCGCCAGCGCATTTCGTCCAACTCCAACTACAAATCTTTCAACCGCCATCTCGCGAGCGCCGCTCTGGGTGGCGATATCGCAAACCGCACCAGCGGCAATTAACGCCGGAATGCTATCGCCTGCAGGAGACGCATTACACAAATTGCCGCAAATTGTGGCACGGCCCTGCACCTGGGTTGAACCGATCAGATCTGCCGCTTCGAGCAATCCAGGATACAAAGCTTTCAATTCGGAATTTTCCTGCATACGCGCACTCGGCACAGCAGAACCTATATAAATTTGATCTTGACTGACCTCGAGGCGATTGGTTTCTTGCAAACGCTTTATATCCACGATTGTGCGAGGCGCGCGTCGAGAGCTGCGCATTTGCACCAACACATCAGTGCCCCCAGCTAGTATCTGAGTAGGCCTACCATCATTTGCGTGCTCTTGAAGCAGCGCGGTCACCTCGGCAATAGAACTGGGTGCCGCATAGGCATAGGCTTCCATAACGTCTCCAAACCGTATTTTCGATCAATCTAACATGAGTCGCATATAACGCGCAGTACCACTAGGTTGATTAGCTATAAATTGATCAGCTTGAGTCGACGCTCACTGCTATGATTATCGCTTCTGAACAGCACGACTAAACACCCGATATGGACGGCACTGAACGTTATTCGTATTTACCGATTGATACTCCCGAACTGTTGCAAGAGCACTACACCGAGATTCAAAAGACTTGGTGGCAAACGGTAACGGACGCCAAATTTGATCTCGTTGTCGTGCACGCTGGACAAGCTCAATTATTCTTTGAAGATGATCATGGCCCAACCTTCAAAGCCAACCCTCATTTTCTGCAATGGATCCCCCCTGAATACGCCGTCGCCGAAAGTTGCCTAGTGATCTGTCCAGGCAAAACAACCAGGCTACTGTTTTTCCAACCTAGCGATTATTGGCATGCGGTGCCAATGCCACCCGATCACTTGAGTGGACATTTGGAGATAAGGACGTTTACGACAGTTGCCGATCTGCATCAGCACTGCACTGAACAAGTAGAGCAGTTAACCAAGGCACCCGAGCGCGTCGCCTTTGTTGGTGAGCCTAGTTGCAAAACCCTGTTGGGCAAAGACTGGCAACAGAATCCGTCGAGCCTTATTCACAGACTAAATTTTGCCCGCGCTGCCAAGACCAATTACGAACTCGCTGCGATGCGCAACGCATCGATCATGGGCGCACTGGGTCACCGAGCAGCGGCCAACTGTTTTAGCGAAGGTGGCAGCGAATTCGATGTGCACATGGCTTTTTTAGATGCCAGCGAGCAGAACGAACCAGAGCTGCCCTACGGCAACATCGTCGCTCAGAACCATCATGCCGCTTTTCTGCACTATCAATTCCAAGACCGGCACACACCAACAGAACTGAACAGTCTGCTGATAGATGCTGGCGGAAGTTACCGCGGTTACGCCAGTGATATCACAAGAACCTACGTAACAGCGCAATCTAACGCAGCACATGAGGCCCACGCGGCTTTTACGAGCTTGCTTGCCGAGATGCGAAACCATCAGGACCGACTGGTGAATGCGGTTGCGCCTGGCGGCAGCTACGTAGAACTGCAACAACTCATGCACGAACAACTTGCTGAGATCTTGACGACTCACCACATTCTTAAATGCTCAGCTCAAGAAGCCTTTGCACACGGACTCACAGAAGCCTTCTGCCCTCATGGCCTTGGCCACTTGTTGGGATTGCAAGTGCATGATGTGGGTGGGCAACAAATCGCCGAATCAGGTGAACTGCGTCCGCCACCAGAGAACTATCCTGCGCTGCGTTTCACCCGACCGATCAGCGAGAATATGGTACTGACAGTTGAACCAGGGTTGTATTTCATTCCAGTGCTTCTGGAGCCCTATCGAAACAATCACGCCTCATTCAACTGGCACTTAATCGACGCACTTTGCCCATTCGGCGGGATTCGCATCGAAGATAACGTGCGCGTGCTGCCCACAGGAATAGAAAACCTGACACGCGATGCTTTTACGACTATTGGATATACGGGTGCCCATCCATGAATAACAAGCTCACCCCAGAGCGCCTTTTTTCCGAACCCGCTTTACGACTTGAACAACCTTCCCAATACAAAATTTCACCCTGCGCCAATTACGTTAGCTTTTTGCGAGCAAACGCCCAGCGCAGTCGGCAACTGGACCTATGGCTGTTAGATAGAGCATCACAACAGGAGCGTTGCTTGTTGAACGCCGCTGCTGTGACCGATGAGCGCGACGACGATGTAACCAAACTGTCGCCGGCGGAGCGTGCGGAAAGAGAACGCCGTCGGCAGTTTACTCAAGGCGTCACCGAGTATTTCTGGTGTCCGCACGCTAACGCGCTGGTCGCCTGCATAGACGGTCAGGCTTATTATGTGTCTGTAGATCTGAGTGAAATAACTCGCCTAACCGACGCCGATAAACGTCAAAGCGCCTTTACCATCAGTTCCAACGGCTCGTACATCAGCTATGTGCGCAATGGCGAGCTGTATTTTCGCCGGTTGAGTCCCGAGACGGCACCAGAGACCCGAGTCAGTTTTGACGCGACCGCAACCGTAACGAACGGCCTAGCGGACTTTTTGGCCGCTGAAGAAATGCACCGATTTAATGGTCATTGGTGGTCACCTGATGAATCGCTGTTGTTTTTCTGCAAGGTCGACGAAACACCCGTTGCCATAAGCAATCGTACAGAAGTAGACGCTCGCGGCAGCCACACCATTGAGCAACGTTACCCCTTCGCAGGAGCCACAAATCCATCAGTGGCCTTGTGGCAATACCACGTTAACTCTGGCGAGCAGCAGCAAATATGGCAAGACAGCACTGAGTATGCATATCTGGCTCGGGTAAATGCCTTTAGCGACGGCCTGTACATCCAATGCCAGGATCGGCTTCAGCAGACGCTCACAATTTTGTACAAAGACTATGCTCAACCAGCCTGGACGAGCTTTTTCGTAGAGCGTTCAGCTACTTGGGTCAATTTGACCGATGATCTGACAGAAGCCAGTAACGGCAGGATTATTTTTACCTCAGAGGCCAACGGTCCTCGTCAGGCCATAGTGCTGAGCAAACAAAAAGAACCGAAATCTCTGCACGGCCCCAGCCACATCAACCAAGTGCTGGCAGTCGATCAACTCAATCTCTTCGTTTGCGGTTGGGATGAAACACCCACCGAGAATCATCTCTTTGCCCTGTCTCTAGAAGGTGATAAGTGTGAAAAGCTGACCAAAGACAAGGGCTGGCACGATCTAATAATCAACCCAGAGCACTCAGTGCTGTTGGACCGCTTTACCAGCGACCGCACTCCTTTGAGGGTGACGCTGCAACCAGTGCGGGGTAGTCATTCCGGCAACAGTTTTGACTTATTCGAAGAAGTGATTGATGCGCAACACCCCTATCATCCGTTCATCAATAGCCACGTCAACAGCCAGTTCGACTACTTGCCTGGTCCTGATAAGCATCCCTTACACTACCGACTTACACCGCCTCTAAATCCAACCGGCAAACATCCAGTAATCGTCTATGTTTATGGTGGCCCTGGCGCACAAAAAGTACGTCGCGAATGGAGTCCCCTGTTACTGCAGTTGTTCGCACATCACGGATTTGGCGTGTTAGAACTAGACAACCGTGGCTCGACCAATAGAGGCCGTGACTTTGAAGCGCCGATCTACCGCGCGATGGGTAGCGCGGAGGTGGACGATCAGTTGCTTGGCATCGCGATGCTGAAAGACGTTGCTTGGGCCGACCTAGGTAACCTAGGAATTTTTGGCCACAGTTATGGCGGCTATATGACCCTAATGTCGTTGTGTAAAGCGCCCAACGTTTTTAAAGCAGGAGTTGCTGTAGCACCCGTGAGCGATTGGCGGCTTTATGACAGTCATTACACTGAACGATACATGGGCCTGCCTGAAGAGAATGCTGAGGCCTACCAACAAAGCAGCGTCATCGCACACCTCGCTGAGCTGTCCAATCCGCTGTTACTGATGCATGGAATGGCCGACGACAATGTACTTTTCAGTCACAGCACTCTGATCATGTCAGAATTACAAAAACTTGGGAAAACGTTCGATTTAATGACTTATCCTGGCGCGAAACACTCCATGCAAGAGCGCCACGTCTCGATTCACAGATTTACCACGATCTTAGAATTTTTTACCCGCCATCTGCAGACAGGAACAAACGTCTAAAGTTGTCACCCGTACGCTCGGCTAATTCATCAACATGTTCATCTCGCAACCGCGCAAGATACTTTGCCGTCTCAGCAACGAAGGCCGGTTCGTTTTCTTTACCTCTGTATGGAACGGGTGCCAACCAAGGCGCATCGGTTTCAATAAGCAGTCTATCCGCCGGAACTTGGCGGGCCACTTCCCGAACGTTTTCAGCATTAGCAAAAGTCACAATGCCGGAGATGGAAATGTAGTACCCCATGGACAGAGCTTGTTCAGCCATTTCCCATGACTCAGTAAAACAATGCAAAACTCCGACAACATCCGGGTACCGTTTGAGTATGCCCAGAGTGTCTCGCTCTGCGTCGCGAGTGTGAATAACGACCGGCAATCCGTACTTCTGGGCTAAGCTCATTTGATGCTCGAAAGCGGCAAGTTGCCTTTGTCTTTCGTCTACATCTGAGGCAGTTTTATAGTCCAAACCAGTTTCGCCGACTGCCACAACACTCGAAGCGCTAAGCTTAGTTTCTATCCACCCGAAATCTTGCCCAGCGCTCTGGGGATGCAACCCCACGCTCGCCCAAACGTCATCATTGGCATTTGCAACCGCCAAAACATCATCTATACCGACTTCGTCTACACCAATGCATAAAACACCATCGACGCCACTGGAACGCGCACGCTCCAACGCGCCCGACGACGACTTGAGGTAATTTAAATGACAGTGAGAATCGACATACATTTCTTTTAAGCACCTGCTTGTAACTTTTGTTTACTGCGCTTGGACGCCGAAATCGCCTGCCACTGCGCGAGCAACCTTTCGACCAGCAATTGCGGATTCGCCGAATTAGAACTCTGCAGCGCTATTCGCACCTGATTTACCTCATCGATAAATGCCAACGTCTGTCGATCAGCAGACTGCCATTGACGTGACACCAACAAGCGCGACCATCGCGCCAGCACCTCAACAACGTCGGCTTTTAGCAGTATCGCAGCGCATGCGCTTGGCTCGTGACTGTGCTCAAGGTCATCCAACCATTGGCGTAAATCAAAACCCTGAGCGTTTAACAGAGCCAATGGTGCGCCATTGGTCTCTAATAAGTCCTCTGCTTGCGGCGCAACACCCTGTTCAATTAGCCATTTCACCGACGATTCGCGATCTCGCTCGAGTTCATACCGCTGACAACGGCTTCTGATGGTCGGCAAAAGCCGACCCCAGTATGGCGTAACGAGTATGATGTGGGTATTGGGAGGTGGTTCTTCTAAGATTTTCAGCAATGCATTAGCGGCGTTCTTATTCATTAAGTGCGCATCAACAATGCCTGCAACCTTACGAACACTTATCTGCGGCGTTTGCACCGCAAATTGGTTCAACCGCCGAATCGCATCTATTTTGATTACAGCACCTTCCGGTTGCAGCCAGCAAAAGTCCGGATGTGCCACCTGGTCCACCGGCAGATCACTCTTAATCTGCAGCAATTCTGAGGCGCAACGTGACAGCAAATCCTCCCCACCCCAACCTTCTGCACAGGTCAGTGCAATAGCAGCGGGTAAACTCTGCCTTTCCGCCAAGTCAACAAGGCGCCCAACTAAGCCACCGTGCCAGGGATACAACTGAAACATGAACTAGGGCCGCGTCTGCCAGTCAGAGATGCACGCGGTAAGCTGAACCTCGATGGCAGCGGCAACTGCGTCCATTGTCTGTCCTGCATCAATCACTTTGTAGCGCTCTGATGTCACAGCTCGGGCCAGATAACCCGAGCGCACGCGCTGATAAAATTCTAACTGCTCGGATTCCATACGATCCTTTGCTCTGGCACGCATACGCTGTTCCGCAAGGGTCGGGTCTAAGTCTAAGATCAGGGTCAAATCGGGCTGTAAACCGTCTTGCACCCACTCTTCAAGCAAGGCAATGCGCTCAAGCGCTAGACCCCGACCGTACCCCTGATAAGCATAAGATGCGTCGGTAAAGCGATCGCAAATGACCCATTCACCGCGAGCCAGGGCCGGCTTAATCAAATTTTCTAAGTGCTGCATACGCGCTGCAAACACAAGCAATAGCTCCGTCAAAGCATCAACTCGCTCAGCTCGCTGGGTAAGCATTGCATCGCGTAAAGACTCAGCTAACGGGGTACCACCCGGTTCTCGGGTGCATACGAAAGGTATATCACGGGCCTCAAGAAGTTGGCTGATAACGCCTATATTCGTGGTTTTCCCAACCCCCTCGGAGCCTTCTAACGAAATAAATCTACCTATACGTTGAGGCATTCCGGCGACCTAATCTGCTCGTTTTAGTTGAAATTTTCGCACTGCGGCGTTGTGCTCTTGTAGTGTTTGCGAAAACTGCGAAGTGCCGTCACCGCGCGCGACGAAGTACAAATACTCTCCTTCGGAGGGCTGCGCTGCCGCAAGCATAGAGTCCAGGGAAGGCAGTGCGATGGGCGTGGGCGGTAACCCTCTCACTCGGTAGGTATTAAAGGGCGATTCCACTCGCAAGTCACGTGATCGGATGTCGCCATCGAAGGCATCGCCCAGCGCATAAATCACAGTTGGGTCGGTTTGCAGCCGCATGTTTAAGCGCAAGCGATTGTGAAATACCTGACTTATAGTGCGACGGTCGCTTTCTTCCGCGCTCTCTTTCTCAATGATGGACGCAAGAATTAGCAGTTCCTCTGGAGAGGCTAGTTTTGCTGAAGGGCTTTTTTGTTGCCAAGCGTAGGCGAGTTTTTCTGCCATGGCTTTCTGTGACAACAGCAAAACATCGCTAACTTTAGTGCCTTTCACGACATGATAGGTGTCTGGAAAAAAATATCCCTCCGCAAAGGGTAAATCCAAGTTGAGGCGCGTGAGTAACCGCTGTAACTCGTTGTTAGCGAGTCCAATGCCAAGGTCGTCTATCAGCACTGTATCACTGCGCAACCTCGCTAACGCGTCCTGCAATCTGAGACCTTCGGCAAGCTGCACAGAGTGCAGCACTACGTTGCCCGTAGCCATCAGCGTCAACAGCATCTGGGGTGACACATGCCTTGGAATCTCATACTCGCCAGCTTGCAGAACGCTGTCCAGCCCTCGCAATCTCGCGTACAGAGAGAGCAGCGTAGTGTTTGTCACCGCGCGACGTTGCTGCAATTGGTTAGCAATGTCAGCAAACGACTGGCCGACTTGTACCTCAAAGCGAATGGGATCAGGTAAATCCCCAGGGCGTTCCGCCCAACCTAGGAGGCCGAAATAGGCCCCTAAAATGATCAATACAATACCGGAAACGCCAGCACCTACAGAGACTAGAGTGGGTTTACGCGGCGTATCTTGTGCTAGCAGCGGATCATTCAGTAAGTCAGACACGACTGAAGATTAAGGTGCCGTTTGTGCCGCCAAAGCCAAACGAATTGGTCGCAGCATGCTCCAAGCTAACTTGGCGGGCGTCGTTAGGCACATAGTCCAGATCACAGCCCTCACCTGGATTGTGGAGATTAATCGTAGGCGGCAATGCTTGATCGGTAATTGCCTTGATCGTGAATATTGCCTCCACAGAGCCCGCAGCACCTAAGAGGTGGCCAATCATTGATTTCGTGGAACTAATACAAAGTGATGTATCCGCACCAAAAACGGATTTAATGCCTTGTGTCTCAGCGACATCACCTAGGGGAGTAGAGGTGCCATGGGCATTTAGGTATCCCACATCTTGAGGATTTAGCTGGGCGTCATTAAGCGCATTCTGCATCGCCGCTGCACCACCTTCCCCTGATTCTGCGGGACCAGTGATGTGGTAAGCGTCCGCACTCATGCCGAACCCAGTAACCTCGGCATAGATAGCAGCACCACGCGCTTTGGCTCGATCATAATCTTCAAGAACGAGAACCCCCGCCCCTTCTCCAAGCACAAACCCATCACGTTCAGCATCCCAGGGCCTGCTGGCCCCTTGGGGATCATCATTACGAGTAGAGAGCGCTTTCATAGAATGGAATCCTGCCACAGTAATTGGCGAGGTTGCGGACTCGGAGCCGCCCACGATCATCACGTCTGCTTCACCGTATTGAATCATACGAGCGCCGAAACCGATGTTGTGTGTACCGGTAGTGCAGGCCGTCACAACAGCGAAATTAGGTCCTTTGAAGCCCCATTCGATAGACACGTTACCTGAGATCATGTTGATAACGACGCCTGGGATGAAAAACGGCGATACCCTTCTAGGCCCGCTGTTTACTAAAGTTGCATGAGTGTTCTCTATGCTCTCAATGCCACCAATGCCTGAGCCTATAGCCACGCCAATGCGGTCAGCATCATCTGGGTTAGCACTTAGCCCCGCATCGTTAATCGCCTGGGTAGCGGCGGCTATACCTAGTTGGATAAAAGAATCCATGCGCCGGGCTTCTTTTGGGTTCATATAGTCGCTGATGTCGAAATCAACAACATTGCCACAGATCTTGACGCCGAAGGCTTCGGTGTCGAAGCCTTCGTTTTGGCGGATACCACTCTTTCCAGCCAGCGCAGCCTGCCATGACTCATCAACGTTGTGCCCAATAGGCGAGACCATGCCCATGCCAGTAACGACAACCCTACGTCTGCTCATAGCTACGCTCCAAGACCACAAATTGAATAACGAGCGCTTATCATAATAAATGCTCCATCGCTTGTATCATGTATTGTCCCTTACCGACTTGAATTCGGGCAATAAAATACCGCCAACAAACCGAATGGTTGATGGGGTCAATACGGAGTGGGTAGAGATCGGGCGACATGCCCTAACGAAAAAAGGCGCCAGCAATGCGAGCGCCTCGAGTCATCTATTGGTGAGCCAGTATGTAGTCTATGGCTTCTTTAACGGTGGTAATCTTTTCGGCCTCTTCGTCCGGAATTTCTGTTTCAAATTCTTCTTCGAGCGCCATGACCAATTCAACGGTATCCAACGAATCAGCGCCCAGGTCTTCTACAAAAGAGGCATCGTTGCCCACTTCTTCTTCCTTAACGCCGAGTTGTTCACAGATAAGCTTTTTTACTCTTTCCTCAACATTACTCATGCTAAAGACATCTCCTGATGGTTCCTAGGTTCGAGGCGCGGGATTCTATAGATGCGGTTTTGGCAATTCAATAATCAATTTCACTGAAATCTGTGCATGCCTTGTCAACTTTTTGGCGACTAGCTCAGGAACATTCCGCCGTTAATGTGAAGCGTTTGGCCGGTTATGTATGCGCCATCATCACTGCTCAAAAAAGCTGCGGCAGCGGCCACATCGTTCGCCTGACCCATTCGACCTAGTGGAATTCTGGTTAACATCGCATCGCGTTGTTCATTAGTCAGCTCTGCGGTCATATCCGTTTCAATTAGACCTGGCGCTAGCAGATTTACGGTGATACCTCTTGACGCAACTTCTAGCGCCAAGGATCGAGTGAATCCCTCCAATCCAGCTTTACTCGCTACATAATTTACTTGTCCGGGATTCCCAAGCCGACCGACCACCGATCCCACATTGATGATGCGACCCCATCGTGCCTTAACCATATTGCGCAACAGCGCCTTGGTCACGCGAAATGCTCCGCTGAGATTGGTATCGACTACGTCTTGCCATTCCTCTGCGGACATACGCAGCATTAGATTGTCTCTGGTTATCGCCGCGTTGTTGACCAGTATCAAGGGGGACCCGACCTCCAAGGTCGCTAGTTCTTCAACCATGGCCTCAACAGAATGCTGGTCTTGTACTAACAATTTAAGACCACAGCCACGGTCGCCTAGGTCATTTGAAATCTGTTCCGCGCCGGCTGCTGTGGTGGCTGTACCTATAACGAAAAAACCCTGGTCTGCTAGCTTCTCCGCAATCGCCGATCCAATGCCGCGACTGGCACCTGTTACCAATGCACTTTTGGATTCCATGGTTCCCTCGTAGTCTTGGCTATAACGCTATTGCGTCGGTCAGCCCATCAGCGGAGGACAGCGCGATCGTCGGCGTACCCCGGGCGATACGTTTTACCAAGCCGCTAAGAACGTTACCCGGCCCGGCTTCGATAAATTGATCAACGCCCTCGGCAACCAGCTTTTCTATCGTTTCAGTCCAGCGCACCGGTGCTGATAGCTGTGCAATTAAATTAGTACGCAGTTCTTCCACACTAGCCGCTGGTTGTGCGTGCACATTTTGAATCACTGTTGTTTGTGGCATTACCACGTTCACATCGTTCAGCGCTGCGGAGAACTCTTCGGCTGCGGCAACCATCAAAGGAGAATGAAACGGGCCGCTGACATCGAGCGTTACCGCGCGTTTGGCCCCAGCTTCTTTACAGACCGAGATTGCAGCTTCAACCGCAGCGCTTTCTCCGGCAATGACTACCTGACCGGGCGCATTGTAATTGGCCGCAGTGACCACGCCGGGGATCGAATCGCAACAGTCACGCACAGTCGCGTCGTCAAGGCCTAAGACGGCTGCCATGCCACCCTGTCCAATGGGCACGGCCTGTTGCATCAATTCACCGCGCTTGCGGACCAGCCGTACAGCGTCCACAAAGTTAATCGCTCCCGCGCAAACGAGCGCTGAATACTCTCCCAGACTGTGGCCAGCCATGGCATCGGCTTGAACGGGCTGCGCACGCTCGCTTTGCAGCACATCCCACAACGCAACGCTTGCCGTCAATAAGGCCGGTTGCGTGTTCTCTGTTTGACCAAGTACCTCTGCTGGTCCGTCTTGGGTCATCTGCCACAGATCAAATGACAAGGCTTCGGAGGCTTCAGCAAAGCGCTGTTTTATGATCGAACTGTGATTCGCGACATCCGCTAACATTCCAACGGATTGAGCACCTTGTCCTGGGAAAACAGCTGCAACACGCATAGCTTATGTCCTTATATTAATACATCTCGAGCAATGGTCCGCCTGTTTTGACCTGTACCTAGCATCCATGAAGTCGCCAGGGCTGCAGCGCTGACGGATGCAATACCAAGTCAGGAGGTTCAGTTTTGGTATGTCAGACGGGGTTGTCATACTGCGCAACAGGCTTGCGAATTTCGCCGAGAAATTTCCAGGCAGAAAAGCGACAGCCTTAACGCTGCTTGTTCGGGGCGTCGAAATGAGAACTATTTTTTATCTGGCATGACCTGACGGCCGCGATAGAAGCCATCAGCACTCACATGATGTCGACGGTGAGTTTCTCCAGATGTCGGTTCTACTGACAACGTCGGCGCAGATAATGCGTCGTGGGAGCGTCTCTGCCCTCTGCGAGAACGCGTAACCTTACTTTTTTGAACTGCCATAGCGGTTTCCTTTGTTTCAGTTATCTGGTTTTCCAGATAGCTCGTTGTGTCAATGACTGGTTATCTTTTGTGCAATGCCGGCGCGGTTAACGACCTGGCGTCGCTTAGAAGGCCTTTTTTTAAAACATCTATTATTAATCTTCGGAATCTTACTTTGTTTCTCAATCTTCGGAATCTTGCTTTGTCGCAAGGCCATTCCTGCCGACGAATTCTTTAAGGTCCTTAAATGGCAGTTGCCTATCAGCTGGCAGACTACTTTGCGCCCTAACCCCTGCCTCGAAAAACTGCATTGTCGGCTTATGCTCACACGATTCATCGAAACATACTCGCCTGGGCAACTGAAGAATCAGCTCGTCCTCGATAAGCTCGGCGATATCAAGCTCCCGCCCGGCCGCCACGATGACATATTCTGGCTCAGTCATGTCTACCCAGGACTTTGCCTGATCTTCGTCTATAGCCACTAAGGCTGCGAAAGCTACCTGCATGGGCCACGCCACCGCTTCACTGCACAAGTGACACGCAACATGCACTAACGTTTCGGTGCTCGCTTCGACGCAAATCCTACCGTGATCGTCGAATCGAAATTTCAACTCAACGCTTACAGCATCTACGCTCTCGCAGATCCTCACGAGGCGAGGCAGTTCTGCTGCTGGGACCTTGCGGTTTACAACACTGTTTTTTTGCGCCAAGCCCTTGTAACTTGAGTTAGCCACGGCCATTCCTCGAGCCTGCACGGAGCGGCGGCAATGATAGGTATCTGAAAACGTTGTGTAAAGTAACTTGGAAATTATGAGCGCAAACATCGTTCTTGCATCGGCGTCCAAATATCGAGCGGCATCGCTGCGACGGCTCAACCTGTCTTTCGAGCAACGCGTCTCAAATGTCGATGAGACACCGCGTCCTGAGGAGACAGCTCAGCAACTAGCGATACGACTGGCAGCGGACAAAGCGCTCAGCATTACCTCTATCTGCCCGAACTCGATCATTATCGGCTGTGATCAAACGGGCTCGTGTAATGGCCAAATCTTACACAAACCGGGTAGTAGAAGTGGCGCCATAGCACAGCTATCTGACATGAGTGGCTGTGCAGCGACCTTTTACACCGGCATGACGATAATCAAAACCAACCAACAGGGCGTCGCCTCCATCACCCACGATTTAGACGTTACTGATTTGAAGCTACGGACCCTTAGCGCCAACGAGATAGAAGCTTACGTTGACGCAGATACGCCCATCGATTGCGCAGGTTCTTTTAAGATCGAGGCCTTAGGCATAACACTGTTTAGCGAGGTAAAAACCCGTGATCCGAGCGCCCTGCAGGGCATTTCTCTGATCCAGTTGACTCATCGGCTTAAAGCGCTAGGGATCTCTTTTAGCTCTAACTCGGCCTAGTGCTCGTTCAAAGCGTTCCAAAAACTTTGCATATCCAAGGGCACTGGCGCCTTTACATCCAGTCGATCCGACCCGATTGGGACTACCAGCCGCGACGCATGCAAACAGAGTCGCGGCGCCGCAAGCCCACCTGTCTCTCCATATTTGCTATCACCCAAAATTGGGTGTTGTTGGGACTGGGTATGCACTCTGATCTGATGAGTGCGGCCGGTATGTAGGGTGGCAGCCAAATGCGTCGCCTGAGCTTTGCGTGCGATAACAGAAAAATCGGTACGGGCTAGCTGACCAGAGGATGAAACACGAACACGCCGCTCGCCCCAAGCCGTTTCATAGCGCTGCAATCGCAAAGACACGGTACGAACCGATGGAGGCCATTCGCCGTCAACGAATGTGTCGTATTTCTTTTTCACCACCCGCTGCCTGAAAGCCTCTTGCACGGCTGCTAGTACCGAACGACCCTTGCAAATGAGTAGACAGCCCGACGTATCGCGGTCGATACGGTGGGCGAGTTCCAGTCTTGGCATACCCCTCATTTCTCGCAGCAGTTCAATCACTCCGCTAGCAACCGAACTGCCGCCATGTACCGCAAACCCCGAGGGTTTGTTCAATACAATCACATCGCCGTCCTCGTAGATAACTGCCGACTGCAAAATTTCCTGAGTCGAATCTGCGAACTTTACGGGCGTTACCGACTTAGTGGTTACTGGGGGAATGCGGATTCGATCATCCAACTGCAAACGATAGCTGGGTTTTACCCGCCCACCGTTAACGCGCACCTCGCCAGAACGCAGGATTTTATATATGCGTTGCCGCGGCAGCCCTTTCAGATTACGCAGCAAGAAGTTATCAATTCGTTGACCAACATCCTCTGAGTGATGAATTTCTATGTACGTTACTGGCATCGGCGCTCTGATTCGGCAAAAAATTTAATCGTTTGAGGGAGTTAGCAATCGCTGGTAAGCTCTCTGTGTTTTTACTGGGCACGGTCGCGAAGCGCAATTAAAAAGCCGCGCTTAGATCAGCATCATTGCTCCATGTCGCTATAGTATCAGTAGCGACCGCAATCGTTATGGTGATGGCAGCGACAGTATTAGTAATGCCGTGCCCAGACTTAACACAGATAATTAGAACCGCTGGCGACACGATCGGCGGTCTCATTTGCAAAAACGATGCGTCAATTTACGCATCTCTAATTAACGGCGAAATAGATTTTAGTGATTACACGCGTTCCCATAGCGGTAAGCGTGTGAAAGACGGCATAAGAGCAATCAAGGCCAGCAACCGGAGTCATTTGTCTATCAGATGCACCGGCAGATGCGGTTAGCAGCATCTCTTAACCTGTGAGCCCGCCCTCTTTCTGGAAGCGGAAACGGATCCGCGGTGGCAATGGATTTTTAACGACAGTAGACAGGTTTTTATTGCAACCTCAGTTGCATCGGTAATCCCGCGAATACTTGCCTCTGTCAGCAGTACGGCTATGGCCTGTCGGTTGAGCTTTTGTTTAAAAGCGGAAGGGGTAATCGAGATGGGCATAATCACAAGTCGACCAGCAACCACCGCCAGTTAAAGACTCTATATCTATTTCGTCCATAACCTGGATGCGCCGTGGCGTGGTCCGGACGGAGAAAGATATGAAAAGAATGCTAATTAACGCGCGGCAACCGGAAGAGGTGCGCATAGCCCTTGTGGATGGTCAAAAACTCTACGATTTAGACATCGAAAATCGTTCTAGAGAACAGAAAAAATCCAGTATTTACAAGGCTAAAATCACCAGGGTCGAGAAAAGCCTTGAAGCGGCTTTTGTCGATTTCGGTGCCGAACGTCACGGCTTTTTGCCGCTCAAGGAGATTGCTCGCGAGTATCAACAAAAAGGCAATTCCGGCGGTGAAACGGTACGCGAAGGTACAGAAATCATTGTCCAAGTTGAGAAAGAAGAGCGTGGAACTAAGGGCGCAGCGCTAACTTCGTATTTAAGCCTCGCTGGGCGTTACATGGTGTTAATGCCCAACAACCCTAGAGCCGGTGGTATCTCTCGCCGAATCGAGGGCGATGATCGAGACGAGTTGCGTGCCGCGATGTCAAATCTCGATATACCTGCTGGCATGGGTGTCATCGTCCGCACCGCAGGCGTGGGTCGCAGCAGCGAGGAACTTAATTGGGATCTGTCTTACTTGCTGCAACTTTGGGAAGCCATCAAAGCCGCCGGAGCCAGCGAGGCTACGCCATCGCTGTTGTATCAAGAAAATAGCGCTGTGCTGCGCGCTATTCGCGACAACTTGCGTCCAGACATCGGCGAGGTGCTTATTGAGGGCGAATCGGCGTTCGAAGAGGCTTCAGCCTTTATTTCCCAGGTCATGCCAAATTATCGGGACAAGGTTAAAGCCTACGATGATCCTATTCCCTTGTTCAGCCGCTATCAGATCGAGAGTCAAATCGAAACGGCCTTTGAACACACCGTTAAATTGCCATCCGGTGGCAGCATTGTAATCGACCCTACCGAGGCCCTGGTCTCAATCGATATAAATTCCGCTCGTGCGACCAAGGGTTCAGACATAGAGGAAACTGCCCTTAACACTAATTTAGAGGCTGCCGACGAGATCGCCCGCCAACTGAGGATTAGGGACATCGGCGGTCTGGTGGTCATCGATTTCATCGATATGATGATTACCAAAAACCAACGTGCCGTAGAAAATCGCATGCGCAATGCATTAGAAGCCGATCGCGCACGGATTCAAACTGGCCGAATTTCACGCTTCGGTCTAATGGAGATGAGTCGTCAAAGATTACGCCCTTCATTAGAGGAGATTTCTACCGAGCTGTGTCCGCGTTGCAATGGTCAAGGCCGCATTCGTGATACCCGTTCGTTGGCGCTAGCGATACTGCGGGTAATGGAGGAAGAGTCTCTCAAAGAACGCAGCGCGGTTATCCGAGTACAAGTACCGCTCGCGATTGGCGCATTTTTACTTAATGAGAAACGCAGTGATCTGGCGGAAATAGAAAAGCACTCGCAGACCCATATCGTCATTATCCCCAACTCAAATCTGCAAACTCCGCACTATCTGGTGGAACGACTTCGCGATGACCACGTGGAAGATGAAGGCGAAATCCCTAGCTATATGCTCTCGGATCTTGCAAATCAGGCGACCGCACAAGAAATGCCTGAGGAAACCGCCCTCCCTCAGCATCCTCAAGCAGCTGTGAAGCCCCAGATCCAAAATCGAACACCTGCGCCGACAGTAGTCCCTGCTGCCAAGACTGATGCGTCTCCTGGCTTTTTCAAAAGATTGTTCAAGAGCCTTTTCTCTGACGAAGTAACCACTACCGACGAAGAGCGCAAGAGCAAAAGCAAACGCGGAGCTAAACCGACGAGCGGCCGCAATCAACGCAAGCGCCGAGATGAAAACAACAGCAGCAAACGAGAAGGTAATGGCAGTCGCACAGAGCAAAAGCGAGGCGATCATGGGGAGCGGGATGACAAGCGGCGAACTCGTAAAACCAATCCCGAAGAGAGGCGAACAAATAAGAAAGCAACCACTGCAAATAACGACTCAAAGGCCGAATCAAAGACGCGCAGTAAAGCTAAGACCGAACGCAGCGCAACCCAAGACGATTTCGTAGCGATTCCAAAGGAGGAACGCCAACCTAGCGCTGAGGATTTAGCGAAGAGTAAGCGTCAGCCAAAGCGCGACCGCAGCGCACCACCGCGTAACATCGAAATCCCGGCATACAAATCAGAACCTGCGGCAGAGACTCCAGACTTTGAGACTTCCGCTGTGGTAGAACCGGAGGAAAGTTCAACAGCCTCAGTTAAGGCAACTGCCGACGTTGGCGCTGCCACCGCTCGAGCCGAGAATGACCCCAGAAACAAAGTGCCGACCGCTACAGAACCCGCGGCGGAGCAGCACAGCGAAATATCATCTTCTGTGGCATTCGCTGAAGCCGTAGAGCCAGCCGACACCGGTAATACGAATATTACGGATGATGCCCCGAGTGCAGAGTCTAACGACACGCCAACATCAATATCGAATGCAACAACACCGACTGCTGCTCGAGAAACTACTGAACCTCAACAACACGAGGCGACCAATATAGAGGAGCATGCAGACCCCAGCGGTGGTGCGGTGCAGGACACATCAGCAGGCGAAACCGAAGAGCCTAGCATCGAATCGAGCGCAGAAGAATCAGCTTCCACAAAGGAGCAACCCATAACCCCAGCTGAGGCGACTCCACAAAAACCCGCTAGGGCTTCCAATGACCCACGAGAAGTGCGGCGGCGTGAGCGGGAAGCAGCGCTGAGATCAGAGGGTGTGAGCGTTCCCAACAATGACAATCAGGATAAAACTGAAGGCTCAGTTTCTAGCTGAACGGCAAATACCTCAGCAACGCTGGCTCGCACATCATTGGCAAACTCCAAGATGTGCGATGCCTCGGCGTTATCATAGTTAACCAACACGAGAGGTTGGTGCGGCCAACAACCCACCCGCTCGCCTGGTTTTTCCTTCCAGCCGCAACGATCAATCAACTGTGCTGCCGATAATTTTACGCCAGCTCCAGTGTTATAAGTGGATAAGCCCAGCGCTTCGAAGTCTGCAATCTGAGATGAGTTGATGATCGGATTCTTGAAAAAACTTCCAACGTTTGGATCCACCGTGGGGTCGGGCAGCTTAGCTGTGCGGATCGCAATCACCGCGTCAGCGATACGCTGCGCCGTAAGCCCGCTAAAATTGGTGAAACGATCGGCAAGCTCAGGATAGGTCAAACAGGGCTTTGGCAACTTTGATAAACGCAGCCTGAGTGCCGTAATCACTTCTTCCGTTCGACCTTGAAAACGGCTGCTTCGATATCCAAAGCCACACTTCTCGTTACTCAGCCAGAGCAATCGGTTCTGTGCGTCAACAATCTGCACCGCCTCAAGGACATCAGCCAACTCTACACCGTAAGCGCCAATATTTTGTACCGGCGCAGCACCTGCTAGACCCGGAATCAATGCGAGATTTTCGATACCAAACCAATCTTGACCTACGCAGTGCATGACAAGCTCATGCCAATTCTGGCCGGCACTAATTTCCAGCAAGACCTCAGTATTAGTTTCATCGATGACATGGACGCCAGTAGACGCCATAACACCCAACACCCCCCTCACCTTGGGCAACGGCACCAAATTGGACCCTGCCCCAATCACTTTGAATGCTACTCCCTTAGTCCGAGCAAATCGTTTGGCCTCCACAATGTCCTGGCCACTACGCAATAAACAACCAAACTCAGCCACACTTGTAAGGGCTAGAGTATTTGGTACAGGAAAATTCTCAATGATATTCACAACTACTGAATCAACCGAAACGTGAGGTTGATGCGCTCGCCCACCCGCCGCTTGGTTTTCGTTAAACAATGGCGTTGCCGCCCGTTAAAGATCATCAGGGAGCCATGTTCGAGATCGATATGTCGACGTTCTTCAGCAGAGCCTTGTTCTATTCTGAACCGTCGTTCAGCGCCCAAACTCAATGAAGCTATATCGCCTTGGCACCCTGTCTCGTCGTCTCGATGCCAGCCCATATAGTCCTGCCCATTTTTATATCTATTGAGCAAAAGAAAGTTAAATTTCTGCCCAGCCGTTCTTTCGATGCGAGCCCTCAAACTTTCCAAGGACTCTGGCCACCCCGAGCCCTCATGATCCAATCCCGTATAGCGATAATTCAAACCCGTATCCCCAATCCAGGCCAATTGTCTTGGTGCTAAAACTCGCTGCCCAAATATGGAAAAGGTCTCTTGCTGCCAGTGCACTTCAGTAGTGTTCTGTAGCCATATGAACCAATGGTCAGCTTCTTGTGGAGTTAAAAAATGTTGTTGGTATCGCACACTCGGTAGCCGCATCGGAATATCGGTAATGTATACTAACCACCGCCACGAAACTAACGGGGAACTCTATTGAACATCGAAGGAAAAGTAGCGGTCATAACTGGCGGCGCGTCTGGCTTAGGCAGAGCCACAGCAGAGATGATTGTCGCTCATGGCGGCAAGGTCGCAATCTTGGATCTGAATGAAGATCTGGCGAAGGCAACCGCTGAAGAAATCGGCAACTCCGCTGCGTATCAGGTCAATGTAACCGATGACGCATCAGTTACCGCAGCGATTGAAAAGATCCATGCCGACTTTGGTGCCATTCATATCAATGTGAACTGCGCAGGTATCGGTGCTGCCTCGCGCACGGTTGGCCGTGAAGGGGCATTGGACATCGCGAAATTTAACTTCATCATCCAGGTCAACCTCATCGGCACTTTTTCGGTGTTGAGTAAGTGCGCAGCAATCATGCAGGTTAACGAACCGGAAGGTGAAGCGTTGGAGCGCGGTGTGGTGATCAATACCGCATCGGTCGCCGCATACGACGGTCAGATTGGCCAAGCGGCCTATTCAGCAAGCAAAGCTGGCGTCGCTGGAATGACCTTGCCGGTTGCCCGTGATCTATCTCGCCAAGGTGTGCGAATTTGCACTATCGCGCCGGGTATTTTTAACACGCCTATGATGGCTGGTGCTCCTGACCAGGTTCGCGATCCTTTAATTGAAATGGTGCAGTACCCGAAACGTCTGGGCTTGCCGCCGGAATTTGCATCACTAAGCAAGCAAATTGTCGAAAACCCTTATCTCAATGGCGAAACCATTCGCCTAGATGGCGGCATCCGCATGGCGCCTAAGTAACAACCTTAATCACTCACCTCCGACCAAAGTGCTTGAATGCGCTCTAGGTCGGCTGGTGTATCGACCCCGCCAGGGACTGGCTCCTGCGCCGGCACAATCAGCAACTTCAATCCCGCCTGCAACCAGCGCAATTGTTCCAACATTTCGATTTTTTCAAGCGCACAGAGCCCTAGCTCAACGAAGGTCCGCAAGCCGTTTACACGAAAACCATAAATACCAACGTGTCGCTGTATTCGCCCAGTCGACTGCAATTCGCTCCAGGCATCTTCTGAGACAGTACCCGACGCCAAAGAGTCTCGGGCAAAAGGTATAGGGGCTCGAGAAAAATACATCGCATGCCACGAGTCATCGGCGACCACCTTAACCACATTGGGGTTTAAAAAGTCATCAAGCGCTTCCAACGGCTCAGATACGGTAGCCATTTCTAACGTCGGCAAAGCCTGTAGCTTCTCGATCAACGCATTAATAACGCTAATCGGCATCAGCGGCTCATCGCCCTGCACGTTAATAATGTGGTCTTCATCAGGCCACCTCATGAGTTCAGCCACCTGCATGGAACGATCAGATCCTGAAGTGTGCTCAGGATCGGTTAGTACGGCAGTAAAACCCGCCGCTTCAACTGCGGTGGCAACGCGTTGATCATCTACCGCCACTACAACGTCGTCAGCTACAGATCGCGCGGCTTGTTGAGCGACTCTAACCACCATCGGTTGACCGCCGATATCTACCAGCGGTTTGCCAGGCAGGCGAGTTGAACCGAAGCGTGCGGGTATTACTACATGCACCGTCATGGGGAAGCACTCACGTGTGAAATCTCAGAGCTAGGGCGTGGTGCGATGCCTTTGTCAGAAAGCAAAGCGTCTAACTTCGTATTCATGTCACAGGCAAACCCTAATTCAATACGCAAAGCCCATACATGAGTGAGGTCCAGTTCTAACGCTCGCAACTTAACCGCATCTTTTTCAGTACAAACTACGGCGAGTTGATCGGAAAACATGACTTCCAGACCAGAAAAAACATGATGATCAGAGTATTCATGTGGGTCCACCGACAAACTAAGATCCTGCAGCGTCTTAAAAAAGCGTGCAGGGTTACCGATTCCGCATACTGCATGTACCAACCCATAGCGCTCTGCAAACGTCACAACATCAAGCCTCTGCCCCGAGCCTAAATTGGCAAAGTCCAAAGCCTGAACTTGGGTCACAACTTCGGACTGTATCAACCCGCTGGGCGCACCATTACTCACAACCCAATCCACCTCTGCTAGACGTGACGGGGATTCTCTCAGCGGTCCTGCAGGTAGTAGTCGTCCATTGCCCAGACCGCGTTCACCGTCGATGACAATGATCTCGGCATCACGAGCCATTGCGTAATGTTGTAATCCATCGTCGCTCACCACTACATCGCATCCCGCTTGTTCTAACAATCCGACGGCCTTTGGCCGGTCGGCAGCAACGGCTACTGGCTGATGCAACCGCTGACTTATGAGGAGCGCTTCGTCGCCGTATACCTTCGCGTCGCCAACCGTATTCACAAGCGCACCCCCGCGGCTAGCGCTGCCCTTGTAGCCGCGCATCGCAATACCTGGCCTAAAGCCGCGTTTCTGGAGCTGTTCAACCAACCAGATCACCATGGGTGTTTTACCTGTTCCGCCCACAGTGATGTTCCCTATAACAATTACCGGTATGTGCACCCGACCGGTCCCGTTGCTCGCTTGTTGCTGGGAGCGGCGTAAACGTCTACTCACCACGCCGTAACACCAAGACAACGGCGCGAGCAGAACAGCCCAGTACGAGTTCGAATACCAAAAGTGAGAGAGGGCTGAAGCAGAACGAGAAGCGTAATTAGCACTCGTTTCGAAAAGGCCATGAGGCGCTAACGTCGGATTCGAGGTAGGTTCAGGTTCTGGCTTCGTTGGATCTTCTGGTTCGGGCACATCCTGAAATTGGGCCGCATGTAACTTCGCATATTGCGCGCCCCGATCCAGCAATTGTTGATGCGTGCCTTGTTCGACGATGCAGCCATTTTCCAGAACTACAATTACGTCAGCAGATTCAATAGTCGACAACCGATGCGCAATCACCAGCGTCGTTCGGCCTGCCATAACCTCCACCAACGCAGCCTGAATATGCTTCTCGGACTCGTTATCCAGTGCCGAGGTCGCTTCGTCCATAATCAAAACAGGCGCATCTTTGAGAAGCGCCCGCGCAATCGCTATGCGTTGCCGCTGCCCACCCGACAACAGAACACCATCGTCCCCAACGATGGTATCGAGCCCTTCAGGCATAGCGTTGATGAACTCATCAGCATGAGCACGTTGGACGGCTAAAATAATCTCAGCATCGTCAATATCTGCTAAGTCGCCGTAGGCGATGTTATTCCGCAGCGTGTCATTGAATAACGTCACTTGTTGGGACACTAAGGCGATCTGCTGACGAAGCGACGCAAGTTGAAAATCATTGATATCAATGCCGTCTAACTTAATAACGCCTCGCTTAGCGTCATAAAAACGCGGCAACAAGCTAGCTAAGGTCGACTTACCACTTCCTGATCGCCCGACCAAGGCGACTTTCTGACCAGCGGCTATTTGTAAGTTGATATCACTTAAAACATCCGGTCCATCGGCTTGATAGCGAAAGCTAACACCGTCAAATCGCAACTCGCCGTTTATACGACCTAACTGCTCTTTACCCTGATCAACCTCCACAGCGGCATCTAACTGGCTGAAGACATCCTCTGCGGCAGCGATACCACGCTGCAACTTCGCATTTATTTCTGACAGCTTACGAATCGGCCGACCTAGCATACCCGCCCAGCTCAAAAACATAACTGCCTCACCGCCGCTCAAGGCGCCACCAACATCGGGTCGATAAAGCAAAAGTATCAATCCACACAGCGCAACGGTAATGATGGTTTCATTTAGCTGTGAGCTAAATACCCGGGTAATCGCCATCTTAAGGTTTTGCTGACGATTTACTTTACTTGCCCGCTCAAAACGGCTGTGCTCGTAATTCTCTCCACCAAAAGTCTTTACTACACGGAATCCGCTAACGGCTTCTGACACGACATGGGTAACGTCGCCCATAGAATGTTGTATACGCTTAGCTATACGTCGAAACCGACTGCTGGCAAATACAACCACAAGTGCGAGCAGTGGCGCTGCTGCAATAAAAATTAAGGTTAGGCGCCAGTTCAAAGCAAGCATGAAGCCCAACAAAACGATTACTTTCAGACCGTCCTGAACAACGGCACGAATCGCGTCGGTGCTGGTATCTCGAAGCTGCGTCACGGTAAAGGTGATACGTGAAACGATATGCCCCTGGGCGTTGGCGTCAAAGTACTCAGTAGGCAGACGCAGCAATTGATCGAACAATTGTTGGCGAAGATTAAACACCATGTTGAAAGAAACTCGAGCCATGACACTCTCGCCAACAATGGTGCCAATGGCTCTGAGACCCGCAGCGGCGGCCATCATCAAAGGTATCGTCGCTGCTGCTCTAGCGGCCTCGTTATCCCATTCATCGATGAGGTTGCCAAATAGCCGAACAAAATAGCCTTCAGCACCTGCAGCCAATAAAAAACCCAGCACAGAAATGGCAAACAAGAACCAGTACGGCGCCAAATAACTCAGCAGCCGCTTGTAAGTTTGCCAATCGGAAGTATTTCTTTTCATGGATCAGTTAACGGACTTGACCGTGCTCAATCGTATGTCGGTAAACCCTGCTTTGCGACACGCATCCATCGCCCGAATAACAAATTGATAATCGACATTTTCATGGCCATCAATTCTTACGGGCACGGATGTCACCCCTCTATTTTGTTTCCGCTGCAACAATGCGTCAGCAATTTCATCAGCACCACTAGCCGACAATACTGATCCATTAACGGCAAAGCCTCCTCGGGCATCAATGGTGATGACCAGCGTCTCGAGCTTCGACTCGGCATCTGCACTGATCGACTCTGGCAACTTTATGGGAATGTCCTTAGTCGCAACGAAGGTAGTTGAGACCATGAAAAAGATTAGGAGTAAGAAGATCACATCAATCAACGGAGCTAACTCCAGCACAGCTTCATATCGGTGACGCCGGCGCTTTAGCAAAATACTGCTCACTTATGCCTCTCCGAGCTCAGACGTGCAGCCCAGTGCCTACTGGTTTCATCTAACTCGACAAGCAATGCATCGACTTTCCGCAGCAGCATTCGATGGGCGATCAAGGTCGGGATGGCTATGGAAAGGCCAGCTGCCGTCGTAATCAGGGCTGTGGAAATCCCACCTGCAAGAACAGCGGTATCGCCGGATGCGGACACGACAGAAGTAAAAACATCGATCATGCCGACCACCGTTCCCAATATCCCCAGCAGTGGCGTGATCAGCGCGATGATACCTAGCGCAGTCAAATAAGTTTCCAAATCATGCGCCACGCTGCCAAGCACGGTTTCGCGCGCAACCTCTAGGTCCACAACATCCGCTGCGCTCAATGCCACCAAAATCCGCCCTAGGGGAGAATGCTTGGTCAATTGCTCACTCGCTTGTTGATCAGCGCTGACTCTCATTAACTGGGCAACGGTCAGATTTACAAGCTCTGCCGGTATAACGAACTCACCTCGCAACGACCAATACCGCTCCACACATATCGCCGCGGCAACAACACTACAGCTGAGTATAGGTAACATCAGCCAGCCACCGGCCAAGATCACGTCAATCAAATTCGACCCCGGCAATATTCAAAACGTTTACCAGCTACAGCCACGACCAGTGATCGGCCAACAACTGTGAATCAGTCCATCTTCCTCTAGCACCCAGTAAAAATCATGCAAGTTCACCGTAGGATCACAGTGAGGGACTGCAAAGCGGTGCACCTGTCCCAACTTAACTTCTTGCTGACCCTCGCCGAGGATCAACACCCCATGCTCGTCCCCAGCAAAGCGAAATTCGACTCCGGGGAGTTCATCGCAGACAGGGTTCACTGAATCCGACGCAAAAGCCTTGTAACCGCCATCCACTGTGATGGTTTTTGCCTGCGGTTGGCTGATCGTGCTACACGCTACGGTCAACGCCAATGCAAAGTCTTCAAAACGATCATCACCAGCACTGGCCAGTACCCGGTATTCTTCATCCATAAAAATGTAGCTACCTACTTGCAAGTCGGTAATGCGATCTACAGCCACATCAACATCGTAGGTTCCAGTGCCTCCGCCCGTAACGATGTCGCAATGGATACCTCGCCCTTCTAAAGCTGAGAAGAAGTCATCCAGTCGCGACCAAGAAGCTAACGACTTGTCTTTGCGCTTCGCATAATCCGGAATATGCATGAGGTGTCCGGCATAGTGCTGAATCCCTGCGAAATTAAATCTTTGATCCCGCGCCATAGCATCTATTAGCCATAACATCGTCTCAACATCACGAGTACCCGTCCGCCCCATGGAGAGATCAATATCTACCAGCAGACCTAATTGCTGGTCAGCATCAATTGATTGACGCAGAACCTCCATTCCCTCTTTAGAATCAACAACCAAGTGCAGCTTATGATCTGGATGCTGCTGCAACAACGCATTCAGACCCTGGGCTTTTTGTACAGTTGCCAAGGGTGAAGTGAGCAAAATAGATTCGACACCCGCAGCAAGCATCACCGCAGCTTCGCTAAGCTTGGCTGCACAGACACCCACGGCTCCCTGCTCTATCTGCATGTGTGCAATGGTGGGGCACTTATGGGTTTTACTGTGGGGCCTAAAGCTTTTGTTGTGATCCTGCACATGCGTCGCCATCTTGCGCATATTGTCAAGCATTAGCCCACGATCAAGCACCAAAGCTGGCGTTGCCAGCTGTGCAAGTTCCATGGGTTGGTTTAATTCAATCGGCTCGCTGTTACGTTCGCTAAGCTGTTGCAGTAGCAGTTCTGTAGACATAGCTAAACACCCATTCTTGACCGTTCAAAGCAGTAATTCGTCGCCTCAACAAAACCCTCCACAGAGCCGCAATCAATGCGTCGTCCTTTGAATTTGTAGGCGAGAACCCGACCCGCTTTAGCTTGCTCCATGAGCGCATCAGTAATTTGCACTTCACCATTGCGACCTGGGGGCAGCGTTTCCAAAATATCGAAGATATCCGGTGTCAAAACATAACGGCCAATAATCGCAAAATTGCTCGGTGCAGCGTCAACAGGCGGTTTTTCTACCATATCGGTGACTCTTATAAGATCTTCCGTCATAGCGTCGCCGGCAATAACGCCATAACGATCAACCTGATCTAGCGGCACTTCTTCGATGGCAACAACACTGCACTTGTGCTGCTGGTAAATCTCGGCCATTTGCGACATTACGCCAGCTTCATTTTCGGTAAGGCACAGGTCGTCGGCAAGAATGACCCCAAAGGCTTCGACGCCAACAATCTGCCTGCCGGTAAGTATGGCGTGCCCAAGCCCCAGCATTTCTCTTTGCCGTGTATAAGAAAACGAGCATCGCGCGATAAGACTTCGAATACCTTGCAACGCGTTTTCCTTGCCGGTTCCGGCAATGGAGCTTTCCAGCTCGAAACTAACGTCAAAATGATCTTCGATTGCGCGTTTGCCCCGGCCAGTGACAAAACAAATGCGATCCAACCCAGCGGCAGCGGCTTCCTCTACACCGTACTGGACAAGGGGCTTGTCCAGGATCGGAAGCATTTCTTTTGGCATCGCCTTGGTTGCCGGTAGAAATCGGGTGCCATAGCCGGCGACCGGAAATAAACACTTTTTAAGCAATGCAGTTTCGCCCTCAGTTGCATACCGCTATGTTAGCCGGAATAGCCTTAGAGGTGCGAATTCCGTAATAGTCAGTGCTGGGCACTCTCTGATTGCGCAACTTCTAATCTTAAGGCGGCGACCAGATGACGGCAGATCAAAACGCCAGTCGTCTTTCGTTGACCATAACTTAGTTTGCCAGCAGCACCTTTACGTCTATGTAGGTTTTTATTCTTTCGATCTATCAAGGACTCGGCCAGCGCCATTGCTGAACTGAAATGTTCAGCAATTTTTTCTTGGTCACCGCTACGCGCGTGGTCACCGGATTTGTGTGCCGAATCCAGCGGATTATTTACAGAATCAGGCTTACCAAGTTGCTGCTGCAGCCGTTGTCGAGTGTTGGCGTTGCAGTTCAAATCAACCCGTGATTCTTGCTCTTTAAAAAGCGGTAAGGTGAGACACAGCTCTCTATTCGGCTCTTGCACAGCGATGTTGTGCTCGACAAGCCAATCTTCCTGGGTCATTAACTCTTGTTTCATAGTCGCAATGTTAGCAGTACTGTATATTTATACAATACTCCAATCACTTAAGATCCCGCAGCGCTAAATACGAGGGCATCATCTTGCCACTCCCCGGAAATTTTATTGCCGGGCAAGAATTTCCCGGCAAGAATCTCTTTAGCGAGGGGGTTTTCAACTAAACGTTGAATCGCTCTTTTTAGTGGCCGTGCGCCGTAAACGGAATCATAGCCTGCCTCAGTAATCTTCTTTAGCGCCTCATCACTGAGACTTAACTGCAAGTCTTGCTCTGTTAGCCGACCACTGAGCGCTTGCAGTTGCAACGTTGCGATCTGGGCGATCTGTTCCTCACCTAAAGGCCTGAACACTACAACATCATCAACTCTGTTTATAAATTCAGGGCGAAAGTGTTGAGCCACAATACCCATCACCGTGCTCTCTAAGCGCTCATCATGGCCGTCCTCGGTTAACGTCTGAATAGCATCTGAACCCAGATTCGAAGTCATCACCAGCACGCAGTTGGTGAAATCCACAGTACGCCCATGACCGTCCGTCAATCGCCCGTCATCGAGCACTTGCAGCAAGATGTTAAACACATCGCTGTGGGCTTTCTCTATCTCGTCGAGCAAGATCAACGAATAAGGTTTGCGTCGAACTGCCTCAGTTAAGTATCCACCCTCTTCATAGCCAACATAACCTGGAGGTGCGCCGATCAGTCGTGCTACAGAGTGTTTCTCCATGAATTCGGACATATCTAAACGTAAGAGCGCATCCTCGCTGTCAAATAAGACCTCCGCCAGCGCTTTGCATAGTTCCGTTTTGCCAACGCCTGTGGGTCCGAGAAACATGAAAGAACCGTTTGGACGATCACGCTCTGCCAAGCCTGCTCTGGCCCTGCGTACAGCTTGACTAACAGCATCAATTCCTTGTTTTTGCCCAATCACGCGCTTGGAAAGTTCTTTCTCAAGATTTAACAATTTTTGTTTTTCGGCGGACATTAACCGCGCCACCGGTATGCCCGTCCATTTCGCTACAACCTCAGCAATTTCTTCCTCTGTGACACGGTCACGCAACAACTGATTGCCGTCAGTTGTCTCCGGCGCCTGCTCAATCTGCTTCTCTAAGTCTGGAATCACCCCGTACTGCAGTTCTGACATACGCGTTAAGTCCCCCTCACGCCGCGCTGCTGCGAACTCCAAGCGCGCCGATTCAAGCGCTTCTTTAGCGCCCTGGGCACCTTTCAATGTGGACTTTTCCTGTTGTAGCACCGCATCAAGGTCGTCGTACTCTTGCTCCAACGCCGTTGCCATACTGCGTAACTCTTCAAGCCGTCGCTGGCTCGCTTCGTCTTGTTCTTTTTTTATTGCTTCGATTTCCATGCGAGTCTGCATCAATCGGCGCTCCAGAGCGTCCATGCTTTCAGGCTTGGAATCCATCTCAAGGCGAATTCGACTGGCCGCTTCATCGATAAGATCAATCGCTTTATCTGGCAACTGCCGATCAGTTATGTAGCGATGCGACAACGTTGCCGCAGCGACAATAGCAGGGTCCGTAATGTTGACCCCGTGATGCACCTCATAGCGTTCTTTCAGTCCGCGCAGAATGGCCACAGTGCTTTGCAGATCCGGCTGGTCTACCTGCACTTTCTGAAAACGTCTCTCTAATGCCGCGTCTTTCTCGATATAGGTTCGGTACTCGTCTAAAGTAGTCGCACCCACACAATGCAACTCACCTCTAGCCAGGGCCGGCTTCAACATATTTCCCGCATCCATTGCGCCGTCTGCTTTGCCCGCGCCTACCATGGTATGCAGTTCATCTATAAATAGAATGATCTTGCCTTCTTGTTTCGCCAAATCGTTGAGCACGGCTTTCAGCCGCTCTTCGAACTCGCCTCGATATTTAGCCCCTGCAATTAATGCCCCCATATCAAGTGACAACACCTTTTTGTCTTTCAGCGATTCCGCGACCTCACCATTAACAATGCGTTGCGCCAAGCCTTCAACTATGGCGGTCTTTCCCACTCCGGGCTCACCAATCAAAACAGGATTATTCTTAGTGCGGCGCTGCAAGACCTGAACCGTTCGTCGTATTTCGTCATCACGACCGATAACCGGGTCCAACTTCCCTTCTAGCGCTCTTGCGGTCAAATCTATGGTGTATTTTTCTAGTGCCAAACGCTGTTCTTCATCATGTTTTTCCAACACCTTATCTCCTTGCCGATGTTTTTCTGCTGTCGCCTCTATCAGCTCAGGGGTAATCCCCAACGGCTTCAATAATTGTCTTAGCTCCGTATCTTGAAGCAGCCCAACAAGCACCCATTCCTCTGGCACAAACCGATCGCCGGCCTTTTCCGCCAGTGTTCGTGCAACGGCTAACACCCTGCCTAGTTCACTACTCATCCGCAGATCATTAGACGCAGTGCCTAGCGTTGGAACCTGCGCAATCGCATCCCTCAAACGTTCCCGCACCTGCGACAGCGCGCCTAATTCGCCACAAACTTCGACAAGTAACGATTCATCTATACTGCTAAAGGCGCTCACCAAATGCAGGGGCCGCATTTCCGAGTGCTGCCCTGCCAAAGCTAAGTTTTGAGCTTCGTGCAGCGCCTTTTCTACTCTATGGGTAAACTGATCCATTGATACTCCCAGTGCCGAGCTAAACTCACACCTTTAAGTTCCCTGTTAAAGTGTGGACTTAATGAGTAAATTCAACCTTGCGTCTAAGTTGCCTGCATTTGTTTTCACGCCTTACAGACAGAACCTCAATTGCACTGACGTAGTAATTTTAACGATCGAACTTAAGCCTGATGATTCAATGCACCGCACTCGATCCTTGTGACAGCAACGGCCATGTTGTCGGCACGATTACCATGCAGCCAAATCATTCCCTCAGTTGGAAAGCGCTTCGGTACTTCTTAATTTTTATGATGAGCGTGTCATTTACGATTGCGTTTGCCTTCACCGCCATGGGTTACTGGGTGGTCTTACCCTTCACTGCGCTAGAGATGACCGTACTCAGCTATTGCCTATGGCTTTGTTTGAGGCGCTCTAGTATCCAAGAAGTTTTGTCCCTGACAGCAGAAACCATAACGCTGGAAGTCGGCATCAAGCGCCCACAAAAGACTTATCAGTGGCAACGCTTCTTTACCAAGATACAGGTGCAACCCGCCCTCCATCCTTGGTACCGAAAAAAGGTTTCCCTCGTGCATAAAGGCACCGAGTTGGAGATTGGACGATTTCTTAATGCCGACGAACAGAAGGATTTGTTGGCTTTTCTACGCACGCTGATTCATCGAGCCGATGCAGCCCAGGTGCAAATGCCAGAGTCAGCGACCCCAATCGCTGACTAAATATTCGCTCAGGGTCTGCGCTGGACCAAGTTATTCCTCCAACTAAACCTGTGACTAATTGCCGTGAACACTCAAGGGCGTAACGGTTGCTTACCAACGGATGCGGATGCCCATAACGACTGAAGCGACCAGCGCTGTGGATCACCCACTGTGGCGCGACGTGGCGAGTAAATAAAGATGACGACGAAGATCTACTGCCATGATGCGGCGACACAAGCACACTCAAGCGCTCGGGCAAACGATCCACCAGCGCATGCTCTGCCTGGATGCCGATATCGCCACTGAGGTAAACGCTTTGCCTTTGGTTTTCAATCAATAAGGTGCAAGAGCGATCGTTACGATTACTGCCATCCGCGTATTGTAATATCGTGAAACGCACTCTATCCCAAACCCAAGAGTGCCCATCTCTACAGCGCCGAATCGCACCGATGTCCTGGGCATCTGGATACCGATCAGCCACGGCTTGACGACCCCCTGCATGATCGTTGTCCAAGTGAGTGAGCATGAGCAGATCAACA
Organism: K189A clade bacterium; assembly: GCA_902565895.1. Taxonomy (GTDB): domain Bacteria; phylum Pseudomonadota; class Gammaproteobacteria; order Pseudomonadales; family Azotimanducaceae; genus UBA4421. The sequence continues at coordinate 83,817 of CACFGV010000004.1, forward strand.
CGGTCGCTTCCAGTCCGTCGCAATGCCGGCATAACGATCGATTCTCCAGCGTCGAATCGCGTATCAATTTTTGGACCTGCGTCTACAACAATACGGTGACTGCGGGTATCAATTAACGCAGCACTGCCCTGGCCAACGTCCAGAACTTGCAACCGAAATTCACCTAGGGCAAATTTGCAGTGTTAGCAAGCAGCATCGGCAACAGTCCCAAAACCGCAACCATTCGCAACGCAAAACGTAGCGGCAGGCAACACGTAAATGCCGCCAATCCAGCGAGCACAGCCGTGGTTGAGGAGAAATATCCGAAACTTTGGACATGAACAGGCACTATCGCCAGCAGCCAATCCAATACAGCAAATAAAGTGACCAAACTGATGTCTGCTAAAGTCAAAAGCCAACGACCTATACCGTCGGCAAACTCATAACCCAACAGGCCTAGCAGTAAGCTAGGCAATGTGACCAAGGTAACAACAGGAACAACGAGGAGATTTGCCGGAATACTGATAACAGGCACCGCACCGACTAAAACGCCTAACAGCGGTGCCATCGCAACAAACAGTACTAATCGAGCGCGCATGAATACGAAGACGCGGCCTGGCTGTCTTTGAAAAGCCACCACCCCCCAGCATAAGGCAGCCACCGTCATGTACGACAACCAAAAGCCCTGCTGTAGACTCGATAATGGCTGCACCAACATGGTTAGAATCAATGTGCCAAGTAATATCCGCAGGTGCACGGTACGACGCGACATTAGAACCGCTAATGAGACCAATCCGGCCATGACTACGGCCCGCATCACCGGTGGATTGAAGCCGCTCAACCAGCCGTAACTAAAAACTCCGCCGAGGGACAAAAGCATTGCAATTTTCTGAACGGGCATCGGTTTAGTGGCGAGTGCCGCCACTACCCTTAAAGGTGTGAGCAACAATAAATACAGCCAGCCTCCAACCAAGGCCACGTGCAAGCCGGAGATTACGAATAAGTGCACCGTACCGGTCTTACGAAGACGTGCCCAATGAGCCGTCGTAAGGCCCTCCTGATTACCAACGGCCAATGCCAATAAGCCCGAGGCCTGTTTTAAGTCGGACTCAATAAGGCGTTTACGTACATGGTCGGTAATGCTAGCGACCGCTGGGGTTTCTAATGGGTTAGCCTGCTGTATGTAGCCTGTCGCTTTATACCCTTTGGCGGCCAGCCAACGCCGGTAGTCGAAACCAGCCACATTAAGTGACCCCCACAGCAGTTTTAACCTAACCTGCGCATTAAGGATTTGTCCCAAGATCAAAGGTTGTGGATGGCGCAAGCTTAGTCGCAACTTGGTATCGACCAACGGCTGACACATCAACTCGACGCTGGGCAAAACGACGAAGCTACCGGTCCAGTAGGTATCGCTGTAGCGTTTCAGCTCATCGACACGCAATTGCAGTTGAAGGGTCTTGTTGAGCGCGCATGGAGGTAGCGTATCTGCTAAGGCCTCGTGCAGAACCAAAACCACCCGAATAAGTCCCGTGGCCAGTAGGACTAGTAAAACGCAACCTAGTTTGTTTTTATTCCGTCGCACACGTCGACCTGCGCACGAACATCGCGCAAAACTGTTCCTAACAAACTATTTATGCCAAGAAAGACGCTGCTAAAGTACCTGCCAAACCCGGACGCAATTCGTAGGAATTCGTCCCTACGGCCTATTGCTCATTTGCTTGAGCGTAGGGAACTGTGGCACATCAACCGACGTTCGGTTTCCACCGCAATTTTTATTGGCCTCTTTTGTGCATTCATTCCATTGCCATCACAAATGCTGTTGGCGGCGCTGATCGCAATATGGCTAAAAGTAAACTTGCCTTTAAGTGTTGCCTTAGTTTGGGTCAGCAACCCGATCACGATGGGACCGATGTTCTACTTCGCATATAAGCTCGGTGCTTTACTACTGGGAGAAGAACCCACGGTGGGCGACTTCAATTGGAGTTTCGGCTGGTTCATGGACAACACCACGCGCATCGGTTACCCGTTCTTACTCGGCTGCCTAGTGTGCTCTTGGGTCAGTGCAGTAAGCGGTTTTGTTTTCTCGCGATTGTTGTGGCGCGCCCACATCGTGCGCAAGTGGCAAAAACGCCAACGCTCGAATTGAAAATGGTTGAGAGAAGCAGGCCGGCTTGAAGCGCCGTTAGGTTTGCAAGTTACTCACAGGATCAACCTGTATGGCGCGTTGTGCTGGCAACCACGCCGCCCACACCGCGAGGATTCCAGCAATAATCCCAGTCACCAGCAAATCAGTAATCTCCACCCGGCTGGGTACCTCTACAAAGTAGGACCCATCTAACAGATGACGCCCCGTTATCCATTCGAGTGCATCAACGATCTCATTCACCTGGGTCGCCATCAACACGCCTAAAGTCAATCCAATCACTGTACCCGAGACCCCAACAAACAGGCCTTGCAGTAGAAAAATACTGCGCACCAAGGATTGATCTGCGCCCATAGTTCGCAGTATCGCGATATCTGAGCGTTTGTCGTTGACCATCATAATTTGACCGGCAACGATGTTGAAGCCGCCTATGGCCACCACTACCAACAGCAAGGTCGTCATCATGGTTTTCTCCATCGCGACAGCACGAAATAGATCACCGTACTCACCTATCCAACTGTTAACAATCACTTCAGAGCCGGCTTTCCCAGTCAGCGGCACCGTGGCCAGAGCCTCAACAATAGACGTTGCATCCAACGCGTCGTGTAACTGTAGACGCATACCCGTTTGACCCAGTTGGCCCCATTGTTCGGCAGTTCTTGCCGACAGATTAAGCAGCAATAACCCATAGTCCGGATCTGCGCCAATCTCAAAAGTGCCGGCAATTTTAAGTGCTAACACGCTGGAACCCAGGCTCTCTCCTCGCGGCACCGTTAACAACAAGTTTAAGTTATCGCCCTCCGCCAAGCCCAGATATCGCGCCAGAGGACGACCAATAATCGCCCCGTTACTGGACGCCATCAGTCTCGCCAAGGCTCCTTCTGATAACGTTTCAAGCATTTCTGGCTGAGCCTCAAAACCAGCCTTATCGAGCCCCAATACCATTATGGGTTGCACCCGGCGGGCATGATTCAAAACCCCAAAACTCTCGAAATAGGGGGCAACTTGTCGCACCCGAGCATCCGCAGCAAACGTTCGCAATGCAGAATCGTCTTGTCCATTTATCAGGGTCACATGAGGCACAGAGCCTAAAAGACGCTGTTTCAGTTCGTGGTCGAAGCCGTTCATCACAGAAATGACTGCGGTTAGGGTCATCACTCCGAGTGTCAAGCCGATCACGGATACCCAACTGACAAACCTCGAATAGCCGCTGCCGCCACGTAATAGCAGGCGCAATGCTATCCACAAGCTCATGGAGAACGAAACGTTAGCCTTGATCACAACGCAGCTTTGATAGGACTCAACACGCCGCGCTCTAACCGCTCCACTCGATCAAATTGCTCAAGCATGGATAGATCGTGGGTCACAACAACGAAGGCAGTGCTTTGCTCTCGACTCAAAGCGCTGAGCAGACTCATGAGTTGTTGAGCGCTGTCTCGGTCTAAACTACCGGTAGGTTCATCGGTTAAAACCACGCTGGGTTTATTTACCAATGCTCGGGCTACTGCGACCCGCTGACGCTCTCCTCCAGACAGCGCGCTAGGCAAGTGCTCTAAGCGATGCCCCATACCCACTTGCTCAAGTAATGCTGCAGCAGCTTGCCGAGCATTTTGATCGCTGATGCCGCGCAAACGCTGTGGCATCGCAACATTTTCAACTGCTGAAAACTCTGCCAAGAGATGGTGTCGCTGATATACAAAGCCCATGTTCTCGCGGCGTATTCGCGCTCTTTCGTCAGCATGAGCAGCCCCCATATCCTCTCCAGCTACACAAACAGAACCGTGGTCGGCAGAATCGAGACCGGCAAAAATATGCAACAGACTGCTTTTACCAGAACCTGAGGGACCAACGATTGCCACCTGCTCACCCGCCGTTACAGAAAAATCAACGCCGAGTAATACCGCAACGTTTTCATTATTCTGTTTAAAGCTTTTGTGAATCCCTTCCGCTCGCAGCACGACTTCTTTACTCATGGGCAAGCACTCTACTCGGCAACAATTTCGATGCTCGCCATGCCGGATAAACACTGGCAACAAAGGACAACGACAACGCGACTACGAAAATCGCTGCTACATCTATCCACCGTACATCTACGGGCAAATAAGAAATGAAATACTGGGTCATCAGTTCAGTGCCGATAATCGATTGCATTGCTGGGAATAAAGCCTCTAACGACCACGCCAGTATGCTTCCTAAACAAAGACCGAGAACGATACCACCAATGCCCAACAGCAATCCCAAGCTGCAAAACAGGCCAATAATCTGACGATTGGTAGCACCCATGCTGCGCAAAATGGCGATGTCACCGCGATGGTGTTCAACCAACATCATTAAACTGGAAATCAAGTTGAAGGCCGCTACACCGATCAATAATAGGAACAGCGCGAACAGTGTGGTCTTTTGTACCGCTATGGCCTGATAAAGGTTGCCGTAAGTGCTCATCCAACTGCGAATACTCACCTGATCAGTAAACTGCGCCGATAAAAAAGCTCCGGCTTTTGCAAAGTCAAATAACTCTGTCAATCGCCCGTGGATGGCGTTGCTTCCGTTCCCAAGTTGCATGAGCCGCTGGGCGTTAGCCAGGCTTATAAAAGCGCCCTGATTGTCCAACTGCGAAGCGCTGTCGAAAACATCCACTATCGCAAAGCGCTTCTGCCGCGGAATCGCACCGACAACTGAGATCGTTGGTTGTGCAAGCATGACAACTACAGCATCGCCAACAGTAATCCCTAGTCGTCTCGCCAGAGTACGCCCAATAACCATGCCAAAACCAGAGCGATGCACGGCACTTAGCGTTTGGGTACTAGCATCTGCAACCGGATCAGACCGAGCACTGAGTAAAAACGTTCCAATATCGCTCACCTGCGCATAGGCTTCAGCATCGACGCCAACCAACGACGCCGTTGCAAGATTATTGTTCGCTGCGAGTATGACGGTGGTTTGTGCGACGGCAACGGCGCTGGCAATGCCATTGCCTGGCAGATCTTCAAGTAGGTCAAGCTCGCTGAACCCACTTGGCGTGGACACGGTAAAGTGCGGATTAACCGCCAGCACGCGCTCCCTTAACTCACGGTCAAAACCATTCACGACGGAGATCACCAGCAACAGCACACCTGTGCTCACGATCAATCCAATGAAGGCTAGCTTGCTTACATAAGATAAAGATCCTAGCGGGCTGAGGGCAAACCGCAGCGCCACGGCCCAGGACAAAGTGCTCACTGCGAGAATCAGCGGCCGCGGCGGGTAGCCAACTCATCCAATTTTTTGGTCTCACTTTCGCATTGCTGCGGATCACCGCCGCAAATCTCGCACTCCATTTCCATACCAAGTGCTTTCATGCCGCCACAACTACCTGCTATCGGCGCTCGACCAAATAGCACGCCAACCGCCATCAACGCGACCATCAACAGCATGAATCCGAAAGCAAAAAATAACGTTGTCATGGCTCACTCCGCCTGGGTCAATAAGTGCTTCTTTAAGGCCGCAGTATAGCGCTCAACCACTTCGCCGGAAGCGCTTTTTGTGAGGATCAACGCCGCGAGGTTGTGTTGTTCTGCGAAGGCTAAGCCCTCTTCAGTACCGAGCACCATCAATGTTGTAGCGTAAGCATCTGCCCACATAGCGCTCGGGTGCATAACCGAAACCGCAACAACAGCGTTATCCGCAGGCTTCCCGGTACGCGGATCAATAACGTGATCCACCCTCTGACCATTGAATTGGCGGAAATTACGATAGTCGCCCGACGTGGCAACACTGATGTTCGCAACGCTGAGCACGCGCTGCACGGCACCGACCCGCTCTGAGTTGGGTACTTCGATCCCCACGCGCCAGGGTCTTTGCTGAACGTTCACGCCGGAACCCCTAACTTCGCCACCAATGTCGACGAGAAAGTGCTCACAGCCCCCCGCTAACAAAGTTTCGCTGACCTCATCAACCGCTTGGCCTTTGGCAATTGAGGACAAGTCGATATAGGTATCGGAGAGTTGTTTACGTAATGTGCCGTCCTCTTGCAGTGTCAATTGCTGCATACCCACCGCAGCCGCGGCAGCGTTTTGTTGACCCTCGGTTGGCGGCCACTGTACCGGTGTTGTAGGGCCAAAACCCCAAAGATTCACCAATGGACCAACGGTTACATCAAACGCGCCACCACTGTCCTGCCAAAGTTCGCTTGCAGCCCTCAGCGCCACCTCAAAGCGTTTAGAGAGTGACACCGCCTGGCCAGCAGGGGTTTGGTTTACCTGGCTCAC
>CACFGV010000005.1 GCA_902565895.1 K189A clade bacterium
TAACGACTCGGTACTCGTGTTGTCCCAGGCGCCGTTGGTAGGCGACCTACGGCATTTTGTTGGTGATCTTATATTCAGCCAACAATGGCGGCAGGGTGCACAAGCAGCGGCGAAAACCGCCTTGAGCGAGTTCAGATGGCCACTCACCGATAATCCGGGGACGCCAGAGCGCGCCTTATTGGCATTTATGGATAAGTTCAAAATCGGCGCGGACCAACCGCGGCTGTTGCTTTGTTCTGCAGCCGTCTCGGCTCAGCTGACCACTTGGATTGTGCTGCCAGAGGAAAGTTATCTCAGCATCCCGGAGCTGCCTGAGTTAATGGCCGATGCGGAGGCTAAAAAGGCGTTTTGGCAGCTTATCTGCGACCGTGAATGATGTGTTCCGACACCGTCTTGCGACAATTATTGCCTGAGCAAGTGGCTGCGGTGGTGATCCAAGAGGGCATTGCCACGCAATACCCCTGGACAGCGGGCATGTACAAGGACTGTTTAGAGGCCGGTTATTGGGTCGGCGCGCTGATTGAACGAGACACCATACTGGGGCTGGCAGTGGTGACCAGTGCGGTAGGTGAGGCCCACCTATTGAATATGTGGGTCGATTTGCACAGGCAAGGGCGAGGTCTTGGCAGAACGTTGCTGCGCGCTGTAATTGCCCACGCGGAAGACACCGAGGCGAGCAGTCTTTTTCTGGAGGTGCGTCTCGGTAACGGTCGGGCGCGTAATTTGTATGAGTCGGTAGGCTTTAGGGAAATCGGTTTGCGTAAAGACTATTACCCTGGCGTTGTAGGTCGCGAAGATGCGGTGTGTATGGCGCTGAACTTAAAGCAAGCCATGCGTCAGGGTTAGTACCTCAGAGCAAAGCTCCGTATACTGCGCCGCTTTGCTGCCACAATCCGAAATCAGTGACCGAATCTGTAAGTGACAGGCGCACTTTCGCCATCATCTCGCACCCCGATGCGGGCAAAACCACCATGACAGAAAAGCTGCTGTTGTTCGGTGGCGCGATCAAGCTTGCGGGTACCGTTAAGTCGCGAAAGTCGGACCGCCATGCGACTTCGGATTGGATGACTATGGAGCAAGAGCGGGGTATATCGGTAACTACATCGGTCATGCAGTTTCCCTATGATCAGCGCATGGTCAACTTGCTCGATACGCCCGGCCACGAGGATTTTTCCGAAGATACGTACCGCACCCTTACCGCTGTTGACTCTGCACTTATGGTCATTGACGGTGCAAAAGGAGTAGAGCCGAGAACCATTAAACTTATGGAAGTATGTCGTCTGCGCGATACGCCGATTATTACCTTCATAAACAAACTGGATCGCGAAATACGCGATCCCATAGAGGTGTTGGACGAGATCGAAGACATCTTGCAGATTCAATGTGCACCTATGAATTGGCCCATTGACCGAGGGCAAAACTTCAAAGGCATATACGATTTCACGTCTGATCAAATCGTTTGTTATGAGCAGGGTCACGGCCACCATGTGCATAACTTTAAGGTCATAGAAGGGTTGCACAGTGATGCGGCGAAAACCTATTTAGGCCCGGGCTATCAGGATTTTCTTGACGAGATAGAGTTAGTGCAGGGTGCCAGTCATAGCTTCGATCAACAAGACTTCAACTCAGCCACCCTGTCGCCAGTGTATTTTGGAACTGCGCTTGGCAACTTTGGCGTGAACCAAATGCTTGATGGATTTGTGGATTTGGCGCCGCCACCGCAACCTCGGGCAACTGAAAGTAGGGAAGTACTTCCCGATGAGTCCAAGTTCAGTGGCTTTGTGTTCAAGATCCAAGCCAATATGGATCCCAATCATCGCGATCGCATCGCGTTTTTACGCATTTGTTCTGGCACCTACCGTCAGGGCATGAAGATGCGTCATTTAAGACTGGGTAAGGACATCAAGGTTGCCGATGCCGTGACGTTTATGGCGGGCGACCGAGTGCAAACCGAGCAAGCTTTCGCGGGTGACATTATTGGTTTGCATAACCACGGAACCATTCAAATTGGCGATGCCTTCTCCGAGGGTGAAGCCCATCGATTCATTGGTATTCCAAACTTTGCGCCTGAGCTGTTCCGGCGGGTGAGGGTCAAAGATCCTTTGCGGTCGAAACAACTCGAGAAGGGCATACAGCAGTTGGCTGAGGAAGGCGCGACCCAGGTCTTCAAACCGTTGAGCAAGAATGAAATTGTGGTCGGTGCAGTTGGGGTGCTGCAATTCGATCTGGTTGCGTTCCGGTTGCGTGACGAATACCGGGCTGAGTGTATTTGGGAAAACTCTTCTACCTATACGGCGCGCTGGGTGCGTTGTGAAGATGAAAAAATGCTCAACGATTTTCGCAACAAGAATCAAGACAACTTGGCCATAGACGGTGGCGGCTATCTAACTTATCTGGCGACGAGTCGAGTTAATTTGCAGGTGGTAGAAGATCGATGGCCCGATATTATCTTCAGTAAAACACGCGAACACTAAGCGAGGATAAGTGTGCCAACAAGTGATGACTTAAAGCAGCGTTTAAATTCGGCGGCGACTCAAGAGCACAGCGAATTTGCTATGGCGTTGTTGGTCAGCGAAGTGATTGACACGCATTTAGATGCGCAAGGAACAAAACAGCAGCTCGACGCGCTGATGACACCGCTGGCTAAGTTAAGCTCAGTAGGGGTTCAGGATCTGTTGGATTGCTTTTGTCGGGCGGGCTTTGGTGATCGAGCACTGGATCGTGTTGACTTGAGTCACAGCAATTTGCAATGGGTGTTAGCTCAACGCCAGGGCTTACCTATCGCCCTTGCGGCAATTGTCATTGAGGCGGCTCGGCGTTTCGGGTTAACTGCCTATGGCATTAACTTCCCAGGCCATTTCTTAGTATCGGTACAAGGCGACGTGGTAGATCCTCTGACTTTGCAAATTCTGCAACGTCAACAGTTTGCCCAGAAGCTCAGTGCGCATGAGTTTGACGCAGTGATGCAACCCACGCTGCCCCGTTTGTTTGGCTTAAGAATGCTAAACAACGTCAAGATTCAATACGCTCAGGCCGAGAATTGGTCGGAGGTGCTGGATGTGCTGGCCTGCCAATTGTTGGTAGAAACCGTGGATTTGCAAACCCAAGCAGCGCTGCATTTTGAGCGAGGTGACTGCTTGCAGCAGATGTCTATGCCCAGCCAGGCTGAGCGTGCGTATAAAACCTGTTTAGAGATGTCGCCATCGGACGAAGTCCTATTGCAAGCCCAGCAACGGCTTCGGGATTTAGAATTCCAAGACAAGATTTTGCATTGAAAGTGTCAGAGGAATCAGAAAGTTCTGCTACAACGGTTTCATGATTTGGCTAGCTCATATCCTCATAGGGGTTGGTCAGCCGCAGGTTTACCGGATTAGGAAAGCCCGGAATAGCGAGCTCGTTAGGGTCAATATCTAAGTCCTCGCCATCAACGACTCCTTCACCAAACTGATAGATTGGTGCAATAGAGCCATTGTCTGCGTTGTTGTCGTAATCCTCGGCATTGGCGATTACGGATTCTTGTTTGCGTTGCATCTCAGTCAAACGGGCTTTGCCCCAACGCTTTTCCAACATCGCCAGGGTTTGATTGGGCGATAAGAAAAGCCCCGTGGCGTTGTTGCCACCGAAGCCCTTAGAATTAACAAAGGCACCGGGCATAGCGGTGGGGTCAATTTCCACATGCTGCAAGGGCAGGTTGAGATGGTCGTGGTGGACGTCATCGGCAATATGGTCGATGGTGGTAATGCCAGGGACCCAGCCGTCTTGCCACGCGCCCAGAACAGCCGCCAACTGGTCACCCCCCGCGGGTGCCATAGAGTGACCGACGAAACACTTAACCGCGCCCACTAGCCACGGCGCCATACCAAATTTTTGTGCGATCTCATTGAGGATGTGGGATTCGGTTACTCGGTTCTGCGGCGTGCCAGTGCCATGGGCCTGCATATAAGTGCCGTGTTTCAACGCATCATCACCAAGAATTGCACGGGCCGAGGCTACGGCTTTAGCAACAGTCAAATAATTTCCGATGCCAGGACCGGGGATGGATTTTTTATAGCCGTCTGCATTAACAAAGACGTCACCTACAGAACCCATTATTTGCGCCCCCTGTTGCATCGCCAATTCGTCATCCATCAAGACAATCCAAACCGACGCCTCAGCAACTGTGAAGCCGGCGTTTGATGAGAATGGTCTGCAGGCTCGACGATTGTCGCAATGATCAGTGCCGTCGAGCTTCTTCAGTGCCTCGTCTTCTGCCAGGGCGCCCATAACGCGATAACCTTCGATGACATGGGGTTGCACCGGTGCTTCTGAGTTACCCACCATAACAATACGTTTATCACCACGCCTGATGTCATCCATGCCGCGTTTGACGTTGTACAAAAACGTGGCGCAGGCGCCAATAATGCCAGCGGTCTCACCCACTGAACCCAGCACATAGGCGTTAACAAAGTCCCCAGGCATCTCAGAGAGCCCAAGCGCACAGTGCTTAGAGGAGGGGCGTTTGCCGAGCAGTGGGTTTTGTAACAGACCAGCGTAGCCATCCGCATCAAGCTGCCCCATGGCTGAACCCGAATAAACCGCAAACTGGTCAGGTGCCACCATGCTTTTCAGTTGCTCAACACTGAAGCCAGTAGAGCCTAACGTGTCCGAAGCCCCGTACACCGCTAGTTGCAAACCCCGAGGGTGGTTGCGGCTCGGATACAGAGCCGCTGGATCAAATCCGCTAGGCAGTTGGCCTGCACTGGTGACTTTAGAAGGCCGCAACTCCGGAAGCATCGTTGTTAGAGGTGCTGTACACGCTACCTGCACCTGGCCATCGGTTAACTCGGTAACTTTCCAGTCATCGGGAACGCTGTTGGGTAATTGACGTTTGCTGATCACAAAACTCAGAGGTTGTTCGTCAGCGCCTTGCATTTGTAACGTGGACTGCCAAAGCACGGCGTCTGGGTCGAAGTTTTCGATACGCCGAATGAGAGTGTTGTTACAAATTTGGCGTTTTTCGTCGCTGCTTAATCCAAGGGAATTGGTCATACCCATGAGCTCGGCAAGGCTTCGATAGGTACGGTCTTGTTTCGACACCGGCAGGGCATCCAATACCATACGCCGATAAGCGTGATGACCGCTGACGCGCCCTGCTGGATTGATGCCGCCGCAGCCAACAATAACGGGGAGTGGCGTAGTGTTACTGGCTTTACTCAACGTACGTCCTCAACAGAAATAGTTAATTACGGATTTTGTGTGATCTTGCGAAAGCGTTAACGCTCAAGAGCTATGGCGGTTGCCTCGCCGCCGCCGATGCACAAGGCGGCAATGCCGCGTTGTTTACCCTGATTTTTCATCGCATGAGCCAAGGTCACGATTAAGCGGCTGCCGGTAGAGCCAATCGGATGACCCTGAGCGCAGGCCCCACCAAATACGTTGACCCGCTTGGTATCTAAACCTAACTCTTGAACCGTAAGCATGGTCACCATGGCAAAGGCTTCGTTGATTTCAAATAGGTCCACCGAATCGAGATCCCAGCCAATCTTGTCTGCCAGTTTTTGTATTGCACCTATGGGCGCCAAAGTGAATTCACTTGGATGAATGGAGTGGGTGGCATGACCAACGACTTTAGCTAACGGTTCGCGATCGCCCAGAGCGTCGGCGCTGGCGAGCACCATTGCTGAAGCGCCATCAGAAATCGAAGAGGCGTTGGCGGCCGTGATCGTACCGTCTGCTTTAAAAGCGGGTCGCAAAGAAGGAATGCGATCGATTTTGGCGCGACCTGGTTGTTCATCGTCTTCTACTAAAGTGCCATTGATCTCCATCGGCGCGATCTCGCTGGCCAAAGAACGATTTTCAATCGCGTTGCGCGCGCGAGTTACGGATTCAATGGCGTAGGCGTCCATAGCCTCGCGGGTTAATTGATGTTGGTCCGCGGTATTTTGTGCGAAGGAGCCCATGGAGCCACCTGTTTCGGCATCTTCTAAGCCGTCGGTAAACAGTGCGTCGAGCATTTGGGTATGACCCATGCGCAGCCCGGAGCGTGCTTTGTCCAGTAGATAGGGTGCGTTGCTCATGCTTTCCATGCCCCCTGCTACCACAGTATCCGCGCTGCCCGCACGAATCAGATCGGTGGCGATCATTGCAGCTTTCATTCCTGAGCCGCACACCTTATTGATGGTTGTGGCACCGCAGCTGTCGGGCAGTTTGGCCTGACGCATGGCTTGGCGTGCTGGAGCCTGTTTTAGTCCTGCGCTGACCACGTTACCCATAACCACTTCGTCTACGTCAGATGCGTTGATATCTGCATGACTCAGTGCCGCAGCAATGGCATGAGCGCCGAGTTGAGGTGCCGTTTGACTGGCAAGAGTGCCTTGTAGACTACCCACTGGTGTGCGTGCTGCGCCGACAATAAAAACATCTGAACTCACAGTATTTGCTCCTCAAATTAAGAGGCGCAGATTACCACGGTAGGCCCTTAGTTGGGCAATGGTGTACTGGCGGCAGCGAGGGGTGTTTAACGTTCTTTGAAACGCGGTATCAGCTCAGCAAAGTTGCAGGGTCGGAAGTTAATGTCTAACTGGTTATGTAAGATTTTTTGCCACCCTGTTGTCACGGCGCCGGAAGATCCAGGCAAGCTAAAGATCAAGGTACCGTTTGCTAATCCTCCGACCGCGCGAGATTGGATGGTTGAGGTGCCGATTTCCTCGTAAGAAAGCTGCCTGAAGATTTCCCCAAAACCCTCGATCTGTTTATCAAAGAGCGGCATCAACGCCTCCGGTGTGCTGTCTCGCCCAGTAAAACCGGTGCCGCCGGTGGTGATCACTACGTTAATGGCGGTATCCGCAATCCAATTGGAAACCGCCGCACGAATCGCGTAGATGTCGTCTCGGACGAGATCACGTTCGGCAACTGTGTGGCCGTCAGCCAGCGCAAATTGCTGTAGCAGGTCGCCAGACTTGTCATCTTGAAGAGTTCGAGTGTCGGATATCGTGAGGATGGCACAGATCAAATTTGGCATGGCTTTAATTGCGCTCAATTGGGCAAATGGCTAAAGTAGCGCCATTCTACACACAGTCAAAAACACGTGGTCAAGCAGCTCATCGAAGGGGATCGGCTTTTTTTTATAGCCGAGAGTCTCGCTAAGGATTTTTCACTGTTCCCACAGGTCGCTCAAGAAGAGCAGCCAGTGCCCGGACTGCTGTCTGATCGCGACATCAACCGTAGGCAAGAGGAGCTTCGTGAACTCAACATAGACGCCTACATTGAAGCGGTGGTCACGCCAGCGGAGGACCAAAGCCGAACAGCTGCACCTGCCATAATTCGTCAGTTGGGCCGTGTACTCGAAGAACAGTCCTCTGGTCCTTACTACCAAGCTTTAGTTCTAATGAACTTTGGCGAAGGCGTTGAACGTGAGATTGGGTTTATCGCCCAGGATCGTACGGTTGAGCTCGGCAGCTGGATGCCAGAACATCATCTACGAGCAGCGGACTTCATTGATCGTTGTTCGTCCCGCGCCTTGCCCATTGTCAGCTTTATGGATACCCCCGGGGCGGATCCGCGCGAAGAAGCCAACATTAATAATCAGGCGCATAGTATTTCCCGTTTGATTGCGGAAATGAGCAATGTCGATGTCCCCAACGTAGGGCTGGTCTATGGCATTGGGTATTCTGGCGGCGCTATTCCGCTTGCGGCGAGTAACGTTATTCTTTCGTTGCGTGACGGTATCTTCAGTACCATCCAGCCTGCGGGTCTGGCGAACATCGCCCGCCGTCTGAATCTGTCCTGGCAGGAGTGCGCAAAGTACGTAGGTGTGTCGCCTTACGAGTTGCATGCCCAGGGCAATATTGACGCGATAGTCGATTACAGCCCGACTGATGCGCCAGATAAGTTAGAGAATCTGCGACTTGCGTTGATCCACAGTATTGTAAATGTTGAATCGCGAACGAAAGAGTTCGTCGCTGATAACCCCTACATTATGGATCACTATCGTCAGAGCTTGCTGCGCTATTTGAAGCCTTCGCAGCAGCTGCAGGCGATGCAAAGCTCGGCGTCTTTGGCGTTAACGCGCAACCCGACCGAATACCTGAATGTCTTTGGTGTGGCTTTTCGGTACCTGCGTTATCTGCAGGTACGCAAGCGCATTAAAGCCACCAGCACTCAGCAATATGGCCGCTTAGCAGAACAAGAGGTTCCCGCTGGTGAATTACACACTCGGGCAGATCGCGAGCGCCAACAAACCTTTTTGTATTGGCTGCAAGATCCTGACCGAGTGGTGTACGACGAGGCGTTGTCCAAGGCGTGGCGAAACTATCAGGATAAACGCCAGGCGATGAACGATGAGCGTGGTCGTATCGCGCAAATGATATTTGGTGAACCTAAACAGAATTACGAAAACGCGCGTGCAAATTTGCTCTCAACCGTAGGGGTTTTTCTTTACAACCGGTGGAAGAAAGAAGCGCGGGGCAACTTGGAAGCGCTGCAGCAATACTTGCAAGACGATGTCGCAACTCGGCAGATTTTGCAGTTAAGTGAAGTCACTGACGCAGCTGCCTTGCTAAATGCCATCGTCAACGACACAGCGCTTAAAGAGCAACTCTACGATCAGTTCTCCCACGAAGGTCGCAAGCTGCTCGATGCCGGCGCGGTTGAGGGTTCAGTATCTGGATTTGTTGCCAAGCAACTGGTTGCTGAACTGAATATGTTGATCGCTAATGGCGCGCTAGATGGCGATAACTCGATGGCGGCAAATCGTCGCTTTCTCAATTCGCGCTTACCCGGTTTAATTCCGCCTCCGGTAGTCGGTGCCAAACCCGTCGTATTGGCTGAGTTATCTGTCCTGGATATCTTGTTGAACGAAGAGCTAAGGGCTGACTTCATTCTAGAATGTAAGAACTTATTGCTGTTTGACTCGGTATACGACCGAGTAATTGACAGTCTTGATTCCGTTGCGGCAGAAGCTCAAGCAAGTCAGGCGCTATCTCAGGCTTCGTTAGTACGTCTGCTTGATCAAACTTTGACCCAGGTCATGGGTACGGATGAGCCGGTTTCGGCAGCACGTGAGCAATTGTTTGACTGGCACCAGCGGGTTATGAAAATGCCGAAGGGTGTGGAGTTTTTTCGCACTGTAGAGGAGTGGAAGAAGCTCAGCTTCGCGCATTTAGCCGATGCACTGTTTGTGGTGGTGACCCATGTTTTTGGTGTGTTGACACCGTCGCTGATCGCCGCTGAGCGCGACGGCAAAACCTATCAAGGAAAAATTGCACCACGCAATATTGGCCGGCGGAAAGATTTTTGGAATCGCTTGGACATGGCGTACAACGACCTGCAGATGCAGGACGTTCTGCGGCTTATTCGCAAAGACCACCAGTTCACTTATAACGACATTATTGAGCAGTTCTTTGATGATTGGGAGCCATGCTTTGATGATCTCTTAAGCTCCGATCCGTGCTCGTTTCCCGGGTTCAGAGTTTCGATAGAGAGCGCGCTGAATAAAGGTTTGCCACCCTGCGGTGTGGTCACTGGCTTTGCCAATGTTAAAGCTATGCAAAACACCAAAGTCGGCGTGGTCATGTCTAATGTGCAGTTCCAGGCCGGAGCCTTTGACATGGCCAGTGCCGAGAAAGTTATTCGACTTTTATTAGAGTGTGCCGAACAGCACCTACCGGTAGTGTGTTTTATATCGTCGGGCGGAATGCAAACGAAAGAAGGCGCCGGAGCGCTGTTTTCGATGGCCGCAGTAAACGACCGCATAACACGGTTTGTGCGCGACCACGATTTGCCAATGATCGTATTCGGCTATGGCGATTGTACCGGTGGCGCCCAAGCGAGTTTTGTCACGCACCCATTAGTGCAGACCTACTACTGGTCCGGCACCAGCATGCCCTTCGCTGGACAAATTGTTGTGCCCTCTAATTTGCCGCTTCGCTCCATTATGTCGAATTATTTGTCGGCTAATGAAGGGGCTATGCAGGGACTGGTTAAACACCCCTTTTACCCGTCCATCGATGAATCTTTACGCGGCGTAGACGCCACCATTCCCGTGGCGGATGAGACCGTTGACGATGTCATGACTCGCATACTGCAAGGTCGTCTGGTGAATCAGCGGCCTGTAGTGGTGGCCCATCGTCCTGTCTACACCGATCAGGATCTGGTTCGGCCGGTGCGTAAGGTTCTGATTCATGCGCGTGGTTGTACTGCGGCGAAGTTAATTCGCATCGCTCAGCAGCAAAATATCCAAGTAGTTCTGGTGCAAAGTGATCCGGATATGGAATCAGCAGCCGTTGACCAGCTCACAGACAACGATACGTTGGTATGCATTGGCGGCAACACGCCTGACGAAAGTTATCTGAACGCACAGAGTGTGCTGAATGTTGCAGAGAATCAGGGCGCTGACAGTTTGCATCCGGGTATAGGTTTCCTATCGGAAAACTCAGGCTTTGCAGAATTGGTGCGCTCTCATGGCATTAATTTTATTGGGCCCCCTGTCGCCAGTATGGAGACCATGGGTAACAAATCTAATGCCATCAATACTGCACTGCGCCTTAATGTACCGGTAGTGCCCGGCAGCCACGGCATTATGACGGACGTGGATCGGGCCTCAGAAGTGGCGGCAGAGATTGGCTATCCAATCCTAATAAAAGCCGTGCATGGAGGCGGTGGTAAGGGCATTCAGGTAGTGGAAAGTCCCTCTGAATTCCAGCAGTTGTTCCACCGTGTAGGCATCGAGGCTCGAAGCGCCTTCGGCAACGGCGATGTGTACTTAGAAAAGTATGTGACCTCGCTGCGGCATATCGAAGCACAGTTGTTACGAGATACCCATGGCAATACCCATGTGTTGGGCATTCGTGATTGCAGTGTGCAGCGAGATAAACAAAAGGTAATCGAAGAATCAGCTTCGACTACGCTGCCCGAGGAATTGCTGCAACAGGTGATCCGATCCACTGCCGACATAGCCAATGAGGTCGGTTATGTTGGCGCGGGCACCGTTGAGTTTATCTACGACCTGGCGGCCAACGCGGTCTATTTCATGGAAATGAATACCCGGTTGCAGGTTGAACATCCGGTTACGGAATGGGTCAGCGGGATCGATATCGTAGCGCAGCAGTTCCGCATTGCCGCGGGCGAATCTATTGCCGATTTGACGGTACAAAATAATGGTTACGCGATGGAAGCGCGTATTAATGCTGAGCGCATACTCAAGCAAGGTGACGGCAGCTTGGCGTTCCGGCCGCATCCTGGCGAGGTAGAGACCTGCCATTTCCCTGAAGAAGAAGGTGTTGAAATTATTGCCGCGGTAGGGCCGGGCAAGTTTATCTCGCCTTACTACGACAGCATGGTCGCGCAGATCATCGTGCATGCCGAGTCCCGAGAAGCGGCAGCGGCCAAGCTCGCCGACTATTTAGGACGTATCGAGCTCAGTGGTATCTGCACGAACATTCCGCTGTTGCGCAAAGTTCTTGTGGATGAGGTGTTCTTAGCGGGTGTTTACGACACCAATTATCTGCCTGAACTGTTGCAACGCCTAGACATAGACCAATTGATCGAAGCCATAGAACAGGGGTCTGGTGCGGCTAACGCAGGCATCGATCTAAACAGCCTGCGCATTGAAGCCAGCGATGAGCTTAAAGTTTTGGCCCCAGCAACAGCCATTTTCTACAGCACGCCATCGCCTTCCGAGCCTGAATACGTAAGTGTGGGCGATGAAATCGCGGTCGATCATACGTTGTGTCAGTTAGAGGCAATGAAGATTTTTAGCCCGCTGAGCCTTGCCGACTTCAATACGGATGGTGATCTTTATGATCCTTCCAAACGCTATCAGGTCACGCGCATTAACATGAGCAACGGCCAACAAGTGAACGTAGGCGACTTGCTGTTCGTAGTGAAACCGGTCTAGTTATTACTCGTTCACATGACCCCGTCATTATCCTGTTGAAAGAGTACTAGGCAGCGTTCGCTGTCCGCGAAGCGACTTGTCAGACGCTTAGAACAACAGTGGTCGGAGTAACTGGTAGCTGCCCTGAATTATGCAGATCGTGCCAGTGCACAAAATAATAAGTCCGCTGATGTGCTGAAATCCTGCGTCGTCCCAGCGTGATAACAGCCAGGTGCCGATCCGGGTGCCGAGTACTGCGGTTACTGCGGCTGCAAGGAACAACCAGTTCGGCAGCAGGGTCTCAACGCTGATGATGGCGCCGTAATAAAGAATCCTTAACAGGTGACCTAAGGTTTGAGTCATGGCCTTGTTGGCCACCACGGATTGTCGATCTAGGCCACTGTTTAAGTAAAACATGTCTAATAGCGGCCCCGCAGCGCCTGCCAGCAGCTGGGCTGATGTCACACTGAGTCCGCATAGTACGCTTGACAGTGGGCGAGTAATGTTGAGACCACTGAGTTTGGGCTTGAGTTTGGCCACCCACGGGAACAACCCTACTAGAATCAATACGACGCTGGCGTCGGGTACAAACAACAGTGCGCTGAAGCATGCCACAGCAAGAGCAGCGCCAAGCATATACCCAGGTAGTAGCTGCCATAGTAAAAAACGCCGAAGGATCAGAGTGCGTGATCCGTTAGCGGTGAATTGGGTAACGCCATGTAACACCATGGCGCTGCTCACCGGCAGAACGTTGATCAATATGGCCATAAGCACCACTCCGCCTGCCATACCGACCAAACCAGACAGCACGCTGGTGGCCAAAGCGCAGCTGATAATCAATGCATACAACATGATCGCAAAGTATCTATCCGGGGTTGTCTAATAAAGCGATTATGGGGAATATGAATGATTCGAAAAGCGACTGATAAAACTGAATGATTGAAAATTTAGAAACATTGGTAACGTTGTCAAAGACCGGCACGATGATGGAAGCCAGTACCGCCATGCGAATTTCTCAGTCTGCGGTGAGTAAGCGCATTGCCGCGTTGGAGCGCTACTATGATCGAGAATTGATAGAGCGGCACGGTCGGCGGGTGGTGCTGACCCATCACGGCACCCGCTTGGTGGAGCGGGTTACACCCTTGTTATCGGAGTTACGCAGTGTGTTCTTAGAGGACAATGCACTGCGAAAAGGCAAGATTATCTTGGGCGTTTCAGAGGCGATTCTGGCCAGTTGGGGGCCGCATTTCTTTGCGCAAATACGTGACCGGCTGCCCGAGGTGGAATTTGAATTTCACGCCCAGCGATCACCAGTGGTGCTGGATCGGCTGCGTTCCGGAGAATATATGGTCGGCATCTGTACCGGCAGTTCAGACGCGGATACGGATTTGGTATCGGAGGTGATCCGCCAAGAACCTATGGTAATCATCCCATCAGGATTGGAGCCATTGAAGTACAAGCTCGGTAAGCCGTTACAGGTTCTAACCATTGAGTCGCGCTCCGGTGCTTGGGGTTCGATAGAAGAAAATATGCAGCGCCTGAATCTTGATCGAGTGGTGTCGTTGGAGTCGTTCTTTGCAGTAGCGCAGATGGCATTGTCTGGATTCGGCCATGGCTTAGTGCCTATTGGCGTCGCCAATACATTGGGCATCGCCGATGGAGACTTGATTAAGTTGCCGCGCAGTCATGCATCGCGGCCAACGCTTACCCGCCCAGTGCGCTTTGTTGCGCGAAAGTCGATGTTTGCCCAAGCGTTAGTGCGCAGTTTTTACGCTGAGGCCTCGACTCATGCAGCAGCGATGGACGTCGACTAGGAGCCGCATCCCGGCGTCTCGACTCATGCTGCACCGCGGCAGAGTCTGGCGAGGCCACTTACCCACAAAGGATCTGCGTTCAGGCAAGGCACTAGATGAAAGCTTTCGCCACCGGCTTCAAGAAATGTTTCTTGGCCTTGCATGCCTATTTCTTCCAGAGTCTCCAGGTTATCCACTACAAAGGCCGGGGACGCCACCACAAGATTTTTTACACCCTGATCAGGAAGCTCTGCCAAAACTTTATCCGTGTATGGACTGAGCCAGGGCAAAGGGCCTAGACGGGACTGGAAGCTCACACTGTACTGGTCCTCGCTCAAGCCAATGTGCGCCGCGATATTGGCGGAAGTGGCATAAACCTGATGGCGGTAACACGTTTTATGCGCTGGCGATTGCTGGTAGCAGCAGTCCTCCTGTTGCAGACAGTGGTTCTTGGTTGGATCGGCTTTACGCAAATGCTGCTCGGGTAAGCCATGATAACTCAGCAACAGGTGGTCCCACTGCTCGGGCAGATGTTGTTTGATTAACTCGCCCCAGGCCTGACTGTGCTCGTCAGCCCCGTAAAACGGCGGTAATACTGAGTGCTGCATGGTGGCAGGCAGGGCTGCTTCCACCGCGCGTAAAGAAGTGGTCACCGTGGAATCCGCGTGCTGGGCATAAAGGGGCACCACGATGACATGCTCCACGCCTTGGCCGGCCAGTTCCTCTATGCCAGCCTGAATGCTTGGATTGCCATAGCGCATGCTTAGAACGACAGGCGCTTGTAGTTCCGCCGCCAGCTCGTCGGCGAGACGTTGACTGCCGGTTAACAAGGGTGAGCCCTCATCAGTCCAAATGCTGGCGTACGCCTCGGCACTCTTGTTGGGGCGAAACGGTAATATAAAACCGTAAACGATTAACGCTCGAATGATCGTGGGCGCTGACAGCACAAAGGGATCCATTAAAAACTGGCCCAAATAGCGACGGACGTCAGCAACATCGGCGGAATCCGGCGTACCTAAATTAATGAGCAAAATTCCGCTGTTGGGTTTGAGTTCGTGATTCATGGATTGCCTGAAACTGCTGCGGCCGGGTTGCAACCGTGGCCTGATAGATGGAGACGCGATAGTATCCGCGCTCCGTTAGGCAAGCAACTTGGACACAAACGTGACGCTTATTTTGGATTACGAAGCGGGTAACTTAGCCAGTGTCAGGCGCGCCTGCGCACACGTGGGTTTGCAGGCCCAATATTGTGCTGACCCTGATCAGCTGCTCCAGGCTGAGCGCATTATTTTTCCGGGCGTGGGTGCAGCAGGGAGTGCTATGCGCAGTCTCAAACAGCGCGGACTTGACCAGGCGCTGCGTGAAGTGATTCAACGTGGCACGCCGGTGCTTGGCATTTGTTTGGGTATGCAGGTGTCGCTGACTCATTCGCAAGAAAACGATACGCCCACCTTGAATATTATTCCCGGTCAGGTACGACGGTTCGCTTTCGATCGTAAGGATCTAAAAATTCCACATATGGGCTGGAACGAAGTTCGAGTACTGCAAGCCCATCCGGTCTTGGCTGGGATCCAGCCAGGCGATGAGTTTTATTTCGTACACAGCTATTTTCCTCAACCCATATCAAATGATGCAGTGCTCGCGGTTACTGATTACGAAGGTGAATTCGCGTGTGCTGTAGGTAAAGATAATTACATCGGTACTCAGTTCCACCCGGAAAAAAGTGCGCAAGTTGGTTTACGACTGCTGGCGAATTTCGCAGCTTGGGATGGTCAATGTTAAGCAAACGGGTGATTGCCTGCCTGGACGTACGGGACGGTAAGCTGGCAAAAAGCGTCAAGTTTGTCGACACCAAGGACATTGGTGACCCTGTGGCGAAAGCCCGGGAATATTATGAAGATGGCTTGGACGAGTTGGTGTTTTATGACATTACGGCCTCCAGCGATAAGCGCAATATCATGCTCGATGTTGTAGAGGCGGTGGCAGATCAGGTCTTTATTCCATTGTCTGTGGGGGGAGGTGTACGCTCGGTTGTCGATGCCACTGACCTTCGTTTGGCCGGCGCAGAAAAGATCAATGTGAACTCTGCTGCGGTAGCACGACCGGAGTTGATTAATGAATGCGCTGAGGCCATCGGCAATCAGAACGTGGTCTTGTCTATGGACATTCAGCGCGTCGGCGTTAACCCCGAACAGCCCAGCGGCTATGAAATTGTCATAAACGGTGGTCGTACTGCGACAGGCAAAGACGCTTTGGCTTGGGCCATCGAAGGCGAGCGTCGCGGTGCTGGCGAATTGGTGATCAATTCCATTGATGCTGACGGCACTAAGGACGGGTACGAAATCGCGCTCACGGCAATGATTGCCGAGGCGGTGAGGGTGCCGGTTATTGCGTCTGGTGGTGCCGGAGTGCCAGAACATCTATACGACGTGCTGACCCAGGGGAGTGCGGATGCGGCACTGGTGGCGTCTATGGTGCATTACGGTGACTACAAGGTCAGTGAGCTAAAGCAGTATTTGCACGATGAAGGGCTGAAAATTCGCATCTGCTGAGGGAATAAGCCAAAAACAAGGACTAGCGATGAAAGCAATTCAGGTGGACGGTGAAAAGT
Organism: K189A clade bacterium; assembly: GCA_902565895.1. GTDB lineage: Bacteria > Pseudomonadota > Gammaproteobacteria > Pseudomonadales > Azotimanducaceae > UBA4421. The sequence continues at coordinate 16,259 of CACFGV010000005.1, forward strand.
TAATCTGGGCGGACGTGGCATCCGCGCAGTGTGGCGCAGGTGAAGTCAAAATCCGCGTACACGCCACCGCCATTAACCGAGCGGATTTGCTGCAGCGGGCAGGTGGCTATCCGCCGCCGCCAGGAGCGAGCCCGATTATGGGCCTGGAGTGCGCCGGCGAGGTGATTGAGATGGGCGAGGGCGTACAGCGCTGCAAGGTCGGCGACGCGGTTTGTGCATTGCTTGCTGGAGGCGGGTATGCAGAAGAGGTTGTAGTAGCTGCAGGACAAGTTTTGCCCGTGCCGAAAGGCTTGAGCATGGTCCAAGCAGCGGCTTTACCGGAGGTTTTTGCTACGGCGTATTTGAACCTTTACATGGAAGGTGCACTACAAACTACTGAAAAGACTATCGTGCATGCGGGTGCCAGTGGTGTTGGCACCGCGGCCATTCAATTGCTCAAGCAAAGCGGCAATCCAGTTTTTGTCACTGTAGGTTCCGATGAAAAGCTGCGCAGTTGTGTGGAATTGGGAGCTGATACGGGGTCTGTGCGCCACCAAGGTTCCTTTGCTGAGGCCGCTACCGCATGGGCCGGCGAACAAGGTGTTGATGTCATTCTCGATCCAGTGGGAGGGCTGTATCTGGCAGATAATCTTCATGTTCTTGGTCTGGGTGGACGATTAGTGTTAATCGGGCTGATGGGTGGCGCCGTGACCGAGGCTAACCTTGCGTTGTTAATGCTAAAAAGAGCCCGGGTAATTGGTTCAACCTTACGCGCGCGAGCCATAGGAGAAAAAGCGGCCGTTATGGATGCTTTGCAGCGCAACGTGTGGCCAGACATCGAGCGTGGTGCTATCCGACCGATTATCGAAGCGGAAATGCCGATTCAGCAAACGCAAGATGCTCACGCTTTAATGGCGTCTAACGCTACCGTAGGGAAGATTGTCTTAACCGTTACCTAGCAACAAAAACTTACCTAACGAAAAGCAATTGGCTTACCGACCCGAGGCCTTCGCTGTTGCAAACTCGGCTGCATGCAGAGAACGACCCGCCCAGGTTTATTGCTTTATGTAGGCTTTACTCTAATCGAGCTGATGCTGGTACTTGCCGTTGTGGCAATACTGGCACTGTCTGCGCAACCTGCCTATCGAAGTTATGTTGAGCGTGGCCATCAAGCGCGGGCTCAGGCGGTCCTGCTCACTTGCGCTCAGCTCATACAGCGATTGTCGCTGCATCAATTTGACTATCTAGGCCACGCTGACAGTGATCGCGATGGCCTAGGTGATACTGACCATGGGCCTGTTGCTGCCTCCGTTTGCCAGCAGGTGGCTGACCCAACCTTGCACTACAGTTTTAGCATCCGCGCTTTTGCCGATAGCTTCGAGCTTATGGCCACGCCGAATGTGAATGAGATGAATGCTGGCCGGGGGCGCCTGAGTTTGGACCATGTGGGACTGAGAAGATGGGATGCAAATGACAACGGCGAGTTTGAGGCGGATGAATTGCGATGGCCCACGGGATAGCACGGCGCGGCTTGGCTCGCCAAGGAGGATTTTCGTTCATTGAATTGCTGGTTGCATTGGCGCTATTGAGTGCCGCGGTGTTCGCGCATCTGGCCTTGTATGGCAGCCTCTTTGTAGAAGGCCAATTAGGTCAGCAATATTTAAGAGCGCATTGGTTTAGTACCTATTGGATCGCTCAGTCCCAAGCCAGCGCGCCGCCAGGTAGCGCACTAAAGTCTGGATTCGCCAAAATCACCTCTGCTCCGCCTTCGTCGTTCCAGCAGGGATGTATTAACGGCTACTGTGCGCAGGAATCCTTCGCCGAGTTTGCTCAGACATTGCTGAAATGCGAACTAGGGGACTATGCGAGCGACTCAGTGTGCCAGAGTTTGCAGCGTCGAGAATTGTTGCCAACAAGTATTTCTAGTCCCAGCTTGCCTGCTGGCAATATGGTTTCGATCCAATCACCAGGACATCCTAGTGCAGTAGTAACCTGGTGGTGCGACGAGACCCGGCGCTGGTCATTGCAAGTCGGTCGCGAATCATAGTGTTGCCCCGCGGTTATACACTTATGGAAGTCCTGCTCGCACTGTCTTTGAGTTTGGCATTGGTGAGTGGTGTTTTGAGCCTATCTGTTGGCGCGCAATACAGTACCGCAGCATTGGCCGCCCGAGCCCGCGCTCAGGAGAACTTACAATTAGCCTTTGCATTAATCGAAAGGGTAGTTCAGCACGGCGGTAATTTTGCTTGCGCTCATCCGCAACGGCCACGGGTGAGTTTTCTCAACGGCGAGTGGCCGCAAATTCCCGAATACGACCTTACTCGGCCGGTGCTCGGATATGAGGCCCTGGGCGGTGAGCAATTTGCACCCGACCCAGCTTTGACGTTGCCGCTTTCTGGCGCAGGAGGCGATCAACGAGTACACAAAGCAGGGCATGGCGTTGACTTAGGCGTTATCGAATCCAATTCAGATATATTGGTGATACGTAGATCAGGCCCGTCGGCGCCGTTAGCAGCGCCTGTTGTAGGCCGAGAATCTATTACCGTGCCAGAGGTTGTGGCCGACTTTGTCGTTGACGATGTTGTGCTGATATCTGATTGCGAACAGGCAGCTTTGGTGAAGATAACCCATGTTACGGATACTGCTAACGGCCAATTGTTAGGATGGGCAGCGGGCCCTGGGGTGTTTGATAACACAACAGTGGGTCGGGTACATGGGGCTGAGGCGACGACTGATAGCCTGGCTTTATTGGCTCGGGGGTTTGCCGCGGATGCCTCTGTCGCGGCGGTGACGTCGTCGATTTTTTATTTGGCTCCAAGTTTAGTGCGAAGTCGCCAAGGCCAAAGGGTCTCTGCTTTGTGGCTTAAATCGGAAGCAGATCCGAGCGCTGAAATGATTGCCGGTATTACCGATCTACAAGTTTGGTTTCTTGTAGTAGAGGACGCTAACCCGGATGCGCGTATGGGTTACTTTCAGGCTGGGCAACTCACCCCAGATGCGCTAGTTGTTGGTCTTCGCATTATGCTGCGAAGCAGTAGCGTCGATGAGCTGACTGAAGTCGGGCAACGGCCGGTATCTATCAGCGCATCACGTACTTTCATGCTTCCGCGCTTTGGACGCTGGGGTCGCGCTTCGTGAGGCGCCAGAATGGTATAGCACTGATCCTCAGTCTTATGGTCATTGCAATGTTAGCAACATTGGGGTTTGCTGCAGTGCAGCAATCGACGTTGGCGTTTTCGATGTCGCGCGGTCAAATTGACTTGCGAATCGCCACTTTGTCTGCCCAAAACGCGCTAACCGCAGAGCTGTCGCTACTAGATGCCTTACAGGTTGCTGACTTTTCGCCCCAGGGCAATAACGGGCTCTACCGCACTGAAGCATTTGCTGCTTTGCCGTTGTGGCAGCAACAGTCAACGTGGCGGGCCGGTGCGTGCCGCCCGGCGCCCCACGCACTCATTGGCAGTGCAGCACCGGCTTGTGCCATTGTCGAGTTGCTGCGGCACGAGCCCGACAAAAACTATCGCGCGTTTCGCGTAACGGTCCGGGGCTATGGCTCAACAAGCCGCTCAACCGTTCTGTTACAAGCTTATGCGGTACTTTAACGTTAGTGGTTAAGCCAGTGCTGCTAACTGTTGCAGCTGGTCTGCCAATGTCGCAAGAGAGGCTTCGAGGTCTTTGGCCCGTTGTCGTTCTTTCTCCACGACCGCCGCCGGGGCTTTGCTTACAAACGCCTCATTGCCCAGTTTGCCAGCAAGTTTTTGTAGATCGCTTTCGCACCGCGCAACCTCTTTCGCCAGGCGGGCGCGCTCGGCTTCAACATCAATCAGCCCAGCCAGCGGTACCATAACTTTTAGATCACCCACTAGGGCTAAGGCATTGGGAGGTGGCTCAACCCCGGATTCTAGCCACTCGATTGAAGTGACATTAGCCAGACGTTTAAGCATTTCCTCGGCGTTGCTTGCCTGAATACGATCGGACTGGTCACCATCTTGCAGCACTACGTCGATACCTTGACTCGGTTTGATCGAGGCCTCGCCGCGAATGTTACGCAATGCAGTAATAACAGCCTTCAGCCACTCGATCTGCTGTTCCGCCTCTTCATCCGCCTTGCATGAAGCCGCTTCAGGAAAGCTCTGAGTCATGATGCTGGTGCCTTCTACGCCCAGACGTGGCGCCACCTGATGCCATAGAGTCTCCGTGATAAACGGCATGATCGGGTGGCTAATGCGCAGCAGCAATTCCAATACCTGCAACAACGTGCGTCGTGTTGCCGCTTGTTGTTCGACGCCGATGTTGTTGTCCCAAAAGATAGATTTGCTGAGTTCTAAGTACCAGTCGCAGTACTCATGCCAGACAAATTCGTAAATGGCATTAGCGCATAAGTCAAAGCGATAAGTCTCCAGTGCTAAATGACAGTCTTCGATCAATTGTCGGGCTTTGGCGACAATCCAGCGATCAATGACATGACTCGATGGCTGTTCTGTGAGCCTCAGGTCGGTGTGCTCGGTGTTCATGAGTACAAACTTGCTGGCGTTCCAAAGTTTGTTACAAAAGTTTCGGTACCCCTCTACCCGACTCACATCAAAACGCACGTCCCGCCCAGTAGTCGCCAGGGCGCAAAAGGTAAATCTCAGTGCATCGGTCCCATAGGCGGCTATGCCGTCGGGAAAGTCTTTGCGCGTGAGTTTCTCAATCCGTTTAGCCATTTTGGGTTGGGTCAAATTGGCGGTGCGCTTGGCCACTAAAGATTCGCTGTCGATGCCGTCGATAAAGTCCAATGGATCCAGGCCGTTGCCCTTAGTCTTTGACATCTTCTGGCCTTCGCCATCTCGAACTAGGCCATGAATGTAAACCGTCTCGAAGGGGATCTTTTTCGTTAGGTGCAGTGTCATCATGATCATGCGTGCCACCCAAAAGAAGATGATGTCGTGCCCGGTGATGAGGGTACTGCTGGGCAGAAATTCGGCTAGAGATTCGGTGTCTTCCGGCCAACCCAGGGTCGCGAAGGGCCACAGTGACGAGGAGAACCAGGTTTCCAGGACATCCTGATCTTGTTGCAGCGCTACGCCATCAGCTAAACCGTATTTGCTTCGAGCAGTGGTTTCGTCAGCGGCTACATAAATGTTGCCGTCTGCATCATAGAATGCGGGTATTCGGTGTCCCCACCACTGTTGGCGACTGATACACCAGTCTTGGATGTCGCGCATCCAGGCAAAATAGGTGTTCTCATATTGCTTTGGTACAAAAGTTATGTCGCCTTTCTCTACTGCCTCAATGGCCGGTTTAGCCAGGGGTGCGATCTCCACAAACCATTGATCGGTCAACAGTGGCTCGATGATTGCGCCAGAACGGTCGCCTCTGGGCACCATCAACTTGTGATCATCAATGGCTGCAACCAAGCCAAGTTCTTGCAGATCGATGACAATTTTTGTGCGTGCGTCTTCGCGGCTTAAGCCCCGGTAAGCCTCAGGGGCGTTGTCGTTGATGCAGGCGTCGCTGGTGAGGATATTGATCTCCTCCAACTGATGGCGTTTGCCCATGGCATTGTCATTGAAGTCGTGGGCAGGCGTGATCTTGACACAGCCTGTTCCGAATTCCATGTCCACATAGCTGTCTGCGATAATCTCAATTTTGCGCCCGACCAGGGGCAATTCAATAAAACCGCCAATGAGGTTTTGATACCGCTCATCCTCAGGATGCACGGCAACAGCGGTATCCCCGAGCATGGTCTCCGGACGAGTAGTGGCAACGGTTAAGTAGTCCTCGCCGTCTGCGGTCTTTAAACCATCAGCGAGAGGGTAACGTAGATGCCAAAGGTGCCCCTGTTCCTCGGTATTTTCCACCTCTAGATCTGAGATCGCCGTGCCGAGTTCTGGGTCCCAGTTCACCAGTCTTTTGCCGCGATAGATCAATCCGTCGTCGTATAGTCTGATAAACGCGGTTTGCACAGCCGCAGCGTAGTCGTCGTCCATGGTGAAGCGATCGCGAGACCAGTCCAAACTGGAACCCATGCGGCGAATTTGCTTTGAAATGGTATCGCCGGACTCTTTTTTCCATTCCCAGACTCGGTCAATAAAGGCATCGCGGCCAAGGTCATGGCGCGTCTTACCCTCGGCAGCGATTTGTCGTTCGACCAGCATTTGAGTGGCGATTCCTGCGTGGTCTGTGCCCATTTGCCACAGAGTGCGATCACCGCTCATACGGCGATAACGGATAAGGGTGTCCATAAGGGTTTGATTAAACGCATGACCCATATGCAGGGTGCCGGTGACATTAGGTGGCGGGATCAGAATGCAGTAGGGATTGCCGCTGCCTGTCGGCGCAAAAGAACCTGATGCTTCCCAGCGCGCGTACAACTCACGTTCAATCTGTTCTGGATTAAAACTGTTTTCCATAAGTTCAGACAGCTCTCTATCAGTCGGTTAGGCACAGGTGCCCGATGCATGGGTGTTGCGGTCTAGTCTTCCCAGTCGCTGAGTTCATGATGGTGTAGAGGGAAGCCGCGATCGCGATAGTACTTGTATCGAGTCCGGCCTTGATCGCGATTAGCCCCAACAATAATTTCCGCAACGCGATCAAAGCGACCAAAAAATCTTGGTATCTCGGTGGCCAAATTGATTAACAGGCCGGCTTGAAGTACCGGTTGACCAAATCCAACATGTATCGGACTGGTGCTCACCTGATCATCAGACTGTATAAGTTGATGGGGCAGAAAACGATGTTGCGGATAGTCCCACATCAAGGTGTCCACTGCATTTGCTGTGGCTGCGTCATCGACTTGCACATGCACATCCATGCGGTTGTGCATGGCCTTTAAACTCAGTCGGCAGGCAAAACGCATTGCGGCATCAGCCCCCATATCTTGCAAGATGTAAAAATCAACTCGCGTCACTTGGTAAAAAACTTAAGCCTGTCGTTGTAGGTAGTCGAATAGCATTGGCACGGGGCGGCCACTGGCACCTTTGCGCGCACCACCGTGGAAGGCGCTACCCGCAATATCCAAATGCGCCCAACTGACGTCTTCTACGAAGCGCGACAAGAAGCATGCGGCAGTGACACTACCAGCCTCGCGGCCACCTATGTTTGCCATGTCCGCAAAGTTAGAATTCAGCGAGGTTTGGTAATCGTCCCACAGCGGCATACGCCAGCTACGGTCATTGGCATTTTCGCCTGCCGCAAGCAATTCGTTGGCAAGCTCGTCGTTATTGGCGTAAAGGCCGCTGGCGTGGGAACCCAGTGCCACGATGCAGGCTCCAGTTAGTGTGGCCACATCAACAATCGCCTTGGGCTTAAAGGTCAGTGCGTGGGTCAGCGCATCGCACAACACCAGACGACCCTCGGCATCGGTATTGAGAATTTCCACGGTTTTGCCAGAGCAGGTTTGCACAATATCGCCAGGCCGAGTTGCGCGACCGCTGGGCATATTCTCAGCAGCCGCGACAATGGTCAGGAGGTTAATGGGTAGCGCCGCTTCAATAACAGCCTTGGTCGCGCCCAAAACGCTCGCGGCGCCACACATATCGAATTTCATCTCGTCCATGCCGGGCGGTGGCTTGAGGGAAATACCACCGGTGTCAAAGGTGATGCCTTTACCTACCAAGGCGACCGGGGCGTCGCCTTTTTTGCCGCCAGAGTACTGAATAATGATCATGCGGCCGGGCTCGTCACTGCCCTGAGAAACGGCCATGAACGCGCCCATGCCTAGCTCGGTCATTTTCTTCTCATCAAGTTGGGAGACCTTTACGTTGCCAGCGCGGCCGAGTTTACGGGCCTGTGCTAGTAGGTAGTTAGGGTTGCAGATATTCGGTGGTTCGTTGCCCAGGTCTTTGGCGAGCTGCAATCCCGCGTCTAAAGCGTTACCCATTTTTACTGCCACACGCACGGCTTTGCTGTCCGCATCGGTCGCATGCATCTTTATGCGTGTCAGTTGGTGTAATGGTTTGGGCTTGGACTTGTGATGACGGAACTGATAAGCGGCATGGCTGCAAGCCTGCATCAATGTACTGGCTTTCCATTGGGAATTCTTGCCTTTGACACGAGTATCGCTCAGAGCAATCACGGCTTGGCCGATGGGTAACTTGATCGCTTCTTGGGCTGCCAGATTTGCAGTCTTGGTAAAAACCGCTGCGCTGGGGTTGTCCATGCCACCGAGCACCAACATCCGTGCTATGGCGCCATCTAGGTGAACGCACAGGCTCTTGCCGGGTGCATCATCGAAATCTTTGCTGCTGCGGTTAAAGTGCTTCTGGTCGCCCAGTGCGCGGGCTATACGTTTAGCTGTTTTTAAGCCAGTGATAAGGCAGGGTGTTCGCAGCTGCTGGAGGTTTCCAGTGACGGTGGTGTACTTCATGATTTATCAACCTGTGTGGGTGTGCGATGTAGCACGCAGTGCACGCAGTCTAGTCGATTTTGAAAATTGCCACAGCCCTTTAACCGGCCTCGATCCAGCTTCAGCGCGGTATATGTACAACGTAAGTGTTGCTTGCGAGGTCGTGCCAGGTTTGGCGGGTTTTACCGATATAAAGCCATAGGTAACCAGCGCCGAAACAACCGAAAGAAGCGAAAGCGGTGAGGAGTCGTAGCGCGATTTGTTGCCAAGAAGGCGATATACCTTCCGTGCTAACTACTCTAAGACGCCAGGCGCGCATTCCCAGGGTTTCGCCAGTTCGGCGCCAGCAGTAAGCATAAAAAGCCAGGGTCTCGGCGGTGAGCACGCCGGTAAGAAGCGGCCCAGAGACTGCTGCGCCGTAGAGTGGAAACCATATCAGGCAAGTCACAATCCACATGGCCAACAGCAACAGACCATCGTAGAGCATTGCCGCCAAGCGCCGACCTAAATAGGCCGGTTCATATGCAGAGGATTGCGGCATAGTTTTGGACTAAAAGGTCGCCACGTGATCTGCCAATTTAACGGAGCGTCCGCAGAACTCCTCGGTGGCCATGCTTTGCATGACACCCTCGTCCTGACAGACTCCCCAAGCGCGGCGTTCGTCCGCCAGTCTAGCTGCAACGAACGCTTTCTCCATACCATTAGGCCCGAAGACGATTGAGTAACCCTCGACAATGCCCTCGCCACTGTGGCCGATGACGACTTCACGTTTAAGGGTCTGGTCTACCTCGGATTGTAGATCGGCGTGTTGGAAAGGTTGGCTGGGTGGTTCGGTGGAATAAATGCCGAAGGCGTGCTTTGTAATGTATCCGCCGTTGGCGGTGATAAGACCTTTCTGACCTTGGTTCTCGCGTAGCAATTCAGCCATACGCACTATCGAGTTCATTACATAGTTGTTTAGCGGACCACCGGACCAGGTCAGCCCGCCGGTAACGGTAAGTGGCTTAGAGGTGTCCAGACGTAGTTCGCGACTGGCAATTTGCACGGCCACCGGAAAACAGCTGTATACATCCACCATGTCGAGATCGTGAGAATCAAGTCCAGCCATTTCTAAACATCGGTTGCCGGCAAAGCGAATGGCGGGCGAGCTGTAAAAATTATCGCGGTTAGACAGGTAATAGTGATCATGAGCATCGCTACCTGCCCAAGGGTAAATCCACTTGTCGCGAGAGATTCCCAACGCTTGTGCTTTTTCCTCGGAACACATAATCAGTGCTGCCGCTTGATCGACATTGTCGTTCGAGTTCATGAACTTTGGATAGGGGAACGACACCGGGCGGTTGATTTGCGACGGTGTGCGAATTTCTTCAGCGGTTTTTGCTTCGCGAATCCAGGCGTTTGGATTGTCCACCGCAACTTGGTTAAAGTCAGCCCAAAGCTGGGAGATTTTGTTCAAGTGTTCCTCGACCCCCAGGCCCAGGTGATGGCGCAGGGCGATCTCCATGATGGGGTACACTGCGATAGGGCGGCCCAAGCGAATGGCACGCTCGGCGTCGTGGCGCATATCCTTGTCTTCGCCCAGTTGGCGGTCTGGTGTGCCAGGTAGGCTGCTCCAATCTAGATCTAGCTTTGCCTTCGCAGCCTTTGCTGCGGTGTAACCGCATTCAGCGCCGGTAATGATAATGACGTCGTGTAGACCGTTTTGAATATCCAGAGCGCTCTGATTGACCAGAGTTTGTACAAAGTTACCGCCAAAAGATGAAATTACGGATTCGGCATGAGGGCAGCCGATTGCCTCAGCGATGGCCTTGCCAGGATTCTGGTAGGGCCAAATACCTTTGCTGACCCGCACAGAATTGGTTTTCAATAGTTCTTCGCTGCCCGCGTCACGGGCGGCACCCTTGACCGCTTCGATCATCAATTGAATAGGTTCTTGAGCCACTTTGGGGTCGGACTGACGTTGCTCGAGATGTTTAATTCCGACGAGTACAGGGGTGGCTTGGGTCATAACTGCTTCCTTTCCAAGGCAGGTTGTAAACGAAGCACGCAGTGTACCTCAGAGAACTGCTGAGGAGCAGGTGGCGAAATCTAAGGGGAAAAATCTCGTTTTTTGAGAAGTTTTTATAGCGCATTGCAAGCTAATTTGTTACCTTTTTACACAGTTAGAGAAGGACACCAACGGTCCAAACCCACCCTGTCATCATCTAACCCACCAGTCCGTTGCGATCTACCAAGCCCGCTTCCAGAGTACTAAACACTGTGTATAAGCGCGTGGTTTATCCGCGGACCCATGTGCATCACCTTCAACCACATAAGGCAAAATGAAACTCATATGCCCCCGCTCTTCGAGCAAGTCCCTCAAACAGTTCGCAAAAACCAAAAATACTGAAGCCCTGAAAACCTCACTGATGTTCGCAACGCTAGCGCGCACAGCGGCGGCCGACAGCAATGTTAAAGATGTCGAGGTGAAAAAGGTGCAGGAAATCATGCGTCGGGTAGCCTGTACCGAATGTTCTGCTGCGTCCATAAACGTGGCCGCCAAGTCGCATCTCTTTGAAAACATGCCACTGCAGCAATTTGTTTCCCGTGCAGCAAAGTGCTTATCGCTAGATGATCGCCGAGAAGTGGCGCAGGCCATTGCCGAGGTGTGTCACGCGGACGGCCGTGTCAGTGAAATGGAAGCTCAATACTTCAATGGCATGGTGGCGTCGCTGCAATTGTCGGCAGCGGAATTGATGTTACACGCTGCATAGCGCTCGAGTTCGTGGCTTGGTCGTTGGATCGACCAAGCCATGCCCGCGTGTTGATGGGGTATCAATGGCGGCACCTCCTTTCTCCCAATAAAAACCCAACTAAGCCTTTGGTCGACCTGGTTTGGCGCTTAGCGCTATTGCGCAAGTAACAATTCGGCCGATCAGGCGATGCCGTAATAACAGGTGCTCGTTGTCATGCTGTTGCTATTTCTAGTTTAGACCCTAATAGAGCAGTGAAAACGGGCTTCGGCCCGCTTTTTTTGTGTTGCAGGCTAAGGTAACGGCATGCTGTCGCTGCCTTCAGTCCGTGCTGCTGTGAACGCCGGTCTGGCCTCCTTGCTGCGCACTTGCTCTAGCCAAAATACACCGTCTAGTTCGCCGCTGTTGCCGCGTGTGCTGACAAAATCGATGTCGCCGTCAGCGTCCATATCCCGCGCAATGAACTTATCGAACATGCCGCGTTTACGTCGCGAGATGTCGTGACGAATCCACTTACCCTCCGCGGACCCTGGATTCTCAAACCAACCCAGACGGCCCAGCGGATCGGTCACTTTGGCGTCTTGTTCTGCTGTCCGGGTGCCGCGACTGTAGCTGCCGGCAAGAATGTCCATGTGGCCGTCATTATTGATGTCAGCGGCGACTAATCCCGTGATGCTGTCAGGTAAGAAGGTGCCGATTTTGTGCGCCAACCAGGCGCTGTCAATTGGGCTGGGTTGTTGCAGCCAATAGAGACCGTCTTGGGAGGCGCCAATGATATCCAGCCGATTGTCCTGATTGATGTCAGCGTACGCCAGATTGAAGCCAGAAATTTGTGCGCCGACGATGCCGATGGCGTGTTCGGTAAACGCAACTTCTGGGTAGCCAACATTTTCAAACCAAGCGATACGTTGCTCTCCACGACTGCCCACCACAATGTCAGTATCGCCGTCTTGATCTAAGTCCACTGGTTCGGCGTTTTGCGGGATGCTGTAACGCCCGAGTTCATCCAGGCGCCAAGCATTAGGTGTTAACGGATCACCCTCTACACGCAATATATGGACTGGGGTTGAGCGCGCGTAATCTTCGGGTCCCGGTCGTTGCGCGCCTTTGTTTGCTGTAGTGGCCTCCACTTGGCCATCCTGATCGAAATCGGCAAAAAATACTCGCAAGTAAGAACCTTGACCTTGGGTCATGGGTAGGATCAGCCGTTGCCAGGGTTCTAAGCGAGCCTTTGGGCCAGGGTTCTGTAGATAAATTAAGTGCGCCAATTCTGCCGCCACCAGCACATCTGGGTAGCCATCACCGTTCACATCGGCAATGGCCACATCCTCTGGCGCCGCAACCTCAGCACCTTCAGCCAGCGTTATGTTCTGCCATTGCTGCGGGCTGCTGGACGCGAAGGCGATGCGCACATGACCCTCCAAAGGCACGACCAGTTCGTCGTCGTGACGTGCCGAGTCATAGCCGGAATCAGATTCATGAACGGATACGATGTCGATGAACCCATCAAGATCAAGGTCAGCCATGGCCAGGCCATCACTGCCATTAAAAGGCACCTGAGCTGTGATGGGATCATCAACGAGGTGCTCGCGCCAACTGATGTATTCGCCGTTGCTGTTCTGAGCTTGAGAGAGGGTGTTATCTACTGTGAGATCTTGGGCGGTGAGATCGCCCGCCAGACATAGGTTTAGCCCCACAAGTGTGGCAAGGGTACGCAAAAACATAGGTGTAGGCCGATTTGCTGATGTTTTTAAGGAAGCAACATTAGCGCAAAGCCGCTCTGGGTGTGGCTTTGCTTTGACCTGGTCAGTTGCTGGTTGGTGTAGTCGCTACGTTAAGGGACTGATCATCCAGTTTGGCGGCTCGATGAGTATGCATGTCGGTATGCAGACGATGCAGCATGTCGGAGGCTTTGCGGGTAAAAAAGCACGGCACTAAGGCGTGAATAAGGCAAGCTGCGGCAGCCAGCGACAACCTAAGTGCAAAACGTGATGCCGCCAAAAGATGTTGAAAATAGGTTTCGTTGACCTCGGCGGGGTGTGCTAGCAGCGCGTTGTAAATCAATTTGTTCATGCTAAGGGGCCTCAAGCTGTGCAATGCAATGCTGAAAAGCATAAGACGGTTGCAGGCTAAAAGGGTCCCAAAAATCGCACTAAGAGCGCATAATCACGCAATAAATTCACAATTTTTGATACATATATGCAGAAATTTGACGCAAAAGATTTGCGCATTCTACGAGCGTTGCAACGTGACAGCGGTACCGCGGTTGCGGATTTGGCGATGCAAATTGGTTTGTCGATAAATGCGTGCTGGCGGCGGGTAAAGCGTTTGCAAGAAGAGGCTATTGACCGCCAGGTTGCCATTCTAGAGCCAGAACGGTTTGGCTTCGGGCTTACCGCCTTCGTGTCAGTGCGCACCAATGAGCACAATGAACAATGGCTACAAACTTTTTCTCGCGGCATTCATAAAATTGACGAGGTAGTCGAGTTTTATCGACTCAGCGGGCAATACGACTATCTGCTGAAAATTCTGGTCAAGGACGTGGCGGACTACGACAAGGTCTACAAGCGCATTATAAAAATCGCACCGTTGAGCGACGTTTCTTCGTCTTTTGCCATGGAGCGTATTAAGTCGACAACGGCGTTGCCTATATAAAGCTACTCTTTGTCGTAATTAATAAACTGCGGTGGTGGCGTGAACTTACCCCATATTTCCATTTCCTCGCAGCTATTCAACTCAAGCTCTTTGCGTTGAAAGCCATCCACATGGGTGGTCGGATCCTGGCCGTTAAGAAACGCTCCGCAAGCCTTCTTTATGGCGCTGGCTGAAAGAAGCTCAGGAGACTGATCTTTTGCTTCTTCGTTGGTTCTTTGGCTGAGCGTTTCACTTATGAAATCGGCTTCGCGAAAAATTTCCAATATCAGTTCTTTAGCGTTCATGATGATTTGTTGCTGGGAAAATGTCCCAAGCAGTAAACGCATTTCGTGATCTCGTGGCAAGTCCTCGGTAAGGTAATTTGCTGCGCTGAATCCAAGACAAGTTCAGTCGTTCAAAGCGAAAGATCGCCTTTCTGCAGTCTTTGGGCGATGGTTTTTTTCAAAATCTCATTAGTGCCGTCTGCCACGTTGACCACGCGCAGGGCCTGCCAGGCTTCGGTCAGGCCAAGCTCGTTAGTAAAGCCCATGGCGCCGTGGGTCTGAATAGCACGATCCACGGCGGATAGACCCTTCTGCACTGAAAAAGCCTTGGTCATAGACAACTCTTTAACCGCAGGTTCCCCTGCATCCAGCAACATAGCCGCATTGATGCCCATTAGATGGGCGGCATGAAGATCCATCGCAGAATCGGCAAGAGGGAAGGCGATGCCTTGGTATTCGGCTATTGGTTGGCCGAAGGCGTTGCGTATTTTGGAAAACTCCACCGCTGCTTCTAAGGCCCAGCGCCCATAGCCAACAGATCTTGCAGAGTTATAAATCCTACCTAGGGATACCCCATACAGTGCAGCGCTAAAGCCTTTGCCAATTTCACCCACCAGCTGCCAGGGCTCGACGTAAAGGTTATCAAGAGCAATTTCTGCCTCGTCTCCGCCAATGTGGCCGAATAGTTTTATGACGCGCTGTATCTGGAAGCCTTCGCTATCTGTGGGCACCATAAAAGCGCTGATGCCTTCTTCCATCTTAGCGAACACAACACAGTAATCTGCGATTGGGGCATTTGTGGTCCATATCTTTCTACCGGATATTCGCCACCCTTGGCCATCTGGTACTGCCTTGGTTTGCAAACGACTGGCATCGGAACCGGCATCAGGTTCGGTCAGGCCAAAGCACATGGATTTCCTGCCAGAGATGAGGTCGGGGAGAAACTCCGCCTTCGCGCGGTCGCTGACTTGTTCTAGCAATTTGCTTGGACCAAATGCCCAATGCGCCAAGGCATATAGCATGAGCCAATTTTTGGGGCCGCAGCGGTGAAATAGCGCTTCCCAAGCCACGTAGTAGGCAAGGTGACCTAGACCTGCACCGCCTAGAGCTTGGGGCACGCACATTGAGAAAAAGCCAGCCTGTGCCGATGCCATTCGGACTTCGGTAATCACGGCGATTAATTCTTTGGAGAATCGGCCGGTGTTGTCGTAGAGGCGGGTTGGATCTTCAAATAAGTCCGCCATTTTGGCATGCCGAGGCATCACCTCCTGTTCTGCGAAAGCGATTATTCCATCGCTTGCGACTTGTACCTCCTCCGGCAGTTCAATGGCTATTGCTGTCATTCCCCACTCCTTCGCTCAGTTTTCTTATTCGAGAACGCTCTGATGAACAGATCCTAACTCACTACCCGCTGATCTTCTCGTGTCGCATTAGTCATAGGTTGGCTTGCAGTGGTGACTATAGCTGATGGGCATTATCTAACAATATGATTAAGAAATGAGTTGTGGACGCATTGAGAGGCTATTCGCTGGGGATTGCTACTTATGAGTCAGGTAAGTATTGCCTGGGCCGTGCCCGCGCGCGAAATCAGTAGATGTTGTGTGTTGATGAGAAGGGACAACTGGGCGCTTTAAGGTTGTGCAAAAGCGCTGCTGAGTAATGTAGTGTCTGAAATGCACTTAGTAGTGGGAGCCGTCATGAAGCCGCCTATCATTTATGGATTGCCTTTTTCCCAACCCGTTCGCGCCGTGTTGTGGCTATTACTGAATAAACGGCAGCCGTTTGAATTCAGAATGGTGAATCCTGGGCATCCGGGTAAAAATGGCAGTCGACATCCTGAATTTTTAGCAAAGAATCCTGCGGGCACCATTCCCTGTCTAGAGGAGGCTGAGTCAGGTTTCTGCATTGGCGAAGCCCATGCGATCCTGACGTACTTGTGCAGATCGCGGGGCTGGAACGATCTCTATCCCGACAATGCTCAAGAGCAAGGACGTATTGATGCTTATCTGCATTTTCACCACCGCAATATCCGCGAAGCGTCGACGATGGTCGCAGCGCGGGTGCGCAAGGATCTGAATTTTTCCCCAGATATGCAGGCTAATTCTCGGCGATTGTTTTTACAGGCTGCGGCAATATTGGATTCACATTATCTACAGTCTTCTGAATTCTTACTTGGCGATAGCTTATCCATTGCGGATCTCGCGGCTTGTGTTGAGGTAGGACAACTGAGTAGCGACTACACAAATATTCTGGATCTCTCGGAGTTCCCCCGACTATCACAATGGTTGGAGCGCATGAAACAGGTGGCGGGCTATGCAGAGGTGCACTTCCCGCTGCAAGAGATTGGCGACATTAGAGACGAACCGCCAAGTATAGATACTCTGCGCAGTGCGAATGTGGGCGGATTAGAGATGTTGACCAAGGCGGTCGCGCAGTTCTCGTAGACCCCAGCAACTCGATTTAACGGCGGCTTACTGCCACAGATTGTGGCATCAAAGACACGGGCCTTTTGTGATCGAATCTGCACGATAGATCGTTTTCAGGCACTATCCGCGCCTACTAAAACGCGAGGAAGAGCATGAATACAAACCGCCAGTGGTTATTAGCGCAACGCCCTCAGGGCATGGTCGGCAAGGACAACTTTACCTATGCGGAGCAGCCAATTCCTGAACCCGGCGACGGTCAGGTCTTGGTTAGGAATTTGTATTTATCTTTTGATCCGACTCAGCGTGGCTGGATGGAAGATCGTGAAAGCTACTTGCCGCCTGTGGCCTTGGGTGAGCCGATGCGTGCGGGTTCTATCGGCCAGGTTGTCGAGTCTCATCATGCTGAATTTGCCGTGGGCGATATCGTGCAGACCACAGGCGGGTGGCAGGACTTTGTCGTTGCAGCGCCGGGCCAGGGGCCCATGGGACTGTCTAAGGTCCCAGATGGGGTGACGCCTGAAATGACGCTGTCAGTTTTGGGTATTACGGGTCTAACAGCGTATTTTGGTTTGCTGGATTTAGGTCAGCCCCAGGCGTCCGAAACCGTGTTGGTATCCGGTGCTGCTGGCGCCACAGGGTCGATTGCCGGACAAATTGCACGCATTAGAGGTTGTCGGGTTGTGGGCATTGCAGGAGGTTCAGAAAAGTGCGCTTGGCTCAAAGATGAAGCCGGTTTTGATGACGTCATCGATTATAAAAACGAAGACGTTAACGCGCGGATCTCACAGACTTGCCCGAATAAATTAGACGTCTATTTTGACAATGTAGGCGGCGACATCTTAGAGGCCGCTTTGAATCACCTTAACTTAAAAGCACGCATAGTGTTGTGCGGGGGCATTTCTGGCTATAACGCCACCCAGCCCATTCCAGGTCCTTCAAATCTTATGAATATCGTTGCCACGCGATCACGTATGGAGGGCTTTATTATTTTAGATTATATGGCGCGCGCGCCTGAAGCGATAAAGGAGTTATTGGGTTGGGTGGCCTCTGGAGACTTGAAATATCAAGTCGACGTACAAGAAGGGTTTGACAATATTCCTGATACCTTGCAGCGGTTGTTTACTGGAAAAAATCTTGGCAAACAATTGCTGAAGATCGCGGATCCGTCGTAGCACAACCAATCACCAGTATGGCTTGTAGGATAGACGCTTATGTGGGCTGTTAGATTTCTGGGTATTGTGCTGACCCTTAGTCTGGCGGTGGCCTGTGAGTCGCCCCAGCAAGAACCGAAGGCGCACAATGATCCAAGTCGCTACAGCCTGGCGGAAGATGTGCTTTGGGCCTCACCTGGGGGTTTCGACCTGAGCATGGACGTGTATACGCCTGTGGGCGACAACGGCCCGTACCCAGTGTTGATGATATTCCACGGTGGCGGCTGGCTGATCAACGACAAATCCATTATGGACCAAATGGCTCAATACATAGCCACTAATGGTGAGTATGTAGTTTGCAATGTCGACTACCGACTGCTTGCAGATCAGGCTAACACCGTCACCTTGGACCAAATAATAGGTGATGTAGTGGGTTCAGTGTTGTGGGTTAAGGAACGCATCAGTCAATACGGCGGCGATCCAACCCAGCTTGCAGTCACTGGCGACAGCGCGGGTGCCCACCTTTCCGCCGCGGTTGTAAATCTGGGAAATCGGCTAAGCGCAGAACCTTATTCTGAAGAAAATCTAGCCTTCAAACCGTCGTATCTGCCTGCAGCAATGACCGCGCAACAAGCAGCTGACTCCCGTGGCGTAGAGGTACAAGCGGCATTGTTAAGTTACGGCGCATTTGATCTTTATGGTCTCGGCGAAGGCGATTTCGAGAGCTGGAAAAACCCCTTTTGGTATCTGGGGGGTGCGCTACCGCGAGGTATTTTTGGTGATGCTTATAACGCGCAAACACATCCTGGGCTATACAAGGGGGTATCGCCCCTGCACAACGTGCCGCTAAGTTCTGAGCGGTTGTTGCCACCACAGCTGCTGACCGTGGGGACGGATGACACGCTCACTACGCCAGCTATGGTGCAGGCTTACTTGCAGAAGTTACGCGATGCGGGCCAGCGAGCGGAATACTGGGAGTACCAAGGTAAGGGCCATGCCTTTCTCGACTCTCGCGACAGCTTTGCTGCGGATGCGCCGCCCGCGCTGGATGTCATGCTGAATTTCTTAGACAGGGTATTTTATCCTCAAACCGAGTAGCGCTGCCGCCAGTAGAGGGCCGGGTGAGCATCAGGATTCACCACAATACCGTCCTCAAGCACATCAAGTGGATCGCGACCGTCGATACCGATACCAAAAGTGTGATAGCCCACTAAACGTTGCAGCTTTTGCGGCATGCTGCGTACGACCTCAGCAGGAATAGCCAACGGTTGCATTTCTTGCGGCCGCAGATAGCTTACTTGATGACTGATAAAGAAGCCCATGCGCTCTTGATCCGCGGTCACGTTGGCGCCCCCAGCGTGCCACATAGCACCGTCCCAAAACACCACGCTGCCCGAGGACATCTCGATCTGCACTGAGTCGATGTCTTGATCCACCGGTCGGGTCCATTTGTGACTAAAGGGCACTAGATGGGTTGCGCCGTTTGCTTTTGTGAAGTCATCGAACGCAATCAATGCATTGCAGAGAAATGGCGGGTGAGGTCTGGGAATAGGCCAAAGGCCGTCATCCTGGTGGAAAAGCTGCTTTGTCTCCCCGGGTAAGGTATTAAACAGCGTGGTGACGTTGATCTGGTTGTATTTACCAATGACGCCTGCAACAACAGCGCGTAAACGCGGGTCTAGAAAAACATCGTCAGCGGCACGGGTTTTGGCGAGCAGGTTGTGCGCTCGCCAGGTACGGCCAGTTTTGGTGCCGATGGCGCGCATCTCAGTAATCGGCACTTGGCTGTTGAAAGCCTCGCGTATATTTCCAAGCGATTTTAGGTCGAGGAAATTTTCTACCACCGCATAGCCTTGCTTGCGGATGGTGCTGACAACGGCGCCGATATCCAGGCCGTCGATTACAAGACCAGTTTGATCTAAAGGCTCGTAAGGGTTCTGCATATCATTTCTCGCTGTTGTTGCCTCCTCGGCGATAGCATACTTGCTAATGGGTTGCACAGCTAAATCCGCGTCGGTAGGCCCGTCGTGAGGCTCTGAAGTGCGCCTGATGCGGCCCCAAACGCATAACCTAACGTAAGGCTAGCGGGACACGTGCTGGCGGCATAGACAGGGGATCAAATTGAACGTAACAACACTCATGCGCCGCGCCGCGCAACACTACAGCACCCGTGAAGCAATCGTTTACAACGACCAACGCCTTACCTTTGCCGAGGCTTGGGCGCGTGGGGTGAAGTTAGCAAATGCTTTATTGGCCATGGGTTTACAACCAGGCGACCGTGTTGGCGTATTAGAAGACAACTCGGTGCAAGCGGCAGATTTCTTCCAGGCTGCGGCAATTGCGAATCTAGTACGGGTACCCTTGTACCCTCGCAATGGACGTTCTGCGCACCTGCATATGCTCGGCCATACAGACTGTCGGGCGTTGCTGGTAAGTGCGGTGCACGCTCATGAAATTCAGGAGATCGGTGCTGACCTGCTGGGTTTAGAGCACGTTGTGGTGCGCGACGACAGCTACGAAGAATGGCTTGCGCAGCAATCCGACGTTGATCCGGACGTTACGATTGAGCCCGACAACTATTTTATCATCCGCCACACCGGTGGCACCACGGGGCTATCAAAAGGCGTCGCTTACACTCACAAAGCTTGGCTTGCCGCTGGGCGTGATTGGTTTTACACCTTCCCGCCGGTTGAACCTGGTGACAAGTGCCTGCACCTGGGTCCAATTTCACATGGCTCCGGATACCAGTACCTGCCGATCTGGTTGGCTGGGGGATGCAACGTCATGGTGGATCACTTTGAGACAAGTGAAACCTTGGCGCTGATGGAGCGTGAGCAGATCAACTTCTGTTTCATGGTGCCGACCATGGTGAATGCCGTGGTGCACGATGACCAGGCATGGGCTCGGGATTTTTCGGCATTGAAGTGTCTATTAGTTGCCGCAGCGCCAATACAAGATGCAACAGCACTGGCGGCACGCAAGCTATTTGGCGATGCCCTTTATCAGGGTTATGGCCAGACCGAGGTGCTGCCTATTTCGATGATGAATTCAGCACAGTGGTTTGCGTCGATCGAAGGGTCTAATCCCTTAAGAGCGTGTGGCTTAGCGTTGCCCTTTGCCGAAGTGCAAATCTGGGATGAGGAAAATAACCCGCTGCCAGCAAATGAGGTTGGCGAGATCGTTGCCCGCTCCGACGGCATGATGACGGAATTTTGGAACAATCCCGAGGCCACCGCAGAGCGTATGGTGGACGGTTGGATAAAAACCGGGGACCTCGGCAAGCTCGACGCCAATGGGTATCTGTATGTTGTAGATCGAGCGGACGACATGATTATTTCTGGCGGCTTTAATATTTGGCCGGCAGAACTGGAAAACGCACTTGCCGGACATCCGGATGTCATCGAAGTCGCAGTATTCGGCGTACCGCATGAGCATTGGGGTGAAACGCCTCACGCGGTTTGTGTCGTCAAAGCCGAGTCTGCGGTGACGGAAGACGAACTGATTGACCTGGTGAGTAACGACCTAGGTTCATACAAGAAGCCAGGTAGCCTTGTACTGACCACTGAGCCGCTGCCCAAAAGTCCGGTTGGCAAAATCAAACGTAAGGATTTGCGCGAACCGTTCTGGGCAGGTCGGGATCGGCGAGTGGCTGGAAGCTAATAATCTTTCTCAGGTCTTGCCTCGTCACCAGTTTGTGAGACTTACAGAACGACAAAAGAACTCATGTGCGTAACCAGATACTTGAGTAGCAGAGACAGTTCCAAAGGGTTTAAACCCCAGCGATCTCTAACATCACAGACTTGTAGAATTTGCCCCATCGGGCGATATTTTCAGTGAGGGAAATACAGAGGCTTGATGCCAGAGGGAGCGGATGAGAACGGTCTTAGGTTACGGCGTGCTTGGACTATTCTTGATAATCATTGGCTTGTTGGTGTTTCTCACGCTCTGGCCGCGCCCAACAGATACGACAGAGCCGTGGGTATTCGGTAACGACGGTGCTGAGTTGAACTACTGTGCGCCGGTTGAACTAGATGGCCAAGGTCCAGCTGCGGATGAGATCCCGAAGGCCTACACGCCAGATTGCGGTTTTTCGCAAATGCCCATGCCTATATTGCTCAATTGTCGGGAGCCAATCACGCCAGGCATCCCAGATATGCGAGGCCTGTGGCTCGCTAAGTCAGGATTTATCGGCCACATAGAAAGAATCGAACAGTGCGGCAATAGAATGGTCGTGACAACTGCTGGGTTAATCCATGACTTCCGCATTGATGGCACGCTAAAAAACGGGGCAAGAGACATACAAAGCTACTGCACTAACCTAGCAAGTGCCATCAAAGTCGACGACGACGGCAAGATAATCTTTAGGCTATTCAATGTATTCGACACAGTAAGTCGGCATCTTGATCGCGGCGACCTAATCTTCACATTCGTCGATGGAAAACAAACTCGAATGCAGCGAGCCTGCACGCTGCCAGAGGAGTCCAGGGGTATGTATGAAGCAGGATTCGAATACACCCCAGCCTCGTAAGAAACCTGTTGTAGAGCGCGCGCCTAGGTGTATTTGGATGGCGGTTTACTGGGCCGTGGACGTTAGGAAGGACTGGCGAAGAGATAAGCAGAGAAGGGTACGGAAAAGAGGGTGTGCTGCCGAGTGCCAAGCCGCTTGAGTCGAGGCCAAGTTAATCAAGCACTAGTCAAGGTGTCACTGTGGAGCTGCCTGCTATAGTGATCCGGAGGATCTATTAGAAAAACTAAAACGCCTTAAATTGGCTCACTGCAAAATTAAGGGAGCGCGATTGCTCTATAAATACCCGCTGCCCAGAGACACAAGGTTGAACAACATGCGAAACGACGCTGAACTCCTAGACCACATACTTGCTCACATTGACAACGGCACTACAGATCTTGGCGAGGACGAGTGGTTGGAGCCAGTTGAGAATTATGCGTCACAGGCACGCTTCGATGCTGAGCGGTGCCTTCTGCGACGACTACCCGTACCGTTTTGTCCAGTTGCCGCGCTTCCAGAGACGGGATCTTATGTGGCGCGAAATTCGGCAGGGGTACCGATTGTTGTTGTTAGAGATGACAAAGGCACGATTCGCGCCTTTCGTAATGCTTGCCGGCATCGTGGTATGAAATTAGCCGATGGCAACGGATGTACGAAAATCTTTCGTTGTAACTATCATGGTTGGGCTTACCGACTTGATGGTAGGCTGGAATATGTGCCTCATGAGCATGGGTTCCCAGAGCTTGATAAGGAAAGCAACGGTTTGGTGCCCGTGCACGCGGTCGAAGTCCAGAGCGGATTGGTGTTCGTCACCCAGGACGAACCCATAGGTCTTGGTGCGTTAGAGTCCTTGCCGCATCTTTTAACCGATGATCAAGTGGTTTTTGACTCGAACGAAAGAGTGGAGGAGGTTAACTGGAAGTTGACAGCTGAGGCCACGCTTGAGGGCTATCACATTAAGCCTACTCATCCCGAGTCGTTTTTCCCCTACGGATACGACAACTTGAACGTAGTTGAAATGCAGGGTCCAAATACTCGTATTTGTTTTCCCTTTAGGCGTATTGAAAAGTTACGAGATGCGCCCCGGGATCAGGTTTCGCTTGATCGAATGGTGACGTTGGTTAATCGCATTTTTCCGTTCACCTCAGTTACGCGTCTTTCCCAACACTACGCACTTAGCTTTGCGGAGCCTGAGTCGCCCACGCGCACCCGATACTTTAATTATCGGTTGACGATGCCAACTGTTGACGGCAAGGAGCCTTCAGCTGAGGCCTTAGCGCGAGCAAAAAAAGACGTAGCTTTTCTAGCTGATACTGGCGACAAAGAAGATGCAAAGGTCGTCAGCGATATTCAAGCGGCGATAAGCTCTGGTGCCAATACGCATTATCGGTTCGGTCGGTTCGAATCGGCGATTGGTCATCTACACAAGAATTTGGCTTTGTACTTGGCGCGGTTAGAAAAGCACGAAGGAAGCGTTGTCGAGCAAAACAATAGAACCTAGCTGCCAAAGAGCTCAACAGTTTTTCATCTTTCACGGCCTAACGAAGCAGTTTGACGCAGCCTTTGTCTCTTTTGAGGTATCAATTGGTCGTAGCTCCCTGCTATGCCAAGTGCACAACGTCTTATGTCGCCGGTAACCCACGAGTAACCCAGGTAGCGGAAGCGTCGAAGAGTTTGATTTGACCGGGCGGAGAGTTAGGTAAAGGGGTTGTTTTAAATAGATTAAAATCGATTCTCTGGATCGGACACGAAGCGACGCAGTGTTTCGGGGTGGCGTTGGTTTGTGAAGAACGAGACGTTAGTCGAGTTCTTCTAAAACGTCGCTTTAGCGACATAATGGTACGTGGGATCGGACACGAAGCGACGCAGTGTTTCGAGGTGGCGTTGGTTTGTGAAGAGCGAAACGTTAGTCGAGTTCTTCTAAAACGTCGCTTTAGCGACGTTATGGTACCCGGGGTCGGACTCGAACCGACACAGTGTTTCCACCGGGGGATTTTGAATCCCCTGCGTCTACCAATTTCGCCACCCGGGCAGGGTTCACTTTTGCGAAGGCGAGCATTCTGCCGAAGCCCCCGACGAGTTACAATAGCGCCCTTCCTGCCTTTGGTCGGTAAAGCCAATGCTATTGTCAGACTTTGATTACGAGTTACCGCAGCGACTCATTGCTCAGCATCCGTCGCAGGAGCGGTCAGCCTCGCGGCTAATGCATGTGCATTCCCAGGGGATCGAGCACCTCATGTTTTCTCAACTTAAGCAGTTATTCCTTCCTGGGGACTTATTGGTGCTCAACAACACAAAGGTCGTAAAGGCTCGCTTGCGCGGCGTTAAAGATACAGGTGGTGCTGCCGAGGTGTTGTTAGAGCGGGTTCTCGCAGACGAACCAGATCGCGCGAATCTGGCCTTGTGTCAGGTCAGGGTCAGTAAACCTTTGCAGTCCGGACGACGTTTGTTGTTCGCGCAGGCTTCAGTGCTTTGTTTAGGACGCGAGGGCGAGTTTTACGTGTTGCAGTTCCCGCAACCCGTTTTTGAATTCTTAGAAAACTTTGGTGAGTTGCCGCTGCCGCCCTACATAGAGCGAGACGAAACCGCTGCTGATAACCTCCAGGACTTAGAGCGTTACCAAACTGTATTCGCGTCAGTGCCAGGCGCTGTGGCTGCGCCTACTGCGGGGCTGCACTTTACCGAAGATTTGATCGGACAATTGCAGGCCCAAGGAGTGGCGTCTACTTACATTACCCTGCACATAGGGGCGGGTACTTTTCAGCCTGTCCGTGTAGATGATGTATCGCAACATCAGATGCATTTAGAGCATTATGAAATTCCTCACCAGACCATTGCCGAAGTGAAGAATACGCAACAAGAGGGTGGGCGAATTATTGCTGTGGGTACTACGGTTGTGCGGGCCCTTGAAAGTTCGGCTTTAGCAACCGGGCAGATTCAGGCCGGAGCAGGTGAGTCGCGATTGTTTATTACGCCGGGTTTTGAATTCAAAGTAGTGCAAGGACTGATTACAAACTTCCACTTGCCGCGTTCCACCTTGTTAATGTTAGTCAGTGCTTTTGCTGGCATAAAAACAATCCGCGATGCCTATGCTGCGGCGATAGAACGGGAGTACCGCTTTTTTAGTTTCGGCGACGCTATGTTCATTGACAAACAGGGAGTCTAAGTAGTGCCTCATGTAATGACTAAGGAGCGGATGTGTTCGAAGTCCTAGAAACTGATGGTCAGGCACGTCGCGGCCGACTGCAATTGCCCCACGGCAGCGTCGAAACACCGGTATTCCAACCCTGCGGCACGTACGGCACGGTAAAGGGCATGACACCAGTGGAACTCACTCGCGCTGGTACCCAGATGTTGTTGGGAAATACCTTCCATTTGATGCTGCGGCCAGGTGACCAACAAATCCGCGATCTGGGTGGCTTGCATAATTTTATGGGCTGGTCTGGCCCCATCCTCACCGACAGCGGTGGTTTCCAGGTTTTCAGTTTGGGGGACTTGCGCAAACTTGACGAACAAGGCGTTGTGTTCAAGTCGCCCGTGAATGGTGACAAAGTTCAGCTTACGCCAGAGTCCTCCATTCAGGTGCAAGGCAATCTTGGTTCCGATGTGGTCATGGTGCTGGATGAATGCACGGCCCATCCGGCTGCACCCAAGCAGGCGGAAGAATCGATGCTTTTATCCATGCGTTGGGCGCGACGCTGTCGCGACGCCTTTGATAGAGGCCGAGAGGAAAGCGTTAATCCCGGCGCTAAGTTGTTCGGCATTGTGCAGGGTGGTATGTACGAAAACCTGCGTCAGGTGAGCTTAGAAGGTTTGCTCGAAATTGGTTTCGACGGTTACGCCATTGGCGGATTGTCTGTGGGTGAGAGCAAGGAAGACATGGACCGAGTGCTCTCTGCCTTGCTGCCGCTTATGCCCGGGGGAAGCCCGCGCTATCTAATGGGCGTCGGTACGCCTCAGGATCTGGTGCGCGGCGTAGCCTTGGGTGTCGACATGTTCGATTGCGTTATGCCCACACGTAATGGTCGTAATGGCTATCTTTTCAGTCACTCTGGTGTGGTGAAAATTCGCAACGCCAAACATAAAAACTCACAGCGACCTATCGATGATCGCTGTGAGTGCTATACCTGTAAAAATTTCACCCGCGCCTACCTACATCACCTAGACCGTTGTGGAGAAATGCTGGGAGCCATGTTGATGACCCACCATAATTTGCACTACTACCACAAATTGATGGCCCAATTGCGTGAGGCTATTGAAACGGGTACATTCCGCACGCTCACGCGCTCCCTGTTTAATGATTGGAACAATAACGATGAGTCTGTTTGAAACTACCGCTTTTGCCGCTGATGCAGGTGCTCCTGGAGGAGACGCCGGATTGATCAACATCATCATGCTCGGCGGATTTGTATTGATCTTTTACTTCTTATTGATTCGGCCGCAGAACAAGCGCCGCAAGGAACACCAGGAACTGGTGTCGTCCCTGAATAAGGGGGATGAGGTTGTTACCGCTGGCGGTGTGGTCGGCACCATTACTAAGGTCGAAGACGACTTTGTAAAAGTGCAGGTGAGCGACGCTGTGGAAATGCGCATCCAAAAGTCTGCGGTTGGCGCAACTCTGCCAAAGGGCACTCTTAAATCATTGGATTAGGTTGTGCGCGCAGAGTCGGACGGCCCCAATCCCTGGGCAACGCGCTTCTCTTTTCTTCTTTGAATATCGGCGAATTGTAAATGGCTGAACTTCCCCCAGACGGCACACCATTACTTGGCGTGCCTCGTCGTAGCAGCGCACCACTCAATTCATTTGCGTCGTGGCAATATGTGTTGATATTCACAGTTTTGCTGATCGGTACTCTTTACGCCGCACCCAATGTCTTTCAGCCAGATCCTGCGATACAAGTTCGTAGTCTGGATCAGCGCGTAGATTTCGACCCTCAATCCAATGCGGCTGATCAGGCTTTATTGGCACGACTGCAAACGCTGCTCAATGAGTCAGGCATTGCGATCAAGGGTGCTGACATTGAGGCTGATTCGCTGGTCATCCGCGTATATTCTGACGCGGCGCAACTGCGAGCGCAGCAGGTGGCGAACGCGGCGCTCAATGCTAACGGGTTGAATTACGTGGTGGCGTTAGCGAGCGCCAGTACTACGCCGGAGTGGTTGCAAAACATCGGTGGCGAACCGATGAACCTAGGCTTGGACCTATTTGGTGGCTCGCATTTCCTGCTGCAAGTAAATATGGATGAGTACTTAGACCGGGTGATCAAAAATACCGCGCAGAGTATGCGCGATACCCTCATCGATGAGCGTATTCGATTCTCGCCAGGTCGAGATTGGGTGGTCGATGACGCCATTGAAATCGCTTTTCGTGATGCCACCAGTCGCGATGAAGCGGAAGACGCATTGAGTGATTTTCAAGACTTCCAGGTGTTTCGCAGCGATGTTGATAATAAGCCTGGGTTAAGATTCGTCTCGACCGATGAAAAAATTCGTGCACTCGAGGATCGAGCGATCAGTCAAAACCTGACCAGTTTGCGTAATCGCGTGAACGAACTCGGAGTCTCGGAACCCCAGGTGCAACGGTTGGGCCGGGCGCGCATTGTAGTGGACTTGCCAGGCATCCAGGACAGCGCTCGCGCGAAAGAGATCCTCAACAAGTTTGCTAATCTGGAATTTCGCCTTGAGGCGCTGCCGAACGCGCGTCGCTCGCAGATAGAGACATACCCTTATAACGGCCGCAACCAAGACATCATGCGGCGCAATATCGTGACCGGCAATAATGTTCAGGACGCCAAACAGTCTTACGATCCTGAGACCGGGCAACCCCAGGTCAACATCGAATTGGATAATGATGGCGGTCGACGAATGAACGCTATCACCAAGGACAATGTGGGTCGCGCCATGGCGATTCTGTTCATTGAACAAAAGCCGCGAGTGCGCAAGACCGAGGTAGACGGCGAGACCGTAGAAGAGTTTTTTACCGAAGAAGATCGGCGCCTGATCAGTGTCGCAACAATTCAGTCGGCATTAGGCTTTAGTTTTCGAATCACTGGTCTGAGTTTGCGCGAGGCACAAGACTTAGCGCTGTTGCTTCGCGCGGGAGCGTTAGCCGCACCTATGTATATCGTCGAGGAGCGTACCGTCGGTGCGCAACTGGGGGATGAAAACATTCAGCGTGGCTGGCAGTCGGTCAGCATCGGCTTTGTATTGGTGCTGATTTTTATGTTGGTGTACTACCGGTGGTTTGGGCTCGCGGCAAATGTGGCACTGACAACGAACTTAGTATTGCTGGTAGCCATCATGTCGGTTTTGGGTGCTACCTTAACGCTACCGGGAATTGCCGGAATCGTTCTGACGGTGGGCATGGCGGTGGACGCCAACGTGTTGATTTTTTCCAGGATACGCGAAGAACTTAAAATCCACCCACCCCAACGGGCAATTCAAGCCGGCTTCGACCGCGCGCTACTGACCATTACCGATGCCAACGTCACAACGTTCTTTGTTGCGATTATTTTGCTGTCCATTGGCAGTGGGCCAGTGCGAGGTTTCGCCGTGACCTTAGCTGTTGGCATTGTAACGTCGATGTTCACCGCGATTCTGGTAACCCGCGCTTTAGTTAACTTGATGTTCGGTGGCCGCAAGGTGGAGTCCTTGAAGATATGAAGGATCTGCAAATCGATTTTATGGGCAAGCGCAAATACGCGCTGGTACTGTCGGCTGCCTTATTGGTAACGGCCCTTTTGTCTTTAGGATCCAAAGGACTAAACATGGGCCTAGACTTCACTGGCGGTTCGCTTTTAGAAGTCGGCTTTACTGAAGAAGTTGACCCCGAAGAAGTACGCAATTTTTTGCAAGGGGCGGGGTTCAATAACGGTACTGTGCAGTATTTTGGCACTAACCGTGATTTGTTGATTCGCATGCCTCCCCAACCTGATGCCAATCAGTCGAGCCTTGGTGATGAAATTTTTGCGGCACTTAAGAGCCAATACCCTGAGGGCGAACTGCGCCAATCCAACTACGTAGGCCCGGCGGTGGGCGATGAGTTGACCGAAGACGGCGGCTTAGCACTGCTGACCGCGTTAATCGTGGTCATGATTTACATTTTGTTCCGCTTCACTAAGCAGTTTTCAGTTGGTGCGGTGGTGGCGCTGACTCACGACGTGCTGGTGGTCTTGGGGCTGTTCTCGATTTTTCAGTGGACCTTTGATTTGACCGTGCTTGCGGCATTGCTGGCGGTTATTGGATATTCCCTCAACGATACTATCGTGGTGAGTGATCGTATTCGCGAGAACTTTCGCAAGCTCCGCAAGTCGTCACCGGTAGAAACCATCAACCAGTCTTTGAATCAAACTCTCGGGCGTACCTTGGTGACGTCATTAACCACATTGTTTGTCTTGTTGGCGCTGTTGTTTACCGGCGGTGAGGTAATTCGCGGTTTCGCTTTAGCGTTGTCGATCGGTGTACTGGTAGGTACCTATTCGTCGATCTATGTTGCCGCCACCACGCTGTTGGCCATGAACATCAGCCGAGAAGATCTACTGGTGCCAGAGCCAGATGATGACGCAAACCCAGACGGCAGTTATCCATAACGGAAGACTCAGCGGTTCAGAGTTTGCACTAGGGCGCGCCATGACTTTGGATTGGCTGCAATAATGTCACCGGTGGTCGAAAAGGACTCGCCACCCTGCAAGTCGCTGACGAACCCACCGGCTTCGCGCACCAGCACAATGCCTGCGGCTATGTCCCACTGGCGTAAGCCCATTTGCCAGAAACCATCGCTCCGACCGGCAGCGACGTAAGCCAGATCTAATGCTGCGCTGCCCGCTCGGCGGATGCCACGGCAAGTGCCGGTTAACGTCTTCAATCCCGCCATATATTCATCCAGGTGACTGGCTACCTTACCTGGTGGTAGTCCGGTGGCAAGAACGCAGTCTTCGAGTTTACTGCGTGTGCTGACGCGAATGCGCTTACCGTTAAGTTGCGCACCAGAGCCCCGACTGGCGACAAATTCTTCGCCGCGCACAGGGTCGTAAATGACCCCATGCTCGTAATGTCGGCCTTTCAAAACGCCGATCGAAACGGCGAAGTGAGGAATGCCCTGCAGAAAGTTTAGAGTGCCGTCTAAAGGATCAATAATCCAAGTGTACTCACTGTTGCCGGACCGCTCGCCAGATTCTTCGCCAATAATGGCGTGATCCGGAAAGGTCTCAACAATTTGGTCGATAATAATCGCTTCCGCGGTTTTATCGATATTGGATACAAAGTCGTTGTGCGCCTTGGTTTCTATGTCGAATTCTTCTGGTCGATCCATCGCGCGCAGCATAAAGTCACCGGCCTTGCGGGCAGCGCGAAGGGCAATATTTGCCATGGGTTGCATAGAGGTATCCGGCTCGGAAGTGGAGGCGCGGTAATGCTAATGCCTATAGCCGCGTAAACCAAACCAGAAATGTAGAATAGCCGCTTTAGTTAACTGGGCGGTGTCCTGATTCGATGGCCGTGACAGCAGTTCATAGTGAAATGTAGGTTATGCAAAGAGCAGGTTGGAAACGCGTAATATGCTAGATCGAATCCGTATTGTATTGGTTGAACCCAGGCATCCCGGCAACATTGGCAGCGCAGCGCGGGCGATGAAAACGATGGGCATTGAGCAATTGGTGCTCGTAGCCCCAGCGCGTTTTCCAGACCCCCAAGCGGATTGGCGGGCGGCGGGTGCCGTGGATGTGTTGGATGGCGTCATCGTGGTTAGCAGCGTTGCTGAGGCCATCGCAGAATGTCACTTTGTGGTGGGCACTAGTACTCGTTCGCGGCACATTCCTTGGCCGGTGGTAATGGCTAAGGACATCGCCAGTTGTCTGGCAGAGCAGCCCGCCGAGGCGTCGATTGCCATTCTGTTTGGTCGAGAAGACAGCGGCTTAACCAATGAAGAATTGCAAATGTGCCAATGTCATTTACAGATTCCATCATCACCGATTTATGGCTCGTTAAATCTGGCGATGGCGGTACAGGTGGTTTGTTATGAGCTGTATCAGTTTACTGAGGCGCTACAACAGAACGAGGAGGCAGTCGTTACCCCATCTGCTAATAGCACTCGTCGAATTTGGGATCGGCCACCCGCCACGCAACAGCAATTCGAATCACTCATAGGTCATCTGCAAGAAACCCTGTTGAATAGCGGCTTTGTTGATCCAGATGCGCCAGGTCATACTCTGACGCGGTTGCGGCGCTTATTGGCAAGACATCAGCTCGACGAGACCGAGGTACAGATATTACGCGGGGTGCTGAAACACCTTAACTCGGGGTTAAATAGCAAAAAATAACGACACCGTGACCTAAATGACGGTTTTCAGGGCGATCCGGTTCCACTTGTTTGAGATTGAAATTTAGGTAAACATCGGCAAATGCAAAAAATTGTTGTTCTCAATTCGAAAGGGGGATCAGGAAAAACGACCCTCACCACGAACTTAGTGTCATCCCTCGTATGCAATGGCACCAAGCCAGCGTTGATCGATTTGGACCCTCAGGGGTCCAGCACTCGTTGGCTGGATAACCGACCCGCGAGTTTGCCGAGGATTGAAGGAGTCGAGGGATATGCGCAATCGCCGCAGGTCACTAAGACCTGGTTGCTGCGAACCCCAGAAGATTGCGATCTAGCGGTAATCGATACGCCCGCGGCGTTGTCACGTGCAGACTTAATCAGCGCCACACGTGGAGCGGATGCCATTCTAATTCCCGTGATGCCCTCAGATATCGATATTCATGCAGCTATGAAGTGCATTTCAGACTTATTATTGGTGGCGAAGATTCGTCGACCAGACCGAAAAATTGGCATTGTCGCCAACCGCGTACGCACCAACACACGGGTGTATTTTAAATTGCAGAAATTCTTGGCGAGTCTCGACATACCTCTTATCGCGACGCTACGAGACTCTCAGAATTACATCCGAGCATTTGAATTTGGCATAGGCATTCACGAAATGCCGTATTCCCAAGTAAAGAAAGATATCGACGCTTGGGAAGACATCACGGCCTGGCTGCAAGAGCTGCGCGAGCAGAACCGCAATCGTCCTGCAGCTATACATCTTTTACGAAGCTAAACGAATTGCCGTGTCAGCCTGTTTGAAAAAGCCACTCTTTTCCAACAACCTCTGACCTTTCCCTGATACCGGCACATTGTACCCAGGGTGCAGCAGCAGTCTTAGGCGCTTGTCTCGCATTTACCTATAAGGGACGGCATCGGCTGCTCTCCAATAAGATCAGCGCTATGCAGTTTTCCAAGTTTTCAGACTACGGCTTATTAAACTGTTAAAAGTTTTTGTTTATCCGTAATTTGTTGCGGTGTTACTTCTAGGCGCCAATGTGGTGACATGCGCGCCTACAGCTTTCGTGGGTGTGCGGGATACGGAGGCTATTTGATTGCTGGCTCCATTGTGGAAAGGTTCTATCATTGCAGCCGTCATTTATGCGCGACGTGGGCAATTTGCAGCGCAGCGGCAATAGATAATGCATTCCTACGCTCTAGTGTTTGCCACAGCAATGTTGCGGTCACAGCTAGGATTTTTGGCTACCAACGGTTTATCGTTACAGCAAGCTTATTTTTTAGTGCCCTGGTCTTCATAGATTATTAATCTGGTTATTGTGGAGCAGTGGCTGTTGTTAAAGAAGGCCGCTTTGCTGAGGCGACGCCCTGATTGGGATCTGCGCTGAAGGCGAGGACCCTGGACCTTGAGTTTGCGAGCTTCATGGCCCGTCTAAGCGTTGCTCTGTCGTCCCACCTATGTCTATCGCGCGAGTGCCTAAGGTTTATATACTGTGTCGCTCTGTAATTGGGCATGTTCGATGGTCGCATCCATATATTTAGATTACGCTGCCACCACGCCAGTGGACCAACGGGTCATTGAGCGTATGGTGGCGCACATGTCGGTAGATGCTGACTTTGGCAACCCCGCTTCGCGCTCCCACGCCTATGGCTGGCAGGCGGAAGAGTCCGTGGAGACGGCGCGGGTACATGTAGCCGAAGCGATTAATGCTGATCCGCGCGAAATCATTTGGACTTCTGGAGCCACTGAGTCTGACAACTTAGCTCTAAAAGGCGCGGCGTTTGGCTCGGCGCGACGACATATCATCACCAGCTCCATAGAGCATAAAGCGGTACTAGATTGTTGTAGTTTTCTTGAGCAACAAGGCAATGAGGTGACTTACCTTGCTCCGGACGCCTGGGGCCGGACCTCGGTGGAGCAGGTGCGCGAGGCGCTTCGCGAGGACACGTTGATGGTGTCGATCATGCAAGTAAACAACGAACTGGGCACGGTGAACGATCTGGCACCCATAGGTGCTCTATGTCGTTCTAAGGGCGTGTTATTCCATACCGATGCCGCCCAAAGCTTCGGTAAATTGCCGATCGACGTTGAGGCGCTGCAAGTCGACTTGTTGTCTATTTCTGCGCACAAAATTTATGGTCCTAAGGGCATTGGTGCGCTGTACGTGCGAAGAGCCAATGGGCTGCGGTTAGCACCGCAAATGCATGGTGGTGGGCATGAAATGGGTATGCGTTCGGGTACCTTGCCGGCTCAACAGATTGTTGGTCTGGGTACTGCCGCGCAATTGATGGTAGACAACGTCGACGCTGAACGCGCGCATCTTAGTGGTTTGCGTGAGCGTTTCTTAAGCCATGTGCGACAGATTCCGGATACGGTGGTACATACCCACCCGGAAGATCATGTGCCTGGCATCGTGAACGTTGGATTTGCCGGGGTGGACGGCGAAACCTTGTTGTTGGCCTTGCCCGAGCTTGCGGTATCCAGCGGCTCTGCTTGTACTTCGGCCAGTGTTGAGCCGTCTTTTGTATTGCGTGGCATTGGGGTAGCCGATGAACTGGCTCATGCGTCTTTGCGATTCAGCTTTGGGCGTTTTACTGAGCCTGGGGATGTGGACACCGCAGGTCACCGGCTTGCTGCCACTGT
Organism: K189A clade bacterium; assembly: GCA_902565895.1. Lineage (GTDB taxonomy): Bacteria > Pseudomonadota > Gammaproteobacteria > Pseudomonadales > Azotimanducaceae > UBA4421. The sequence continues at coordinate 50,261 of CACFGV010000005.1, forward strand.
GGCTCGATTGCGCGGCTCTTAGGCATGCGTATAATGTGCGCGCTCTGAAGCTGCCGAATAGCCGATTTTCGTCAGTTTTTTCCTAAAAATTAACCACATAGCTCGCTCCGAGAGCGCGTGGTCTAGGCTCGCTGGAGATTTCTATGGCTGTTGAACGTACCTTTTCAATCGTAAAACCGGATGCGGTTGCGCGTAATCTCATTGGCGAGATCTACTCGCGCTTCGAAAAAGGCGGGTTGCGCATTGTGGCATCGAAAATGCTGCGGCTGAGCGAGGAACAAGCTGCTGGCTTTTATGCCGAGCACGACGGCAAACCCTTTTTCAACGATCTATGCAGTTACATGCGTTCCGGCCCGGTAATGGTGCAAGTCCTTGAGGGCGAAGATGCCATCGCGACGAATCGTCGTCTGATGGGCGCAACGAATCCTGCCGAGGCTGCACCAGGCACCATTCGTGCTGATTTTGCTGAGTCGATTGATGCTAATGCGGTTCATGGCTCGGATGCTCCTGAGTCCGCCGCTCGAGAAATCGCTTTTTTCTTTAGCCCTGAAGAACTGCACGACCGCGACGCTTAACCAATATGGCAAGCCTGCAGAACCTCTACGGTTTTGATCGTGCCCAGCTCGAGCAGTTGTTTGTTGAGCAGGGCTTGCAGGCGTTTCGCGGTCGGCAGTTAATGAAGTGGGTGTACCACCAGGGTAAAACGAATTTCGCCGATATGACGGATTTACCTCTGGCTATGCGCGAATGGTTAGGGGCCAACTGCCACTTTTCGCTGCCCGAGATCGAGCGCCAGCTTACGTCGAAGGACGGTACGGTGAAGTGGTTGCTGCGGGTTGGGAACGGCGATCTTATAGAGATGGTGCTTATTCCTGAAAAAGGCCGCAACACCCTGTGCGTGTCTTCACAAATTGGTTGTGTATTAGATTGCAGCTTTTGTTCAACCGGTAAGCAAGGGTTTAATGGCAATTTGACCTCGGCGGATATCGTTGGGCAAGTGGTATTAGCGAATCAGATGCTCGCGACCCGCGAGGAAAGTGTGACCAATGTAGTGCTTATGGGCATGGGTGAGCCGTTATTGAACTTCGACGCGGTTATTGCAGCGACGAATGTCATGAAGGACGACCATGCTTTTGGTCTGAGTAAGCGCCGCGTCACCATCAGTACCGCAGGCGTTGTGCCGGCTATTGATAAACTTCGAGAGATCACCGATGTCGCCTTGGCTATTTCATTGCACGCGCCTAACGACGAGTTGCGTAATGAACTGGTGCCGATTAACCGCAAGTATCCAATCGAAGATTTGATGCGAGCTTGCAAGGCGTATGTTGACGCCTTGGGTCCGGCACGAAAACTAGTGATTGAGTACACCCTGATGCGAGGGGTCAATGATCAGCCGGAGCATGCCAAAGCTTTGGCGGTTTTACTCAGACCGCTGCGTTGCAAGGTCAATCTTATACCCTTTAACCCTTTTCCCGGTTCAGGTTACGAGCGGCCGCACCGTAAAGACATAGAGCATTTCCAAACAGTAATGATTCGCAGCGGCTTTACTGCTATGTTGCGAACAACCCGTGGAGAGGACATTGACGCCGCGTGCGGCCAGTTGGTGGGCCAGGTACAGGATCGCACCCGCCGCCAGAGCAGATATAAAGCGCGCTTGGAAGTGGCAACGCCGCAACCGGTGGTTGTGCAATAATTCGAGCTCGGCCGGGCGGTGATGCTGTAAAACGTTAGAATCGAATACGTAAAGGACTAACCCTGGGATTGCTGCGATAGCAAACTTGGCTAAAGCGATGAGAGTCAGTTAAGTGGAAATAGATGACGAACAACAGACCACTGTCGGCGCTACTCTAGCAGCAGGCCGGGAGGCACTGGGTATCACACAGACAGAGGCGGCTGATGTGCTGAATTTGACCCAGGGTACCATCGTAGCCTTAGAAGCAGATGATTACGACAACTTGCCTGCTTGGGTCTACGCCAGTGGTTACATCAGAGCGTACGCCCGAATGTTGGGGCTGGATGCCGACGATTTGGTCGCACGCTCAAGCGCTATGCGTCAAGAATCGGCCAATGCGGTGCCAAAGACGGAGGAAGCAACATCTGCGGCCCGTCGCCGTGTCAACAAAATGCCGATCCAACTTACCCTAAGACAGTGGGGTTACTTGGTATTTGGTGTGTTGGCGTTGGTTGTCTTGGTCAGTTTTTTCGATGAGATTCCACGGCCTGAGGAATATCAAAGGGTTGCGCAACAGTCGCTTAGTGAAACGCCGGCTGCCGCATCGGAGTTGGCAGCGACAGTAGAGGATGACTTAGATGAAGCTCTTGCCGATGATGCCGCGACCGTCGCGACAACAACGGAGGACACTGAGGTTAGTGGGACTGCAACGCTCGACGCGGTGGCTCCAATGGCGGCCCAAGAAACGATAGAAACGACAGAAATAGTAGAAACAATAGATTTAGCTCCGCGCGACAGCGAGGAGCTTGAATTCGTGCTCGCTGACGGCGCCGATGAAGAAGAAACACTTGCGGTGGCCGCCGGCTTAGATCAGCAGCTAGGGGATCCAGAGGGCTTGTCAGCAGCAGAAGAACCAGAACCAACAGCAACGAATTTGCTGGCCTCCAGCACGCAAGAGTCACCAGACCTCGAAATCGCGAACGAATACCAGGTACCTTATTTCGGTGAAGACGCGTCGGGGGCTCGGAAGTTGTCGCCTGAAGGTGACCAGCAGCTGCGTTTTGAATTTGCAGCGGATTGTTGGATTGAAATCAGGGATTCTGCCGACAACCTGGTGTACGCCGATCTCGGCCGCGCCGGAGAAGTACGCAGATTCGTTGGAGCGGGTCCTTTTGCGTTGAAACTTGGCTTTGCCGATGGCGTGCAAGTCTTCTTCGATGCTCAAGAGATCGATCTAGCACCTTTTACGCGTAACCAGATGGCGCGTCTGGAACTAGGTCAATGACTATGCGAGTCGTGGGCGATGGTTAAAGCGGTGCGCGGCATGCGCGACATTTTGCCCGCAGACAGTGGTCGTTGGCACGCTGTTGAGGCAGAGATTATCCAGGTATTGCGAAATTACAGTTATGCCGAAATCAGATTGCCGATGATGGAGTATACGGATCTGTTTGCGCGTGGCGTTGGCGAAGCAACGGACATCGTAGAAAAAGAAATGTATACCCTGGCTGATCGTGACGGTGATTCGTTGAGTCTTCGGCCCGAGGGAACGGCAAGTTGTGTCCGCGCGTTGGAGGAACACGGTCTACTATATAACCAGACGCAGCGGGTTTTTTATAACGGCCCAATGTTTCGTTATGAAAAACCACAAAAAGGCCGGTATCGCCAATTTAGCCAAATTGGTGCTGAAGCCTATGGCTTTGCAGGTCCGGATCTTGATGCTGAGTTAATTCAACTGGGATACGACTGCTGGCAACAGCTAGGCATCAGCGACCGAGTGCAATTGCAACTGAATACTCTAGGGTCTGGCGCAGCTCGAGGTGCGTTTAGAGCAGCATTGCTGGATTATCTGCGGCCACTTGTAAACGACCTAGATGAGGACAGCCAACGGCGTTTGGAGACAAACCCGCTGCGGATTCTAGACAGCAAGGTCGCCGCAACCCAGACGCTGTTAGAAGACGCTCCGCAACTGTTGGAGTTTGTCGATGCAGAAGGATTGGCGCATTTTCAGCAGCTTCAAGACCTGCTCAGTCAGTTAAAAATTCCGTTTGAACTTAACCCAAATCTGGTTCGAGGCCTTGATTACTACACTCATACGGTTTTTGAATGGGTAACAACGGATTTGGGTTCTCAGGGCGCGATTTGTGCCGGCGGTCGCTACGACGGCCTGGTCGAGCGGCTTGGCGGCCGTGCAACCCCAGCCGTTGGTTTTGCAATTGGTGTTGACCGTGTTGTGCTATTGCATGAACTCGCGCGGCCCCAGCCCGTGGAAAACGCAGCGCAGATCTACGTATGCGTGACCGCACCAGAGATATTAGGTGGTGCCATGCAAATGGCACAGCGCCTTCGTCAAGCACTGCCGGGTGTGGGTGTGCGGGTACACATGGGTGGCGGCCAGTTAAAAAAACAGTTTAAACGTGCTGATGCCAGCGGCGCTACATGGGCGGTGCTTTTCGGTGCACAAACCACTGAGACTGATTTGGTTGTCAAACACTTGCGCGATGCCAGCATCGGCCAACAACAGTTACCTTTTGAACACGCCATCACTCAACTAGGGCAGATTTAACGGACATGCCAAACCTGAGTTATGACAGAATGCGCGGCCAGAGCCCTGGCTGGTCAGGACAATTGGCAACAAATATTGAACATTAGTGGAGACGTGACGAGTGTCAGATTATCTCAGCGATGAAGAACAAGCAGCGCGACTGCGCTCTTGGTGGGCAACTAACGGCATTTCGGTATTGATCGCTGCGGTGGTGGCTGGCGGCGGGTATTTTGGCTACCAGCACATGACGTCTGCTGCCCAGCAAAAAGCCGAGGCAAGCACTGCGGCGTTCATAGCCTATCGCGAGGCTGAAGGTGACAAGCAAGAGGCGCTGGGCAACGAGCTGATACAACAGTTTCCGGGAACGACCCAGCACGCACTGGTGCTATTGCGGCGCGCTGCATTGGCGACAGAAGAAGCCCGTCTGGGAGATGCTGCGGAGGTACTAAGCGAAGCAATCGAGATGGTTAACGACGCCCTGTTGGCGGACTTAGCACGCATTCGCCTCGCCAGAGTGCTACAGGAGCTCGACCGCAGCGACGATGCCTTGGCTCAACTAGCTCTGGTAAAAAATACCGGCTATCGGTCTTGGGCATTAGAAGTGCAAGGGGACATTTATCTCGCTACCGATCAGATTGAGTCAGCCCACGAAGCTTACAGTGCTGCCTTCGAAGCACTCGCAGACGGAGAGCGGCGGCCAATCCTCGAAGTAAAGCGCGACAACACAGCGCCCTCAAATGGAGCGTACGTGGCGTTCCAAGACACCCTGGACGACGCTCTGCGTAAAGCTGAACAAACTCTGAATGAAGGACAGGACGCTGATAATGAATGACATCGGCTACGCGCATGGCGTCCTAAAGCGACTGTTCGCTGCAATAGTCATCTTAACCCTTGGTGGTTGCAGTTGGTTCAGTTGGCTGCCTTGGGTAGACGACGATACGACAGAGGATGCAACCGAGCCTGCTAAGTTGCAGCCCTTTGATGCTGAAGTGGATGTATCTGTGCAGTGGAAACGCCAGGTCGGCGATGGCTTAGGCAAGAAATACATCCGACTTATGCCCGGAGTGGTAGCGGATCGAATCATTGCAGCCGACGGCTACGGCTTATTGGTGGCATATGATCGCTTTACCGGCAAACCTGTATGGCAGCAGCAGTTTGATGCTGTTGAGCACTCAGGCTTTAGCATTGCTGGACTGTTAGATCGTAAGGATCCGGCGTTTGTCAGCGGTGGTGTTGGGATCGGCGCGGGTATGGTTCTGGTAGGTACCACTCATGGTGAGGTAATTGCGTTAGATGTAGCAGATGGGTCTGAGCGTTGGCGCTCTAGAGTTGGCACGGAAGTCGGTGCAGCACCTACGGCGGGTGCAGGCAAAGTGTTTGTGCAGACCATTGACGATCGTGTCAGTGCATTAGATGCCGACAGCGGTGATTTGGTATGGACTTATGACAGTCAAATGCCGCTACTTACACTTCGTGGAACCAGTGCGCCAGTCTTTGATCAAGGTGTGCTGTATACCGGTTTCGCCAACGGCAAGGTCGTGGCGTTACGCGGTGAAAATGGTGAGCCGATTTGGGAACAACGCGTGATGCTGCCGGAAGGCCGCTCGGAATTGGATCGTATTGTCGACGTAGACGCGCGGGTTTTGCTGGATGGCGGGTCGATGTATGCCCTGGCTTACCAAGGGCGGGTGGCGGCGATCAGCCGCCGCGAGGGACGGCCCATGTGGGAGCAGGAACTGTCTGGTCATTTGGATATGGCTCAAGGCTACGGTCAGGTTTATGTGGTTGATGCGGATGACACGATATCTGCAATAGACAAAAGCAATGGCGAGATTAACTGGCAACAGGAAGCTTTTGCTCGGCGTAAGCTTTCTGCCCCTTTGGCGTTTTCTAATTACGTAGTCGCCGGAGATGATGAGGGTTATCTGCATGTTCTAGCCCAGCGCGACGGCCGTTTGGTCGGGCGGCGCAAACTTGGCGGTAAGGGTGTGCGCACACAAACCGTGATTGCCGACGATATGCTTTACACGCTTACGAACTCTGGAACGCTGACCGCGCTTAAGGTCGCGCTGAACTAACCCATGCTGCCGAGCATTGCGCTGGTGGGTCGACCCAATGTAGGTAAATCGACCCTTTTTAACAAACTCACACGCAGTCGTGATGCCTTAGTAGCCGATGTGCCTGGTCTAACCCGGGATCGTCGTTATGGGCGCATGGAGTTTGACGGTGGCACCGCAACACTCATTGACACGGGTGGTCTGTTTGGTGATGACGTCTTGTCTGACGCCCTGACCCAACAAACCCGGTTAGCTGTTAACGAAGCGGATATCGTACTGCTGATGTTCGACGGCCGTGACGGCGTTACTGCGGCAGATGAGGACGTAGTGGACTATCTACGTAAGTCGAATGTGGCATTCATTCCGGTTATCAACAAGATCGACGGACTGCCAGAGCACGAAATCACCGCAGAATTCGGCCGCTTTGGCTTTGCTGATTTTTTGCTGATTTCGGCGAGTCATAGTCGTGGACTCAAGCAATTGCGCACTCAATTGGTAAGTCGTCTTGAGACGATGCAAACGGAACCGATAGACGGTTTAGCCTTTGTCGATGCGGCTACATATAAAGGTATTCGTGTTGCGGTGGTGGGGCGGCCGAATGTCGGTAAGTCAACTTTGGTTAATCGCTTGTTGGGCGAAGAACGCCAAGTGGTGTTTGATATGCCAGGCACAACCAAGGACGCCATTGACATTCCATTTTCCAAAGACGGCGTGGACTTTGTGCTGATTGACACGGCAGGGGTGCGGCGTAAGGGGCGGGTGTCCGAAATTACTGAAAAATTTTCGGTGGTCAAGGCACTACAGGCCATGGAACGCGCCCACGTGGTGGTTTTGGTGTTGGATGCTCAAGAAGGTGTGGTTGAACAGGATCTGCATGTTCTTAACTACGCACTTGAGGCCGGGGCCGGCATGGTTGTGGCGGTAAATAAGTGGGACGGCCTAGCAGCAGATCACCGAGCCCAAGTGAAAAAGACCTTAGACCGTCGATTGGCTTTCATCCCTTGGGTGCCCTTGCAAATGATTTCAGCCCTGCACGGTACCGGCGTTGGTCATTTGTTAGAGCAAGTGGAGAAGATCCACAGCATTGGTGCCTTCGATGTCTCTACCTCGCTGCTCACTAGGTTGCTACAGAATCTAGTGTCTTCGCATCCGGCACCTGCGGTTCGAGGGCGTCCTATAAAGCTGAAGGTGGCGACTCGGGGCGGCGCTCATCCGCCAAAAATAGTAGTGCACGGTAATCAGCTCAGTGCGCTACCAGCGAGTTACCGTCGTTTTTTGGAAAACGGTTTTCGCGAGGCGCTGAACCTGTTAGGCAATCCGGTCAAGATAGAACTGCGTGATTCCGAAAACCCATACGCTGGCCGTAAGAATCAGCTGACCCAACGACAACTCGATCGGCGCAAACGGGTCATAAAACATCGTAAATCCAAACGTTAGGGGTTCACGCTTGTGGCAATAGCCAAGGCTTCGCGAAATGCCAGGGGATCAATGCGATAACCGTTGAGGCTCACCGACCAGTGCAGATGCGGGCCGGTTACTCTTCCTGTAGCGCCAACCAAGCCAATGACTTGATCCTGTTGCACGAGTTCACCCGTGCTGACCGTTTGCTCACTCAAGTGACAATACATTGTGATCAGACCTTGACCATGATCTAGAAACACAGACTTGCCGTTGTAGTAGAGATCATCTACCAAGGCTACCCTTGCCTGTGCTGGAGCAATAATGGGCGTGCCCGTGGGTGCTGCAATATCTAGCCCACTGTGCGGGCTACGAGGTTGGTCGTTAAAGAATCGCCGATGACCATACAGGCTGGTCGTAATGCCTTCGAGGGGCATGCTAAAACCCGTGCTCAGGTCCATTGGCGCAGATACCGTTGCGTAAATGGCGCGTTGGCGTTTGCTCTCGGCGCGTATTCTTTCCAGTTGTTTAGGATTGGGCGACACCATCTCTTTGTTCTGTAACGTGATGCGTTGCTCGGTGTAGCGCTTATCAACAATCTCGAAGGTATGAGTCTGATCTTGGCCCCCGTAAACGAAGGTAATTTGTGCTGGTCCTAGAGCTTGTCTGATGGGTATGCCGACCAGAGCGGTTTGACCGACCACAAAGACCGGATTGTTTTGAAAACGGATATCGCTCGCACCTGCCGGTACGGACCACGCATAAACCCCACCCGGAACGCTGGTTGCGTTGGCGAAGACAGTCGTTGCAGGCAGCGCCAACCCGATCAACAGCGCGAAGCTGATCACCAAACTCATAAGCGATTGAGGTTTAACGATTTGTGTCATGATCAGAGTCCGAGTTAATGGGTTGCAGTGAAGCATCTGGTGCTATGTGGGTCACACTCGCAGTTATCGCTCCCTTGGCCAATTGGGCCGTCACCTGGTCACCGACAGCCACATCTTTGGTGTTCTCGATAACCCTGCCGGTGGTATCGCTAACAATGGCGTAACCACGGGCCAAGGTGGGGAGTGGACTGACGCCCTCGAGCATACGGGCTAGATTGGCAAGTTTCGCTTGTTGTTGATCCAGTGTCTGCGTCCACTGTAGCCCGAGGGTACGTCCCAGCGCATGCAATTGTTGCTGCGCCAGCTTCAGCCTTTGACCTGGGCCCACAGCGCGCAGCCGCGAGTGGTTGTCGCTCACGCAGCGACGCTTGTCTGCCAGTATTTGCTGTGCGCCGGCGCCTAAACGACGTCGGTGATCGTCTAAACGTTGCCAGTTTTGCTGAATATGGGTTTTTGGACTGACCAGTTGCAGCGTCGTGTTGCGCAGTTGCAGGTGCTGCTGGCGCAGGGAGTATTGCATTAGATTACGTAACTGACGGAACGTTGATTCGACAGTGTCCTGTAAGTCATCAGTATCCGGCACCATGATTTCAGCCGCGGCCGACGGTGTCGGTGCACGAACGTCAGCGACAAAATCGGCAATGGTCACATCAATTTCATGGCCGATCGCTGAAACCACAGGGATCTCTAAGGCGTAGATCGCGCGCGCGACGGATTCCAAGTTAAAGCACCACAGATCCTCCAAAGAGCCGCCGCCGCGAGTGACGAGGACAACATCAGGCGCCAAACGTTGTGCCTGGGCTAAGGCCTGTAAAATCTGCGGTTCAGCTTCAGCGCCTTGCACTGCGCTTGGGATCAGTGTGACGCGCAGACGTGGATAACGCCGCCGCCAGACCGCCAACACGTCGTGCAGTGCGGCACCGGACGCAGAGGACACCACCACCGCGGAAGTGGGTTGTTGTGGCAGTGGTCGTTTGTGTTCAGTGGCGAACAGTCCTTCAGCGGCGAGTTTTAGCTTGAGCGCGTCGAAGGCCTGGCGTAACGCGCCTTCGCCAGCGGGTTCCATCTGCTCAACAATAATTTGAAAGTCGCCACGGCCTTCATACAAGCTGACTTTGCCGCGAATCAACACCTGTTGACCATCGCCGGGTTGCATCTGTACCGCGCGGTTGCGGTTAGCAAACATGGCGCAACGCACCTGAGCCTTGTCGTCTTTCAGGGTGAAATACCAATGGCCTGAGCGGGGTCTGGCAAAGTTCGACAGTTCGCCGCTGACCCAGACCTGGTTGAAGCGCTGTTCAATGGTCACTCGAGCTTGGCGGTTGAGTTGACTCACCGTGACCACACTGCGTTGTTCTTGTTGAGATTTTTCTTGCATGTCTGTTTCGCGCCAAGGCTGGCTAAAGTGTAGGCCTAACTAACGCCAAAGCCCACGATAACACTACACAAGCGTCGGCAACTGATGTCTTGTCGGAGCTACGACGTGGCGACATTTACTTATCGTGACGGCGTCGCTAAACTCTTGCTTTTGCGGGGTCTTCAATGTTGCGTATTGCCACCGACGCGCTCACCTTCGACGACGTTTTACTCCTGCCTGCTTACTCCCAAATCTTGCCATCAGAGGTGACACTTAGCTCCCAAGTGTCGCGCAACATCAAGGTCAACATACCCATGGTGTCATCCGCCATGGACACGGTGACAGAAGCAAGGCTTGCCATAGCCATAGCCCAAGAAGGCGGAATAGGCGTGGTACATAAAAACATGCATTTGGAACAGCAAGCCAAAGAGGTTCGAGCGGTAAAGAAGTTTGAATCAGGCATCATTCGTGATCCCGTCACCATATCGCCAACGGCGTCCGTAGAGACGTTATTTAACCTTACACGTGACCATGGCATTTCAGGTGTTCCCGTTGTTGATGGCAACGAATTGGTCGGCATCATCACCAGTCGTGACGTGCGTTTTGAACAGCGTACCGGGGTATCTGTGCGTGACATCATGACCCCACGAGAGCGTTTGGTGACCGCTCAGGAAGGCACTGACTTTTCTGATATCCGCCAGCTGTTGCACGAGCATCGAATCGAGAAAGTGTTGCTTGTTGATGCTGAAGGCAAGCTCACCGGCATGGTCACCGTAAAGGACATTGCTAAAGCAGAAGCGTTCCCAATGGCGTGCAAAGATGAGCAGGGTCAATTACGGGTGGCTGCAAGTGTCGGCATTAGCGCTGATACCGATGACCGAGTGGCGGCTCTGGTGGATGCCGGTGTGGACTTAGTGGTTGTAGACACCGCCCATGGACACACTAAGGGTGTTTTGGATCGGATTAGCTGGATAAAACAAAAGTACCCAAATCTTGATGTCATGGGTGGCAATGTAGCCACGGCTGACGGCGCACGGGCACTTATTGATGCAGGCGCGGACAGCGTTAAAGTGGGAATAGGCCCTGGTTCCATTTGCACCACGCGCATTGTCGCGGGTATTGGTGTGCCACAAGTTACTGCGGTGGCCGCGGCTGCTGATGTTGGTGCAGAAGCCGGCGTACCGATCATTGCGGATGGGGGTATTCGTTATTCGGGGGACATTGCCAAGGCCATTGCCGCAGGTGCAAGTGCGGTGATGATTGGAAGTCTGCTGGCAGGTACCGATGAGGCACCTGGCGAAGTGGAGTTGTATCAGGGCCGAACTTATAAGTCCTACCGAGGTATGGGTTCTATGGGGGCAATGGCGCAATCCCACGGTTCCAGCGATCGTTACTTCCAGGAAAGCGATGGCGATTCGCGTAAATTAGTGCCGGAAGGAGTCGAAGGCCGGGTCGCTTATCGCGGGCCGGTCAGTCCAATAGTGCATCAGCTTATGGGTGGCTTGAGAGCGTCTATGGGTTATACCGGTAGTGGCGATATCCAAACCATGCGCACAGTGCCAGAATTTGTGCAGGTCAGCGCCGCCAGTATGGCTGAGTCGCACGTGCACGATGTGGCAATCACCAAAGAAGCCCCTAACTATCCCAGTCCGCGATAGGACCAGCGCAATTTTGGCTTGCGAGTAGCGTCTGAATTAGAGGGTACGGAGACAAGGCTGTCGTAATCTACAGCTGATATGAGATGGCACAACAAAGCGACATTCATTCCCAACGATTGCTTATCGTAGACTTTGGTTCCCAGTACACTCAACTCATTGCCCGTCGGGTGCGCGAATGCGGGGTTTACTGTGAAATTTATCCGTTTGACATAAGCGCTGCGGCAGTCAACGAATTCGCGCCCCGGGGTGTCATTCTGTCTGGCGGCCCTGAAAGTGTTACGGGTGATGAAACGCCACGAATTGATCAGAGTATTTTTGCATTGAATGTGCCGGTACTAGGCATCTGTTATGGCATGCAGGCTATGGCGCAACAGTTTGGTGGCCAGGTCAGTGGTTCGGATAAACGCGAGTTTGGCCACGCCCGTATTCAGGCAGAATCAAGCAGCTCGTTTATAGAGACCTTGCTTAAGGTGAGCGAGGGTTATGATGTGTGGATGAGCCATGGCGATAAAGTCACGGAGCTACCCCCGGGCTTCGTTTGTACCGCCAGTTCGGGTAGCGCGCCGATCGCTGCGATGGAAAACGCAGAAAAGCGGTTGTTTGGTGTGCAGTTTCACCCGGAGGTCACCCATACAAAAGCCGGTTTCGAGTTGCTGAGTGAGTTTGCGCATAACATCTGTGGCTGTGACGGTACGTGGACAGCGGCAAATATAGTTGAAGACGCCATTGCGCGAGTCCGAGAACAGGTAGGTAGCGATAAAGTTGTATTGGGCCTGTCTGGCGGTGTGGACTCTTCGGTAGTAGCGGCATTGCTGGCGCGCGCAATCGGCCCCCAACTGACCTGTATATTTGTTGATAATGGGCTGTTGCGCAAAGACGAAAAAGGCGAAGTCGAGTCGGCGTTTAACATCGCAATTAACGACGGTGATATGCCGCCGTTGGATATTTTGACCATTGACGCAGAAGAAGAGTTTTTGGGCAATCTCCAAGGCATGGACGACCCAGAAGCCAAGCGTAAGGTCATAGGCAGTACGTTTATAGAGGTCTTTGACCGTGAGGCAAAGCGTCTTGAAGGTGTTAAGTGGTTGGCCCAAGGCACCATCTACCCAGACGTCATAGAATCCGCAGCCTCAAAGTACGGCAAAGCCCATGTCATTAAATCGCACCATAATGTTGGTGGCCTGCCAGAGCGCATGGCCATGCAATTAGTAGAGCCACTGCGGGAATTGTTTAAGGATGAGGTGCGCAAAATAGGGCTGCATCTTGGTTTGCCAGAGTCATTGATAATGCGGCACCCATTCCCAGGCCCAGGCCTAGGCGTACGTATTCTGGGACAGATCCAAAAAGACTACGCCGATGTGCTACGCGAGGCCGACGCGATTTTCATCGAAGAACTACGTCGAGCAGATCTTTATCGTCAGGTATCTCAGGCTTTTGCAGTCTATCTGCCGGTTAAATCCGTTGGGGTTGTTGGCGATGCACGACGTTACGAGCACGTGATCGCGCTGCGCGCGGTAGAAACCATAGACTTTATGACCGCACGCTGGGCGCATTTGCCTTATGAGTTTATCGAACATGTTTCTAACCGTATCATCAACGAAATCGCCGCCGTATCAAGGGTGGTATACGACGTATCCAGCAAGCCGCCGGCAACGATTGAGTGGGAGTAGAAGGGTAGGCGCAAAGCCCCATTCTATAAGGGTTTTGTAGTTACAAACTCGTTACAAACTTCCGCTACAGACTCCATTCCTACGTTCGCAGTTACAAGAATTCCTACAAACTAGCTCGTCTGTTGCGATTCATAATGGTATCAAGTTAAACTGCTATCACTATATGAACGTGATACCCATAATTTGGACTGTATCCTTAAAGTTCCAAAGAAACTTTAAGAGGGCAGATTATGAGAACAGTGAATTTGAGAGTTGTGGTAGACAACACGCAGAAAGAGTTTGATGAGAAGAACAAGTGGGTTGTCACAAGACACGATATTTTTGGTGGACGAGCAGAAATCCATCAAACAGTTACAAGCGGTGGCTTTTGGCACTTTAGGATGTGGGTGGCAGAAGAAAGGAAGTATGTAAGGAAGTCGTTAAGAACGAAGCATTTGGACACAGCGATGCTCAGAGCAGAGGATGAGTATCACAACATTAAAAGTCAGTTAAAGAACAGCAAAGCAATCTTCTCACCCACACTCACCAAAGCAGTTGAGCAGTATTTGGAGTTTAGAAAGAAGGATGTTGAGAGAGGAGCGATTGTTCCGAACAGACTGTCCACTATCAAAACAATGCTTCACACGTTTTTGCGATATGTAGGTAGTAACGCTACATCCAAAAGCAGAGTGCTACGACTAAGTGATTTAGATAAGAAGTGCTTGTATGGCTATCAAAAGTGGCGACAGAGAGATGGCATAAAGAATGTCACTATCAGAAACGAGTTAGCGATATTCAACGCCTTATGTAAGTTTTGTTTTGAAGAAGGGCTACACGACACCGCGTATTGGAACTACCCAACAATTACAACGAGGGGTGTTGAAGTCGACGAGTTGCGAAGGGCAACTTACACAGACGACGAATACAAGCGAGTTACCAAAGCACTGCGACTCTACACATCTAAGAAGTTAGCAACAGCACAAAGACTCGATGCTACTGATGTGTTCATTAGGCAAGTAATCAGACACTACTTTTTGATTGGTGCGAACACGATGATGCGTGTTGGTGAACTCAAACAACTCACTTGGAACAACGTTGAGACTTTTAACAGCAATGGACAGAGACTTGCTCGTATAACTGTGAGAGCAGAGACAAGCAAAGTCAGAAAGAGCAGAGTGATAGTTGTTAGAGGTGGCGAACACTTTGACAGATTGAAGAAACTTACAGAGGAATTCTTCACTGCCGATGCTACACGCCCACAACTCTTCAACGTCATTGAGTTTGATATCGACAGCCTAAATGTCTTTTGTGGTGAGAAATCAACACCAATCACAGCAGACACGATGTATTGGCATTATCCACAAGTGATGAAGTTGGCGAAGATTGACGATTGGAAAGAACGAAATCTGACTTACTACTCGCTTAGACACTTTGGCATCACTAAGCGACTACAAGCGAATGTGAATCCACTGACACTTTCAAAAGTGTGTGGCACAAGTCTGAAGCATCTAACAGAAACCTATTACCACGCTGATGAGACAGAGATGTTGCGAGGTGCGTTAGAGCGATACGAAGGGGACATAACAGAAGCAATCTAATGGGTAAGAGCGGCAATATCGGCTAATTCAGCTAACGCATTAAAACCCTATATAACAGCTTGTTTCTGAGAGGGCATAAAACGACAGCATCAAAGCAATAACGTTGCTGTAAGACGCTGTAAGACGCTTAAAACCGCCCACACGCTCCCAAATCAGCCCATAATTTCTGCCGAAATTATCAGAAGGGTGGGTAACCATTTATTGAATATTCAGAAAAATAGAGCAAAAAGGACGATGGCTGAGAGGGTGTAGATGACGAATTTTGAGAAAAATACCGCTACACCCCACAGAAATTCAAAAATATTCTCAGCACCAAACTCAGAAATTAGGAATATTCCTAAAATAATTAGGAAAAATTCGAGCACTGAGCAGAATAATTACTGAAAATTCCGATGGTGCTAAGTGTAATTTTCAATAAATTCGAATTAATTATCAATAAATTCATACACTTACAGTGTTCACAGCGTTGAACAACTTGCTTTCATCAACCTCTATGTATCGTTGAGTGGCACTCAGACTGCTGTGCCTCGCTAATTTCTGAATAATTGGCACAGCAATTCCGTTGTTAGCGAGTTGCGAGATGTATGTCCTACGCCCACTGTGGCTACTAGCTTGTTGAATGTTTGCTAAGTCATACAGCTGCCTAAACAAGTTCTGAATTGTTTGACTGCTAAACGAACCCTTTTGTGTTCTCAGCAAAAATCCATCTCTGTGCTTAAGCAAGTGAGGGAATTTCGCTAAAAATCTTAGGATTTCCTTTTTTAGTTGCTTACTTACTACAACCGTCTGCCGTTTAGAGCCCTTTGTTTGCTCTGCGTTCAGCACTATCAAGTCCAAAACAGAGTTTTGCTCACTTACAACATTGCTCACACGCAAGTTGGCAATCTCACACGCTCTCATTCCACACAGAAAACTGAACATAACTATCAATCTGTTGCGTTCTGCGTAACGCGTCAGCTCACATACCTTTAGCAGATGCCTAATTTCTGCTTCGTTTAACACTTTTGCTTGTTTCATCTTTTTCTCTCCTTCTCACACCAATACTCACTTTTGACACCAACAAGAGTTTTTTCAGAAATTCCTTCCTTTCCTCGTTTGTCATCTCGTGTTCCTTTTTTGGCATAAGCACTAAATGTGTTGTTTTGTGTTGCTAACAGTGTGTTTTCAAACTTTTCAAATTCCTACCGAAAAAGGCAGATTTCTTAAATCATTGTTTTTACTGAGGTTTTGAAGGAAATGTGTGCTTTTTGTAATTTCCAAATGTTTTTTCAGATAAATAACTTTGAGCCTTACTTTCGTAAGAAATAGGGCATCTGAAGGAAAGAACAAAAGAAAGGAAAAGCCCAAAACAATGCTTATGGGCGATTTGGAAGCAATGAGATTACACGAGATATACGAAGGAATTCAGTTCACAAACGTTATGGACGTTGCCGAACGCATTGTTGAACTGATGCGTAGCCGAAAGTTTGGAAAGCCGATGAGTGCCGCAGATTGGCAATGGCTGAAGCTCACGTGCGAGAACCAAAGTGTGCTGAGAAAACTCAACAGAGCGTGTAGCAGATACATCAGTTACAGCAAAGGTTGGAATGACATTGATAGCGAGTTTTTGAGAAGTGGCAGTTTGTGTGCTGAAGCCGTCAACTATCTGCGAGAGATAAAGCAAGACTTAGACGACGAAGCAAAGACGGCAGTGCTACAAGCAACTGATGAAGTAATGAACAGCGAGGAAATGGCTGAGTTGGCAAAGCAACAAGCATACGTCGACTTACAGAACAGTTACGAAGAGGCACAAACAGACAGTGCCAAAAGGGTGGGTGCTTTGGCTGATATGGCAGTAGACATCTAATTGCTCAAAACAAACCACTAATCCTTACTTTGTAAGGCTGAAACGATAAATAACTTCTATGAGCGAAGTGATATCGATAGAGCAGTTGATTGAGAACAAGCAAGCCGCTGCTTGTTTGGACTTTTTCAGCAAAGGCGATGACAACAGATGCGTTCACTACTTTGTGACTGCTCATCTCTCTAAGTCAAAGCAACAAGTGGCTGAACATCACATCAAGCATTTTAGGAATGTGTTGGATAGGAAGGTGTTTGGTAGAGCGAAGAGGCTATACAAAGCTGTGTTCATAGAAGAGGGCACAAATGCTTTGAGTCGAAGTTACAACCAACGCCACTGTCACATGCTCATACAAAAACCAAAGCATCTAACAAAGGCACAATTTGAAAAACAGTTTAATGATTTATGGCAAGACATTTGTGGTAGCGACAACATCAATTGGCAACGCATCACCAAAGATAGAGGTGGTGTTGGAGGGTTGATAGGTTACTGCCACAAAGAAGTGAAAAGTGGCATTAAGGCATTCGTAAAAGAACTAAGTGATAACAGTTATCTTCAACAACATAGGCAAAACTAAGGCACACACAACAAGACTGACATTATGGCTGATTGATTGGAGCAAATACGCAAAGCGAATGCTCCGTCACGCAATCAATCAACACATTCTTAGCACACCGTCACTGACTGAAGATGTCAGTAGAGTCTCTATTGTCTAGCACTACTATTTATCAGTATTTGGACAATGGAGAGAACAATATGGTTATAGATAAGGTTTACGAAACACTTAAGGAATACG
The DNA here is from genome assembly GCA_902565895.1 of K189A clade bacterium. Taxonomy (GTDB): domain Bacteria; phylum Pseudomonadota; class Gammaproteobacteria; order Pseudomonadales; family Azotimanducaceae; genus UBA4421. Next base: position 67,715 of record CACFGV010000005.1, read on the forward strand.
ACAGAACACTGACTAAGGAACAGTTCGCTGTTCAGTATTTGGGTAAGTGTGAGAGTTACTTGTATGTGATGAAGCACAGAAACAAAGAACCAAGTAACGACGCTCTACTGAACTGCTACATAGGGCTGAAGAGCTCAGCACAGCAGTTGGCAGAGAGTGGTTTCAAAAGCATCAACTACGAGAGCAACCTCAAGTTAGCGGACATGGTTTTTGATGTGATTGAGCAGAAGGTTACTGAGCGACTGTGAAAGCTGAACGAACAACAACTGCGGCAACAGTTCATGTCTGTGACTCGTGTGGTAAGAACGAAAACGAAGTTAGGAAGATGTTGCTACTGCCCAACTACAACTTGTGTAGCGAGTGTATCGATTTAGCAAAGCAGTTAGTCGAAGAAGAGGAAGACGAGCACATAACCACTTTGCGTTGGTTGATGAGACTAGGCATCAAACCAAAAGAAATTAGAAAAATTGTTAGGCAATAAAAAAGGGGCTTCAATGAAGCCCCTTTTTGTCGTCTCAAACAGACATTACTTTTCATCAGCCTTCGCCTCAGCCCTCTCTTTGAGAACGTCGAACAAAGCCAACTGCGCCTTTTCAATAAAAGACTCGTCAGTGAAAAGTTCTACTGGCACCAAAGTAGTGTTCGCTCTGTCATTTCTGACTAAGAACAACATCAATGCTCCATCTCGCTGAGAGCTAGGTTCTGTTGGAAAAACAGTCTTTGGTGTAGGCATCGGATAGCTTTTGCCCTCCCATTTGAACGTCCCTTCTTTGATAGCTTTGTTTACAACATCTATCTTCTTTTCAGAGAGGCTCAGATATCCTTCTGCTTCCAACTCATTTTGGCGTTCAATGCTTTTGGCAGATTGTCGGCTAAAGCGGTTGATGCCACCTTTGCTCATTACTTCTCTTTCGAAGTGCTTCGGCAACACGCTACCTTTGCTGTCAGTGTGCTTATCAACCACACCTTTACACCAAGCATTGTCTAGCACCTTCGCGTAAGTGGAAATTAGCCTTCTATCAATCTTATTGTGTCTCCAAACCAATTTAATGATTTTGGAAGACAACGGATTGCCCTTGTTAGAAGAACGATTAAATCCATTGATTTGAAAGTCGATATACTTGATGTCCTTAGTGTATCTCTCACTATCAGTCTTCAGCGCATACATGTAGCCGTAGCAATGCTTTAACAAATGAAGCAATGACTTTTGATAGTCAGCGAACCTAACATCAACTCCATTTTGTGCTTCATACGTAAACTTTGAAAAAAGTTCTTCAGCGTCGATGTAGCTTTCAAAATCCACATTGCCGCCTTCAAACAAACTCTTATCAAAGTCTGTGGCTGAGGCAGACTCCGCTTTTGCTTTCGCTTCTGCTTCGTCACGTTCTTTTGCTTCATTCCGATGAGTTCTCTCTGAACGCTCTTTAGCATCCAACTTGCTCTTCGTTTCCGCTTCAGTTCTTATCTGCTCTAGTTGCTGTAGCAATTCATCTTGTGAAGAGTTGCCACCCTTTGTTGTCGCAGTTTGTTTCTGCGTTTGTAGTGCTAATGTTTCCATTATTGCTCCTATGTTGTTTTGTCAGTCTTGTTTCAGACGCAGACTGACAAAGGGTTAATTTGCGTCTGAACTTTTGTCGTTTTGAAGCGACATAAACGCTTCGTATTCCAATGCCGTTGCCCACTTCACAAAGGCACCTCCGCAGTCCACACAACGCACAACAAACTTGTGGTGTGCGACTGTTGTGGGAACTACCTCGCAGTTGTGTGAGAGGTGTTTGGTTTGTGGGTTACGGCGTTGCTTTCTCATCTAAGCCGCCTCGTTGTAAGCAACGTTTGTTTCGACACTTGCTAGCAAGGAATGGATTGAGGTGAGGAGTTCGGCAGACACAGCGAACGGCATGTATTTGGCTACAAAGAATTCTGCTGTGTATTGAATAGCGCCTAAGTCGACGAGCTTATGAAAGTTCTTTGCGCCAATTTCCATTTCTACATTGCGAACTAGAGATTGGGCATAGCCACGTCGCTGAACCATCTGAGTAAAGCGCCCACTTTTGCCATTTACTTGCTCGCCGTTTTTCACAACTTGCTTTGCTATCTGCTCGTATTTTCTGTCGAGCGTAAGAGCTAGCTCAGTTGCTTCGGTGGCGAGCTTTGCTAATGGCTTTGCTAGTGGATGCTGTTGGCTAACATCGTAGATGTTGCGAGCTTGACGCATTAGCGAAGAAGGGTTTTTGTTTTCTTCGATTTGCTTCCTTAGCTTTCGAGCTTTTGAAGCTACAGAAGCTTTAGCAAGTTCGGTGTTACCCAATTTTTTTAGATTGTTAATAAACATATTTTTTCTCCGTTTTTGTTTAACTTGATACCTATTATAAGTGCCCTATTGTGGGTATCATTTTCATGTAGCGTTGGTAGATTAACTTGATACCTTTTTACTGTTTGAGGTGTCTTCCCTCACTCACAATTAATATCGTAACGTCCAAAATGGTGGTATCATTGTCAGATAGAGATGGCAGATAAACTTGATACCAAAATGAGCAGAGAACCCTATTACTTCCCACACCCTCAACCACTAGTGCCGACTACAAAGGCTCAGCCGAAGATGGTTGGCGGCAAACTGAAATGGGTTGAAAAAGGCAAAGGAGTGCGAAGAGGTGTAGGCACCACATACAGCCTTTACTACTTGTGGTTTGAGTATTTGAAGCGAAGTGAAAAATACAAAAAGGCTTGTGGCTACGATGTTGAGATGAGCAAGGAAGAGAAAAAGGAATACACCGCGTGGTTTAAGAAAAAAGAAACAAAGAAACTGATGCGTGATTTCGGTGACATCTTCAAGTTCAAAACTGATGCTAACGGCTACACAGAAGCAGATGACTTCTATAAAAATTGGTGGGAGGTAGACAACAGAGGAGCAAGACTTTTTGGCATCAGAGCAGTAGATGAGCTGAAGCAGTTCGCCACTGTTGATGATGTTTTGTCGCTTCAAAACGACATTGATGATTACGAGATTGTTGTGCTTCCAAAGAGCATGCCGAAGACGATTATGCGTAAGCGATTAGGGGAGCTAGTTACTAAGTTAGAGAGCAAAGACGTAGATAGAGGCAAAGCGTCATACCCAATAGTTAGCGACAGAGTCGATGTAGAGAGTTTGCGTAACTGCTTAGATGTGTATGACTTGATGGCTACAAAGCAACACACGGCAGTAGAAGTCTACGCAAAAGTATTTGGCATCAAAGCAGAGCATAAGCATTTGGACTTGTTTACAGATGCGAGAAGTGAGCGAGGTATGTTGCGAGACTATGTGTGTGACTACAGCAAACTGTCCGAAGAGCAAGTTGATGATGAAGGGCTACAAAGCGACGCGATGGCTTACGCAAAGGCAAAAGTGGAGTGGAGGTGGAAGCAACGAGTAAAGAGCAACTACGACGATGGTAAAGGAGATTTCTTCGAAGACACACGCAAACTGACTAAAGCGGAGGTGGCACAACTCAAAGAACTTTACTACGGACAGTATTTGAAAATCCTTGTGAGCAGTCCAAAAAGCGAGGAGAGACTGAAGGCAAAGAACTACTACAAGCAACAAGTCTACAGACTGCTACGCAAAGCAAAGGCAAACATTGAGGAAGTTGAGAAAGGGCGATTTGGTGTGGGGCATTGAGATTACTGGAAGGGCGAGATATGGCAAAAAAACAAAAAAACAGCAATAGCGCTAAATTAGGGTTTGAGGCGAAACTGTTCCTCGCCGCTGACAAGCTGCGCGGTAGTATGGACGCTAGCGAATATAAGCACGTTGCGCTGGGCTTGGTGTTCCTCAAATACATCTCTGATGCATTCAATACTGTCTATGAGAAGCTGCAGGCTGATGAGTATGCAGACGAAGAAGACGCGGAAGAGTATTTAGCGGAAAGAACTTTTTGGGTACCGAAAGAAGCCCGTTGGGGACATTTGCAGGCCAACGCCAAAGTACCCACCATCGGTAAGTTGGTTGATGACGCTATGTTGGCTATAGAGAAATCAAATGCTGGTTTAAAAGGTGTGCTACCTACTAACTATGCACGTGAAGAGCTCAATAAAACCATGTTGGGTGAGCTGATAGATCTAATCAGCACTATCGGTATGAATGAAGAAAGTGACCAGTCCAAAGACATACTGGGCCGCGTTTACGAGTACTTTTTAGGCGGCTTTGCAGGTGCTGAGGGCAAGCGCGGAGGTGAGTATTTCACGCCCCGTTCGATTGTGAGAGTGCTTACCGAAATGTTGGAGCCATACAAAGGCCGGGTTTACGACCCTTGCTGCGGGTCAGGTGGCATGTTTGTTCAATCAGAAAAGTTTGTAGTCGAGCACGGCGGTCGTATTGGTGACATCCGTGTCTACGGACAAGAGATGAATAACACCACATGGCGACTGGCCAAAATGAATATGGCCGTGCGCGGTATTGATGCAGACATCAAGTGGAACAATGAGGGTAGCTTTCACAAAGACGAACTAGCTGACTTAAAAGCTGACTTCATCCTTGCTAACCCCCCATTTAACATCAGCGATTGGGGCGGAGATAGGCTGCGTGAGGACGTGCGCTGGAAATACGGCACGCCACCTGCGAGCAATGCGAACTATGCTTGGTTGCAACACATCGTTCATCACTTAGCACCTAATGGCACAGCTGGTGTGGTGCTAGCCAATAGCTCTATGTCGTCAAAAACCTCAGGTGAAGGTGATATCCGTCAAAGCCTAGTTGAACACGATCTAGTGGATTGCATGGTGGCTCTGCCCGGCAACTTGTTCTACGGCGTGACTATCCCTTGTTGTTTATGGTTTCTGGCTAAAAACAAAAATACTGAAGGCTTCAGAAATCGCAAAGGTGAAGTGCTGTTCATTGATGCTCGAAAGCTAGGGACGATGTTTGATCGTGTAGTACGAGAATTCAGCGCTGAAGATACTGCACAGATATCGGATACATACCATGCTTGGCGCGGTGAAGAGCACGCAATAGACAGACGCGGTGAATACGAGGATGTTTCAGGCTTCTGTTATTCGGCGAGTTTAGAGGACATCAAAACGCATGGATATGTACTTACACCTGGCAGGTTTGTAGGTGCGGAAGATGAAATAGATGACGGCGTAGTCTTTGCAGACAAATTTAAAGAGTTAAAGGCAGAATTAGGTCAACATTTCACTGAAAGTGAGAGGCTTCAGAAATTGATTGAGGAAAAGATCAATGAGTTCTAGTGATCGTTTCTTTAACCAATTGCCAGAGATTTTGTTTGGAGACATCGTTGAACTTTTGAGTGAAAAAGTCAGCTCTTCGGAAATAACTCTTCAAAATTATATTTCAACGGAAAATATGATTCCTAATTGTGGGGGGGTGGTAAAAGCATCATCTTTGCCGAAAGCTACTAAGTTTAATTCGTTTTACGAAAGTGACACTTTATTTTCAAATATTAGAACTTATTTCAGAAAAGTATGGAGCGCTGAATTCTCTGGTGGCGCATCAGCTGACGTTTTGATATTTCGCTCTAAGGATCGAACTAAGCTGGATCCTCTTTTTTTATACTACTTAGTCTCCAATAAGGAGTTTGTTGACTTTACAGACCGCACCTCAAAAGGCGCGAAAATGCCACGTGGTGATAAAGATGCAATTGTAAAATATCCACTGCATTTGCCTTCTGTAGATGAGCAAAAATCAATTGTCTCTGTACTAGGCGCACTCGACGACAAGATCGAAAACAACCGCCGAATGAATGAAACGTTAGAAGAGATGGCGCGGGCGATTTTCAAAAGCTGGTTTGTTGATTTTGATCCTGTGCACGCAAAGGCCGCTGGTAACGCACCAGCCCATATGGACGCTGATACTGCGGCACTGTTTCCAAGTTCATTTGGTGATGATGGCTTGCCTACGGGTTGGGGTAGAAAAAAGCTAGAAGACGTAATGGAGCTTGCTTATGGCAAAGCACTAAAGGCATCTAACCGCGTAGAAGGTCAAGTACCGGTTTATGGATCAGGCGGCATTACAGGTTCGCACAACGAGGCGTTAGTTGACGGACCTTCGGTCATTATTGGCCGCAAGGGGACTGTGGGGAGTTTGTTTTGGGAAGATAGGCCATTCTTCCCTATTGATACGAGCTTTTATTTAAAACCTAAAATCGACCTGACTTTCTGTTATTACTTATTGCAAACATTGAAGCTCGATAATATGAATACCGACGCTGCTGTGCCGGGCCTCAATAGAAACAATGTTTACCGGCTGGAATTTACAATGCCGTCGCAAAACTGTTTGTCAGAATTCCAAAAAGTTGTCGGCCTCATGCGCAGAAAAATCAGGTCGAACAGTGATGAAACTCAAACCCTCGCCACGTTACGCGACACCCTCCTACCAAAACTAATGTCAGGCGAAATCCGTGTGGCTGATGCCGAACGTGAAGTGGAGGCAGCTGTATGAGCGGCAAGTTTACCGAAGATCATGTTGAGCAAGCGTGTTTGGATTGGTTGGAAGAGTTGGGCTATGGCGTGTTGCATGGGCCGGACATTTCACCTGACGGTGAAGCACGAGAACGTGCGGCTTATGATTCCACTATCCTAATTGATCGCTTCAAGTCAGCTTTTCAACTGATCAATCCGAAGCTCAGCGCTGATGCTTGCGACTACGCATTGCGCAAACTTCAACGAACTGATTTCCCAAGTTTAGTGGAAGAGAATCGCCGTTTACATCAACTGATGGTAGATGGAGTAGATGTAGACGTCACACGTGATGACGGCAGCATCGGAACAGACAAGGCCAAGCTGATTGATTTCGACAGCCCGTCAAACAATGACTGGGTAGCTGTAAATCAGTTCACTGTGATTGAAGCGGGGCACAATCGCAGGCCGGATGTGGTCGTGTTCGTTAACGGCCTACCACTTGTTGTGATTGAACTGAAAAACCCTGTTGATGAAAACGCCACCATTGATGACGCATACAATCAGCTGCAAACATATAAAGATGAAATTCCCAGTCTGTTTAGGACCAACGGGTTACTGATCACGTCTGATGGTCTACTTGCTCGTGTTGGTTCGCTAACTGCTAACAGCGAGCGCTTTATGGCTTGGCGCACGGTTGATGGTGAAAACATCGCACCAAAGGGTGTGCCGGAATTAGAAACGCTGATCAACGGCGTGTTCGAACAGTCCCGTCTATTGTCGCTTTTGCGCGGCTTTATGGTGTTTGAGAATACAGGCAGCGATCTGATCAAAAAGATTGCTGGCTATCACCAATTCCACGCCGTGCAGAAAGCAGTGCAATGCACTATCAATGCCACAGACGATAGCGGTGATAACCGAGTGGGTGTTATCTGGCACACACAAGGATCGGGTAAGAGTTTATTGATGGCTTTCTACGCGGGTGAGGTTATTGCTCATCCGCAAATGGCTAATCCAACCTTAATTGTGTTGACGGATCGTAATGACTTAGATGATCAGTTATTCGACACATTCGCAGGCTGCAAAGACCTCATAAGACAAACGCCGGTTCAGGCCAGTGATAGGGAGGATCTTCAGAAGTTACTTGCCGTTCCGTCTGGTGGAGTGATCTTCACTACTATTCAGAAGTTTGCACCCGAACAGGGTGAGAGCGAGTACCCCATGCTGACCGATCGTCGTAACGTGGTAGTGATCGCTGACGAAGCGCACCGCAGCCAATATGGCTTTAAAGCAAAAGTAGCCGGTGATAGCGGCGAGGTCTCTTACGGGTTTGCCAAACATCTGCGCGATGCTGTCCCTAACGCTTCATTCATCGGCTTTACAGGCACGCCGATTGAAGCTAGCGATGTGAATACACCAGCAGTTTTTGGTGACTACATTGATATCTACGACATTCAGCGCGGTGTCGAAGATGGTGCAACTGTTCCTATCTACTATGAGAGTAGGCTTGCCCGTATTGAGCTAGATGAGGACGAAATAGCGACGATCGATGACGAGATTGAGGATCTTGCAGGCGAAAGTGGCGATGCAGAAAAAGAAAAGGCGAAAGGCAGATGGTCGCGCGTCGAAGCATTGGTCGGTGCCGAAAATAGGCTCAATATGGTTGCTGCAGATCTAGTCGAGCACTTTGAGTCGCGTTTGGAGGCAATGGACGGCAAAGCGATGATTGTTTGCATGAGTCGCCGCATATGCATTGGACTCTATGACGCAATTATTGCTATCCGGCCGGGTTGGCATAGTGCTGACGATGATAAAGGTAAGATAAAAGTAGTGATGACCGGGTCCGCCTCAGATCCTAAAGGCTGGCAACAACACATAGGTAAAAAGAAAAGGAGGGATCTGTTAGCGAAGCGAGCAAAGAAAGCCAATGACGAGTTAAAACTAGTGATCGTGCGGGACATGTGGCTAACGGGTTTCGATGCCCCCTCTTTGCACACCATGTATGTAGACAAGCCAATGAGAGGGCATGGCCTTATGCAAGCAATTGCTCGTGTAAACCGAGTCTTCAAAGACAAACCAGGCGGGTTGATTGTTGACTACATAGGCATCGCGCAAAGTCTCAAAAATGCATTGAGGAATTACTCAGGCGGCGATAGAGATAAAACAGGTATCAACCAGGCTGAAGCCATTGCTGTGATGCTTGAGAAGTACGAGGTCGTCAAAGATATGTTCTTTGGCTTTGATTATTCAGCCGGATTACAGGGCGAAGCAAAAGATCGCCTAGCTATTATGGCTAGTGCTATGGAATGGATACTCGAAGCACAGCGCAAAGCAGCACAACGAGAATCCACTGATGAGGCTAAAAAACAGGCGCATAGGCGGTATTCAGACGCAGTACTCAACCTCAGTAAAGCTTTTGCCCTCGCTGCATCCAGTGATGAGGCTAAAGCGATACGCGACGAGGTGGGTTTTTTCCAAGCTATTCGTGCTGCACTAGTTAAAAGCGTAGGTACTAAGAAGAAGATCAAAGATAAAGATCTAGCTGTGCAGCAGATCATTAGCAGAGCTGTTATCTCAACTGAGATCATCGACATTCTGCAAGCGGCTGGGATGGAGTCACAGGACATCTCTATTCTGTCAGACGAGTTTCTTGCCGAAATACAGGGGATGGAGAAAAAGAACCTAGCACTTGAGGCGTTAAAGAAACTCATCAATGGCGAGATCAAATCAAAGCTCAGTTCACGTGTAGTAAAAACGAAGGCCTTTTCGGATCGATTGGCTGAGGCCATCAACCGTTATCACACCAATGCGCTCACCACAGCACAGGTTATTGAGGAGCTGATAGCCCTTGCAAAAGAGATACGTGCAGAAATGGAACTGCGGGGCAAAGATGGTCTGTCCGAAGATGAAGTAGCTTTCTATGAGGCACTCTCAGAAAACGAGAGTGCGGTAGATGTAATGGGTGATACCAAACTCAAGTTAATTGCACACGAGCTCCTTCAGTCCGTCCGATCGAATGCGACAATAGATTGGCATCATAGCGAGATGGCACGAGCCAAAATACGAGTCGCCGTAAAACGCATTCTTAAGAAATATGGTTATCCGCCAGACCTGCAGTCAGCGGCTATACAAACCGTATTGCAGCAGGCTGAGGCTTTCTCTGAAAAGTGGGCTGCTTAAAGAGGTTGGATACCAGTAGGTGAGAAAATGGGGATAGAGGTAGACGCAGAGGTAGAAGCCCTTATTTCAGATTGTGATGACGAATTTGCTCGTCGTGTGAATGAGGGAATTCGAGCTTATATGCACGAGTTGGAGGTAGTGTTGCCAAAAACACATGCCTGGCGTTTCACTTCTACAGAAAATCTGTTTTCCCTCATAGAAGTGAAAGCCAGCGCTGAAGATGTGGCAGGCATAAACGATGTCGTTTGGAGCGACTTGTTTGAGAGTATAGATGCCAGCAGAAATTTCTTTATGAAACGAAGTCATCCCTTGCTTGAGTCTAGCGTCACTCTTCTGAATGGTGGGAACTTGATTGCGTCCGCGCCGATCGCAAGAAGTCTTTTCGAACTTTCCATTTGGGCGCTTCAGCATTCGGCTACCTTTAAAAACACGCTGAAGGAATACCCTTCCCAAGCGAATCCAACCACTCATGTGATGGATGCAACGGGTCTGCAAGAACTAGTGTTTAAGCTTATTTGGGGAACAAGGCTTAAAGAGCGAACAGAGAGAAGCAAGGAGTTTTCGCAGATGCACATCATCGATCAATTCAAAAAAGTAGCTCAGAGAGATGAGCAAAAATATATTGAACCCATGTATGACTTTCTCTGCGAGCTCTGCCACCCCAATGCCGTTGGTAATTGGTTGTTTGGCGACACCGATGGTATAGACAATGCTAAATCTCAAGTCGAAATTATGATTTCGTCAAAACAATGTGGGGCGGAGCAGAAGAAGACTGCGGCCCACCTTTGCGGTGCTATCTGTTGGTCCTCAATGGCGCTAGCGAACGCTAACAAGCAATATGACGAAGCTTTGCTTTGGATAGACAATCGATTCGGGCTGAAGAAACTTAGCCATTAAAGGCTAGGGAAAGCATTTAGAAGGATATCGCAGTAGCTTTTGCCGAGCTTGAGAGCTGTTCGGAGAGCATCAGCGGGAGCACGATTGGGTACAGAACAACGAACATCTGTTTGGCTACAAGCGGCTTCCACTTAGCTGTGGATAGGGAGAGGAGATGAAACGAGCTTTAATTTTTGCACTCTGTTCGCTGGGCTTCCCAGCTGCCGCATTTGCTGAGATTTATACCATTGAGGATGAATTTGATGGCTGTGAGCACGGCAAAATCTACCCGCTCACCAATGGGCAGTTTGTGAGGTGCGACAGCTACAAGTACTTCTATAAGTATCGCCCAAAGGTTATTGCAGATGGGAAAAAGGTAATTGCCATCAATGAACGAGAGGTGCGCGGGACGATAGTAGACGGAGAAAAGTTTTCGACTCAGATTGATGGTGAATGGGAAGGCTGCAATTTTGATGTGCACAGGCTCATAAATGGAATGTATTTGGTGTGCAGCAGTTACTTTTATGAATACGCGTTCATGCCCACCGTTGACGTAATCATAATAGATGGGCAAGTAGCGACAGTTTTAATCAACGGTGAATCAAAGGATGGGGTATCAGTCGTTGCTCAGTAGCTTTGCAAATGCTGCGACACAACAAAGAATAAAGACGCATGAATGTTTGGGTAGTTAGGGCTGAGTTTGGCAAGCACGCGGACAACTTCCGTAATGGAGGGTACGTCGCTTTAGATTTTGATATCTCAGAACCATATCCAGTTGGGGAGCCGCGCGAGGCATTTGTAGACGCGTTTAAGAAATATAACCCGTCTGTCACAAGCAACGTGGTGGTGGGGCAGCAAGTAGGGCAGATAACTCGTTTCTGTGAAAGCATTCAGGTTGGCGACTATGTCATCACTCCCTCCGACAATAACGATGTTCTCTATTACGGAAAGGTGCTCGATGAGCCATATTATTTTGAGTCAGCACCGTCTGATTCTTGTCCCTACAGGCACAGACGTAATGTGAAGTGGAGCAAGCAGACTGCATCGCGCAGTACTTTTTCTGTGCCCTTTCAGAACACTATTCGCTCATCTCTCACCGTGTTTAGTGTGTCTCAAGCTTCTGAGTTTCTCACAGCTATTGATGCAGATGGTTATGAGCCACCAGAGGCTGCACCAATCTATAACCCTTACGACAGTGTGATTGAGCAAATTCTTACGCTTGATGCGCAGGAGTTTGAAGTTCTGGTTAAGGAGCTACTGCACGCCATTGGGTTTGAGGAAACAGAGGTAACTGGAAAGACGGGTGATGGCGGAGTCGATGCGACAGGAATTCTTAACGTATCAAACCTCGCTAAAGTGCGAGTGTATGTACAAGCGAAGCGATACAAGGCTGGAACGAAGATAAATTCAGGTGTTGTACGTCAACTACGCATGGCAATTCCTTCAGGTGGACAGGGAGCCTTTATCACCACTGCCGATTACCAGCGAAAGGCGTATGACGTCGCCACAGAGCTGGGCTTTCCGCGTATTGGACTGATAAACGGGCGTCAATTAGTCGATTTGTTAGTCGAACACTGGCGAGACATACCTGAGGAGTTTCAGAGCAAGTTGGGGCTTAAGATTGGGCTGGTGCTCTCAGGTTAGTGGGATGTCAGGTAATAGTTATGACAAACCAAGCGGGCGAAGAGGCTTACAAGGTTTGTAACAGCTTTGAAGCTAAGTTATTGAAAACATTGGCAGGCTAATGGGATTGAAAGAGATAGGATGAGTGAGTCGATTTACAAGCGAGTTACAAACCCGGTGAATGAGCCTGTAACCTGCTGTTTTTATTGGCTGAAATGCAGCCCTACTATTGAGTGGGAGTAGTGACATGGGCTGTAAGCCGCGTAGTTACTGACTTTTACCACTTGTGAACTACTTGAAAACTCGCATTTCTACGCTGTTTTTGTAAACAAACTTGTAAACACTTGCTACTACTGAACTTCGTAGGTGTATCAAGTATTTCCGTATACAATACTTGAAGTGGATACGCTCCATATTGCTATGACAATAGTCATAGCAACTAAACAAATGGAGCAAAAAATGAAAGGACAAGTATTGGCTGTAGACTTTGAGAAGAGAGCACTTAAAGACACACAGCACAAATCTGAAAACGACAAGCAGTCGTTCTACATCAACAAAACCAAAATCTGTAATGACGCAGTCACCATCTTTCAAACAGCAAAGAGTGGTGGCATTTGGCACATGCGTGCGTACATAGCCGACGACGGCAAGTACCACCACAAAAGTCTGCGAACAAAAGACAAAGCAAGTGCTATTGAAAAGGCTACTTACGAACACGCACGTCTGCTTTTGCTGAAGGCTGAAGGCAAAGCAATTTTCTCACCCACTGTTTACAAAGCAGTAGAGCAATACTTACAGCACAGATATGACTATGACGTTCAAATGGGCAGCATCACTGTTGGTAGGTGGAGCACAATCAAAACGCATTTGAATTGGTTTAAGGCTTTTGTGAATGCTGAGTACAGATTAGACAATTACACAGCAAAGGCACTAATGGACTATCAGCGCTTTCGTAGGGAGAAAGGTGCGAAGGACGTAACGATTGCTAATGAGCAAGCCGCTATCAATCACTTTTGTAAGTGGGCTTATGACGAAGGCTTTCACAATATGCCAAAATATGTATTTCCAACAACAAAGTTGAGAGGTGAGGACAGAGCAGCAATACGCAGAGCGACGTTTACAGATGAGGAGTACAAGGCTTGCTACAAAGACTTACAAACATGGTGTAGCAAAGCAGCGAAGAAAAAAGCAGCAGCGAAATTGATTGACGCTGCGTTAGGCAATGACGAGCGACTGTTCAACAGAGACTTGTTTAGACATTGGTTCCTAATACAAGCAAATACGATGATGCGAAATGGTGAACTGTTTGGACTTAAGTGAAAGAACGTAAGGACTTATGAAAAGAGTGGTAAGCGATTAGCAGAGATTACGGTTGAAGCACACACAAGCAAAGTGCGTAATAGCAGAGTGTTTGTGAGCAGAGGCGGTGAGCACATAAGAGAAGCAATGTTGAAGGAAGGCTACGTTAAGACTTTTGAGCAACGAACACGAAGAAATCAGAGCATTCGTACTAACACGCACAAGTTGGTGAACAAGGCACAAGCGAACATTGAAGCAGTAGAGAAAGGCACATTTGGAGTAGGGCATTAGATGTGTGCTGAGTCAAAATTGAAGTATGAAATATAGGGCGGAAATTGATGGTTTAAGGGCATTAGCAGTATTGCCGGTGATTCTATTCCACGCGGGCTTTGAGTTGTTTGGTGGTGGCTTCGTCGGTGTAGACGTTTTTTTTGTAATCAGTGGTTACTTGATTACAACGATCATTGTTTCTGAAATGGCTGAGGGAAAATTCAGTATTGTCAATTTTTACGAGCGACGTGCTCGTCGAATTTTGCCTGCCTTATTTTTTGTGATGGCTACGTGTCTCCCTCTCGCTTGGCTATTGCTTACTCCCGCCGATCTTAAGGATTTTGGGCAAAGCCTCGTAGCCGTTTCTACGTTTTCATCCAACATATTTTTTTGGCGCGAGAGCGGCTATTTCTCTACGGCGGCTGAGCTAAAGCCCTTGCTTCATACATGGAGCCTGGCCGTTGAGGAGCAGTATTATATTTTGTTTCCTGTGTTTCTAATGTTGGTTTGGCACTGGGGACTTCGCATTGTTTTCCTGCTGTTGGCATTGGTCTTTGCCATAAGCTTGGGAGTTGCTCAGTGGGGAGTCTCAAATTATCCCGCTGCCGCATTTTATTTATTACCAACGAGAGGGTGGGAGTTACTTTGCGGCGTGTTGTCTGCTTTTTACCTCTTTGTCTCAAACAAACATTATTCGCATCTGCTAGATAATTTTCTAAGCCTGCTTGGGCTGGGGATGATTTCGTTCTCTATATTAGCTTTTAATGAAAGTACTCCGTTTCCGAGCTTATATGCTTTGGTGCCCACCGCTGGCACTGCTCTTGTAATTTTGTTCGCCTCTCCCAACACACTTGTGAATCGACTGCTTTGTTGGCGTCCGTTTGTGGCGGTTGGACTGGTCTCATACAGTGCCTATCTTTGGCACCAGCCAGTATTAGCGTTTGCTAAGCACTATGTTGAAGGTCAGCCATCAGACTCGTTTTTGTTAGGGCTGTGTACTTTATCTTTGTTGCTTGCTTGGTTCAGTTGGCGATTCATTGAGGCTCCCTTTCGAAATCGCACATCGTTTACTCGAGCGTCTATATTTCGTTACTCGCTAGCCGGTATTCTCCTTTTTTCACTGCTTGGTATGGCCATCCATTACACAAATGGCTTGGAACAGCTAAAGGTGCTCTCATACTCTGATGATGAGCGACGAAATTACGAGTTGGTGCGTCGAAGTACTGGGTACGATATGTACGACCGTATGTATTCAGCTGACTGTAAGTTATGGGTCAGAGATGCGAGAGAGTTACCTCAAGCTCAGTTTGAAGAGTGTGTCACTAGGTTTGGCGGTCCGGTGGTGGTTTTAGGCGACAGTCACGCAATGAACTTGTTCAACATTACGGCTATGTCTGGCCAATTCCAATTTGTAGTTGGACTATCACAAGGGTTCTGTCGACCGCATACACCTAAGGAAGGATGTCACTATGAAAGTTCAAAAGAGTTTTTGAAGGAAATCGCAAACCAAAAACCTATGGTTTTGTACCACCAAGCGGGGTCTTATTTCTTTACTGATCAGAACGGTAAGTACTTTTTTGATGAGAGCAATGTGATTAAAGTTGATCGCTATCTCAATGAGCTTGTTGATATGGGGCTTAGGGTTGTTTGGTTAGGAGCCTTTACTGAGTACGGTCTCAGTCCGCACCTGACCCCAACCAAACCTAAAAATGTCCCTAGTCACAGCTTCGACGTATTCAAGCAGCTTGAATCTGACGTAAGGTCAGTCATCGCTGGTAGTATGGACTCGTATCGCTACCTGAGCTTCGATAAGTTTTATACCGTTACGGATCAAGTGATTTTTGATGACTGCCTCATATGGCGCGACAGAGATCACTTTAGCACCTGTGGCGAAAAGCTGATTTCGAAAGAAGCTCGATGGTATGCGCTAATGATGGATTAGTAATGATTTTGTTGATTCGCCGACTTGTAAAGTTTGCGAGGTGTTCAACTAGCAACCTACTAAATCTACTGAGAAAATTGAGAAATGTCGTTTCCGCAGTCACGCCAGAAAAGTTTTAAACGACTTATAAACTCTCTTTTGTCGCTCGCAAAGCCTCGCATAGCAGCACTCTCAACACATGTCACCATTGAGTGGGAGTAATAGGGGGGAGTTATTTCCGATGCGGCAACGCCAGTGGATTCTTGCCCTGTTTCTGCGACGGGAGCCTACACACCATGGTTTGTGGTTACGATTAGCGCCCGCTTACCGGGCAAATCGATAACCGGACCTGAATATTCGGGATGTAATCCGGCCTTTTTTCCTTGCAGAGCGCTCTATGGGTCCCAAAGACGATCTCAATGGTGAATCCAGAACCAGTACCCTCGGGCAGGTATGACATCAGGGGATGTCGACGCAGGATCGCTTCAATACACGATTAAAAGAACCAGTCCTATAATCCGAAAGGTTAGGAGGATGAGTGGATCTACTAGTATCATTAGATTCTTTACTAGGGATGTATCGGTTGGTGACTCAGACACGACTCTCTTTCTCCTGATCTATCTAGAAAATTTTCGAGGGACACCTAATTTGTCAATCAGGTCTATGGGTTGCGATCTCAAGATGCGCGATGAGCAAAACACCGTATAAGAAAAATGAGAGAGGCAGCGGGAGTTGAATATTTTGGGTAAGGCGCTGATAAAAACTGGTTATAAAGGCGG
>CACFGV010000006.1 GCA_902565895.1 K189A clade bacterium
TCACAGTATTTGGGTCATGCCTGCACGCTATTTTGCGCGCCACGGCTGGCGGGTGGTCGCAGTCGATTTACCCGGGCATGGCCGCAGCGGTGGTGCTTTGCTGACCTCAATTGATCAGATGGCGGACTGGGTTGCGCAGTTGATCGCCACCGTCAGCTCGGACCAGCAAGCCAGCGTGGTGGGCCACAGTATGGGTTCGTTGATCGCAATGAGTTGTGCTGCGCGATACCCAGACCACGTTGCCAAAATCGCATTGTTGGGGACCTCGGCACCCATGCCCGTTTCTGACGTGTTGTTGAATGCGGCTATGGATAACGATCAAGCGGCCGTGGATATGACGAATATTTGGAGTCACAGTGCAAAGGGAAGGTTGGGTAGCAGCGAAAACCCAGGGCTGTCTAATTTGCACGTGGGCGAACGCTTGTTACAGCAAGCGGGGCGGGATGTGTTGTACACCGACCTCGCCGCCTGTAACGGTTTTCAGGCAGAAACATTGGCACCGGTGCAGCAGCCTGCATTGGTGATTATTGGTGATGACGACAAGATGACGCCGCCAAGGGCTGGCATGGCTGTAGCGGATGGTTTGACTGACGTGCGGCAGCGGCGGTTAGCTGGATGCGGGCATTCAATGTTGTCGGAGAAACCCAACGAGGTGTTGGACGAACTGGCAGCGTTTCTAGTTTAGGGCCTGCAATAGTGCGCTCAGGGTCCGCGCCAGGTCGGTATGCGCGCCGCTAAAAAAGTGATCAGTGTCGGGTAGTTCATGCAGTCTTGCGTCGGCGAGTTGCTGATAAGCACTTGGGTCGACATAGTCATCCTGGCCACCATAAATCACGTCGTACGGTTGACTATTTGACTCCATTCGACAATTCATAACGGCATTGGGTGGGGCGATCAAAATGCTCCGATTGATGTGCCCATGATCCATCAGGTGACTCACCACACAGGCGCCGAAGGAGTAGCCAATAGCCACTATGCTCTTGTGTTCGCTCTCGTTCTTTACCCAGTTGATTACGGCTAAAAGATCAGCAATTTCATTTGGCGCACTGGGCACTGGCTGGTGCTGTCCTGCACTAGCGCCGACACCGCGAAAGTTGAAGCGAAGACTGCTTAAGCCCGCATGGGCAGCGCACTCTGCTGCAACAGAGAGCACCGCATCATGCATAGATCCGCCGTATAGGGGGGGGGGGGGGCATAGCACTGCGATAGTGCCGTTGCTCTGTGTGTTTACAAGCTCCGCTTGTAGCTCACCCACCTCACTGTCGATAAATAGTTGCTGCGTGGTCACTTAAACCTCTACGGGGCTTGTCGAAGCGACCAAGCATACGACTTTGCTGATTACGGATCTTGTTTTTCTCTTTGCGACAGGTAAGCCCGCGCCCTACCGGAAAGGTGATAGGGGTATAGTACGGCCATTCAGCTTGGGGACGCACAGTGATCGATTTATACACATGGCCGACGCCTAACGGGCGTAAGGTGTCTATAGCGTTAGAGGAATTTGCACTGCCTTACCAGTTGCATGCGGTTGATTTACAGCGTGATGAACAGTTTGCTGAGGCTTTTCTTGCTATCAGCCCTAACAACAAAATACCCGCCATAGTGGATCAGGATACTGGCCGGTCGTTGATGGAGAGCGGCGCCATTCTTATCTATCTTGCTGATAAATGTGATCAGTTTTGGGGTGCAGATCGCTTTGACACGCTGCAGTGGCTCATGTTGCAGATGGCCAGTGTTGGCCCGATGCTAGGCCAAGTGCACTATTTTGCAAAATACAATGCGGGTAAAGCGCCCTTTGCGGAGCAACGTTTCCGCAACGAAGCCCAGCGTTTATACGGGGTGTTGAACAAGCGCCTCGCTGAGAAAGAATTTTTGGCGGGGGAATACTCTATTGCAGATATGGCGACCTGGCCGTGGATCTCGCGTTTTCAGTGGCAGCAAATTGAATTGGCAGAATTTCCGCATGTGCGCCGTTGGTACGAGCAGATTGCGGCGCGTGAAGCAGTGCAGAAGGGCTATCACGTACCGGTCTACGTCAATGACATTCCGTTGCCCTAAGGCGTGAGTAGATCAGCCAACTCTTGGACTTTGGTTTTGGCGTCAGCGGCCCTGTAGGGCTCGGCCTGGCCAACACCCCAAACAGGTCCAGGCCATGCCGCATCTTTTGTGTAGCGAGCAATGATGTGAATATGCAGCTGCGGCACTTGATTGCCCAATGCGGCCACGTTCATTTTGTCCGCGTGGGTATGCTCAGCAAGTAACTCTGCGGTGTACAACATGGCACGATAGGTCTGCTCCTGTGCCGATTTGCTGAGTTCGTATAGTTCCCGAATGTCGTTTTCCATGGGCACTAATACTAGCCACGGAAATCGCGCATCGTTCATCAGCAAGACCTGGCAGTTCTCCACCGCGGTGATGTAATGGGTATCTGCGGCGAGTTGCGAGTGCAGTTGAAACGGCATGACAATGTCTCTGTTTTACGCTGTGTTAGTTGAGTTCGATCGCCAGTAGCAAAGCAACAGCGACGCAGCCCCCAATCGCTAGGATTTTGAGGAACACCGACGCGTTGCTGGTTTCTTCGTCTTGGGGTTGCGATTCGCCCTGTCGACGTTGGCCTATTACAAAAAGGGAGGCGACTAACAGCAACAATGGCAACAGATATAAAAGCAAGACACGCATATCAACTCTTTGTCTTTTGGGCGACACTTTCGATTTGCCGCAAGTTTCACGCGCAAAGCACGCCAAGTCCACCAGACTTCTAGCTTTATCATTCGCAACCGGTTGTTTTTCGCTAGTGTGCTGATCATCATATCCGCTCGTAAATCGCAACTGGTAATACAAAGCGCAGTTTTTTAATAATGCGCATCAAGCAACTGGCGATCTCCGCCTAACCATCGGAAACCTCGGAGCATATGAACGATCTGACACCTGAAGAGCGCGATGCGCCGATTTATTCGACGTTTAGTGAACTCTACGAAAAGGGCTTCTCCCTTGACACGGTCACGTGGGTCTTTGTACTCGGTATACACATTGCTGCGGTAGCGCTGGGCATCTGGGCTGTTGTCGCCGCACCACAAGACTGGGCTTACATTGCTGGAATCTGGGGCATCACCCAGTTTGTTCTCGGATCGCTATCCACCACGCTGTACAGCCACCGGCTGATTACCCACAACGCGACAAGACAAGTGTCTCTGCCAGTACATTTATTCTTTTGTGTGTTTGGTCAAATCCTCAGCGTCCAGGGCAGTGTGCGGCGCTGGTCTGCCAACCACGTTTTGCATCATGGCGTAGATCGGCATGGCAAGAAGGAACTCGATCCCTACAGCGCGACTTGGTTTCCAGATTCGCTGCGCAACTTTCTGTGGTCGCATACCCTCACTCACCTGTTCAATCATCCCGAGTCCGAGGAGTACCAACGGGCACATAACGCAAAACGTCACGCCGTGATCATGTGGCAAGACAAGTACTACGGCTTACTCACAACATTTTGGTTGTTCTTGTTTCCCATGGGATTGGGATATGCCTTAGGTGGGTGGGTCGGCTTCTTTTCTTTGATGACCGGCTCGATGGTTGCGAGTGTGTTGGTACAACACAATACCTGGACCGTTAACAGCGTGACCCATATGTGGGGCTGGACCAAGGGGCTTCGCAGCTCAGCGGTGAACAACTACATTTGGTTAGGTCCACTGGGCGAAGGGAATCACCATGGTGATCATCACGACTTCCCTCGTGACTACCGCAACGGTTTTGGTTGGTCGGGCTGGTTACTCGACCCAACCCGCTACTGCATTTTAGCGTTGCGCGCCCTACGTTTGGTTGGACCGCTCAACAGTGCCAGTGTGCGCGAAGAAGCGGAAATATTTGCTGCCCGCAAGTTGGCTAACATTCGCAGTCGCTCGAAAATCAGTGCCGAAGCGTCAGAATTGTATGAGCAGCTTGAAGCCCGTGTGCTCGAACTACGCAAAGATTGGCTCGAGGCTGTGTCGCGTTGGGAATCTCTGCGTAAGGAATCTAAACTCGTTCAACAGGCCACAGCAAGGCGGAATGAGATTGCTCAAGAGATACGCGCGGCGAAGGCTCATGTGGAGGCACGTAAAGAGGAATTTTTCGCTGCCGTTGAACGCCTGCATTCGCAGATTCCGGGTTACGCAAACTAACGTAAGGTCGTGGGCCTAACCTAGGCCTCAAAACCTATGGCACTACTTGACTGGCTAGCGATGCATTGGGTCGCTGGCGTCTTGCTGGCCTCGTACCTTGCAGCGCTCTTGTACAACGCACTTCAGGGTCGGCGCGCCAGTGCCACGATGGCAGGCTACTACGTTGGGGGCAGGCGTTTTGGTGGCTTCGCCATAGGCGTATCTTTTTTTGCCACGTTTGCGTCCACCAACAGCTACATCGGTCATGCGGGCAAAGGCTATGCTTACGGTCTGCCCTGGTTGGTTATGGCTGCTATGTTGGTGTTGTTCACCTACATCTCATGGCGTTGGATCGGACCCCGCACTCGGCGTATGGCTGCGTCGTTTGATGCGCTGACGTTGCCTGATTTCCTAGCGAGTCGCTTTCTCGCAGAACAAGACCATGATCGGCATCCTCTGCGGTTAAGCGCAGGGTTAGTCATTGTGTTTTGCAGCCTTTTGTACCTCATTGCCATTTTTAAGGGCGCAGGTCACTTGTTCGCGCTATTTTTTGACATCAGTTACGAAGCAGCGGTGCTGTTGGCGTTGGTGATTGTGGTTGTCTATACCAGCGTGGGTGGATTCGTCTCTGTGGTGCGCACAGATGTTATTCAAGGCGGTTTGATGGTGGTGGGTGCCGCGATGTTGTTCTACTTTGTCACCCAAGCGGCAGGGGGTGTAGGCACCATTGTAGATCTTGCCGAGCAACCACAGCATGAGTATCTATTTGAATGGAACGGCGGTATTCCCTTCGTCGTGTTGTTGGGCGTGGCGTTATCCGGTTCCCTGAAACTGATTGTCGATCCGCGCCAGTTGTCGCGTTTTTATGCGTTGCAAGATGAGCGCGCAGCGAAGCAAGGACTTTGGGTGGCGGTTATTGGACTGACGCTGGTGCAAGCCTGCCTTTACCCCATTGGGATATACGCTCATTTGTTGCTAGACAACGTCAGCGATACGGATTTGATTGTGCCGACCTTAATCAACAACGCCGCCATTTTCCCGTTGTGGGCGGCTGACTTTCTATTTGTTGCTATTGTTGCTGCGGCTATGTCCTCTATTGACAGTGTGCTGTTGGTCGCGGCGTCCACCGGTTACAAGAACTTGCTTGCGCCCCTCACACGAACCCAGCGGCCTCTGTGGTGGACACGCTTGCTGGTGGTCGTTTTCGCGCTTGTAGCGGCGTTAGTGGCGTTAGACCCCCCAGGCGATATTCTGCAAATCACCATCTTTTCTGGCAGCTTATATGCGGCCTGTTTTTTCCCTGCGGTGGTGCTTGGTTTGTACTGGTCTAAGGGTGATGCCCGAGCAGTCCTGGGTTCGATGTCGGTCGGTACTTTGATGTTACTGCTCTGGTTGGCGTTGCAGCTTGATTCCTTGCTGCATGAAGTATTTCCAGCCCTGGCAGTATCGCTGCTGACCTATATCGTGCTCAGCCAGCTGCGAGAAACCGCAAATCCTCGCAGTCTGGCTGGTGACGGTTAGGTGGGTTAAATCAGCCCTACTGCTCGGCTGCAACGCGCTGCATAGCGGGACGCTCGGCGAGCTTGCTCATCAGCTCTTGGATTTTTGGGTAGTCGGCTAAAATGTCTTTGTCGAACATTTTTTGCGCGGTGCCGCTGATGAAACCGAATGAATAAAAGGTGTACAGATCCGCTAAGGTAAACGTATCTCCTGCGGCATAGGGTGCACAAACCATCAGTTGATCGACGGCCTGCATGCCACGTTGTAAATCTTTGTCGGTGCTTTCCTTAGTCTCGTCGCTAACTTTGCCGCCGAAGAAGGCCTCAGCAATACAACGCCGTGCCACCAGTTCTGTGTCTAACTTGATGTGACAGATTAACTCCATCACCTTGCCTGCTTGAAATGGATCTGCCGGGAACATTGAGTTTTCTGGGTTAAGCTTTTCTAAATATAAGGCAATGGCCAAGGATTCGGACATGTACTGGCCGTCTACTTCAATGGACGGCATTTTACCCATGGGTGAACGGGCTAAATTGTCCTCCTTTTGTGTGGGCGGTGCTTTAACCTCCTCAAATTCCAAACCTTTCTCGATCAGCAGCGCTTTAGTCAGGCTGTAGTAGTTGCTCATCTTTAAGCCGTAAAGTTTGATCATAGTTCCCCCTTGTCATGTATTTATGCGAAAACAGCGATTTGCTGTGTGCGCTCTGGAGTCTAGCCCATTCCGTAGGCAAAGTAAGAGCATGGACGCATTGGTGGAACAACCCCTAGAAAAAACAAGCCAGCCGCGTGGCAGAGCTTCGACTGCGCTAGAGCACATAGCCCAGGCTCTGGCCGGGCAAACCCAGTGGGTGGTAATCACCGGTGCAGGCGTCAGTACTGGGTCGGGCATATCGGACTATCGGGACCAGGCCGGTGAATGGAAACGTCCGCAACCCGTTCAGCATCAGGCGTTCATGCAACACTTAACTTGGCGTCAACGTTACTGGGCGCGCAGCCAGCTCGGTTACCCAGAATTTATGCGCGCGCAGCCCAACGCCGCGCATCGGGCCCTAGCGGTGCTCGAACAGCGCGGTTTGGTGCGCGGCGTGATTACTCAGAACGTTGACGGGTTGCATCAACGAGCGGGTCAACAGCGCGTATTGGATCTGCATGGTCGTCTTGATCAAGTACGGTGTATGGCCTGCGCTCAACGTATGACTCGCGATACTGTGCAGTCATGGCTCGAGCAGCACAATTCGTGGATCAGTCAGGCGCAATTTACCGCCGCACCAGACGGTGATGCAGACATTGAGTTGGATTTCAGTCGGGTAGCAGTGCCGCAATGTCCCGATTGCGCAGGGCTGCTAAAACCCGATGTCGTGTTTTTTGGTGATACTGTACCTAAGGCCGACGTAGAACGAGGCTATCGATGGATCGAACAAGCGCCAGCGGTACTGGTGGTGGGCAGCTCGCTCATGGTCTATTCGAGTTTCCGTTTTGTTCGGCGTGCTCACGAGCTGGGTATCCCCATTTTTGCTATTAACCAAGGAAAAACCCGCGGTGATGAACTGTTTGAATACAAAGCTGAGGTAGATTGCGCCCATGGATTGGCGAGGCTTTTGGAGGATTGATTCGATGCTACGAAAACTACATGTCTTATGGTGTTGTTGTTTTCTGGCGGTTGCGGGCCATGTCCTGGCCCAGCCAGATCAGCCAGAGCCAATAGAAAAGGCAGAACTGTTAGAGCCGGTGCAAGACCTGGATAATGCTCTGAGCGTGCAAGACATCTTAGAGCGTGATGCCGCTGACGGTGATTACGTCAACCAAGTCAGTTGTTTAAATGCGCGGCGCATGCGCGGTACTGATGTATTAGATTCGCGCCATGTGGCCTTCAGAATGGGTAGAGACGAGTACTATCTGGTGCAGTTCAAGCACCACTGCTTAGGACTGCGTAGGGATCGACCGGTACGTTTGGATATGCGTAACAGTCGATTGTGTAAATTCGACTCAATTCAAGGCATAGAGCCATCGGCTATGATGGGTATGCGCGAGGGTCAACGTTGCTCAATTCCTGGTTTTACGCGTATGACTAAGGCTCAGGTCGAGCTACTCAAAAGTACTTTAAAGGATGAACGCCAGCGTGCTCGGGAACTGGCCAAAGAAGAGCGCCGTCGAATTCGCGAGGAACGCACAGCGCGTCGCCGCGGCGACACCTAGCGGACCTTATCGATCCAACATCAAGTCGGCGAGGGTCTGTAACTCTATAACGCTACGTGCGGATACGTTTAAAGAAGTCACAGGTGTTTCATCCCATACCTGCAAACGCTCGCGGATTTTTTCCACTGGACCAACCAGGGAGATTTCATCGGCCAAAGCGCTGGGTACGGCCTCTGCCGCTTCCTGTTTCTTGCCCGCTAAATACAGCGCTTGAATTTTCTCGGCATCCGCCTCAAAGCCCATGCGGCTAACCAGTTCCTTATGGAAGTTGCGGTCTTTAGCGCCCATGCCGCCGACATATAGAGCCAGCATGTGCTTGATCGGTATCAGGCCCGCTTCAACGTCATCGGTAATGTTCACAACCACGCCTTGGGTCACCTCGAAGTCGGCTTTGGCATTTGATAACGAGGCTGAATAAACCTCCTGACGAAACGGCGAGTAATAGAGGGGTAGCCAACCGTCGGCAATTTCCGCAGCCAGGGCCACGTTCTTTGGGCCCTCGGCACCCATCATGATGGGCAGATCCGCGCGCAGCGGATGGGTAATGGGCTTTAGAGGCTTACCCAAACCCCAGGATCCCTCGCCAGTAAAAGGCAAAGGATAGTGTTCGCCGTCGTTGGCGACAGGTTCTTCACGCGCCAGCACCTGGCGGATAATGGAAATGTATTCCCGGGTGCGCGCCAGTGGTTTAGAAAAGGGTGCGCCGTACCAGCCTTCAACAACCTGTGGGCCGGACACTCCTAAGCCTAATATCATGCGGCCATTCGACAGGTGGTCCATGGTCAGGGCTGCCATGGCCATGGCTGTGGGTGTACGAGCGGATATCTGACAAATACCGGTACCCAGGCGAATGCGGCTTGTTTGTGCACCGATCCAGGCTAAGGGTGTAAGGGCGTCGCTGCCGTACGCTTCTGCCGTCCAGACCGAGTCATAGCCAAGTTGCTCGGCTTGTTGGGCCATTTGGATATGCTGGGTGGGCGGATTCGAACCCCAATACCCGAGGGATAAACCGAGTTTCATATCAGTCATGCTGTGCTCCTGTCCGGCGACGATGTCTGTGACGGATTAATTGGTTGGGGCCGTCGCTGCCGAGTCATCTTGGGCCGCGGAGTTGCGTTCCTTGATGATCTGCAGATTTGCTTCGTGGCTTTCGCGATCAATACGATACATCAGAATACACGCCACAGCGCTCAGACAGACCGTGCAGTAAATGGGTAAGAAAAACACGGCTTGGGTGAAACGGTGTTCGTCGGTGAAATCGGCGACATTGGTTATCGAATCGAAACCCACCGCAGACACGATAACGCCAGCGAAAATAATTCCCGATGCCGAGACGAATTTGCCAGCGAAGTTGCGAGTGGCAAAGAATAGGCCTTCGGATCGTCGATTAGTATGGGTTTCGCTGTCTTCAACGACATCCGCCATCATGGAATCCAACATCACCGCAGAAATGATGCCAAAGACCACTTCGGTAAAAATGAACGCCGTATAGATGGCAATGCTTGCAACGGAGCCAAACTCAGGCCAAACGCCTGTAAGCACGCAAATATAAGGAATGGGGTACAACACCACCCGCGCCACCTGCATGACGATAGCGGCGGCTTTTTTACCAAAACGCACGCCGATGGCTGGAGCCAGTAGGCCTGCAGCCAAGGGTGAGAACAATACGGCGTAAGCAGTTATGGCGATCTCGTAGCCAGTGAACTCAAAGAAGTAGGTGACGTTGTACAGGTATAAGGCCGCGCCCAGACCGGCAGCGCTGCCCATAAATAGGCCGTAACTAAACAGCGCGGCAAAGTTGCGGTTCTTAAGAGAGCGGTAGATTTGTTTGAACTCGCTCCCCAACTCACTGAGTTTGAAGGTTTCGGTTGGTTGGGGTAGCTGGGCTGCAGCGCGTTGGGTTCCTAGTGATGAAACGATGATGGTCAGGGCGATAATGATTGCACCTACTGTGCCGTAGATGGCATACCCGGTGGCCGAGGCAACACCGTAGGTGCCAATCCAAAACGTAAAGTTGATGGCGTGAAAACCGTTGCCGCCAGTCCAGCCGAAAAAGTGCCGCAGCGCCAACCAACGATTGCGCTGGTCATAGTTTTTCTCAAGATCGGGTAGCAATGCAGTAGAGGGCACTTCGAACAAAGTAGTACCGGTTCTTATAAGCAGCGCTAAAAACAAAATGTAAAAGAAAGCCGCTTCGCCGCTGACATCAATTACGGGGTTAAACAGACCATAAAAACTGCCAGGTAAGATCAATAAGGCGGCATACATGAAGGGGTGTCGGCGACCCAGTTTGGAACGTGTTTTGTCGGACCAATGTCCCAGCAGTGGATCAGAGACGGCGTCCCAGATCATGGCGATTGCAAGAGCAGAACTTGCCAGATAACCCGGCACTCCAAGACATTGGTTTGCGAAGATCAGCAGCAGATATCCAAAGGCATTGTCCTTAATGCCGTAGGCTATCGATGCTGAGCCATAAAACCAGAAGATGGGCCGCTCTTTAAGCGCGACGCCTGTGTGTGCTGCATCAGCCATAAGTCCTCCCCCCTCAAGCAGTTAGCCGTCGACGCGTAACGCCATTTGTCAACCAAAGGTACACATAGACTGAGCGAATTCAAGAAGAATCGCAGGCGATAGTGAGTTTCAATGTTGGACATGTTGAGCAGTTTTGGGGGCTGGTCTATAGTTCAGCGGTCGGGGCTGGCAGAGATCCAAAGTCTTGAACGATTCAGTAGCAAGAACATGAGTTGGCGCCAATGAGCGGTTACAGCACCCAGCAAGTTGCCGATTTGATCGGCATAAAGCCTGACAGAATTCGCCATTACGTTCGGCGTAAACTGCTTCGTCCGGCACGCAGCGAGCGCGGACATTACCGATTCTCCTTCCAAGATGTGGTGCTATTGCGCACCGCCAAAGGTATGACAGACGCCGCTATTTCCATACGCCAAACCAATCGTGCGTTGGCTAAATTGCAGACGGATTTAAAGAGCGTGTCCTCTCTCAGTTCGGTGCGCATATACGCCCACGGTAATGCGGTCGTTGTTCGTGAAGACGACAACGTGTGGGAAGTAGAAAGCGGTCAGATGACCATTGATTTCGGTATTCAAGCGCTGGCTGCAGACGTCGCGCAATTGGCTCGCGACAGCGCTGGTGGCGGGAAACCGCCAGAGCAATTGGACTCCGACGAGTGGTACAACCTTGGGTTGGACCTTGAGGAGGTAGATCCAGAGCAGGCCCCTCATGCCTATAAACAGGCCGTGCGGTTGGATCCTGAAAATGCAGACGCCCACGTTAACCTCGGACGCCTATATCAATTGGCAGGCGACTTGCGGCTTGCGAGACATCATTACGAATGCGCCTTAGCTGTGCGTGTCGACCACGAGTTGGCGAACTACAACCTAGGCACAATCTTTGATGAGCTGGAGCAACGAGAGAGAGCCGCCGACTTTTATCAGCGCGCACCAGCGGTGCCAGACGCTCATTACAACCTAGCACGCATTCGTGAGTTAGAAGGCGATGAGCTGAACGCTAAACGACACTTGCGGCAGTATCAGCGGTTGGTGGAGTTGGAACTGTTTTAAAGACGGTTTTTATTAGTAGGACTTTGGTCAACGGATAATGCAGCGCAGCTGCCAGCGGACTCTTTTAGGTCGAAGTCAGTCTTCTTGCTTGCGTACGTACAATACCAACTCGTGGTGGACTAAATCGTAGCCGTGCTGCTCGGCGATCTTGTGTTGTAGTTTTTCGATCTCGTCGCTGATGAACTCAATAACTGCGCCGTTGTCTACGTCCACCATGTGGTCGTGATGAATTTCATTGGCAAGTTCGTATACCGCATGGCCGTCATCGAAATTATGCCGACTGACGATACCCGCCGACTCGAATTGCGTAAGCACCCGATAGACGGTGGCCAGCCCCACGGTGTCGTCGGAATTGATGAGTTGCTTATACACATCCTCCGCACTCATGTGTCTGGGCTCTGCGCGCTCTAATACCTCGAGAACCTTCAGTCTCGGCAATGTGACTTTCAGCCCCGCTTTCTTGAGATCAGATCCGACCACCGTAGTATCCTGGCTAACTAGAAACGAACTAATCATACGCGGATTTAGCCACTTGAGGGCTGATTTTTGGCTTAGGAATATGCTCAAATTTAATCGCAACAGCAGTGCGAACAGGGGAGATTCAGCAATGATTGAAGAACACATTGACATCCAAACCAAAGACGGCGCCATGAACACGTTCATCACGCGCCCAGATCAAGGCGGGCCGTTTCCGGTGATCATCTTTTTGATGGACGCACCAGGTAAACGCGAGGAACTGCACGATATGGCCCGGCGCATCGCGACCGTGGGTTACTACGTCATGTTGCCAAACTTGTACTACCGTCAAGTTCGAGAATTCGTAGTGGGGCCAGATACCAGGGAAATCATGTTTGGCTACATGAACGCGCTAAGTAACGACATGGTTTGCGAAGACGTGGGTGTGCTTATGGCACATGCGGCGCAGCAGGGGGACGCCGGCGAAGGCCCAGTGGGTACCTTGGGCTACTGTATGAGTGGACCGTTCGCATTTTCTGCCGCGGCCGCGTATCCCGAGCGTATCAAGGCCGCTGCTTCGTTATACGGCGTGCGCTTATGCGTCGATAAGCCAAGCTCGCCACATTTGCGTGCCGGCGAGGTACAGGGAGAGTTGTACTTTGCTTGTGCAGAAACTGACGATTGGGCACCGCCAGAAATGATTCAGGAACTCGGCGAGCACCTGGAAAAAGCAAATGTTCGCCATACGATCGAATGGTATCCGGGGACACAACATGGGTTTGCTTTTCCAGGACGGGGCGAAATTTATAACAAGGCCGCAGCGGAGCGGCACTGGTCTAGGTTATTTGCCTTGTTTGCGCGGAATTTGTTCCCCGCCACCAGTTGAGCAGCCAGTTGAGACGCGGGGATGACGCTTGTGGCCTCGAGTGGACAGTTGAAACGCGGGGATGGCCTATAGCGCCGTGTCGGTTTGCGGGGATGACTCCTCCGGTATGTATTGGCAACGGTTCTTGTCCTGTGGGTCACCCTATGTCGCGTTTGGTGACGGGGGCACTTGTAGTGCCTTCTCCGCCAAAAACTCTGGGTTGTACAACCTCGATTGATATTTGCCGCCGTCATCGCAGAGGATGGTCACAATGGTATGGCCTGGCCCCATCTGCCGAGCGATCTTCACAGCCGCGGTTAAATTAATGCCAGAGCTGGAGCCAAAGAACCAACCATCTTGGCGCAACAAGTTGTAGCACATATCCACCATTTCTTGATCTGTGACCTGTACCGATTCATCGATTTCCGTGCCTGCTAGATTTTCGGTAACTCGAGAATTGCCGATGCCTTCGGTAATTGAGGGTCCTGGGGTCATTGTGGCCTCGCCGGTGGTGACCCAATTGTGCAGCGCGCTACCCATGGGGTCTGCTAATACCACACGGACATCGTTTGAGCTTTGCTTTAAGTAGCGCGAAACCCCAGCAAGCGTACCGCCGGTACCGACGGCGCAGGTAAAGACATCAACTTTGCCTTCGGTCTGTTGCCATATTTCCGGGCCGGTGGATTCAAAGTGCGCTTGTCGATTGGCGGTGTTGTCGAACTGATTCGCCCAAATAGCGTTGTCTAGTGTGGCCGCATAGCGTCCGGCTTGTTTTTGAAAATTCTCATCATTGGCGTATGGCACGGTAGGTACCACGCGCACATCTGCGCCTAAGGTGCGCAGCAGGTCGACTTTTTCTTTTGATTGGTTGTCGGGCATGTAGATCACGCACGCGTAGCCGCGGCTGTTGCAGACATGGGCGAGGCCGATACCGGTATTGCCTGCCGTGCCCTCAACAACGGTGCCGCCGGCCTTGAGTTCGCCAGAGCGCTCCGCGGCCTCGACCATCCATAGGGCAGCGCGGTCTTTTACTGAGCCGCCTGGATTCATAAATTCGGCTTTGCCAAGGATTTCGCAGCCTGTGGCCTTGGATAGACTCTCGATCTTGATCAGTGGTGTGTTGCCAATGGACCCGCTTAGACCTTGGAGGTACGTCATAGAGAACTCCTGTAGATGCGACGGATTCTAAGGGGCGGTTGCTGGGTGGGCAAATAACCCAGGTTAGCCTTTTGTGTTAGGGGTCGGTTAACCTTGGGAAAGACACAACGGGACGTCAAAGGATGAGTGAAAAATTACTAGCGGCCGCAACGGAGCATGGCCTGGTGGTAGACCAGGTAGGCAAATTACTAGCACGGGTGCGCAAGGAAGTGGACGACGGATTGTTACCGGCTGCACAGGTGGCGCTGGCGAAAGACGGCGAAGTGGTCTTTCAGGCCTCTTATGGCAGTGCTAGGGACGATTCGCTGACCTGCATTTTTTCTGCGACCAAGGCGGTTACCTCAGCAGCAGCGTGGTTGTTGATGCAAGCGGGTGAGTTGTCGGAGGGAGAACGGGTTGCCGACATCATTCCCGAATTTGCTGCCAACGAGAAAGATCAGATAACTGTAGCCCAGCTATTCACCCACACCGCAGGTTTCCCGAGTGCGCCTTTTGCCCCTTTAGAGTGGGACGACCGTGACGCTCGACTCGGTCGCTTTGCGCGATGGCGACTAAACTGGCAGCCGGGCAGTAAATTTGAATATCACGCTTCGTCGTCCATGTACGTGATCGCTGAACTGATAGAGCGGCGCAGTGGCATGGGTTATCGGGAGTTTGTTCGCAAGCGTGTGCTCGAGCCTTTGGGGTTAAAAAATTTATTTGTTGGGCTGCCAGAACACGAGAACGCCAGAGCGTTGCCTTGTGAACACGTGGGCGACGCCCTGACCCCAGAAGATTATAAGAAGTTAGGTGTACCGGTACCGCCGGTCACTGAGGTCACCGAAGAAGCGATTTTGGCGTTTAATCGGCCAGATGTGCGTGCCGTCGGTGTTCCTGGTGGTGGCGGCTTTGCCACGGCTGAAGACTTGGCGTTGTTCCATCAAGCGCTACTGCATGGCGGTTTGCCAGGCACAGACGAACTTTGGTCAAAAGACACGCGGCAGGACGTACGGCGTATTCGATCTGGTGATTTGACGGACATGATGTTTAAGAGGCCGGCGAATCGGGCACTTGGTCTGATAATTAGTGGTGATGATTCACGCAACTTTCGTGGTTTTGGTAAAACTAATTCGCCCTTGGCTTTTGGCCACAACGGCGCAGGCGGCCAGCTTGCCTGGGCTGACCCAGCAACGGGGTTGTCGCTCGGCTACGTCACTCCAGGGCACGACCGTAATAGTATTCGCCAAGGTAGCCGTGGTGTCGCTATCAGCAGTATTGCAGCCCAATGTGCACCGCAGTTGTAGCCGCAACCGACAAATGACTTGGGAGTTCAAAATGCTTAGAACCAAGTCGTGGATGCTCGGTTTGCTGCTGATTACTTTTACAGGGCCGGTGGCGCACGCAGTAGACGTCTTGGACTATGTTGAAGGCGAGCGCGAGGCGTCCGTTGTGGTTGCTGACACCCTATGGGAGATTGCGGAGCTGGGCTATCTAGAAGAAAAGAGCAGTAAGACGCTGCAAAATTATTTGGCAGAACGGGAGTTCATCATTGAATCGAGCGTTGCGGATATTCCTACCGCCTTCGTGGCGCGATACGGCAGCGGTGGACCAACCATAGCGCTGTTGGCGGAATTTGACGCGCTCCCCGGTCTTAACCAAGCCGCCGTACCGGAGCGTTTGGTCGAGAAACGAGGCGCATCCGGACACGCTTGTGGCCATCATTTATTTGGCGCAGCCTCAGTTGCAGCTGCCAGTGCGTTAGCCGCTTGGCTTGACGCAACGGGCGTAGAGGCGACCATTAAATTAGTCGGCACACCGGCTGAAGAAGGTGGATCGGGCAAAGTGTACTTAGCCCGAGCTGGTGTATTCGACGATGTAGATGTGGTCTTGCATTGGCACCCTAGTGACCGCAATTCAGCATCGCCGTCGACCTCAACTGCAAACAAGTCCGGTCGCTTTACCTTTAAAGGTCGGGCTGCTCATGCAGCCTCGGCACCTCACCGTGGCCGATCCGCCTTAGATGGTGTCGAAGCGATGAATTACATGGTTAACCTCATGCGTGAGCACGTTCCGCAGATGGCACGCATCCACTATGTCATTACCGACGGCGGCGATGCGCCAAATATCGTGCCCGAGGAAGCTCAAGTCTATTACTACGTAAGACATCCTCAAGCGTCCAAGGTCGTAACCCTGTTTGAGCGTGTAGTTAAAGCTGCTGAAGCTGCGGCAATGGGTACCGAGACTGAAATGTCCTTCGAAGTCATGCACGGCAATTATCCGGTCATGCCGAACCACACCTTGGCGCGACTCGTGCACGACAACCTAGAGGATCTAGGTGGCATTAAATACAACGCCGCCGAACAGCAGTTTGCACAAACCATTCAGAAAAGTTTTTTCGACGGACATTTGCCACTAGGTTCGGAGCGCTATATTCAGCCTTATATGTTCCGTCAAGGAATGGGGTCTACCGATGTAGGGGATGTGAGTTGGTTGGTGCCCACTGTTGGGTTCACCACCGCAACATGGGTTCCTGGAACGTCGGCCCACAGTTGGCAGGCAGTAGCTGCGGGTGGCATGTCCATTGGCCACAAAGGGATGCATCTAGCGACCAAGCTGCTGGCAAAGACCGCAGTGGATCTTATTCAGAATCAGCAGCTTATCGCCGAGGCAACCGCCGAACTGAAACAATCCCGAGGGTTCGATTTCCGTTATACGGCGTTGTTGGGTGATCGTCAGCCGCCACTGGACTATCGGCGCTAGACTATGCGCGTCGGTGTTTTGCACCCAGGGGAGATGGGAGCCAGCGTTGCGGCAAGTTTGTTGGTGAACGGTCACGAGGTGGGTTGGTGTAGTGCTGGGCGTAGTCAACAGAGCCGTGATCGCGCAGTGGACCTTCAAGAATTTAAGCATTTTGAAGATCTCGTGGCCTGGGCCGAGCTGCTTGTTAGCGTCTGTCCGCCGGCTGGGGCGTTGGAGTTGGCTCAGTCCGTACACGCCTGCGCTTTTGAGGGCCTGTATCTGGATGCGAACGCCATTGCACCCACCACCGCTAGGGAGATATCCCAGTTGTTTGGCGCAGCCTACGTGGACGGCGGCATCATAGGACCGCCAGCCTGGAAAGCAGATACGACTAGGTTGTACGTCTCAGGTCGTCACGCCAGTGCTGTTGCGACGCTATTCAGCGAGGGCGTTTTAAATGCGGTAGCAATGGCACATACCGAGGGCAGCGAGGTGGCGGCATCTGCATTGAAAATGGCATATGCGGCGTATAGCAAGGGCCACTCGGCATTGCTGCTAGCGGCCAATGCGCTGGCGTACAACAGCGGCGTTTTGCAGACGCTGCACGATGAGTGGAACTTATCCATGCCTGGTATGGTGAAACGCAGTGAGGCCACCGCCCAGGCAATATCACCGAAAGCCTGGCGCTTTGTTGGCGAGATGGAGCAAATCAGTGCGACCTTCAATGACCAAGCTTTGCCAGGAGACTTTCATGCTGGCGCGGCGCAGTTGTATGCGCAGTTGAGTGAATTCAAGGACCAGCCACCGGCCAGTCTCTTTGCGCTGCTGGAGGCGCTGAATTTATCCAGTGACGGTTTCAGTCGATAGCACCGCATCAAGCCAGTCATCCCCGCGCTTCATCTGCTGACTCAAACGGTGGCGGGTCAGTCGACAATACCGCATCAAGCCAGTCATCCCCGCGCTTCATCTTCTGACTCAAATGGTGGCGGGGATCAAGTCAACTGACCGCTTCCGTCATGTAATGTGGTTTGCACGTGGGTGCTGTCATTAAAAGATCGGACTTTGATTTGGGTGCCGTGCATTACCAAGTGAGTAATAGAACCGTTGTCTGCACCATTGAAGGCAAAAGGCTGTGCGCCGCTGGCGTGGGCAACCAGATGCCCGATCACGCCTCCGTGCACTACCGCTACGACTTTCTCATCAGGGTGTGCGGCGTGTATCCGTCCAAGACCGCGCATTAACCGGGTATTCAAAGCCTCCCAGCTTTCGCCGCCGGGTATCACGTCCCAACGCTGTTGTTCTTGCATTTGAGCAAAAATTGGATCGCCGGCAGCCGCGCGTATGCGCATGATGCCACCTTCCCATTCACCCAAGAATACCTCCCGCAAATCGGGGTCGATGGTGGGTTGCAGATTCAGGTGTTGAGCTAATGGCGCGGCGGTTTGTTGGGTGCGTTGCAAATTCGATACGTATATGGCGGTTATGGTCTCATGGCGCAGTCGTTCGCCAACCAACAGGGCCTGTTGTTCGCCATTCGGGTGCAGCTCCGGGTCGCCATGTCCGTCAACCAACGGGAAAGGATTATCCGCCGAGGCGGCTCGCGACTCGCCGTGTCTGACCAAGAGTATTTCTGTAGCACCGGCGGGTGCTTGATAGCTGTGTTGTCTGTATTCGCTCATTCGATGTCGCTTGTTGTTATGGGCGGTAGCCAAAATTTGGAGGATCGGTGCGCAGTGCTTTGCGCGCAAGCTGTGCCCAATCGCACAAATAGCGACGCGTGGTTTTTGGATCGATGATTTCTTCGATCTCGAAAAATTCGGCAGAGCGGTACGGTGAGCGCAGTCGATTCAGGCGATCTTTTATTTTCGCTAAGTGTTCGTCAGGTTCGTCTGACTCGGCGATTTCAGCTTTATAAGCGACCTCAATGCCACCTTCTATCGGCAATGAACCCCAGTCTCCTGACGGCCAGGCCGCTCGCATATGATGGCTGCCGGGTTTGTGATTGGCGGCACCCGCCACACCAAACGCCTTACGTATGACAACGCAGCAGAATGGAGTGGTGCATTGACCAAGTGCGGCTAAAGCAGCAGAGCCGTAACGAATGGTGGCTTCTTCTTCTGATTGTTTGCCGATCAGAAATCCTGGGCAATCCTCAAGATGAATAACGGGCAAGTGGAAGGTCGATGCCAAATCTAATAAACGAATCAGCTTACGTGCCGCGTCCGCCGTCCAAGCGCCCCCATACACTCGCGGATTCTCGGCAAAAATTGCCACGGGAACGCCACCAAAGCGCGCTAGGCCGGTAATCATCGAGCGACCCCATTTGCGGCCAATCTCGAAAAACGAACCCTCATCACACACAGACTCCAAGAGTGTGTGCATTTTATAGACTTGACGTGGATCTTTAGGAACAAGACTTACCAATGCCTCGTCACTGCGATCTGGGTCGTCGTCACATTCTTGAAGCGGAGGTAATTCGTCAGCGCTGCTGGGCAAATAAGACAAGAACTGTCGGGCCATAGCAAAGGCTTCTTTCTCGCTTGCCGCTTCATCATCAATCGCGCCGTTACGCGTATGAATTTTGTACGAACCTAATTCTTCTTTGCTGACATCACCCAGGCTTGCCCAATCTACTAAAGCAGGGCCGGCGATCATCATTTGTGCGCTGTCGCGCACAATAACGGAGTAATGCGAAGTAGCGACCCGCGCTGCACCAATGCCGGCTACAGAGCCCAGGGCCAGTGACACCGAGGGTGCAACGGCTAGGTGTTGCACGATGGTTTCCCAACCGCGCACCTCCGGAATATAAGTGCGACCTGCCATCTCGATGGTTTTCACCGAGCCACCGCCGCCCATGCCATCCACTAAACGGATATGTGGAAGCCGCAGCTCAACGGCTAAGCCTTCTGCACGGATGCGCTTGCCGGCAATTGATGCGTCAGCAGAGCCGCCGCGCACGGTGAAGTCGTCACCGGAAAGAATCACGGGACGGCCGTCTACGTCTGCGGTGCCAAAGACAAAGTTCGACGGCGTGAACGCTTTTAGGTTGCCGTCATCGTCGTACTCGCCAACCCCAGCCAAGGTGCCGATCTCGTGAAAGGTCGTTGCGTCTGCAATGTGGTCGATCCGCTCCCGGATGGTGAGTTTATTGAACTCATGTTGGCGAGCGACTTTGTCAGCGCCGCCCATTTCGAATGCCAGCGCCTCTCTTGCGCGTAGCTCATCAATTTCTTTGTCCCAGCTCATAACACCCTCCCCAGTGTCAATTTAGCTCGCTTTAGTGCCTGAAAATTCCGCTTCGCCAAAAGCGCCTAGCTTAACTTTGCCAGCAATGGAGTCGCCATCTACGCTTGCTGAAAACTCTAACGTCATGGGCATTGGACTGGTGATGGCCGCTTTCCAAGTCAGTGTATCTCCGTCGACTGTGCCGTTTTCGATGGCCATTTCACCCTGGGGGCTGGACATCATGCCGCTGAGTTCGCTGCCATTTGTGGTCAGGGTCAGCGTACCGTTTTGTGCGCCCATGGGCGTGTTAATGGTGGTGTTCCAGGTGCCGTCTGCGCTCATATTTGTTTCCTTAAACTAGCTATTCGTATTAAAACAGAGAAGAGAAACTACCATTAAGGATGCTGCAAAAGAACCGCCAGCTGTGGCATCCAGCCATGGCATACTGAATCGTGGCAAAAGTGGCTAATGGGTGTGAGTAAAAAAGCGCCGGAGATTGGTACCCTTAATGAAGGTGCGCTGCACGCTGCGCTGAAACGGCACTATGGCGGCGCCGAGGCTCAGTTCGAGGTGCCGTTTTCTGGCTTTGTTGCAGATGTGGTGCGCGACGACACCATTTTCGAAATCCAGACCTCAAGTTTCAGTGGTTTAGAGCGCAAGATGCGTGCCCTAGCAGATCAAAACCCAGTGGTGCTTGTTCACCCAATTGCAGCGCAAAAAAATCTCGTGCGCATCAAAGATCCAGCCAGCGGCGACTTTACTCGCCGCAAATCGCCGAAGAAGGGCAAGCTTTGTCACATTCTTAGCGAGCTGGTGTACTTACCCAGTTTGCTCAACCACCCGAATTTTTCGGTCGAGGTGGCGTTGATTGAGGAGGAGCAACACAGCATCTACGATCCCAAGGCACGCAGGGGTCGTGGCGGATGGCGCACGCGGGGTCGGCATTTAGTAGAGCTGCTAGAGCAGTTGCGCATTAACGATGTTCACGATTTATTGCAATTTGTGCAAAAGCCCTTAGCGGCGACTTTTTCGGTACAAGATCTGGCAGCTGCAATGCAACAGCCGGTGTGGCTGGCGCGACAAATGGCGTATTGCCTACGTCACGGTGGGTTATCGTCTGTTTGCGGCAAGCAGGGTAATGCGTTGCTATATGAGTTAATCCAATGATTCAGGATTGCCAACTTGACGAATAACTTTAATTACCTAATATGGCCATAAATATGGCTATATTAGGAGCCGTTGTGAACGAATACCCTATTGTGGAAGCAAAAGATCAATTGCCCAAACTTGTACGTGAAGCAGAAGCAGGTCATCCAGTCATGGTGACGCGCCACGGCAAACCGGCAGCGGTGCTGATGTCTGCGGCACGCTATGAACAGCTCACGGCCAGCCAAAGAGACTTTGTGAGTGCCGTACAAGAATTCAAGGCGCAGTACCGAATTGACGAAGATCTAAGCGACGCCTTTGCCGATGTGCGCGATTCATCTGCGGGTCGAGCAGTCGAATTGTGAGCGTAAGCTACTTGCTCGACACCAACATCGTGTCAGCATTATTGAAGCCACAACCCAATCCGCGTCTGCTCCAGCGTATGGCTGATGCTCAGAGCCATCTAGTGACCGCATCACTGGTTGTGCATGAGTTATGGTTCGGCGCCCAGCGGCTAGCTCATGGTCGCAAACGTGAATTGATCGAGGGTTTTATTCAAACCACCGTGCTGCCAACGCTACCGGTGTTGGACTACGACTCGAATGCTGGGTTTTGGCACGCCACCGAGCGCGCCCGACTGCAACAGCAAGGCATAACAACAAGCTTTGCGGATGGACAAATCGCGGCGGTGTGCGCGGTCAACCAATGCATTATGGTTACCGGCAATCAGCGTGACTTTGAACACTTTGACGGCATTACGGTAGAGAATTGGCTGCAATAGCGGCAATAAACTAATGCACTGGCTGACGCTGAAATGAAAAAGCCCCTGTCGCCAGGGGCTTTCTTCGTTAAATGCCTTGCAGCACTGCGGCTTCTTCGCGCACAAATTCTGGTGCACCGAGCCATTGTCGGTTGGCGCCAATGCGCTTAAACCAATAATGCAAGCCGACGA
Organism: K189A clade bacterium; assembly: GCA_902565895.1. GTDB lineage: Bacteria > Pseudomonadota > Gammaproteobacteria > Pseudomonadales > Azotimanducaceae > UBA4421. Next base: position 21,928 of record CACFGV010000006.1, read on the forward strand.
GATCAGTAAATCCCATACCACCGTGTACTTCGGTAGCGGTCTTGGCAATAAATTGCCCCACCTCAGCTAGGTGTGCCTTGGCGTGACAGGCGGTAACACGGGCTTCATCCGGCAACTCGGCCAGTGCGTGACCCGCGAACCACACCATTGAACGGCATGGCTCTAACTGCGCCGCCATTTCAGCACACATATGTTTTACCGCTTGGAAGCTGGCAATGGGCCGATTGAACTGTTTGCGCTGTTTGGCGTATTCAACGGCTTGGTCGAGCATGTTCTGAGCGGCGCCCAGAGTATCGGCAGCCAATGCTAACCGTCCAACGTCCAATGCCGCAGCAAAAACCTCTGGGTCTGTACTGATCGTTTGTGCGGCTACGTTGTCGTAATTCAACTCGACGTTACGCCGAGTCTTGTCCACAGTGACCAAGTGCGTGCGGGTTAAACCGGGGTCGTCGGCTTGCACTAAGTAGAGATGTCTATTGTGATCTGCCACCAGATAGCTATCGGCTTCGGCGTCGAAGGCGTACATGGACGTACCGTTTACGAGTCCGTCGTTTACGCGGATACCGGCATCGTTACGTGCCGCTACGGCCTCACCAAAGGCTATGCCGACCCGATGAGTGCCCGCCGCAATAGCGGCTAACAGGTCACCATGGTCGCCTGCTGCAGCGATTAGAGCGGTAGGTGCGATGACTGCCGAGCCCAAAAAGGGTGTTGGCGCAATGTGTGCGCCAAGAGACTCGGCCACAATAGCGGCGTCCAGGGGCTGTAATCCTATGCCACCGTGCTCCTCGGGAATTAACAGTGCCGGCACACCCAGCTCCGTCAAGCCCGCCCATATATCGGCATCCTCGCCACCTTCGGCGTAAGTGCGCACGCGATCCAATGGTGTGTTGTCATCAAGGAAACGATTCACATTGTCCTGTAGGAGGATCTGCTCTTCTGATAATCCAAATTGCATGAGACCTCCTAACTGGCTTTTTCGATTTTCGGTTCGCGCGGCATACCAAGACCGCGTTCACTGATGATGTTTTTCTGGATCTGTGACGTACCGCCACCGATGATGAGTCCAAGAAAATACATGTACTCACGTTGCCAGCTGCCAGAGTTGCGCAGATGTGGGTTGTCATCGTAGGCCAGACCGAGCTCGCCCATGACATCAATGGCTAAGCCCTCCAGATCGTGCCGCAGTTCAGTGCCTTCAAGTTTGGTGATCATTCGCGCAAGGCCTGGGTTTTGTCCTGGATTTAAGCGCGCAGAAAGAATACGTAATTCGTTAAAGCGCATCGCCATGACTTTGCCTTGGAGTTTCATCAAACGATCGCGGTAAACCGGATTGTTGATCAAAGCATCGCCGTTAACGCTCTCTTGCTTCATTAATTCGATTAACGCATTGATTCTGGTCTGTGCAGTGTTGGCGGGCGCCAGGGTTTCGCGTTCGTGGCCAAGGATGGCGTTAGCGACCTGCCAGCCCTCGCCGCGCTCACCAACGATTTGGTGCTTGGGCACTCTGACATCGGTAAAAAAAGTTTCGTTGAAGTTAGCGACCCCGGTCATGTCCACCAGTGGCCGTACCTCTATACCCGGGGTCTTCATGTCGAATAACAAGAAGGAGATGCCCTTGTGCTTGGGTGCATCTGGTTCGCTGCGCACCAAACAGAAGATCCAATCGGCGATGTGCGCCGTGCTGGTCCAAATCTTTTGTCCGTTGATTACCCACTCATCGCCATCCAGCACGGCCGAGGTGGTCAAGCTGGCAAGGTCGCTGCCCGCTCCGGGTTCGGAATACCCTTGGCACCACACCATATCGCCATGAATCGTAGGGCGAATGAACTGCTCTTTTTGCTCTTGGGTACCCATTTCTAACAGGGTGGGCACCAGCATCGAGATGCCTTGGCCACCCAGGCCGGCATTAACGCGAGCGGAAGAAAATTCCTCAGCAATAATGCGCGACTTAACGATGTCTGGCTCGGCGCCATAACCGCCGTATTCTTTAGGAATGGTGCGGCAGGTGTAGCCTTTTTCGATCAGCAGTTTTTGCCAGTCTTTGGCCGCGTTACCACGTAGGTCGTTGCCCTTTGGGGCTTTGTCAGCGTTCTGGTCTAAGAAGTTCACAACCTCTGCGCGAAAGTCGTCGTATTCAGGTCCAAAGGATAAGTCCATGGAACACTCCTTACTCAATATTGCGAGTCCGATTGCGGTATCTATGGTGCCGCATTTTACTGCTTCTCCCTGGCGCATCAGTGTCATTGCGCACAGCAGCCGACAGAATTTAACCCCTCAAAATCACGCTCGCAACAACCCCAAGGTTACACGTTTGGATAACTGCCAGGGTTGAGCTGTGGATTAGGTCGTTGGGTTAAGCTGCTGTCTGTCCTTAGTTCGGAGCTTAGGTTAGGCTTTAAGCTTGCGCCGATTCAGCAGCTTCGTTTTTTGAGTTTAGTATGACCGCGATCTCTACTTCCCAAGCCCAAGCCATGTTGCACACGATGGCTGACATGCAAGAGCAACACAATGTGTTAGTACACCCGCAGTGGCGTGAACAGGGCTTTGAGTTTTATCGGGCCATGTGGGTTGAATGTGCAGAAATGCTGGATCACTTCGGGTGGAAGTGGTGGAAACAACAAACACCGGATATTGACCAAGTTAAATTGGAGTTAGTGGATATTTGGCATTTCGCATTAAGCGAGTTAATGCGTGAGCGCGCAATTGATCCTGCGGTTGCAGAGCAATTGGCCACGGTGAGTGTTGATAAGGCAACTGACCCCGAGGGCTTTCGCTTGGCCATCGAAACGCTGGCGGCTGCTTGTTTAAGTACTCGCTCAATCGATTTGTCTGCCTTTTGTGCTGCAATGGCCGCTTTACCCATGGACTATGCCGAGCTGTATGCCCTGTACATTGGGAAAAACATGCTTAATCGATTTCGCCAAAATAACGGGTATAAGAGTGGCGAGTATCGAAAGCTCTGGCAGGGGCGTGAGGACAATGAGCATTTGATTGAGCTACTAGACGAATTGAGCGATGTGCCCGAGCAGTTACCAGAGCGCTTATATGCAGGTTTAGAGGCGCGCTATGCTATTGCCAACTAGTGCTTAAACCACCGAAAAGTTCAGCAACAGGCGCTTTCAGCGCTCGTACGCCGTCATTAGCAACAACCTGGCGCGACCCCTGGCAGCCAGAATTTGTTGGAACGTTGGTCTTTGTGTTGCGCGATCAAGAGGTTCTGTTGATTCATAAAAAGACCGGCCACGGGCAAGGCAAAATTAATGCGCCTGGAGGCAAGTTAGAAGCTAGGGAGCGTGTCGCAGAGTGCGCAGTTCGAGAGACCCGAGAAGAAGTTGGTCTTCAGGTAACGGATCTTGTTTGTCGTGCCGAGCTGCGATTTGTCGAACAACAGGGGCCGCAATGGTTGGGCTATGCCTTCACCACCCGAAACTTCTCTGGCCAGCCCAGAGAAACTCCTGAAGCAAAACCGTTCTGGTGCCCTCAGGCTGACATTCCATACGCGCGAATGTGGGATGACGACCGGATTTGGTTACCGCAGATTTTGGCCCAGGAGCAATGCGGGGGTGATGTGTTGTTGGTTGCTGACTTGTTGTTTCGTGATGGCTGCTTGCTGCAACACAAATTGTGTCCAGCGGATCGCGCTGCTGCGGCGCTGGAGATCTAGGTATGCGCATTGGCATTTCAGTGAATTCCGCTTACCGAGTAGACGATCCAAGGCAGGGCGTGCGGTACATGGTGGAGCGCGCTCGGGCGGCGCGTCAGGCTGACCTCGACAGCTTATTTGTCGGCGATCATCACGTCACCCATCAGCCCTATTACCAAAATACGCCCATGCTGGGTCGCATGTTAGCTGAATGGCATAGCAAGCCTGTCGGTGCTTTGTACCTATTACCGCTCTGGAATCCGGTTTTACTAGCCGAGCAAATCGCAACGTTGGCGGCGATCGCACCGGGGCGGTTCATCATGCAATGTGGCTTGGGTTGGGAGCCGGCCCAAAGCGCCGGCATGGGCGTAGATATGACCCAACGTGCCGCTATGTTTGAGGCCAGCCTAGATTTGATGCAAAAACTTTGGGCTGGAGAGGTGGTCAGCGAGGCGCGTTTCTGGAACATCGAGAATGCTCGGATCTCGCCTTTACCGGCGCAAAAGGTCGAAGTGTGGGTGGGTGCTGGCGCGCCAGCCGCACTCAATCGCACCGCGCGAATGGCGGATGGTTGGCTGGCGTCACCGAGCTTGGATCATGCCGCCGCTACGCAGCAGTTAAATCAGTACCGACAGTCTTGCGCGGAGTTTGGACGCAGTCCAACGGCTGTGGCGATACGCAGGGATATTTTCATTGCAGGCCATGCTGCTACAGCCCAGTCATTCAAACGGCGCATGGTCAGTAAGGGTTATCGCGGATTCGCTGAAGATGCGATGCTAGCCGGCACACCAGAGATGGTTGCTGCTGAGTTCGCCGCACTGGCAGAAATGGGGTTTACCGACATCATTGTGCGCAATATGTCGTCGGATCAGGGCGAGGCCCTGGCCACTATCGAAGGTTTGGCTGAGGTGAAGCAGATTTTGGGTTTGTAGTTTTCGGCGGGAAACAGGGTGAATTGGTGGAGGGGTATTTAAGACCTATTCATTGCTCACCGTCGCATAACTGCCACGGGCAGTGCCGGGTTCGGGTTATCTGTCCTCTCTGTGACATTAAGAGCCCCACTATTCCGATTGGCCTTAAAAAAATCAGCGATGGCTTCGTCGATATTGGATTGCCACCGGAACTGCGTCAGGCCCCAGGTGTAATCATCCACGCGGCGTTGAGTCGACACAAAATGTGCCCCGAGGAGGCGAGTGAAATTACTCCCGGGTAAATGCCTGGTGTGACGGCGGTGCCAGCGGCAGATACTGCTACGCGCCTGACGTTGCTGGTTGGTGTTATTCAGACTTTTACTGCTTACTCAACGGCTGGGGCGCGGTTCGGGATCAAGCAGGCTCTTAAGGCCAAAGCGCGTGGGCAAACAGTCTTTGCACTCGAACACCTAGAAAAGCTACTCGACGATCTCGAAAGTTACGCCTGCGTTTGCAGGCAAGCGTTCCAACAAGGCGTCACCCATGGCGCTGGCTGGGGTCCAAAAACCGCCGCCTGCGGGCAGGTCGTCGTGGGCTAATGCCAGAGCACTTTCGGCGATCATCTTTGCGGTAGAGCCATAACCCGGGTCGCGATCACCTTTAACGCTTGCGACCAGATTTTTCGACGCATCGTCGGGGTGTTTGGCGCGCATTTCGATTTCAAAATAACCCGTGCGTTGTTGCTCTGGGCTGGGTCCTTCGCCGGGTTTAGGCAGTACTTTTTGTAGGCCTTTGCGCGTGATGTGTAAGCTGGCCAGCCCGGCGAAAACGCCACTGCCGACACCAATTCCAGTGGCACCTAGAAAGCCTTTGGGACCAGCGCCGGTCAGGCTGCCTTCGTCATAACGGAAGTTTTCTCCATAGGCGCCGTCTAACAGTTCGTTGGTGCGGCGCACCACTCGGGTATTGATGGCCGCCATCATGAATGGCCCAACCCAGCCGTTGAAGTCTTCATCAAAATATGGGCTGAAGCGATCAGGGCCATCGGCTCCTCGAAAGGTGTCGTTCAGTAAATAGGGGTCGCCCAACTGTTTGAGAAGGCTCGGGTCTTTTTGTCCCGCCTCCATCATCGCCATCATGCTGTCGATGGTGCCGCCACTGAAGCCGCCTTTAAAAGACTTCGTTCGGTATTTGATGTGCCGGGCGGCAACGCCATGGCGGCGTTGCATCTCCTTTTGCAGAAAAAACACACCGATATCAGAGGGTATGCTGTCGAAACCACAGGTATGAACGATGCGCGCGCCACTGTCTTTCGCTGTTTGTTGGTGCGCGTTAATCATCTCGCGCATCCACAACGACTCACCGGTTAGATCACAATAATCGGTACCGTGCTCTGCGCAGGCCGCGACCAGTTTTGATCCATAGCGCGCGTAGGGCCCTACCGTGGTGAGTATGACTTTGGTCTGCTGCACCAGTTGGCGCAGGGCCTCGTCGTCGTGGCTGTCCGCGTTCAGTACCGGTATGTCCCGGCCACCCACCACGCTCTCAAGCTTGGCAGGGTTACGACCGGCAACGGCCCAGCGCAAATTACCGTTGCCGTATTCCTGGTGCATATAGTCCACCACAATCCGGCCGGTAAAGCCGCTGGCCCCCCAAACGATGATGTCGTATGGGCGCTCTTGCATCGTTAGCGCGCGCCGGCGTTGCTGCCCTGACTTCGTTGCATTTGCTGTAGCTGATGCATTTCTCTAATGCTCAATCCGCCGTCGCTGTTGATATCCGCCTGCTCAAAGCGCTTGCCGATGCGTCGCTTGAGATAGCCGGGCAATTCTGTCCATGACAATTTGCCGTCGAAATCTTTATCCATGAAGCCAACCATTTGCGTGGTTTCGGCCAACGCTTTGTCGTGCACAGGAGCTTCTGTGGTTTCGTCCACATAGGTATAGCTGAACGCGCCGTAGAGCATTTCGTCCCAGCTTTGCAGGCCCCAGGGCACATTGATGTTCGGATCCGGGTTGCCTGGGTTGTTTGCGGAATTGTCGTACCAAGTCGTGTGCACCAAGCGGGCACCAGCCTCTACACGCTTCGGCTCAACAAATTCGTAGGTGCGCTGCCAATTAAAATCGTAGTTGGGCACCGACAAAATGGTCTCTTTGCGACCATCGGCGTGTACGATTTCGAATTTCGACGCTACACCGCGGTAGTGAGAGTGGGGCACCAGGTCGTGAATTTCTGCCGGTCGATCAAATTCGTAGTACGACACTTCTTGATGGCGCGCTGTATTTGCTGGAATGTTAATCGCCGGGTTGATGACCACGTCTTGGCGATAGAAGTTCTTTGGCTGCTCTTGATGAAAGTACAGGCCGATTTTTGACCGGTCTGTGGTCTCTCTGCCCACCGGGGTGTAATGCAGCTGGAAAGTGAACTCACCACCAGGTGCGATGTACACGCCGGTGTCGACCGGAAAGACATTAGACTCGTTACCTGGTGCGTATCCGATCAGATAGTTGTCAAAGACACCGCTGTTGCGCTTTTGTGCTGAGGTGTCGGCGTCAATAGAGCCTGCCAATATATGATGAACGACCTCTCGATCGCCAGGCAGTACGGTCGCTGCACGAACCCAGACGCCTACATCTAGGGGGTTCTTGACCCGAGGGAATTTGTACTCAACCACGCCACTGGCGGGAATTGTATATTCAGGAATGTTGAGAACAAGGTCTGGTTCGCCCAACGGCCATTGCGTCTGAGCGATTTTGACCTCTGCCAGTGGATCTGGGCCTTCACCGCGTGGTGCGCCAGCTTCAATCCAATGCACCAATGTTTGTTTTTGCTCAATGCTCAATGACTTGTCGTCTTTGAACACGCCAATATGCGGATCTGCGTGCCAGGGTGGCATGCGCTTAGTACGTACGACTTCTCGAATCATCGGCGCGAAGCCGCGCACCATGTTGTAGTCGCTCATTGCCCAAGGGCCAAGGCCGCCCTCGGTATGACACACCACACATTTTTCTTGCAGCATGGGCGCAATGGTTTCGGCGTAGCTGATCTGTTCGTGGGCCTTATTCTTTTGCGCAAAGTTAATAAGGCAGCCAATGGCGTCGCGCTTGGCCAGTGCCACAGGTTCGCCAGCCAGGACGGCGTCTATTGCATCCGCAGCAAAGTGCTCAGACGCTTCGTTCTTTTGACGTTCATAGACTTGTCGATCGTTGATCGGGCCGCGATAGGCGATTTGCCAAGTCTTGGGGTCAATGACCAGAATTTCACCGGTTCGGATCAGATCCAGGGATTCGCCAATAAGTTGTGTTTCATCATGCAGTATGGGCATATCAATGCCGTATTTCTCGGCCTCGGCGGCGATGGTTTCCCGGCGATCCTGCAAGTTTGAGTTGAGCATGAAAAACTGCGTGCCAGCGTCTGCAAACTGATCTCTTAATGCTTTGTAGTCGGTCAACGCATTGCGCACGATTGGGCAGCCGTTGCCCTGAACCATAATTACAATGGCGGATGCGTTCTTGTGATAGTACAGGTCGTGGGCGTCGCCTTTGTGATCAAGTAGCACAAAGTTGTCTACGCGCATGGCCTGAACGCCGCCGGTGCTCAAGACCAATGCCACCAACACAGCAGTAGCCCGAACAGTTTGGTAAAGGAAACGACTCATGGCGTCCTCCTACAAAGATAAGTGACGGACAAACCTATACCCCACGTCCAACGGATTCAAGGATTTCGGCTCGTTTTGTGTTGTTTGGTAACACAATTGTGCTTCGCGTATTGCGTTGAGTCTGCGTGTTGGGCTGCGTTCTGCGCGAGGTGATCTACAATTCGCTGATAAAGTCGAATATCGCCCGGTAAGCGTCCTGGTATTGGGTGTCGCTGAAGCCGCTGTGATTGCCACCCTCCATGGTGACCAATCGATTCGGCGTACTCAGGCTTTCATGCAGTGCGGTGGCCTGTTCAAAGGGCACCACGGAATCCTGGTCCCCGTGGACGGTTATGATGGGTGGGGTGTCTTCTGAAACTAAGAATAACGGTGAGTGGGCAGCGGAAATGTCTGACATTTTGTCCAAATCGCCAATCCAGCTTGCTGCATAGTTACTTTCTGGCTTGGTTTTACGTAAAAATTCATGCACGGCTTCGATGTCGGTGATACCAAACCAATTAACAACTGCGCGAGGCGGCGTGGGCGCCTGGCAAGGATGTTCGCCCTTACTGTTGCGCATGCCCACCACCAAAGCCAGATGACCCCCGGCACTGGCACCGGAGACAACGACTTGATCCAGTGGCATGTCGGCAGCAGCTAAAATTTCGCTGATACGTTGGTAGGCGCACATAACGTCGTCGGCGGCGTTCGGCGCTGTATTGGGTCCCTGGCGATAGTTCACGTTGGCAACATTCCAACCCCGTTGTAGGTACGGAATAAGCCATGGGGTTTCGCGGGCCTTGTCGCCGGCAACCCAGCCGCCGCCGTGAATCCAGACCAGCGTAGGTCGTGGTGTTGGGTCTGCGGCAAAATAGCTTGGCTCGCCGGTACGTTGACCGTACATGTATAGGTCGAAGACTTGCCCTGGTTGCTCGCCGTAGCGGATGTCCACCTGTTTGCTGTAGCGATGACCCCAAAATTCCGCCGCGAGGGCCGTATGACTGAGTATAAGAGCGCAGATAGCAATGATTGAGGCGATGATTCGGTGATGAAATGTTCGCGGCTTCATGACGGTGTGTCCTCGGAAATGGATTGCCAAAGTAAAGTGCCTCCTACGACGGCGGCGGGTATGACAAAAAAGTTTAAAAACGGTATCGCCAGAGTAAGGCTGGCGCAAGCGCCGAATCCCAATGACCGCGCGCGGACTTGGGCGAGTTGTTGCAACGTAAAATCGAATGGCCGGGCATGGTTTTCGCTGGCGTAGTCGGCGAATTGCACCGCCATCAACCAAGCACTGAATCCAAACCACAGCGCTGGCATGATCAAATTCAGGCCAGGGACAAAACTCAGCAGCACCAGTGCAAGCAAGCGAGGTAAGTGATAACGCAGTTTATGCAGTTCTCGCGCAATACTGGTACCGATGCTCTTTAGTAGACTTTCGTGAGCTTGGGTGGGGGCGTCTGAACTCGACAGTGCCCAGGCAGCCTCCGCTAATTGGCCAAGAAAGGGTGCTGCGATAAGAGTAACCAGCAGGCTGCTAAGCCAAAAGCCCGCTAGCCCCATCGTGGTGTAAATCAATATCAGCAATGCTACGTTTAGCCAACTTAACCATTGCGGTAGGTTCTGTTGCAGCCAGTCACCGGCATTGGCGCCTAGCGGCACAACAACCAGCGTAAGAGTCAGGCTAAAAATCACCACGCCAATCAACACCGGTAACCATACATAGCGGCGCAGTGCCGGGGAGAGTGCCAGTTTTACGCCAGATAGAAACAGTTGGCCACCGTGCAATAATTGCATGGGGAGAATCCATAGCCCAGTTGAGGCGGCATTCTGCGTTGCCTGGCTGACAGGGTCTAGTGCCACAACCAACTGAACGTTCAGCAACAGCGCGGGTCTGGGTTGTTGGCGCCCAGCTAACGCGTCTCCGGCCCGCCGTCTTGCTCAGGCCCGCAAACCCCTAATATTCAACGGATTGGAGCTGTGGTTGTGCAAAATATTCCCTCGTCTATGATCTTCGCTGACCAAGCAGCGACAAAGTGAGCACGCTGTAGGGGAAAAACGAGTATCAGTTGCATAAGGGGAGCAAGGTGTCGCCAAAGGAGAATCAACAGGGGATCGCGGCAGATCGAGTCACTGATTGGATGTCGCAGCACATAGACGATTTGGCCCCACCGCTCAGTTTTGAACTGATTGCTGGCGGCCACTCCAACCTGACCTATTCTGTGCAGGATCAAAACGGGCGTACCTTTGTGCTGCGGCGTCCGCCGCTGGGCCATGTGTTGGAGAGCGCCCACGACATGGGACGGGAGCACAAGATCATTACCGCGTTGGCTGGGTCGGCGGTACCAGTAGCCGAAACTGTGGGACTGTGCAAAGACGTTGCAGTGAACGATGCACCTTTTTATGTCATGCACTACGTAGCTGGCCCGGTGCTGCACGATGCCGAAGTGACGGCTCAAGTGCCAGCACAAGGGCGCGCGGTATTAGGCGATAACGTTGTAGATGTGCTCGCAGCACTGCATCAGCTTGATCCAGACCAGGTTGGGCTGGGTGATTTAGGGCGCAAAGAAGCTTATCTGCAGCGGCAACTAACACGTTGGAGCAAACAATGGGACGCCACCGAGACCCATAAAGTGCCAGCTATGGATGAAAGCACCCGATTGCTCGCCGAGCGAATGCCAGAGCAACTTGGTGCGAGCATTGTTCACGGTGACTATCGCTTGGGCAATATGATTATCGGTGAGGGCAAGGTTAAAGCGGTATTGGATTGGGAGCTTTGTACCCTGGGTGATCCGCTGGCGGATGTAGGGTATTTGCTGAATAGCTGGATTGCACCAGGCGAGGGCGAAGAAGACATTGCACCCACCTCAGCCGGTGGATTTTGTAGCCGCGAACAACTCGCCGAACGCTATGCTCAACAGACCGGTCGTGATCTGAGCGCGATAAATTACTATCGGGCTTTCTCTCACTGGCGTTTAGCCGCCATTGGTCAAGGAGTCTATAAACGGTACTTGGTCGGTGCTATGGGCGATAACCGTGATGTGGATTTAGAAGCGCAGAAACAAGGCGTTACCCTCAAAGCCGAAGCGGCGCTGGAGTTTCTAAGCAAGTAACTAAGAGTTGAGAATAAAAAAGGCGTGCCAGACATCGGAACATCTGGAGACAACTCGTCTTCTTGGGGGAAGGACATTGTAAGGAAGGACTCTACTGAGTTGTACACACGCCTGAACTAAAATCTGGCGCTAAATGTACAGTACAAAAATAAGCTGTCAAGCAAATATTTTAAAATTGTACAGGTTATGTACAAGCGTAAGGTCTCGAACACAGCGAATTGAATCGCGTCGCCTGGTCTTGACTCAGTGCTGGGGGTTGCCTGCACCGCCCTGTGGGTAGTCAGATGGGTTGGTTTGCAGCGGATTGGCGCCGCTTACTGGGTCCTGTTGTTGCTGTTGCAGCAGGGTTTGCAGCGCGATCTCTGCTTGTGCGCGACTCTGGCCGATATCGCTTGCCGCCTGTTGCAGCGCCTGTGCCTGTGTCGAGGTGGACTGGGTCAAGGCGTCATCGCTGCATACATTTAGAAAGCTGTTTAGCGCATTAAGCTGATGAATTTGCTCGACAATTTTCTGGTTCGCTTGATGCGGTGAGTCATCAGCTACAGCAACAGCGATCAATTCTTCGTCGCTAAATAAGCGCGGTGCGCTGACGCCGTACAGCTTCGGTACGCCGAATAGACTTAAGCACTGTTGTTCAATGTCGCGCCAGGGCAGGGGCCAACGTATTGGGTTCAGTTCAGTCTCCTCACACTGGCGCACCTGTTCTGCCGTGGCGAATTGGTAAATTGGCAACACCCTCGCAGTTGGCGCCAGGTCTTTGACCTGCGCGATCAATTGCGGCAGCAATACGGGTAGCTGTAAGGCGATAACATCAACTGACGGTACCTGGGCGTCCGCCAGCAGCGCCTCGACATTGGCCCAGCGGCCCACCACAGAAACCGAGTCGGCAACCTTTGACTGTTGCTCCAGCTGTAAAATACCCGCGCCGACCAGTGCTACGTTTGCGGCCCGTCCTAAACGGTTGGCCCCAACGGTGTTTAGATCCTGAGCGGGCTCTACGTTTAGGCGCGCTTCGAGTTGCGTGCTACTGAGTTCGATGATGCGTGAAATTGATTCGCCGCGATCCAGTAAGCGTTTGATTTTAATTAAATTCTGAACTTGCGTGTGACTGTACAGGCGAATTTTTCCCTTCCTTTCAGCAGGCGCGAATCCATAACGGCGCTCCCAGGCCCGCAGGCGCTCTGCAGCTATACCGGTCAGCGCGGTAACGCTGCCGATCTGATACAGATCCTGTGCGGGAAAGTCTGTCATGGTCAAAATCTGTACAAAGGGCACGGGATATTACCGAAAAACGAGAGTTTGTACAGGTCGTTCGAGCAGCGCTAGGGCGGGAATGCAGTGATAGATGCCGTGCGGCGATTGTTATCCAGCGGATTTTTGGTCAACAATAGCGCTCGAATTATTGATTGGATTGGGGACGCTTCTCATGCTGAATAATCTAGGTTTGTTTCTAACCAAACGGGCGCACTTATCGCCTGATGTCGAGGCGTATGTCGAAAGCGACGGCAGTTATCGTCTGACCTACACCGAACTCAATGACCGCTGCAGCCAACTGGCTAATGCCTTCGTGGCGGCAGGGATCGAAAAAGGTGAACGGGTTGGCCTGTTACTTATGAACTCCAGTGAGTTCATGGAGTCGTATTATGCGCTGGCGAAGATTGGCGCTGTGGTGGTGCCGCTGAACTGGCGCTTAGTGGCTGATGAGCTGGAGTTCATTCTGAAGGACAGTGGCACTAAGCGGCTGATCTTTGATAATGAATTTGTTGAAACCGTGGCGGACTTACACAGTCGGGGCGACAAAACGGACATCAAGCATTGGCTGCAAGTCGCGCAGCCCGACGAGATTGCCCACTTTGCTGAAGACTACCGCGCGTTCCGCGACGCCCAACCCACCACGGAACCTGCGATCAACGCGGCTGACGATGACATGCTGTACATCATGTACACCTCTGGTACCACTGGGCTGCCCAAGGGTGTCGTTCACACCCACCACACGTCGATTTGGGGCTTGCTGAGTATTGCAGCAACTGCAGAGTACCATCCCCCTGAACGTTACTTAGCGTGTTTGCCAATGTTCCATGTCGGCGCTTTAACGCCTTTAGCCGTGAACGTTTACAAAGGTGCAACGTCAATCGTCATGCGCAGCTTTGATCCGGTGGCGGCGTGGCAGATTGTCGAGCGGGAAAAAGTCACCAGCGCACTCTGTGTGCCAGCCATGCTCAACTTCATGCTACAGGTGCCGAATTTTAAGCAATACGACCGCTCAACTTTGCGCTGGATGATGACTGGAGCAGCACCGGTGCCGCCTGCGCTTACCAAGACTTACAGCGACATGGGCATCGAACTGCTGCAAGTGTATGGGTTGACTGAAACCTGTGGTCCGGCCTGCTTGATGGACGCGAAGAACTCTTTGATCCTGCCAGAATCCACTGGTAAAGCGTTTTTTCACACTGAGGTGAAAATCGCTGACGCCTCTGGCGCGACCTGTGCACCCGGCGTGGCGGGTGAAGTACTGGTCCGTGGTGAGCACATCATGACCGAATACTGGAATCGTCCAGAAGCCACAGCAGAAACCATTGTCGATGGCTGGCTGCATACGGGTGACGTTGCGACCATGGACGAACAAGGCTTTGTGTTTATTCAGGATCGCATCAAAGACATGATCATTTCTGGCGGCGAGAACGTTTATCCGGCAGAAATCGAAGGTGTACTGGGCGCTCACCCGGGTATTTCCGAGGCAGCAGTCATTGGCCAGCAAAGCGAGCGCTGGGGCGAATCGCCCTTGGCGATTGTGGTTAAGACCGACGACGCGCTGTCAGAAAATGACGTGCTGGAATACTGCAATGGCAAATTAGCGCGTTTTAAGCAGCCTCAATCGGTTGTCTTTGTGGAGCAGATTCCGCGCAATCCTAGCGGCAAGATACTCAAGCGCGTTTTGCGTGAGCAATTTCCTGACGCGGCGCCGACCTAAATACGAGTGGTCGTTTTTTGATCAGGCGTAATTGAGGCGGCGATGGATCTAGAGGAACTCGAACAGCGACTATTGCCGTTTTGTCAGGCACGATATGAGGGCTCGGTAAACATTACCGAGGTGGTCACCATGCCCGGTCATGCGGGTTTCGCATATGGCTTTAAGGTGGCCCACGAGCGAGGTGAGGACGCTTGGTTTATCCGCCTACCGCCGCCAAATGTGAACTGGGTGGGTACCGCAGATGTATTGCGTCAGGTAGCAGTGCTCAATGCGCTGGACGGTACAGATGTTCCACATTGCTCTGTGCGCTGGTCGGGTGATGACTTGGAATGGTTCGGTTGTCCTTATTTTGTCGTACCGTGGTTGCAAGGTGATGTAATGCGACTGGGGCCAGAGGATTGGGGCTCGAGCCTGAGCGATGGGCAACTGTTGGAGTTTGGCCGCCAGGCGATGTCTGCGTTAGCTAAGGTCCATCAGGTAGATATTGACCAAGTCAGTTATCTTGGAGAGCCCGTGCCCTTTGCGGATGACGTTGTGCGCTGGGATAAGTTCTACGAAAAAGCCGCCGAACCCCAGCGCCTGGCTGCGGTTCCCGAGGTGCGTCAGCGACTATTGGACACCATACCCGCAGACGCCCCAGTGGGTATCTTCCATGGCGATTTTCAAACAGCCAATTTGTTCGCAACACCCGATGCGCAACTGGCGGCGGTCATCGACTGGGAACTGACCGGCATCGGCGCGACGCTGAATGACTTGGGGTGGATCTGTACCTTCAGTGACCCGCTCGCTTGGGATCGTGAGCACCCGCGCCCGCATTTTCTAAATCCAGATACCCTCATCGACTTATATGCTGAGGCCTATGCGGGAAAGCTACCCAACATAAATTGGTATCGGGCGTTGGCGGCTTACAAGTTCGCGATCATCAGTGGCCTCAACCTCAGCCTGCATCGGCGGGGTAAGCGCGTTGACGAGACCTGGGAGACCACGGCAATGTCCATGCAACCCTTAATGGAGCGGGCGCTTGAGTTGTTGGCGTAATCAAGCGTCAGGGCAAGGCCCGACCTCAATCTGAATGGTGGAGTGATCTATTCGATAGGTCTCGCGCATTACGGCTTTTATGTACTCAACTACGGTTTGCACCCAGGTACCTTCCTTCACCAGCGCATGCAAAGTCAGCAGCGGTTTTTCTGCGGTTAAACCCCAGGCATGAACATGGTGAATTTGCACCACACCGTCGACCTTGTCGGTGAGTCCTCGTTTAATGGCCTGTATATCAATCCCCTTTGGCACACCCTCTAACAGAATATGAGTGGTCTCTTTCAAAACCCGATAAACGCCACGGCCTAGGATAGCCACAATCAAAAGAGTCAGTACTGGGTCTGCGTACAGCCAGCCGAACAGATACACCGCCAGCGCGGCAATGATCGCTGCCGCAGAACCCAGCAGGTCGCCTAGAACATGCAGTGCAGCGCTGCGCATGTTGGTATTGCTACTGCCGCTGTGGAGCTAACGAAAAGCAATAAGGTTCACGACAAAACCTAAAGTGGCCACGGCCAGGGCGGGCAGTGGAATCATCGGTTCAGGTGTGAGTAATCGGCTGCTGGCCTCAATAGCGATCCACACAACCAGCGCGGCCATAGTCAGACCGTTCACAAAGGCGGCCAACACCTGGAAGCGGTGATAGCCATAAGACAAGCGTTCATCCTCATTGCGCCTCGACAGATGGGCGGCCCACCAAGCCAGTCCCAAGGCCACCTAGTCCAGTAACATATGGCCTGCATCGGCAATCAGCACCAGGGCGTTGGTCCACAGTCCGGCAATCAATTCCACCACCAGAAACACAGTGGTCAGCACAAAGGCTCGACGCAGCATCACCACATCGGCGTTGCCATGATGGTGATCGTGATTGTGTGAGTGGTCAGACATTTACAAAAGGCCGCAGTGATTTAGTGGCACAGGGTAATGCTTGGTGCAGACTCCAAGGTCAAGTCAGAATTGTTCCCCCGCAGCGGAGCGCTCCAGCATGGCCACCAAATCCATAGTGGCAACATCCTGGCGCGCGAGGATTTGCTCGGTGCGGGAGCGCACAAAGTCGTCCCAGGCAGGGTGGGGCAGCATATAAAACCGCTTGGCCATCATTGCCTGAAACACGTATTCGGCAATTTCTGCTGGACTTTTACCGTTGGCTAACATCGCTTTAGCGGCTGCAAGTTGTGGATCGTCGGAGTCGATCTGGCTCGTTTCTGCACCTGGTCGATTGCGTTCAGCAGCAAAAATTTGCGTATCAACAAACCCCGGACACAGCACTCCCGCCCGCAGCTTTGCACCTCGTTGTTCGAGTTCTACTTGCACGCCCTCGGTGAGCGCCAGCACGCCGTGTTTGCTGACGCCATAAGAACCACCCATAGGCATGACCGCGGCAAGGGACGCTGTGTTCACTATGTAACTTTCTTCTCCATGGGCGAGCATGTGGGGGATAAAGGTTTGCACGCCGTACAGCACGCCATAAAAATTGACCCCCATCACCCATTGCCAATCAGCGTCTGGTGCTTCCCAAACAGGTATGCCTGCGCTGTTGCCAGCTGCAACGCCAGCGTTATTAAAGACCAGGTGCACATTGCCGAAGGCCTCAGTCGCTTCGTCCAATAGATTCTGCACAGAGGTTTTGACCATGGTGTCAGTAACTACTCCAACCACACGGGCTTGACGTTGTTCGACTTGCACAATCGCCTGATCTAAAGCGTCTTTTTGAATGTCGCCCAGCACCACATTCATACCCAACTGTGCGCAATGTTCAGCCAGCCCCAATCCAATACCGCTGGCGCCGCCGGTGATGACCGCTGTTTTTCCGTTGAAGTCTTGCATAGGAATATCCGCTTTTTTTTGCCAGTGTATGGCACATGCCTACCGGACAGCCAGACTGTTTGTCACAGCATGACTGACACTGCCGCTTTGAGTTAATCTGTTGCAATCAGCAAAAGGGGGAATTTATGCAACGTATGCAACTAGAGTTCGCAGACCGCGTGGCGGTCTTAAAGTTCGATCATCCAGAAGTCATGAATGCAGTAGGTGGGCAAATGCTTCGTGATTTTGGTGCCGCGATTGAAGAAATTAAGTCTAAGGGAACAGACGTTCGCTGTTTGTTGTTAAGTGGTAATGGTCGGGCATTCTGTGCTGGCGCTAACTTACAGGATGATGACGACAAGAAAGCTTCGGGCGGTGCTGGCAGTTCGTTACGCCATGGCTACCATCCCCTGATGTTCGAGCTACGCGGTTTGGAAATGCCCATGGTGACGGCGGTTAACGGAGCCGCTGCTGGTGTGGGTATGAGTTTCGCCATGATGGGCGACATCGTGTGTGCGTCTAAAGACGCGTATTTTTTACAGGCCTTTGCGCGCATCGGTCTGATACCGGATGGTGGCGCAACTTACCTGTTACCTCGGCTAGTGGGTTGGGGACGCGCTATGGAGTTGTCGCTGTTGGCAGAGCGCTTGCCGGCACAGACCGCCCACGAATGGGGATTAGTGAATCGGGTGTTTGACGACACCGACAACCTCGCAGCTGGAGCCATGGAAGTGGCCCAACGTTTGGCGAACGGTCCGCGCTCTTTAAGCCTGATCCGCAAAGCGTACTGGCAAAGCTGGGGTAACAGCTACGAACAGCAACTGGAACTAGAAGCTCAATTACAGAACGAAGCCGGACGTAGCAAAGACTTCCGCGAGGGCGTGAGCGCGTTCTTGCAAAAGCGTGATGCCAAATTCGCTGGGGAATAAAGAGCGTGATGCTCAGTTCCCTGGCGAACAGAGAGGTCTACTTGTTATTTTCAAAGTCGCACAAAAGGGATGCCCGTCGGTTGACGTTTATGGCGGTGATGGCCTAACCCTTCGGCCAGGCTCAGTGTCTGTTCGAACAGGCGCTGAGCCCAGCTTGTAGCAAATATAACGGCTATTGGACCTTAAGTTGGGCTAATAAATCCCTGCGCACTGCCGCGGCGTCGCTCATAGTCTGCTTCCGGTAATCGTTGACCTCGGCCGCGGTATAGGGCTCAAACGGCTGAGGCAACTGCGGTTGGCTCATTGTCAGTAACACCCAATTCAATACTTCAGCCAGTTGGTGATTGCTCAGGGGTGAATTGGCGGAACCTGGCACCTGCACTAAATAAGCTCTGCCGCCATCAACAGTCAGAAATTTGCCAACGAAATCGGCCATGGTTGGAATGTCGTTAAGCCCACGTCCATCGACCGCGTGGCAGCCTTGGCAATTCAGCATGTAATTTAGTCCCGCTTGCTTGGGGTCGACGCCTGCCGCAGACAGGGCGTCGATGGGTTCGTTCGCCTGACCAACGCCGCCGACAAGCAACAGTAAAAGCACCCAGCGCGGGCTCACATCATTGCCTGCAAGTGAGCGCTGGCGGACTTTGCCAGTGCATCCAGGTCGTAACCACCCTCTAAGGTAGAC
Source organism: K189A clade bacterium (assembly GCA_902565895.1). GTDB lineage: Bacteria > Pseudomonadota > Gammaproteobacteria > Pseudomonadales > Azotimanducaceae > UBA4421. The sequence goes on from CACFGV010000006.1 coordinate 40,664, forward strand.
ACGATGCGCCCCTGGCTGTGCTGATTCGCCACATCAACAATCTGCTGCGTAATCCAGCTGAAATCAGCTTCTGTGAGATTAAGAGCCGCCAAAGGATCGGCCTGGTGCGCATCAAAGCCTGCAGACACCAAGACCAAATCCGGCTGGTGTCGTTGCAGTGCAGGCTGCCAACTGCTGCTGATGGCTCGGCGAAAGACATCGCCATTGCTGCCAGCTTGCAGGGGTGTGTTGACGATGTTGGGTTGGTCGAGATCGTCCAAGCGATTCGGATAGTAGGGGTGCTGAAAACTCGAGCACACCATAATTTCAGGGTGGTGCTGGCAGATGTCGACACTGCCATTGCCGTGGTGAACATCGAAATCAACAATGGCTACCCGCTCGATTCCAGGTTGCTGCAACGCGTGTAATGCGCCAATGGCAACACTGTTGAGCAAACAAAAGCCCATGGCCGATCCGGTTTCCGCGTGATGCCCAGGCGGCCTTACCGCACAAAAGACGCGATTTTCTGTAGTGGTTAGTACATCGTCCACGGCGTTGCAAACAGCCCCTGCTGCAAGCCGCGCTGCGTTCATGCTGGCCTTGCTCATCCAGGTATCGGGATCCAGGGGCACCACTCCCTCGCTTGGCGCGCTGCTCCGTAAAAACTGCAAGTGCTCAAGGCTGTGGGCGGCGAGAATTTGGGCGTCGCTAACGTCGTTGGGCTGACGTAGCGGGCTGTCGCTCAAAATGCCCTCGCGTTGCAGATGCGCTAACAAATGACTCAGACGTTCGGGTCGTTCGGCGTGGCCCTCGGCCACTTCATGGTTTAAGAATTCGGGATGGGTGTAGATGTGCATGGATAAGAATATGCACCAAGCGTGGATGATTACCAATAACAGCGATTAAATTGAAGTCAGGGTTACCTGCTTATGATCGTGGCTGAGCTGGCCAATGCTGCGCAGACCCTCCAAATAGGGATTGGCTAAAGCGGATTCGCCATTGATCGTGTTGATATTGATCGAACGCTGGTGGCCGTGCAGTAAGTGGGCTAACACCTGATTGATTTCCATCAGCTCTGGATGCTCTGGTGAGACAAAGTACTGCAATCGAGCGCCATAGTTCTCGACCACTAACGCCAGTTCGCCAGCGCAAAAAACCAGGTAGTTGCCGTCGGTACGGCGCGGCAGTTCTGGCCATGCTAACCCCAGACCGCAGGGCGCTACTGGGTCGGTGGCGGCCAACCAAAACACCGACGCAGGTGGTAGATTAACGCCCATGGCGTTGATTGCGCTTGGGGTGGCAAATTGCGGGGTCTCGGCGTCAGCGACAAAGTGACCCAAAGAGACCTCACCTGCCAGCTCCATAACGCGCAAAGCCATAAAGGCATCGCGCCAGCGCCAGTGACCTTGGGCGTTACTGTGCGAACTAACCGGCAAGCGTTCGCGATTTACCAGGTCGCGATTAATCCAACCATAACGATCCAACAATAAGCGTACGCGTTCTTTATTGGCTTCCAATTGATCGAGCGGGTCGTCGATTGTGCTTTGCGTACTCAACCGCCAGTTCCCGCTCCAGCCGGGGGCCGCACGTAGTGCTGAGACGCGACGACGACTCATCCTGCTGCGAGCGTCAAAGGCTGCGAGGGAGAACTTACGCAATATCCCCTGGCGCAAAGGTTCCAAGCTGTCGCTACTTAACTGACCCTGCCACACGCCTTGCCACCACTGCTCGTTTAATTCGCTGGCGGTGAGTTCTCCATCGGTAAGCACCGCGCGATCAGCAATTTGGCTATAGCTGTATCGCCCTTGGGGGTCGGTAAAATATTTCGCTACGGCGGCACTCTGGCTTGGGCCCAGTAACGCCAAGTCCTCTGCATAGCCCACTGTAATGTATTGTTTTGCGGTGCCCTGCCAACGCAAGTCAAAGCGTTGTAGGGCATTCTCTAACACGCTCGGCGGGTGTCCGCGCGCGGGCAGCAGGTCGCGCAGCCAAGTGGCTATTGAGGCTGGGTAAGTGCGCAGCAGTTCTAGCGCGGTAAGGGCGGTTTCCTGCGAGCTGGGTCTTGTCAGTTCATGCAAATTCGACCAGAAACTAAGCAGTTGGTTGCGGGACAACGGTTCAATGGTTTGGCGTTGTGCTGCACGTTGAAAACGAATCAGAGTCTCTAAATTCTCTGCATCGCACCAATGTTCTTGAGTGCTGTCTTGCACCAGTGCGCCTTGCACAAAGGTTTCATCAGCGCTGAGCACGCCAGCGGGGAGCGTTGGTAGCACTTCGGTGACCGCTTCCTCGGTAAGCGGACCGTAGAAGGATAAAATCTCTCGACACAGTTCCAGCGCCGAGCGTTGTTCAATCAGTGCTGGCGCGTCTGTTGGTGCCGGTCCGGGTAAAAGGCCTGTGTTATGCAGGCCATGCACCAGTTCCCGGTGGGTAAGCCATTGGCGATGATCCACGGTAATGGTGATGGCGTCTTCAGATAACTGTGGATCGCTGGGCAGCTCTGGGATGGGAATAAGCACCCGCTCTTTTAGCCATTCGCCCCATTCTTCTGGATTGCTGGGTTCGTACCCTGGCGCTCGGCGCTGTCGTTTTGCGACAAACTCGACGATGGTTTGCGGATTGATCTTAGGCCGCAGCGTCGGGTCAAAGACTGCTTGTTGAATCAGCTCTGCGCGTATTGCGCTGGGCGTTTCGTCCTCTGGCGTGTCGTCAGCGTACATATAACGACTGACTTGATCGAAGATCACATTTTGCGCAAAGGGACTGGGTGTCTGGGTGGTCACCAGACTTGCTTGAATATCGCCGGTTTGACTGGCGTTGAGTTTGGCACCTAAAGCCGACAGATCGAATTCGTCATGTAAGCAGGTGCGCCAGGTTTCTAACATGATGGGAAAGTCGTCAAGCGACTTAATTTTGCTCATGAGTTTTTTTGCTTGCAGCCGGCTCATCCACAGTGGCAAGCGTTGGTTAAAGCGCTGCTTGTTGAGCAGCAATGCTCGACCAGCGCATTCGCGGAATCGTGCACCAAAAAAACCCGATGCTTCCAAACGCTCGCGCAATAGCGTTAATAAGTTGTCGCTGTTTACCCAGCCCAACAGTTGCTCGGCAAAGTCTTGTGCCAGGCCCTCGTTTAGACTTTTGCATTGAATAACCACCACATTGTTATCTGCATGCAGCTCAGGTTTGCAGCCGGTGTGTTGCTGCCAGGCCACATCAAGGGCTAAGGCCCAAGGCCGGTTGATGCGCCCACCCCAATGGGTATGGATCACTAACTGTTGAGGTTGGTCAGGTCCTTGGTAGCCTGCTGGGCCGGACAAAACGTGTTCAAACAATACGTTGGTTCGGTTCGGTAGGGCGCTGCGGGTGTGTTCTCGTTGACGTTTTAGGTAGTCCACCAGTTCAGCTGCCGCCGCTTCTTCGAACTGCTGTTTCTGCACCAGCTCCTGGGCCAGATCAGACTGACTGCCTAAGCGCTGCTCCGCGTGATACAGAAAGTCGCAAATCTGTGCAGAGAAATGCACCGAGCGATTAAACGTTTCGCTGCGCCAAAACGGCGGCAGGGTAGTGCCGCTGCTTGCCTCAGTCACCAACACATCATTATGGGTAATGCTGTGAATACGCCAATGCTGAGTGCCCAAGGTAAAACTGTCGCCGGTGGTGGCCTCCCAGACAAATTCCTCATCCAGTTCGCCCAGCTTGGCACCGCTGTCTTTGTGTTTTAGTTGAAAGTAGCCGCGATCTGGAATGCTGCCGCCGGAACTGTAAAGCGCCAGCACGGCACCACGGTTGGCTTTAATACGCTGGGTCACTCGGTCTAGCACGATTCGCGGTTTCAATTCGCGTACCCGGCTGCCTGCATAGCGGCCGCTGAGCATATCGATGATGAGATCGAACTGCCCTCGTTCAAGATCAACATAGGGCCCGGATTGGCGTAGCAGCCTGTAGATTGAATCAATACTGCGCTCGCGGTGCGCCACCATGCCAATAATGATTTGCGCTAGTACATCAAGAGGGTTGTACAACAATTGCAAAGGTTCGATATCACGTTCGGCAACGGCGTTAGCCAGCGCAGCCGCTTCGATAAAGTCTTGAGCGTGGCTTGGGTACAGGCTGCCGCGACTGACTTCGTTAACCCGATGACCGGCACGACCGATACGTTGCAAAGTAGCGGCTACACTGGGCGGTGACTGCACCATAATGACTTCGTCAAGATCGCCAATGTCGATGCCCATTTCTAGTGAGTTGGTGGCGACGATGGCATCTAGATCGCCTGCTTTTAATCGTGTCTCGACTGCGTGTCGGACGTCTTTTGCTAAAGAGCCGTGGTGAGCGTAGGCCTTGGGTTGGTCGCTGCCTTGGTTAATTTCTAGCGTGATCTTTTCTGCCAAGCGACGGCTGTTGACAAACAATAGCGTTGAGCGGTTTTGGATAATACGTTGGCGAAAGTCATCACACAGCGGCTGCCAAATTTTCTCGCCGCGTTCGGCGGCGGCGTGAGCGGTGGCCGGAAACTTAATCTTAAGGTCAATTGCCTTGTCGCTGGCGACGTTCACCCGCCGTACCCTGCGCGGCTGACTGTCAGCTGTACGTCCGCCAAAGTAGCGCGCGACCTCATCAAGAGGCGTCACAGTAGCGGACAGCGCAATGCGTTGGAATTCTCCGCTCAATTCACTGAGTTGTTCCAATGCTGTCATTAAGTTCACGCCGCGGCGGTTCTCTACCAGGGCATGAATTTCATCCACAATCACCGTTGCCACACTTTGCAAGGCGCTCTGGCCTTTTTCAGTGGTCAGCATCAGGGACAAACTCTCGGGGGTGGTAATTAAAATATCCGGCGGTTTGCGCAACATGCGTTGGCGCTCGCTTTGTTCTGTATCGCCAGAGCGTACTCGTACCTGTAAGGGAGGCATGTTGTAGTCGGCGACCAACTCTGTCAGCGGCGTCAACAGATTTTGTTGAATGTCGTTGTTCAGCGCCTTCAAGGGCGATACATACAGGACCTTGGTGCTGCCGGTTTCCAAGCCGCCGGCAGCGAATTGACTCAACGACCATAGGAAGGCCGTAAGTGTTTTGCCGCTGCCTGTTGGAGCAGTGATCAGCGCATGCTCACCGCCAGCAATGACCGGCCAACTTGCTTGTTGCACCGGGGTTGGCGCATCGAAGTTGTGTTCGAACCAGCGGCGAACGGTTGGATGGAAGGCGTCCAAACTGTTCATCAGCTTGCGGCTCTGCTGGCTGATTGGAACTCAGAGTTACGCCGTTGGAGAAATATTACGGTTATCATGGCGCCTTTAAGTGTAGGCGAAAGCGAACGTGTTAGCTGTGTTGTCGTTACTTCGCACGGCCATTGCCATGATGGTGGGTAGTTTTGTCTGGTTTGTCGTGAGCAATGGATTAGGCCAACCCACAGGTGTGGCGGCCCTGTTGCCGGTGTGGATAGCGGGGATGGCTGGCGGTGCGGTATGCACGTTGTACTCAGCGCGTCAGGGTGTTGCTATGGCGGCGGTCAGTGGCCTGTTACTTGCGCTTGGCTTCTTATGGTTTCGCCACGTGTATTTGGCTTTGCCGGTGACCGGTACTGCCTTGGTGGCGTTGTGGCCGCTGTGGTTTCCACCGGCTTACTACGTAGGTGCCTATGCCTATGTACTGTTTCTGATTCGTCGTGGGAGGTAAATGATGGCTGAACTTGCGGAGTTATTGGCACCGGGCCAGCGTATTTTTGTTGCTGGCAGCAGTAACGAACCCACGGCTTTATTGGAAGCCATGGCGCAGATGCAGTTGCCGAAAGATCTGCACTTTTTACAATTTCCAATCGCCGGTTTAAATGGGGTGGACTTTACCACTTGGAATGACTCAGCGGGTCTAACAACATTTTTTATGACCCCGACCTTGGCTAAGGCAGATGTCCAACGAGTTCACTATCTGCCCATGCAAATGCGCGCGGTGTTCGACTATTTGGCAAAAGATGTAGACGTGTGTCTGCTGCAAGTGGCCCATGACCGCAATGGCGTGCTGCGGGTGGGTCCGAATGTGGACTTTGTCGCAGCAGTCCTTAGTGGAGCAAGAATCGTGATCGCCGAGTTGAATCGGCACATCGTGGCCCCCTTAGGGTGTCCGCGAATTGAGTCTGCACAAATAGATTACTTGTTCGAGAGCGATCGGTCGCTGGCGACCATGGCGACGCCGAAGATAGATGAGGCAGCACAGAGCATAGGCAAATTAGTGGCCGGACTCATAAATGATGGCGACTGCGTACAAACAGGCATTGGTGCAATACCTGCTGCGATCTTGAATGAACTGAGCGCCAAGAACGATCTAGGTTTGCACGGTGGCCTGATCGACGCGGGCGGTATGCGCTTGATAGAAGCGGGCAACGTAAACGGCGCGCGTAAGGCCATCGACCGTGGTCTGCATATTACAGGTATGGCCTTAGGCGATAGCGAGCTGTTCGACTGGTTAGCGGATCAGCCGAGCGTTGTTTTTAGAGGTGCAGACCATACCCACGAAGTCAGTGCTATTGCTGAACTCGACAACTTTGTCTCAATCAATTCTGCGGTAGAAGTTGATTTGTTTGGTCAGGTTAATGCCGAATTTGCTGGCGGCAAACAGATCTCAGGCACCGGTGGTTCAGTCGACTTTATGCGCGCCGCTAAAGCGTCAAAAGGCGGGCGCTCCATCGTGGCGATGAACGCAACCGCTCGCGGCGGCACGGTCTCGCGCATCGTGCCTCAGGTAGATATGGTCACCGCGCTGCGCACCGACGTCGACATCGTGGTAACAGAGTTTGGCGTTGCGCAGTTAAAGAACCTGCCAAATCGTCAACGTCAAGATGCATTGATTGAAATAGCGGCGCCACAGTTTCGGGATGAATTACTCGAAGGCAGCTTGAAGAGCTAGATCTTACACTGGTAGCTCACCTGCTGAGGTTTTTGGCTGCACCTCCAGGCTCATCCAAGAAGAAGGCGAACGCCTTCACAAGCTCTGGAGTTCTCTTTAGAAGAAGGCAAACGCTTTCACATACCTCGGAGTTCACTCAGGAAGAAGGCGTACTCCTCCGCAACCTCCCGCAGCGCCGTGAACCGTCCTGATTGTCCGCCATGGCCGGCCTCCATATTGGTTTTTAGCAACAGAACATTACTGTCAGTCTTTTCGTGGCGTAGTTTGGCGACCCACTTTGCTGGTTCCCAGTAGGTGACCCTGGGATCGTTTAAGCCAGCGGTTACCAGCATGGGTGGATAATCCTGGGCGCTGACTTGGTCGTAGGGCGAATACGCCTGAATGGTGGCGTAGTCTTCTGCGCTCTCTATGGGGTTCCCCCATTCCGGCCACTCCATTGGGGTTAGGGGCAAATCTGCATTCAACATGGTGTTGAGTACGTCGACAAAGGGAACATGGGCAGCTACGGCGGCGTAGAGTTGGGGGGCTTGATTCACAACTGCCCCCATTAACTCACCACCGGCACTGCCGCCGCTGATCAATACCTTGCCTGCCGCGGTATAACCTTTATTTATGAGGTGGTGCGTGCAGTCGACAAAGTCGTTAAAGGTGTTTTCTCGTTGTTGCAGTTTGCCGTCCTGGTACCAGTGGTAACCCAAGTCGTCGCCGCCGCGAATGTGTGCAATGGCAAAAATGATGCCGCGATCCAACAGAGATAAGACGTTAGTAGAAAATGCCGGGGGTACGGCGTAGCCATAGGCACCGTAGGCGTAGAGGTGCAGGGGTGCGCTGTTATCGATTGGCGTGTCGCGACGATGCACCAAACTGATAGGCACCTGTTTGCCGTCTCGGGCTGTGGCCGTGAGTCGCTCGGACTGATACTGCGTGGCATCGTAACCGCTCGGGATGCTCTGCACTTTGCGGGTCCGCAAGGAGCGGCTGGCTAGATCGTAGTCCAGCACGCTGTTTGGGGTGGTCAGCGAACTGTACTGCAAACGCAAAAACGCGCTTTGATAATTTGGGTTCACCCCCAGATCTAGACTGTAGGTGGCCTCGGGCAGCTCAACGAAGTGTTGTTGTTGGTGCTGATCGATGACCAAAATTTGATCCAGACCGTCTACTCTTTGGGGTACGAATACGTGGTTTTCGTAAACCAGATGGCCAACGAGATAATGGTTGTCGTCCCCTTCCAAGAACGGTTGCCACTGGGCCTGACTGTGAGCGCTCAGGGGTGCGGTGAACAAATCGAAGTTGGGCTGGCGTAGGTTACTGCGTATCAGTAATTGGTCTTGGTAGTGCTCCACGTCGTACTCGTGTCCGCTTGTGCGTGGACTGATCATGACGGGTGTGGCGCTGAAGTCGTCGATTGGTAGGTAGCTAACTTCGCTGGTCACATGGTCGGCGCTGCGCAAGAACACCAGTTGTTCTGACTGGCTCAAGTGCATAGACAAAAAGAAGCCGCCGTCTTCTTCTGCACAGATAAGGGTATCGGCTTGGTCGTCATGAAGCTTGCGCCAATAAATTTTGTCCGGCCGCCATTGCTCGTTTACGTTGCGGTACAGCAGCCCGTCACTGTGTTGGTTCCAAATGGCTTCACCAATGGTATGAGTAATTGGGGAGGTCACCGCAATCCCATTTGTTAAGTCAATAACGTGCAGGGTGAAGCGTTCGCCGCCATCGGTATCAATACTGTAGGCAATAAATTGGTTATTAGGGCTGACACTCATTGCGCCGAGGCGGAAATAATCTTGGTCTGTAGCCAGCGCATTCTCATCAAGCAAGGTAACCCAATCCCTTGGGTCTATTTGTTCGTGCTCATGACTCCCTGCTGCGCGATACCAGCGCCGATATTGATCGCCCTCGTTAAAGCGCCACTGATAGTGATAGCCATTGTGGAAGTACGGCACGCTTTCGTCGCTGTCGCTCTTGCGGTTTTTGAGTTCCTTGAACAGGGTATCCACCAACTCTCGGTTAGGTGCCATGTACTGCTCGAAGTACGTATTCTCGGCCTGTAGGTAGTCCAATATCTCTTGGTCGTTAACCGTGGGGTAATTGGGGTCTTGGAGCCAGGCGTAAGGATCTTGCACCACAATCCCATGATGGTTGTGCTCGTGGTGTTTGCGCGCGGCCTTGGGCGGCTCGCCAAATGCGTGTGGGGTTGTCATAGTAATGAAGGCATGCTGAAAACAGCGCGTAGATTAGTGGCCTGAACGGCAACTTGCACCTTTGGCCTAGCAGTGGAGGCGCAGGGCGCCGCCGAACCCAGACACACAGGAGATCTTCTATGGCGCACATAGAACCCTTGGACACCGATCAACACCCGGAATTGGCGCCAATCATGGCGGTGGCGGAGGCAGCCATGGGATTTGTGCCCAACAGTACCCGCACGATGGCGCATATGGGGCAATTGCCTTTCGTCTTTTCTGCATTGTTTGGCACAGTTATGGGAGGCGATGCCAAAGCGATTCTGGCAGGCCTGTTAGACGTTATGCCAGAACAAACCGATGCGCACGAAAACCTGCTGCCAGAACTGTTACAGCTTATTGCCTATTGCGTTAGTTTGAGCGCCGGCTGCCGCTATTGTCAGGCCCACACGGGCCACAACTCAGAACGTCTAAGTGCTGCGCCAGAACAGCAGGGGCAAAGACTTGCACAAGTGCTGAACTATGAAACCGCTGACTGTTACAGCGACGCCGAGCGTGCCGTCATCGGATTAGCCCTGGCGGCCGGTCAAGTACCCAATGCCAGTGATGCGCAGCATTTCGCTCAGTTACAAGCGCACTTTTCACAGCGCCAACAGGTGCAAATCGTGGCCATGATTAGTCTGTTTGGATTTCTCAACCGCTGGAACGACACTGTTGCCACTACGCTGGAGCCATTGCCAACGGACTTTGCACAGCAACATCTGGCATCAAATGGTTGGCAGGTGTCCAAGCACGGGGAATAGATCTGCGATGTGTGGACGCTTACATGTACGGGCGGCGGACGTCACGGCTCTGCTGGTTGAATTTCTCGAGTTAATCCACCATGGCCCTGACAATCTTAATGCCGCGCCCACAGAAGAAATTTCAGTACTGGTCAGCGACACGCAAGGTGCGATAAGTCTGCAACCAATGCGCTGGTGGTTGACGCCAAGTTGGGCGAAACAACCCAGCACTCGTTACAGCATGTTCAACGCTAAAGCGGAAACTGCGGCAAATCTACCGAGCTTTCGCGAACCGTACAGGAAGCGTCGTTGTGTGGTGCCTGTGAGTGGCTTTTACGAGTGGGCTCGGCGGCAAGGACATAAGCAAGCTTATCTGCTGCAAAGTGCTGAAAGCCCGGGTTTGTTGCTGGCCGGTTTGTGGGATCGTTGGCAAGGCCGCGATGAAAACGGGCAGTCTCAGCAACTCGACAGTTTCACGATACTGACCACGGCGGCAAGCGCTGGGATGCAACAGGTGCATCACCGCCAGCCGGTTCTCTTGGACAAAGATCAAGCGCTGGGTTGGTTGGACCCAAATATTGCCACCGCAGAATTGGAATCGTATTTCGCGCCCCAGCTGGCAACACCTATGACAGCATTGCCGGTATCATCTTGGGTGAACAATGCGCGTAACAAAGATCTGCGCTGCGAGCAGGGAATGGCCGAGGCCATATTGCTTACTTAATTGCGCCGACCCCAGCGACATGAGGAGAATCGTTTGATATTACGTAAAGGCCTTTGGTCAGGTCGCGGCAGTGTGCTTACCGAAGGTGCCAGTCTTGGGCAGAGCATTTCCTTAGACGCTGAGATCGTGGACGAGTTGGATGGACTAACGATTACCGGCGAGATTAGCGACAGCTACGGTGCACCGATTTCTGTGCGCGTTGCACCCAACGAGGTAGGCACCTATGTGATCGACGCGCGCTTGGGTAAGGTAGCCCTAGATGGCATCGCTAAGCTCGAGAGTGAGCCGAATCATGCGCTGCTGTGGCATGAGTCGGGTATCTACAGCGCCAGCGTCTCTTTGTTCAGTATTGGCGGGGGCCTAGGCTGTCGCGGTTTCTTTCGCGACGCTAAAGGCGCGCTCACCTGGGAGATGCAACTGCAACCAAAACAGCAGGCGGTCGGAGGCGCCAATGTGGTGTCATTGGCGCGTCGCCGTCGTTAGACGCTAATTCACAAGGTATGGCCGAACCAACTGCTCCATCTGCTGGCGTAGGGTGAGTAACTTAAGCTTAGTGTTAGTGCTGTTGACGATATAGCGGTCGAGTGTGGTGTTCGCAATGCCGTGAAGGGTATGCGCCATCAGTTGAATATCGACATCATCGTGCATATGCCCCATACCTTTAGCGGTACTTAAAGCAGCGTAGTAATAGCCATCGCCGGCTTTGTCTATCGTTTCTATGACGCTGGTAGCATCAGCGGACTCATCAAATTTCGCGAAGCTAGTGCTTAATAGGCTGAGCAGCCACTTTAGATTTTCGCGGCTAAAACTCTGAATACGCACGCGGTTGATGTTGTCGAGTGTTTCTAGAAGATCGCCGCTGTATTGCTTGATAACATCGTTGATTGCTGGCCCTGGCCCGACATAGGCGTCTAGTAGTATCTCGTGCAAAATTGACGCTTTGGCGGGGTAGTAGTTGTAGAGCGTTTGATAACTCACGCCTGCGGCATCGGCAATTTGTCTCGTCGTGACGTCGTTCCATTGACCCTGGTTGGCCAAGGCCCTTGCCACGTCCAAGATCGCGGTCCGAGTGCGGGCCTTATTTTTTTCTCTGAGTGACATAACTAGATCAAAGTCTAAATATTGACTCGATATATTATTATTGCTTTGTCAGTAGGCGCAAGTTAACGTTCGTACAACTATTCCTGCAGAGCGTCTTCATGTTTAAGCGGTGCGTGTGTTTCACATGGTTTGCCTTAGTGGCCCTGGGTGGCCCCGCTAAGGCGGAAGAAACTTTTGACCCCCTGACCTTAGTCACCCAGTCCATTGATCAAACTCGCGGCTTGAGTTCCTACGCTGAGATCAACATGTTGATTAAACGCCCAAGTTGGCAACGGGAGTCCACTCTGTATGCCTGGACTCGGGGTCGCGAGGATGCGTTGATCCGATTTGTCGCTCCGGCGCGAGACGCCGGCAATGCTTTGCTTAAACAAGGCGATAAAATGTGGACGTTCAACCCCAAACTGAACAAAAGCATTCGTTTGCCTGGTGGCATGATGTCGCAGAGTTGGGCGGGCTCCGATTTTTCCTATGACGACATGTCTCGTAGCGACAAGTGGATCAAATACTATCGACTAGAGCATGTAGACACTGAGGTTAGTGACGGGCTGAAGACCTATACGATCGACGCTATTCCTTTTGACGACGCGCCTGTGGTTTGGGGCAAGGAACGGTTGCGCATTCGCGAAGACTCTGTACTGATTGAAGCGCTCTACTATGACCAGGACATGCAACCGCTGCGCCGCATGGTGACCACAGAAATTGGCGAACTCGGCGGTCGCGTTATGGCCACGTCTATGCGCATGATGGACCTAGAAAAACCCGACAGCTTTACCGAGGTGCGTTACGACGCTATGGACTTTGATGTGGCGTTAGAGGATCGGCTGTTTACGTTGTTTTCGCTGCAATCAAGGAACCGCTAACCCGTGATTGCCTTGGCCTGGCGTAATCTTTGGCGCAACAAAACTCGAACCTTGCTGACCGCTGGCGGCATAGCCTTCGCGGTGTTTTTGGTAACGTTTTCTATGGCCCTGCAGGGCGGTAGCTATGAAGACATGATAAAAGCTGCAACCCGCTTTTACACCGGTCATGCGCAAATCAATCAGCGCGACTTTGTTACCGACAGCAAACTCGAGCAAACCATTGGTAATGCGGCTGCTTTGCGGGCTCAGCTGGAGAAAAAGTTTTCGTTGGTTGCACTCCCCCGAGTGCAGGCTTTCGGCATTGTGTCTAGAGAAGAGCGCTCCATAGGTGGGATGTTATTGGGTATCGACTTCGCTGCTGAGGTGGCGCAGTTGGATTTGTACGACGACATCACAGCCGGTGCGATACCCACCGCACCAGACCAAGCCTTAGTCGGCGCTGCAATGGCACGTAATCTCGGCGCGGAATTGGGTGACGACATCGTCATTTTAGGTTCCGGTAAACGCGGCGGAGTAGCAGCCATGGCCCTAACAGTGACGGGCATACTGTCCACCGGCCAAGCCGAACTGGATCGTAATTTGTTGTTCGCGCCGGTAAGTAGCGTACAAGACGCCTTTGGCCTTGAGGACGAAGTACACAATCTAGTACTGGTGTTGGAAAACTACACCCAAGTCAAAGCCTTGGCTGCGCCTATTAATGATCTGCTGCAGCCGGACCAGAGCTACCGTACCTGGCAGCAATTGTTGCCCGAGGTAGAACAGGGTATCGAGTTGGACCGCGTTTCGAGTGCGATCTTTTACTATATTCTGCTCATTCTGGTGAGCTTCGCAGTACTCAATACTTTTGTCATGGTCATCTTCGAGCGCACTCGTGAGTTCGGTATGCTCATGGCGCTAGGTTTGCGGCCTTGGCGAATCATCGGCCAGGTCCAAATTGAATCTTTGTTTCTGAGCTTTATAGGCGTGCTTTTAGGTTCTGTATTAAGTGCTGCACTGGTGGCTTATTTGGCCGAGGTGGGTATTCCGTTGAGCGCTATGGGCGGTGAAGCGGCGCAGCAGTCGATGGCCAAAATGCAAGCCGGCAGTGTGGAATCTATATACCCCGCTTTTTCCGCGGCCAGTTTAACCACTGCGCCGGTGGTGCTGATTTTAGGGGCGCAATTGTCGGCGCTGATTAGCATGTTAAGGGTACGTCGCTTGAATCCTGTAGACGCCTTGCGAGCGGAGTAAGTCATGCCTTTAAAACTCATTCTACAGCTTAGTGCGCGTAATCTGTTTCGCTACCCCAGACGCAATGGTTTGCTACTTTTGGCGATAGCGTTTGCTCTGGCAGGAGCGACCTTCACCAATGCGCTTATGCGCGGCTGGCAATACGACATGCTCGACCGAGCGGTAGAGAACTTAGTCGGTCATGTCAAAGTGCAAACTGAGGAATATCGGGACGACCCGAATATGCTGCATAGCTTCGCCCTGCCCCAAGGCTACCAACCGGAAATATCAGGGGTTGCGATTGCCGGATGGGCGCCAAGAATCAACGTACCAGCGGTGTTATTGAGCGAACGCGAAAGCCGGGGTGTGCAATTGGTTGGCATAGACCCTCAGCGCGAAGACATCTCGTTTTATGCTGATCTGAACATTGTTGGGGAAAATCTAAGTGGGACCGCAGATGGACGCATTGTGCTCGGTCAAGAGCTGGCGCGGCAGCTGCAAACCTCGGTGGGGCGTAAAGTTGTAGTACTGGCCCAAGGTGCTGACGGCAAAAATCGTGAGCGCGGTTTTCGCGTTGCTGGGCTGTTTGATGCCCAGGCTGAGTCCTTAGAAAAGGCAGTTGCCTTTACCGGACTAGCCACGGCGCAGGCGTACCTGGGCGGCTCGCCGCAGGCAGGCAGCGAAGGGTTGGTCACTGAGATTTCAGTATTGTTAGCAGATGAACCCCAGCGGCTAGAGGCGGTGGACAGCTTAGGTTCAGAATTCCCCGACAAGCTAGTGGCCGATTGGCGCACCTTGCAGCCCCAAGCTGCAGAAATGTTTGCTCTAGCGGACATGGGGATTTACATCATTTTCCTGTTCATGATGGGGGGCTTGGCCTTTGGCTTGGTCAACACTTTAATCGCTGCTGTCATGGAACGAGTACGCGAGCTAGGCATGTTGCGCGCCATTGGTATGCCTCGGCGAGTGGTCTTGATGCAAGTGGTCGTCGAGTCCATGTTGATTATGATTGTGGGCATCGTGCTGGGTCTGGCCGCCGGAATACTGAGTGTTGCAGCGCTGGCTGATGGTATCGACTTGAGCGCCTTCGCCGAGGGCATAGACGCCTTTGGTATGAGCGCACTGCTGATTCCGGTACTAAGTACAAAGGACTTAGTGATGTTCAGCAGCTTGAGCTTATTGTTAGGGCTGGTTGCCAGTATTTTTCCGGCCTTGCGAGCGGTGCGCATCACACCTTTGATGGCAATGAATAGATAACCCGGGTACTACAAATTACGGCACAGAGCGAAATAATGAGCGAGAACCAAAACCAGACCCCAGTTGTACGTTGCCGCGATGTCAGCCGCACTTACCAAAAAGATGCCATACCGGTGCATGCGCTGCGCTCGGTGGACTTGGATGTGCATGCCGGAGAGTTTGTCAGTCTTGCCGGACCATCCGGCTCCGGAAAGTCGACTCTCTTGAACATCATCGGTGGTCTGGACGAATTT
This sequence comes from K189A clade bacterium, assembly GCA_902565895.1. GTDB lineage: Bacteria > Pseudomonadota > Gammaproteobacteria > Pseudomonadales > Azotimanducaceae > UBA4421. Next base: position 55,889 of record CACFGV010000006.1, read on the forward strand.
GACGGTGGCTCGGTGCAAGTGGATGGTGTGGAGCTTGATGGCTTAAGTCCTGCTGCACTGTCTGCCTTACGCCTAGAGAAAATTGGCTTCGTTTTTCAGGCTTATAACTTGTTGCCAGTGTTAACTGCCCAAGAAAACGTCGAGTTTATTCTGCAACTGCAAGGAATAGACAAGCAGCAGCGACGCGAGCGAGCCGCTCAAGCCTTAGACAATCTAGGTTTAGGCGAGCTGGGTGAGCGTAGGCCCGGTGAGTTGTCGGGTGGTCAACAACAGCGGGTCGCCATTGCGCGGGCGATAGTAACGAGGCCGGTTTTGCTGGTGGCGGACGAGCCTACGGCAAACTTGGATTCGGCAACAACCGAGGAGTTGCTGGTGCTTATGGCTCGGCTGAATTCAGAGCAAGGTATGACCATAGTCACTGCCACTCACGACCCTATGGTGATGTCCCACGCCGAGCGCCAAGTACATCTATCAGACGGACGCATTGACCGCGATGGTTAAGGCCTATGGGATAACACCGCGTCATATAATGAGTTTCGCTCTAGTGTTGTTGCTCTGCGCAACGGCGCAGGCCGATGACTATGTGGTGGTTGTGGGCAGTTACGCCAATGACAACAATGCTCAAAAAGCGCAAATCAGGGTTGCGAATTATTTGCGCCAAAGCGGCATGGCTGCACAGGCGCAAATTATAGAGAGCGCAGGTCGGCTGCGGGTGGCTGTTGTGGCCTCTGAGCAACCCAGCCAAAGTTTGTTACGGCGTTTACGCCAAGGACCGTACATAGACGCATGGCGGCTCAAGACCGACGGATCAACATCGGTAGTGAGTATAGCGGCTGTAAAAGCCGTGCCGGTAACAAAGACTCAAACGCTTGCTCTTAAGCAAATGCCTACCAAAACGGCAGCGACCACGGCTGAGCCGCGGGCCAAAAGAACATCGTCGCGAAAACCTAAGCCGATTGCTCGGCCGATGGAATTCGATGCGCGAGTCAAAGGCTTTGCCCTGGCTGCGGATCTTCCAGGAACCGATTGGCAGCGCCAAAGTTTTGCTAACCCCACCACAGACTTCAGCGGTGATCTTCGGCTGATGCTAAACAAGACCGTAGGTCAGTTACAGTTTCAGGTGCATCACAGCAGCGTACTGCAGACCGGGGACACGGCGCAGTGGGGCCAAGGCGCTGTGGCACAAGTAGACCAAATGGCGGCGACGGATGCTCACCGGCTTTTAGATATGACCTGGCAAACAGACACAGGACGTCGGCACCAGTGGAGCCACCGCATTGATCGCATGAGCGTGCAGTGGCAGCGGGCGGATTGGAGCGTCACTCTTGGTCGACAAGCGGTTAGTTGGGGCAGCGGTATCGTATTCCAGCCGTTAGACCCCTTTAATCCGTTTGCGCCAACCGCAGTGGATCGAGACTACAAGAATGGGGACGACCTGGTGCTGGTAGAACGACTGTTACCGAATGGTCACGACCTGCAAGTGCTGCATGTTATGCGGCGAGACGATCGCCAACAGTTGCGCAGTCGTGTAAGCAGTACGGCCGCCAAATGGCATGGCTACCTGTTCGACAGCGAATTTGAATTGATTGCCGCCAGTCATTACGACCAAGATTTTGTAGGCTTAAGTATTCGCCAGCCTCTGGGCCCCGCGGTGGTGCGGACCGACCTAGCTTGGCGCGAAGGGTTACAAAGCGGTAATCGTTGGCGCTTATTGGGCATCGTTAATGTCGACGTGGCGTTCCCTGTTCGTGATCGTATGGCCTACGTTTTTGCAGAATACTTCTACAACGACTTTGGCATGCAAAGCATGCCAGGACCCGCAGACACGATACCCCAACAACTAGAAACCGCATTACTGCGCGGCGAAGTATTTAATTTAATGCGCGAGTACTTGGCAGTGGGAGCTAGTTATCAGTGGCACCCTTTGTTGACCCAGTCGCTGTCAGTCATCAGCAATCTAAGTGATGGCAGCGCACTGTTGCAGGGGCAACTGTCCGTCGACTCCGCACAAAACCAGCAACTGCAGTTTGGTTTTATTGGCGGCTATGCCGATCCTGGTGACGAGTTTGCACCCCTGTCTGTAACCCTGAGTCCCCAAGGTGAACTCCTGACCCAAGGCGGCAGTGATCGCTATTACCTGCGCTGGGCTTGGTATTTTTAGCGTTTCAGACTAAACCGGCACATCGGACGGGAATTGGGCTCATTGATCGTGGTCATCAGCATAAGGCTGGTCGATTAAGGTGGTTAAAGGACTCGCCTTGAGCCGACTGTGTATCGGCGTTGTTAGGGTCACAGCTCTATCGGCCTGGCGCTTTCGTCTGCTGCTGCCACATTCGCTTTCTTTGCTTCAACAAGCTGGGGAACGATTTGGTCCAGTTCGTCCATGGTCCATACGCTGCCGCGTTTTTTGAATTGCTTAATGATTTTTGGCTGCTGCATGATGGCGATGCCGCCGCGGCCGGTGTGGAAGATCTCTGAGGTAATACCCGCAGATTCGTCGCTGGCTAGCCAGGCACAGATGGGTGCGATGTGCTGTGGGCCGCCGCTTTCGATCTCGTTGTCGCCCACATTTTCGCCCCGGTTTTCGCGCAGCGGTATGGTCATGCGGGTCAGAGCCCCCGGTGAAATGGTGTTACTGGTGCAGCCGTACTTGGCCAACTCCAGAGCCATAACCCGAGAAAAGCCAGCGATGCCCGCCTTCGCTGCGGCGTAGTTCGCCTGACCGAAGTTACCAAACAGTCCTGACACGCTGGAGAAGTTAATAATACGGCCGCCTGTACGGTTTTCGTTGCGTATGTAGTTGGCAAATGGCCGGGTGCAGCAATAGTGGCCTTTCAGGTGTACGGCCAAAACCGCATCCCAGTCAGACTCTTCCATTTTGAAGATCGTGCGGTCACGCAAGATGCCTGCGTTGTTCACCAAAATGTCCATGCCGCCGAAGCTGTCCAGTGCCGTTTGCACCAAGGCTTCGCCACCCCCGACCTCAGCGACAGAATCGGTATTGGAAACCGCTTCACCACCGGCTGCGCGAATTTCCGCTACGACGTCGTCGGCGATTTTGCCGGTTCCGGTACCGTCAGTGTTGCCGCCTAGGTCATTCACTACAACCTTGGCGCCTTGAGCTGCCATAAGCAGGGCGATTTCTCTACCGATGCCCCGGCCAGCACCGGTCACTACTGCTACTTTGTCTTCTAGTCTTTGCATAATTTTCCCCAGCCGTATCACGGTCTTCACTCTGATTTGCGAACGCTCCCAACCTCGTCGCCCCATGGGCTAACATATTAGCACTCTGAGTCGAATTGCCATAAGGAAGACCATGACCGCTGATGCCAACCCAAACATTGAGACCCGTATGGATTATGGTGAAAACACGGTCGCCATGGTGAATGAGCATTTTGCCAAGGGTGCAGAGCGTGGTGTGCTATTGATGCGCCACTCGGCACGGGAGTTTAATCGCGACATTAACGACTTGCTGAATCCGTTAACCGATCACGGTCGGCAATTGTCCGTGGCCATGGGCGCGGCTCTCAGCGATGACATTCAACTGCGCGGCTATGCCAGTCCGCCAGAACGCTGTATGGAAACAGCGCAATTGTTGCTTGAGGGCGCTGGCCAAGCCTCGGGATCGGCCCCGAACGTCAGGCCTCTAGAGGCGCTGGGCGTGTTCTATGCTTTGGACCACATTCGCATGTGGAAAGGTATGCGTAATACTCAAGGCCTTGAGGACTACTTAAGCCGCTGGTTTCAGGGCGAGCTTGCGCGCGACGTCATGATGCCCCCTAACGTTGCGGTGGCCATGGTTTTAAACGTGATGCTCGGCAAGCTGGACGCCCAAGCTCTTGGCGATAGGCCCCAGCTCGATCTGTGCGTGAGTCACGACATGACCGTGTACACCGTGCGTCACGGCTCAGGCCTAGAACCCATTGCTGCCGCCGCGGTGGAGTTTTTGGATGGTTTGCTCATGTACCGCGAGCAAGGCCAGGTGCTGTTGCGCAGCCATCATGGTGGGGTTGTCGAATTAGACGAAGGCATGTTGTCGCCCTAGCTAAAAGCCTGCCGGCTTTGGCAATTGCCTATCGAAAGCTCACCCTGCCAGCTCTTCCAACTCGATCCAGCGCTCTGTCGCGCTGTCCAGCTGTGCTTGAGTATCCGCCAGTTCTTTGAGCACCGGCTCGGTTTCTGCAAACGGCCGTTGAAAAAATTCAGGCGCGGCAGTTTGTTCTTGCAGCGTGTTCACTTGTTGTTCCAAGGCTTCAATCTGAGCCGGTAGCTGCTCGAGTTCTCGTTGCAGTTTGTAGCTAAGGCGTTTCTTCTGTGTTGGCTTGGTTCCTACCGGCTTTGATTTTTGGGCCTGCGTCGCGCTGGGTTCGGCAGGTTCAGCACCAGGTGCATCAGCAACTCGTAACGTGCGACCCCGCGCCACCCAGTCGCTAAAGCCGCCGGGGTAGTCAACAACGTCACCGTTGTCTTCAAACACCAGTGTGCTGGTGACCACGTTGTCCATAAACGCGCGGTCATGGGATACCAGGATCAACGTGCCGGTAAATTCCACCAACTTTTGCTCTAAGACTTCGAGCATTTCAATGTCGAGATCGTTCGTAGGTTCGTCCAGTACCAATAGGTTGGTTGGTCGCGCGAATAACTTTGCCAACATCAGGCGATTGCATTCACCACCAGATAACTTGTGCACGGGAGTGCGCGCGCGTTGTGGGGTGAATAAAAAGTTCTTTAGGTAACCGACAATGTGTTGGTCTACGCCATTAACGGTGACGTGGTCACGTCCCTCAGCCACGTTCCAGGCCACGGTTTGGTCGTGGTTTAGAGTTTGGCGCACCTGATCGAAGTAACCGACTGTCAGTTGAGTGCCCAGCTGGGCGCTGCCCTGATCGGGCTGCAGTTCGCCTAACAGTATTTTCAGCAATGTGGTTTTGCCTACACCGTTGTTGCCTACCAAGCCGATACGGTCGCCGCGCATGACTCGCAAATTAAAATTGTTGAGTAAGCTCTGCTCGTCGTAGCTGTGGCTCACGTCTTTTGCTTCTATAACCTTGCGGCCTGACTCTTTGGCATTGGACACCTGCACTTGTGCCCGACCTTGTTGTTCCAGGCGCTGGCTACGCTCTACGCGCAAGGCTTTGAGCGCACGCACGCGCCCCTCGTTGCGGGTGCGCCTAGCTTTAATGCCCTGGCGTATCCAAATCTCTTCGTCGGCTAGGCGTTTGTCGAACAGAGCATTGTGTGTTGCCTCTTCTTCCAACGCTTGTTCTTTTAGCTTTAGGTAATTTTCGTAATCGCCTGGCCAACTGATCACCCGGCCGCGATCGATCTCGACAATGCGGGTGGCCAGCTTTTGCAAGAACGCGCGATCGTGGGTAATGAAAACCACACTACCGGAATAACCACGTATCTCGTGTTCTAACCACTCGATGGTTGCAATATCCAAGTGGTTGGTGGGTTCGTCTAGCAGTAACAGGTCGGGCTTGCTCACCAAGGCGCGAGCCAACGCCACCCGACGGCGCCAGCCGCCAGAAAGGTCGGCCATTCGCGCAGAACTCGGCAGCGCCAGTTGGGTGATGATGCTTTGGGCCTGTTGCTCGGGCTGCCATCCGCCCAGGGCGTCAATTTGCGATTGCAAGTGCTCGAGCTTTTGCAAACTTGCAGTGTCGCTGGCGCCTTCACTACTAAGTATTGTGTATTGCTCAATCAATTTGAATTGATCCGCCAAGCCTTGGCGTACGCTGTCCAATACGGTTGTGTCGTCTGCTACGGGTAACTGCTGAGCCAGGTCGCTGATCCGCAGACCGTTGCGACGTTGCACATTGCCCTGGTCCACGGTTATGTCACCACTGAGGGCTTTCAGCAGGGTCGACTTGCCTGCGCCATTGCGGCCAATCAGACACACTCGCTCGCCGCTCTCAACATTGAATTGGGCGTTGTCGAGCAGCGGAGTATCACCAAAGGCGATGGATACATTGTCACAGCGAATCAGGCTCATGTTGCGATCGCGTATCAGCAAACGCCGCAGTATAGCGGTTAGCGCAGTAGATACGCGTTGATCAAGATAAACCGAAGGTCAAAAGTGTTTCGCTACGGCGGGTTTTAAAATTTTTGCCGCAGGTCTTGGCCAGACCTCGTGAACGCTGACCTGATCACACGCCTGAAACGTCGCGAAATCCGGTAGTGCTGCGGCGAGGGCTGTGCACACTGCCTCAGTGTCTGCCTCGGCGCACTCTAAATGTACCCTTTGCAGCGCCAGCCGACGCTCATCCCGAAAGGCTTTGCAGTCTACGCGCCCGACGAGCTGATCTTTATAGAGCAGCGGCAGCGCAAAGTAGCCGTAACGGCGTTTCGGTGCGGGTACGTAGCATTCAATTTGATAATCGAAGTTGAATAGCGACAGCAAACGGGCGCGCTGAATAATGAAATTGTCGAAGGGCGACAAGATCTGCAGACGTTGACTGACCCTAGGTAGAGGTTGGTCGAATAGGTTAGATCGTGCGTAGTAAATCTGTTGGTCAGGCAGTTGTATAGCTTGCAAGGTGCCGCTGTCTAGACGTTGCCGAATGGTTTTCTTGACGGCGTTCGCTAAGCCTGCGTGGCGACGGCAATAGGTGACGCCTATTGCCGTGACTAGGCCGTGGCAATTCAATTGCTCATCCAGCAAGTGATCAGCCCAATCCTGCACGCTGGGCATAGATGTATCGATGTGGCCGGGCAATACTCGCTCGGTTAAGTCGTAAGTTTTTTGAAAGCCCGCACGCGAGCTGATCATTAAGTCGCCCTGCAAATACAGACGTTCGGCAGCTTTCTTTGCCGGTTTCCAATCCCACCAACCGCTGCGCTTCACGCCCGGATTTTCTAAATCCTTAGTGCTCATAGGGCCGTCGCTGCGAATCTGCGCCAGGATTCTGTTCATCATCTTGGTATCGTTAGGCAGTTTGCTGCGGTACTCGCCGCTGCGGATGCGCGCTTTGTCGATTAATGAAAAACGAAAGTCTCGCATGGGCATATAAGACGCCGCATGGGCCCAGTACTCGTAGATATCGCCTTGCTCAAGTAGCTGGTTACTTAGATCAGGAGGGAAGTTTGGTATCCGGCTGTACCAGGTGTGATTGTGAGCCCGCTCAACGACACTGATGCTGTCCAATTGCACATAGCCCAAGTGTTGTATCGCTGCCAGTGCGCCTTGTTCGTTTCGACCAAAGGCACCGGCGGGGATGAGTCCTTGGGCATGCAGTGCGGTGCGGCGCAACCTTTGTAGATCTTTTGTTGTCTTAACCTGCAACATGGGACTCTTATTGGCTCCAGCTTAAGTAAATCTTGGGCAAACGTGTTGCTGGCTTTCCGGGCATTCGTCACAATCCTAGCACGGCCATTGTTAGCAGCCGGTTGTGATCGTCGCCGGTTAACATCCCAACGTTATAGGTAAAAACCATGAGCACTTCATTCGCGAACCGACTCAACGGCAGTATTTTGCTGATCAGCAGCATGTTTTTCGGTCTTGCCCATGGGGTTGCACCGAAAGCACTGATTGATGACGGTGGAATGGTGGCTTCGCGGTCTGCCTTGGCGACTGAGATTGGGGCGCAGATTCTCGCTGACGGAGGCAACGCCATCGATGCGGCGGTCGCGACTGGTTTTGCCTTGGCAGTGACCTATCCCTCTGCGGGCAATCTCGGGGGTGGTGGTTTCATGGTCATTCACTTGGCTGATGGCACGGTCATTGCCAACGATCATCGTGAGCGAGCGCCAGGGGCAGCCAGCAAAGACATGTTCTTGGATGAGGAAGGACAGCTCGTGAAAGGCCTATCTACCGCGTCGCACTTGGCGGTAGGCGTGCCTGGGACCGTGGCCGGGTTATTGGATGTATTAGCGCGCTATGGTCGTCTTGATCGTAAACGTGTGATGCAGCCGGCGATTGATCTGGCTGCCAAAGGTTTTGTTCTGGACCGTGATTTGGCGGCGCAGTTTGCGCGTCGCCAGGACGTGTTTGCTAAGTATCCTGCATCCGTGGCGGTATTTGCCAATGAGGGTGCGCCCTACAAGATGGGCGAACTATTCGTGCAAACCGATCTGGCCAACACCCTGCGCCGCATCCAAAAGCACGGTAAAGCCGGTTTCTATGAAGGCGAAACGGCAGATTTATTGGTTGCAGAAATGCAGCGAGGCGGCGGTTTGATCAGCCACGACGACTTGCTGGGTTATCAGTCCAGTTGGCGCGAACCTATTCGTGGCACCTACCGCGGTCACGAAATAGTGTCCATGCCGCCACCATCTTCTGGTGGTATTTTGCTGGTGCAGATGCTCAATATGCTCGAACCCTACGATATTGCTGGCATGGGTTATGGCAGCGCCCAGAGCATTCATTTAATGATCGAGGCAGAACGCCGCGCCTATGCGGATCGTGCCCAGCATTTGGGCGATGCAGACTTCTATCCGGTGCCGATTAAAGAACTTATCAGTAAAGAATACGCAACCAAGCGATTTGCCGATTTTGATGCAAAGCGGGCCAGTATTAGTGCCGATATCGGTGCGGGCGAGATTCCTGCCGAAAGTCTTGAAACCACTCATGCATCAGTTATGGACAAAGACGGTAACGCGGTGGCTTACACCACCACCCTCAATCTTTCCTACGGCGCAAAAATGGTGGTGGCTGGGGCAGGGTTTCTGCTGAATAACGAGATGGATGACTTCTCGGCAAAAGAAAACAGTCCAAACGCATTTGGTCTTATAGGCCGTAAAGCCAACGCGATCGAGCCAGGTAAACGTATGCTCAGTTCGATGACCCCAACCATCGTGCGTAAAGATGGTAAACCCTTGTTGGTAACGGGTTCGCCCGGCGGCAGCACCATCATTACGACGACCTTGCAGGTTGTTATGAACGTCATCGACCACGGTATGAGCTTGTCTGATGCGGTATCCAGCCCGCGCTTCCATCACCAGTGGCAACCTGACCGTGTTATGCACGAAACCTATGCGTTTTCGCCAGACACCAAAGCACTGCTAGAGGGCATGGGTCACAAGCAGTTGATCGCGATACCTGCGTTTTACGGCGGCGGTATAGGTGATGCCAATTCGGTGATGCACAGCGACCAGGGGTTTCAAGGTATGGCGGATCCGCGCAATGCCGGTGCGGCGATGGGACCTGGACAGTTGGGTCAGTGACGCATGGCTGAGGATCAGACCGAGCAAGCGACCATAACGCTAAAAGATCGTGTTCGCATTGTCATATTTGAGGCAGGGACTCCAGCGGGTAAGGCGTTCGATGTCGGTTTGATCGTTTTCATTTTGGCGAGTGTTGCGTTGGTGATGTTGGACTCAGTGCCTGCTATCCACGCGCAATACGGCGACTGGCTGTACATCGCCGAGTGGGCGTTCACGACTGTATTTGCTGTTGAATACGCGCTGCGTCTTTGGTCGATCCAAAATACTTGGGCCTATGCGCGCAGCTTTTACGGCATCGTTGACCTTATGGGTATATTGCCGACGGTACTGAGTTTATGGATTGCGGGTACCCAGTACTTTTTGGTTGTGCGAGTGCTGCGCGTACTGCGCGTGTTTAGGGTACTGCGCATGGTGCGGTACGTGGGCGAGGCCGAGTTGATTACCCAGGCGCTTGCGGCAAGTCGGCGCAAGATCACTGTGTTTATTTCAACGGTATTGACCTTAATGGTGGTGTTTGGCTCGCTGATGTATCTCGTAGAGGGTGGCCGCAACCCTGAATTTGCCAGTATCCCGCACAGCATTTACTGGGCCGTGACGACCATGACTACGGTGGGCTATGGGGACATCGCACCGGTTACACCTGTTGGGCAAGGCATTGCTGCGCTGATCATGATTATGGGCTACGGCATCATTGCAGTGCCCACGGGCATTGTGACGCTGGAGCTAAACGAGGCCAATCGGCGCCAAGCTAATACCCGCACCTGTCCTGAGTGTTCCGCCGAAGGGCACTCGCGCGAAGCCAGTTTTTGTTGGCGTTGCGGCGAGGCGCTGTATCGGCGGCGCGACAGCGAGTCGGAAAAAGCCGAATAATGGCGCAGCGGGTGCCGCTACCAGCAGGCGTTGTATTCGATATGGACGGTACCCTGTTGGATACCGAAAGCGCCGCACGGGCAGCGTTCGAGCGAGCGATTCAAGATCTTGGTTTTGATTACCGGGCGGAGGTCTACCATCGCTGCATTGGCACAAGCCATGCCCGCACCCAAGACATATTAAGTGGGGCGTATGGCCCCGAATACGACCATGGTGCGCTGCATTCGCGTTGGAGCGAACGTTTTGCGGAGTATACACAGAGTCACCCCATAGCAGTGAAACCCGGAGTGGAGAGGGTGCTAGAGGAACTGAGCCAGCGCAATGTCCCAATGGCCGTTGCCACGTCAAATCGTCGCAGCGTATGCGAGCAGCACTTAGCTGAAGCCAATCTAGATAGATATTTTCGTCACCTGGTATGCGCTGACGAGGCCGGGCAGGCCAAGCCTGCGCCAGATCCCTACTTAATGGCAGTGGAAAAGTTGGGTGTGGTCGCGCGACTTAGTTGGGCGGTAGAAGATTCCTCCATAGGTGTGCGTTCGGCGGTTACCGCGGGGTTACGCGTGTTCCATGTACTAGATCAGGCCATGCATGCGACTCAGGCAAACGAAACCCATCCCCAAAGCACGGTCCTTCGACGGGTCGACGAACTGTTGCAGTTTCTCCGCGGTTAATCTGGCTATTGCCATACGCGTTTGCGACCTGGCATTCGTCCACACTGGTTGTCATCCATAAGTTGACAGAATAAGGTGTGAGTGGGGAGTGATATTTACAACAGAGAGATAAGTAAATGAGTTTTTTGAGCATGTCTGGCATTTCGAAACTTTTTGGTGGTGCTTCTTTAACCGACGAGGAAAGAGCGAACCTGGTAAAGGAAGTCATGTTAATGACTCTGGCTCGCGCGGCCGCATCAGACACCAATATCAAATCTGTCGAGATTGATAAGGTGCAAGAAGTTCTTCAAGCCCGTACCGGAGAAGAAGTACCCACAGCTGACATTCGAGTTGCAGCCAACTCAGCGCTGTTCGAAAAAGTGTCTCTAGATAAGTATCTAGCGCGTTCGGGAAAGAATTTAGAGCTTGAAGAGCGCGTTCAAATTATTGATGCACTCCGTGAGGTCATTGGTTCGGACGATCGTGTCAGTGATATGGAAAAAGACTTTTTCAACATGGTTGTGAAGGCTCTGGATATCCCCGCTGCCAATTTGTAATGACAGTAGGGCTCTGGTGATCATGCGCTAACAGATCAGGTTTGTTGTCAATTCTGAGATAAAGTCAATAGAAGAGAGAAGCGAGATGAGAAATTTTTATAGCCGCTGCATCAAGACGTGTTTAGCTCTTATTATAGGAGCTCAACCCGCAATGGCCATCGACCTGCCGACAATAACGCCAGAACAAGCGGGTTATGACGGGGCGAAGTTAAGCGCCATTACTGACCGTTTGGATCGTCTTTACGAGAACGGGAATATTCCGAACTACGTCGTGGCAATTGCCAAGAACGGTGAAGTTTTTTATCAGGCGGTTCGAGGCAACAAAGACTTAAAGACAGATTCACCAGTAGATCTAGACACGATCTACCTTATAGCCTCTATGACTAAACCCTTGGCGACTACCGCAGCGCTTATGTTGGTCAACGAAGGCAAGCTATCTTTAGACGACAAACTTACGGACTACTTTCCAGAGTTCGATGGTTTAATCGTCGCGCCTGGCGGTAGCTTCGATGCCACATTTGAGGAGTTACAGGCACCCATCACCGTTTTGAATCTGATTACTCATACGTCGGGGTTCACCTACGGCGAAAATGTTACTGGCTACGGTGATGTCGCAAAGCAGCTTGATGAGTTGTTTTGGGGAAAATGCCATAGCAATGCTGAGTTTTTAGAGATATTGGCACAGGTACCGACCGTTGCTCAGCCAGGCACTACGTTTAATTACTCCTACAGCACCGATGTACTGGGTGCCATAGTTGAGAAGATTTCTGGGATGGCCCTCGGTGAGTTCATGCAGGAGAAACTTTTTGGACCGCTGGGAATGGACAATACTGGGTTCAACATTGCACAGAAACCAGAGCTATTTCCCAAGCTGGCCAAACTCTATGCGCCAGCGACAGCAGCGGCTCCGGCTATAGGTCGTCTTGCTGAAGGCGACATAGATTGGAAACTGACCGAAGTAAATTCGCCGCAGACGTGTGCGCCGAAACGAGACAGCGCTGGCGGCGGTATGTACGCCTCCACCAATGACTACTTGCGTTATCTTTCAATGATGGCAAATGGCGGCTCATTCCTAGGCAAACAGATCATTAAAGAAAAGATCGCGGCCATTCAGTTCACAAACTTGGTTCCGGGCTTGGGATTAGAAGCTTTTGAAGAAAACTTCGGCGAAGCCGCGCAATTCATGACCTTTGGTGGCGGCTTTGGAATCAAGAGCGAACCAACAAACAGCGAAGAAGTAGACTATTTCTTCTGGGGCGGCCTTTTCAATACGTTTTTTTGGATAGATCCTACGGATGCCAGCGTTGGCGTATTTTCCACCCATCACTTCCCTGTGCAATACAACATCATTGATGATGTAGAGGACATTGTTGACGCTGCTCGTAGGTAGGTAGTCATGCGCTTACTGCTTTGCTTGGCATTGCTGTGTTCTTCAAATGTCGCTCTGTTGGCCAACGAAAGCATGGAAGCCGAGATTGATGCATTGGTTGAGCCCTTGGTTGAGGAGCGTCTCATACCAGGCTATCACGTAGCTTTTTACGGCAAAGAGGGGCTTCTGTTCGAAAAGTCTGGTGGTCTGGCAGACGACAAAACAAACCTGCAACCTGGTAGCAAGGTGCTCTATTTTGTCGACTCCATGAGCAAACCGCTCACGGCCGTGCTAATGATTCGACTTCAAGAGCAGGGTAAGTTGCAGTTTGATGATCCAATAGAAAAGTTCCTCCCGCAGTTTGCCGATTTGCAGGTGCTCGATGTGGGCTCTGAAAGTGAGCGACTAAAGCGCGCTCAGTCCAAAGTTACGATAAGGCAGTTGCTGACTCACACATCTGGCTTTACGACCAGTATGGCGTCTCAAATAAGCAATCCTGTGGTCGTAGGCTACAAACAACAACGCGTTATGACGCGCAACAGCACCGCCAACAGTAAGTTAGGCGACTTGGCTGCTCAGGTTACTAAGCTGGCCGAGTTCCCACTCCTGTTTGAGCCGGGCACGCGTTTTGGCTACTCCGTTGGTTATGATGTCGCGGGCCGTATCGCAGAAGTCGTAACAGGTGAAGATCTGGCAACGGCAATGCAAACGTATGTTTTCCAACCGTTGGGTATGAGTGACTCTCATTTCATTGTGCCACCAGATAAACACGCGCGGCTCGCGCGACTTTATGGACCCCATGGCCGCAGTTACCAGGTGCCCGGAAAACCTAAGCGCTATCGAAAATATGCGGGCATACCAAGAACTCAGGCTAATTTCGGTATCGCTACCGATGGCTATTTCAGTGGCAGCATTGGGGTGCTTACGACCGCTAGTGATTACTCGAAACTGTTACAGATGATCCTCAACGATGGCGCTGTTAACGGTAAGCGTTGGTTGTCTAAAGCTGGTTTGCGACGTTTGACAGATGATCAACTGCCGAAACACTTGCCGCCGGGTAGCATCAGTCGTTCTATGCCGGCAATAAGCAACAGCGGTTACAGCTTTGGAGTTGGTATAAAACTGTTACCCGAAGAAAAGCCGTCAGATCGTAAGCAGTATGAATACCTTTATTGGGCGGGTGATGCGAATACACAATTTTTCGTCGACATCGAAACAGGGGTGGCCGGCATTTTTATGACCCAACACCTGCCGACACGTTACTTTTTCTTAGATCGTATGCATGAGCTAGCTGTTCTGCATCTAACCGATTAACCCAGCAACCGAAGCGGTTAAGGCAAAACATCAACACGGCGTCGCGAGAGTAAACGGAACAAACATGCAAATACGCACCCTTACACTGCTGCTTACTTTGGTGTCGACCGTAGCAACGGCGCTGGTGGTATGGACGATAGGCGAACAGAAAGAAGCGTTGCAGACGCGCTCTGACGCCGAAGCGCGACGTCAGATTTATCTGGGAGCCTGGCAAAAACTGGTGGTTTCCGAGCGTGACAAACTTGCAGACTTTGGAGTTAATGGGTCTAGATCGTCATTTTGGCGGGCTGAGAATGTTGAACCGCTAAACTTCAGCCGTACTGCCAATCGGGGCAATTACTTTACAGATTACAGTTCTGTAGCGGAGGGCGAGATCGCTAATCCGCTGATCAAGAGCTTGCTGAAAGAAGAACGTAACTCCACGGTAGCAGGCAGATTTTTAAGGATTTTTTTTGGACCGGCCCTCCAGCGCGGGCAATTGCTGTTCTACAGCATCATTGATGTAGAAAATTTCGAACAGCTGGAGTGTCGTAAGTCGTTGTTCTCGAGGGGCTACGACCCTTGTGCGATGATCTTTGAAACTCGATTCGCCGAAGTCGGTTCACGTCTGAGGCTCTACGAACAAATTTTGCGCGATGGCAACGCCTGGACCGGTTATATGGTTCACTCATCGCCGGATCGGTCACACTACAACATGGTTCATACCTTTCCTTTGGCGGTTAACGAAGAAGTGAAGTTTTTGGTCACGGTTGGCAAGTCGCTGGCGCCGACGATTGAGAGCTTTGCTGAGGAGATGAACATTGCGACCGAGGTCTACGATACTTCGGCCGCAGTTCCTGCGGAAAACGACAACCTAGTAGCGCTTCGTCGGGCTTTCGAATCGGAACCGCAGGCGTTGTTTGGAACCATCTACGATACCGGACAGAGTTATATTCGCCTGCCACTTGAGGAAGATGTTAGCAACGCGGGGTTGTGGCTGACCTTAACGCGCGACGTGAGCGCATTGATTGCTGAGAAAGACACCTATCTGGCTCAGATGGTGGCCATTACCTCGGGCACGCTGGCCGCTATTTTCCTGATCATCTTTTTCGTGCAGCGCTCATTGTTTTCTACGCTCACGAGCGCGATCTTTGTTTTGAAAGAGCTTACCAATGGCAACAATGACGTTGAGGTTAGCCGCCGCAAAACTTTTTGGGGGAGTGATAACGACGAAGTGGGCGAATTGGTACGTGCGCTTTCGGCTTACAAGGATCGATTAGATGAGATTGCTAGCATTCGTGCGGCTCAGAGTGCCAGCCGGCGAGACCGAGATGCGTTGATCTTAGAAAAGATGCAGTCACTGTCAGAGAAATTAGAGGGCGATGCAAAACTGCTGATTCTTGAAGACATTGGCAAGATTAAAGCAATTGCCGAAGCGGAGGACACCGATGAAAAGGGCGACGATTCGCTGATTTCTATAGCCTTTGAACGGATGTCTGACCAAGTAACCGCATTGATCGAAGCGCGGACAAAAGAGTTAGAAGAAGCCCGGGATGAGGCGTCGGAAGCCAATCTGGCGAAGAGTAAATTCCTTGCCAATATGAGTCATGAATTACGCACACCGTTGAATGCGATCATTGGGTACAGCGAATTGTTGCTGGAAGATGCTGAAGATGACGGTCTGGAAGACATGGCGGAGGATCTGAAGAAGATCACCGACTCCGGTG
Source organism: K189A clade bacterium (assembly GCA_902565895.1). Taxonomy (GTDB): domain Bacteria; phylum Pseudomonadota; class Gammaproteobacteria; order Pseudomonadales; family Azotimanducaceae; genus UBA4421. The sequence continues at coordinate 71,520 of CACFGV010000006.1, forward strand.
TGCATTTGCTAGGTTTAATCAACGACATTTTGGACCTGTCGAAAATCGAAGCAGGCAAAATGGAGCTGTTTATTTCCGATTTCGATATCAGCAGCATTATCAGTGTGCTGAGAAGCATGGGTGAGCCGCTGGCGTCAAAAAATAACAGCCGCATTGAATTTGACGTAGCAGAAGACATTGGTGGCATGCGTGGTGACGAGACTCGGTTGCGCCAATGCTTGATCAATTTGCTCACCAATGCCTGCAAATTTACCGAGGACGGTGTGGTTACGGTGACTGCGCAGCCTATGCGCTTGGCAGGGATCGAGTGGCTAAATTTCGAGATTGCTGACACGGGAATCGGCATGAACGAGCAGCAGGTCATTAAGGTGTTTGAGGAATTTACCCAGGCCGAAGACGACACCACGACAAAGTATGGCGGCACAGGACTGGGATTGCCGATTACCAAGCAATTGACAGAAATGATGGGGGGGCAGATCAGTGTTGAAAGTGTGCCGGGGCAGGGCTCGACCTTTCGTATTCGCGTGCCTCGCACGTATCAAGAACCACAGAAATCCGATCCTGTGGAGCTCAGCGACGAAATTTGGGAGGCAGTTGAAGGCGCGCAACGTGTGCTGGTGATTGATGACGACGTCACTGTGCATGATCTAGTCGCACGTAATATGCCCGACGACTACAGTCTGAAGTTCGCTCAAGACGCGAAAACCGGTATGCACCTTATTCGCGAGCACCGTCCGGACTTGGTATTGCTGGACATTATGCTGCCAGACCGCGACGGCTGGTCGGTTCTCAAAGAGATGAAGGCTGACGCAGAATTGTGTGATACACCGGTGATAGTCGTCAGTTCACTGGAAAAAGACCTACAGAATTCAAGCCTTGGGGCAAATTCCCACATCACTAAACCCATCGATCGGCAACTGTTGCTTGAAGAAGTCGCCTCAGTGTTTAACGGCGACAGTTCAGGCAAGCGGGCACTGGTCGTTGACGACGATCCAGACGCTCGGGACTTGGTCAGCCGTACCTTAGCGAGTATGGGCTTAGATGTCAGCGGTGCCGAAAACGGTCAGCAAGCGCTGCAAATGCTTGATCAGCCTTTCGATTTAATCGTTTTGGACTTGTCCATGCCGGTTATGAATGGTTTCGAATTCTTGGCCGAATTCAACCAACTGGATCTACCTCAGCGGCCCCATGTCATCGTCTTTTCTGGAATGACCCTGGATGATTCGTTGCGGGAAACCCTTAACGATTTGCATGCCGGGCTTATTGACAAGAACGAAGAAGGGGTGGCTCAAAAACTGCGTCAGATGACCAAGAGTTTAGTCCGGAAAGCAGACTGATCATGGCCGCTAAAGTGCGCCAACTGATCCAGAAACTGCGCTATCTGATTTTTATTTTTTCGGCGACGAGCCCGCTATTCCCGTTCTTTTTGGTGGCGTTGTTTTTCCTCGCCATTGTGTTGTTGGGCATGGGCGCCTACTTTGTGGGCCTGTTCTCATTAGACAGCCTATCGGCAGAAGGCATCGACAATCAGCTCGGTGGTGGCGTGATCGATACGTTCTGGTGGTCTTTGAAGCATGTGCTGGACCCTGGGGCATTTTCCGAAGATTACGGGGCGCCGTTCTTAGTCAAAGTATTTGCGTTTGTGAACACTTTGATGGGGCTGTTGCTGGTTGGTGCTCTGATCGGCTTTATCGTCAATTCCATCAATTCCATGATGGATCAGGTAATGCGTGGCTCGGTTAAGGTAGAAGAAAAGCGCCACGTCGTGATTCTTGGCTGGAACGATAAGGTGCCTTCCATCATCAACATCCTGGCCCGTGGTCGTAATCGCATGATCGTTGTGATCCTGTCAGCTGAAGAGCCCAGAGAAGTACGAGAACGTTTGCGCCAGCGGTTGAAAGAACGACCTGGTTTACGGGTGTTGCCGCAGCGTGGCTCGGCGCATCTAACCTCAGAGTTGGATCGGGTCGCGTTGCGTCAAGCAGCAGCGGTGATCATGGTCGCCGATGATAGCGATCGAAACAATGTGGTGTCGGCGGATATCTCCAGCATTAAGAGTTTGATGTTGCTCAAGAGTTTTGATTTTAGCCAGGTTGAGCGCCCGAACCTGGTGGTCGAAGTCTCTGAGGACAGCACGCGCAGTTTGGTTGAAGGCATCAGCAACCCGCCCGTTCCCTCGGTTTCTGGGGGGGACTTTATTGGCAAAACGTTGGTGCAATGCGCCCGCAACCCGGGCTATTCGAACATCTACACCGAATTGTTGGCGTTACGTGGTTATCGCCTGGTGATTGCCGAGTTTCCGGAATTTGAGGAGGCGCTGTTTGGCGATGTGGTAGCGCAGTTTGAAACCGCCATACCTATTGGGGTGAGTTGGGTAGAAGACGACGGACGTAGGGCGATCATTCTGAATCCCGAGTTAGATTATGACCTAGGCCCTGGCGACGAATTGGTCATGCTTTCTCGATTTACCGGGGATCTGGCAGGGAGCCCAACGGAATTCGCCAACTTAAAACGCTTAGCGCAGCCGCGTTTCGATGCCAGCGCCGACGTTGATCAGGTTGAGCTGATGCCAGGCGACAGTCAGAGTCGGTTAGAGCGCGTAGCTGTAGTGGGCTACTCCAGCTCCTTTCGCAGTGTTCTAGAAGCTCTGAACGGCCATGCCACCGAGCAGAGCCATGTGCTGTTGCTCAACGAAGCGTCGAAGCATGATGTGTTGCCTCTGCCAGATTTAGACGAAGTGCGGGAACTGTTTCCCAATCTGGTCATCTCTGTGGAATACATAGATTTTGAAAACGGTTCTGATCAACGTCTGGTAGAACTCATAGGTGCCCAGGAAGCACTCGTTCTGCTGGCGGACGAGTCTGTTGCAGGTGCGGACTCCGATGCCGGTGTGGCGGTGAACCTACTGCGCTTGTCTGACGCCATTGCAGCGAATACCGAGTTGAATGTCGTGACAGAAGTCTTTGAATCCGCCAGCAGTGACTATTTGGCGCCGTTGCCGGTTACCGACGCGGTATATGGGCCAGAGCTGCTGAGCATTCAAATGGCTCAGATCGCAATGCGTCCAGCGCTGGCGCCGGTGTTTCGCGAGTTATTGAACGCAGGGGGCATTGAGATGCGGGTGCGGCCGTTGGCGGCGTATATGACGGTCTCAGACACCATCGACTTTGCGCAACTGCAGCATATTTGTTTAAGCCGTAACGAGTCAGCCTTAGGCATTGCTCGAGCCGGAGCATCTGGCGAGGTGATTTTTTGCCCTGGTACGGAGCGATTGCCCGCCATGGTCGATGACAAGGTCGTTGTCTTGGCACAACAGCTCTACGTGTAGAGCCCGTCGTGATCGCGTCTTGGGTCGCGCCGCGACGTTATGCATAAAACGCCTAGGGCTAGAGCAGTGCGGTAATTTTTTCCAGTAGCCGATTAAGGTTAACCGGTTTGGTGTCGAAATCGTCGGCACCGGCGTCCATAGCTTTAATGCGATCTTGTTCGAGCGCATGGGCGGTTAGGGCGATGATCGGAATGCTTTTAAGATCGTCATCCGCCTTTGCGTTAGAGGTGGCGGTCCAACCGTCCATGACCGGTAGACCCATGTCCATCAGCACCAGATCGGGTCGATCCGCACGCATCATGTCCAAGCCCTCTTGCCCATCGACGGCAATAGAGATGTCGTAGCCCTTGCGCTTAAGTCGCCGTGACAGCATGTCGCGGTTCATTTCGTTGTCTTCGACGATCAGGATATTCGGCATAATTAAATTTCTCTGTGTTCGCCAAAGGTTAACAAAACGAGCCACCCAATCAAATGACAACCGAGGCAGAAGGTCGCGATGAAGCCATTACTCGGTCTTCATCGCGCCTTTCTTCGAGTCAGTTAGGCAACCTCGACGATCTGCTGTGCTGCAATCAGTTTGCCTTGCTCGGCAGATTGTTGAAACGATTCGATTTGGTCGAAGTTCATGTAGCGGTAAACCTCAGACGCCATAGAATCGATTTTAGAGGCGTACTCCATGTATTCCGTCGGGGTTGGCAGGCGACCTAGAATGCCCCCCACCGAAGCCAGCTCTGCAGACGTCAGATAGACATTGGCGCCATCGCCGAGTCGGTTCGGAAAGTTCCGTGTCGAAGTAGACAACACGGTCGTGCCGGCCAATACCCGGGCCTGGTTGCCCATGCACAGCGAGCAGCCCGGCATTTCGGTGCGCGCACCAACGCGACCATAAATGTTGTAGTAACCCTCTTCCATCAGCGTATGGGCGTCCATGCGTGTGGGTGGGCAGATCCAAAAGCGTGTGTTCACCGCATCGGCTTCATCCAGCAGCTTGCCAGCCGCGCGGAAGTGACCAATGTTGGTCATGCACGAACCTATGAAAATCTCATCAACCTTATCGCCCGCCACTTCGGACAACAACCGGGCATCGTCTGGATCGTTCGGGCAGCACACGATGGGTTCGTTGATGTCTGCCAGATCGATCTCGATAACCGCCGCGTACTCGGCGTCGGCGTCAGCGCTCATCAACGAAGGATTGGCCAACCATGCCTCCATGCTCTGAACCCGACGCTCCAGCGTGCGTACATCGCCGTAGCCTTCGGCGATCATCCAGCGCAATAGGGTGATGTTCGAGCGCAAATATTCTGCTACTGAATCTTCGCTGAGCTTGATAGTACAACCTGCCGCAGAGCGTTCTGCTGAGGCGTCTGACAACTCAAAGGCTTGCTCTACGGTTAATGTGTCCAGCCCCTCAATTTCTAAAATACGGCCGGAAAAGAAGTTCTTCTTATTCTTCTTCTCGACTGTGAGCAGACCTTCTTTAATGCCGTAGTAAGGAATTGCGTGCACCAAGTCGCGCAGGGTAATGCCGGGTTGCATCTCGCCTTTAAAGCGCACCAGTACAGATTCAGGCATATCTAAAGGCATAACCCCGGTCGCTGCGGCAAAGGCCACCAGCCCAGAGCCGCCTGGGAACGAAATGCCCATAGGGAAGCGGGTGTGGGAATCGCCGCCAGTACCGACAGTGTCGGGCAACAGCATGCGGTTCAGCCAACTGTGAATGATGCCGTCGCCCGGTCGCAGAGATACACCGCCTCGATTCATAATAAAGTCAGGCAGGTTGTGTTGGGTATCGATGTCCACAGGCTTTGGATAGGCTGCGGTGTGGCAGAACGACTGCATGACCAAGTCTGCAGAAAAGCCTAAGCACGCTAGGTCTTTCAACTCGTCACGGGTCATAGGCCCAGTGGTGTCCTGAGAACCCACGGTGGTCATCTTCGGCTCGCAATAGGTGCCGGGGCGCACGCCGTCGACGCCACAAGCTTTGCCAACCATTTTTTGCGCCAGGGTATAACCGGTGCTCGATTCTTCGGGTGCCGCAGGACGTCTGAACACGTCGGAAGGGGGTAGACCCAAGTGTTCGCGACTACGTTGGGTCAGACCCCGTCCAATAATCAGGTTGATTCGACCGTCTGCCTGTACTTCGTCGAGAATTACGTCGGACTTGTGCTCGAACTCAGAAAGTACCTCGCCAGCTTCGCTAAGAATTTTGCCTTCGTAAGGACGGATTTCGATCACGTCGCCGAAGTTGAGCTTCTCAACCGGGGCTTCAAATACCAGCGCTCCGGCATCCTCCATGGTGTTGAAAAAGATCGGCGCAACTTTGTTGCCGATACAAATGCCGCCAGACCGCTTATTCGGCACTCCGGGAATGTCCTCACCGAAAAACCACAGCACAGAGTTGGTGGCGGACTTACGAGATGACCCTGTGCCCATGACATCGCCGACAAAGGCCACAGGCAATTCGTGGTCGCGCATGGCCTCGATCTGCGCCATTGGGCCTACACTGCCGTGTTCCTCTGGTTCCAAACCTTCTCGAGTCATTTTGTACATGGCGCGGGCATGCAATGGTATGTCGGGGCGCGACCAAGCGTCTTGAGCAGGTGAGAGGTCGTCGGTGTTGGTTTCGCCGGTCACTTTAAACACAACCGCTTTAACGCTCTCAGGCACCGCATCGTTGGTAGTGAACCATTCGGCATCAGCCCAGGATTGCAAAACCGCTTTAGCGTGCTCGTTGCCCGCATCAGCCTTCGCGGCCACATCATGAAAGGCATCGAAAACCAGTGTGGTCGACTTCAGTTCTGTAGCTGCCGCTGCGGCCAGTTCATCGTCGTCTAGCAGTTTGACCAGCGTCTCAACATTGTAGCCGCCGTGCATATTGCCCAGCAGCTCTACCGCTGTCGCTCGATCAATAATGGGTGAAGAAGCATCGCCGTTGACAATGGCCGACAGAAAGCTCGCCTTCACATAGGCCGCTTCGTCGACGCCTGGGGGTACGCGATTGGCGATCAGGTCGAGTAAAAAGGCCTCTTCGCCTGCGGGTGGGGCCTTAAGCAATTCAACGAGGTCGGCAGTCCAGGCCGGATCCAATGCTTTGGGGGGTATTCCAAGTTCTGCACGCTCACTGACATGAGCTCGATAGGCTTCAAGCACGGTTATGTCTCTCCTTTCCTTCAACCGGGTGCGTAACGCCGAACGGGCGCTGCATTGAGCGGCGAATTATAGGTCAGGCACGACACATTTGCAGGATTACTCGCGGCATGAGGTTGAATTCCTGTTGCTACCTGATTTGGGGTGCTATCTTGAGTGTTAAATTGTTTTTTGGCGGTAGCACATCGGACAGGATGTGTTTTCCTTGGGCAGCTCGATCACGCTGGATTGCGGACCAAGGCGGGCATACTCTTGTTCGTAAAGCAGGGAAACAACATCGAGCTATGTTGTGCTCGTTCTAAAAGTACAGCTCGCGCGATGTATAAATTGTCTTAGGGGAAAGCTATGGGTATTGAGGTAGATATTGATAACTGGGCACAACAATGCAACGAGGACGGCGAGTTCGCTGCGGCAGCACGGCATTGGCAGGGAGGCATCACCTTGGAGATCGATGGAGAAGAGTTGGGGCTGACCATTGTCGACGGCCAAGCACAGGCCGGTGTGGCGACGGGCTCTGGTGTTGTGAAGTACTCCGGCAACGCTGAGGTTTGGCAAGAAATGTTGCGGGCAACGCCGGCAAGGTTTCACAACGACCTCATGGCTAATGTCAGTGCAGGTGGTGGTCTGAGGTTTGAGCGGGCTGAAAACTCTGTTGTACATGCGCAGTACTACCCAGCGATTATGCGGGCCGTCGAGTTGTTACGTCCCAAAGGAGAAGACTATCCGCTGCGCGCAGGTGACGTGTCTGCCCACGGACAGATTGATATGCCGGTAGGTCGATATGTACACCTTGATCTAAATGGATTTGATCATCGCATTTATTTTGAAGAGGCCGGCGAAGGTATTCCTGTAATGATGCAACACACGGCTGGCTGTCATGGCAGTCAATGGCGTCATTTATTTGAGATGCCCGAGATCACCAGTCGCTTTCGCCTGATAGCCTACGATTTACCCTGTCATGGCAAGTCGATTCCGCCGGTGGAGAAAGATTGGTGGGAGCAAACCTATAATCTAGAGGGTGAGTTCCTGCGCAGCATACCGGTGAAGCTGGCGGAAGTTTTGCAGTTAGACGAGCCAATTTTTATGGGGTGTTCCGTAGGCGGTCTGTTGGCTCTGGATCTGGCCCTCCGACATCCTGATGTTTTTCGCGCTGTGATTTCTGTGGAAGGCGCTTTGAGCATCGGCGGCTCCTTGGAGGCGCTGGGTGATTTGTGGCACCCACAAATCGGTAACGAATACAAGGCGCGCTTGATGGATGGTTTGATGTCACCGACCTCGCCTAAGGCATACCGCAAAGAAACGTCCTTTGTTTACGCCAGTGGTTGGCCACCAGCGTTTATTGGAGATTTGTATTATTACGTGAAGGACTATGACCTTAGCGATCAAGCCCATGAAATTGATACCAACCAGGTCGGTGTGCACATTCTTTCAGGAGAGTATGACTACAGCGGTAAGTCTGAGTTGGGGAAGGCGGCGAGTGATGCGATCAAGGGGTCTAGCTGGGCTGAAATGAAGGGTGTGGGTCACTTTCCTATGTCGGAAAATCCCGAAGCGTTTAAGCGGTATTTGCTGCCTGTCTTGGATCGTATTGCCTAGCGCAGGGCCATATTGCCCATAGATTTTTCGGCGTAGCTAATAACGACTTTCATGCCGCGAGCCTTGATGTTGAACCGACCCCATCGGCACCACCTCCGTTAACAGGCCTGGATGCCAGAAATAACCGGCCAAGAGAAGATCTAGTGCAGAATGGGGTGGCTTAGAGTCATTCAACCAAGCCCATAATTTGTGCCGGAGTCAGTGCCAGAGCGGTGGCTACCTCGTTAAAGAAGGCGATCTCCATGCCATGACGCGGCCGTCGACATTAATCACTTCAGCCAGGGCTTGGATGGTTTGTACTTTGTCTGTACTACGCATTTTACTTGATGCACTGGCCAGATACTCCTGCAATGGTGCAACCTCATACATTTCTGAATTTGCAGCGATGCGTATGTCCGCTGACGAGTAGTTTTTGCCGAGGTGCTTTTCCAGCACGCTACGCACCATGTCGACCTCGACTTCTTCGATGTTGGTGTCAGCGGCGGTAGCGCGCGACAATGTCATGAGCATGACTTCCTCAGCCAGTGCGCTTTGCTCCTGTTCAGTAGGTTTGGAGCCGAAGACTTTGAGTACATTGTTTATGGTAGCCGATGCCATGACTCTGCTCTCCCGTTAGTAATGATGAAAATAGTTAGCCAAATAACGATTTTAGTCAATCGCTGAGCGTAACTATTTTTTCGGCTTGAACAGTGCGTTGAGTGCGTCGAGGGTGGGGTCTGTTGTGGGCGTGTCTGCTGGCTCGGGGTCGCTGTCTTCGCTGTCCGTGCTGGGCGCCTTGCCGAATAGGTTGGCCAGTGCGTCTTTTGCGGCATCGCCCTTGGACTTTTTGTTGGGATTATAGGCGTCGCTGACGGGAATAAAAAAGCTGCAAAAGTTGGCGTTTTCTTTTTCAACCGGCGGATCGGCGCGATCCTCGGCACACACACCGACTCGTTCCGGCAAAAAGTGTTTGCACATACGGCAACAATGCAGATCGCTAAAGCAGGCGGGGCAGTTATTGTGACGGCTAATTGGGCGTGGAATATCCGCCAGATCACGGCCGCAGTTCCAGCACACCACAGCGCTCATGGTTGCCATGCCTCCAAAGGAGTTGTGCGCGCTTGCACTACTGTGCCACAGACGCCCCTACCCATCTGCAACCAAAGCTTGCTTGCAGTCCACACAGTGAAGGATGATTGACCAATATCCATAAGCGTATATTAGCGCATAAGTTACGGAGATCATGGGATGAGCTACAGCATAGAACGAGCCCCTTTTGGCAACACCGGCCACAACAGTAGCCGCGCAATTTTTGGCGCTGCAGCATTAGGCGCTATGTCCCAAGAGCGTGCAGATCGTACCTTGGAACTGATGGCCAGCTATGGTCTCAACCACATTGATGTGGCGGCGAGTTATGGCGAGGCCGAATTGCGTTTGGCCCCTTGGTTAGCACAGCATCGTAATGACGTATTTTTGGCGACCAAGACGGGCCATCGCACTGCCGCCCGAGCAAAGCAGCAATTGCACGAATCGTTAGAACGCATGCAAGTGGATCAGATTGACCTGATCCAAATGCACAACCTCACCAACGAAAACGACTGGCAAACCGCCATGGGGCCAGGTGGCGCGCTGGGAGCCCTGGTGGAAGCTAAAGAACAAGGGTTAGTACGGTTTATTGGCGTTACCGGCCATGGCACCTACGCACCAGCCATGCATATAAAAAGCTTAGAGACCTATGCTTTTGATTCCATACTGGTGCCTTACAGCTTTGTGATGATGAATAACCCAGAATATGCCGCAGACTTTGATGCGCTGTACGAGCTGTGCAGCCAACGCGGTGTGGCCATGCAGACCATTAAGAGCATCGCGGCACGACGATGGAAAGACGACGACCCCGAGCGGCGCTTGAGCTGGTATCGGCCGCTAAGAGATTCTGGCGTTATACAGCGCGCGGTAGACTTTGTGCTCGCTCGGCCAGGTCTGTTTTTAAATACCAGCAGTGACGCGACGTTATTGGAACTGCTGCTACAGGCCGTGGCGGCACCGCGCCAGCAGGTGGATGTGCAAGCGCTACAGAACGATCTGGTAGAGCAGGGCATCGAACCGCTATTTGTGCGCGACGTCAGCGATGACGTACTGTTGGCCAACGCCTGAAAGGCCCTCGGGTAAAGGCAAGAGAGAGGAGAATCATTATGGCAACGGATTGGCAGGTAAAAAGACTCGCTGGCGCACTGGGGGCAGAGGTCAGTGGAACCGACCTTACCACCACGAGCGGTTCCGACATTCAGCTTATCAAAGCGTTATTGCTGGAACACAAAGTATTGTTTTTTCCTGGGCAGACCATTAGTCCGTCGCAACATGTAGAGTTTGGCCACAACTTTGGTGAGCTAGAAGATCATCCGAATCTAAAAAACCCATTTACCGACCACCCCTATATTTTTGAGTTGGCGGCAACCCAGGGTGGTGTTGCTGATGAATGGCATACGGATATTACCTTTCAAGACCAACCGTCCATTATGTCGATCTTGCATATGGTGAAGTGCCCAGAAGTAGGCGGCGACACCATGTGGACAAACTTAGAGCAGGCCTTTGATGAACTGTCTACGCCGATGCAGCAATTGTGTGAAGGCACCACTGCGTTGCACGATGCCGCGCCCCACAGTCGTCCAGACATCATGGCGATTCATCCGGTGGTGCGATTGCACCCAGAGACTGGGCGTAAGTCGTTGTATGTGAATGAACACTTCACCCGTCGTATCGTCGAGATGAACGTCACCGAGAGCGATGCGGTGCTGGGTTACCTTACCGGTTGGGTAAAGAACCCACGCTTCACCGTGCGCTACCACTGGACCCCAGGGACCATTGCAATATGGGACAACCGCTGCACCCAACACTTTGTCTTAAACGACTTTGAAGGCGAGCGGGTGATTCAGCGAGTGACGGTGATGGGTGACCAAGTGGAAGCCGCCGCGCGGCCCGTCGCACAGCCTTGGGTGCGCGAGGGCCGTAAATCCGCCACCAGCCGTTACGACCGCCAAATGCGTCAGTACCTTAGAAGCCGGGATCAAGAAGCGGTCGACGTTTGATTCTTCACTGCTTTCACTCTGTCACAAAGCGGCTGAGTGAGGGTGATTAGACTATCATGCGTCGGTGACCCACTCTGGCTGATCCGGCGCTTGGCGTTCGCCAACCTCGGAGTGTCGATAGCCAAAGTCTCGATTAAGCTCTTCGACACTACTGTCTGGCGACAACTCGCCGACAGTAAGGTATTGGCCCTGCTCTAAGGCAAGCCTTTGGCCCACTAAGCGATCGCCGTTCCATGCGCCCTCAATGCCGCCTAACCCCATTGGAATGGCCCCAAGCCGATACAGCAATTTGTCTGATGCGTTTTCTAGAATCTCTTTGCGGGCGGAGAACATATGCAGCTCTTGTTGGCGCATAAAGGGTTTGATGCTGTTCATGACCAACACGGTGCGTGGCTTTTCGGAGCGGTTTACTCCGGTGCCATGGAGAAGTCGACCTTCAAAGATCATGACTGTTCCTGCTGGCGCCGTGAGGTTGATCGCCGGCGGCAGGGGTTTGGTGATAGGTTGGCCGGTGCCAGGCTGGCTTAGCAGTTTGTGCGAGCCAGGTACTACTAGGGTGCCGCCATTTTGTGGGCCCATGTCGTCGAGTATGAACATGGTGTTACAAGTGAATGGCGCGGCGGCGTCCTGAAACGGTGCTATGGCCTGATCTTGGTGGAGGCCTTGGGGCAGATTATGTTTGTTGGTGATGATGGCGATAAAAGACGACATTAAAAATCGTTTACCAATGCTTTCGGTAATGAGTCGCTCAATAACGTGGGCG
>CACFGV010000007.1 GCA_902565895.1 K189A clade bacterium
GATCATACGCTCACCCTTGGCACCCTTCGCAAAGCTCTCGACCTTACCCTTTATGATGTCGACTTCGGCTGCGTGTTCTAAATAGTTCAGGGTAGAGACAATGCTCCACCGGTCCATTTGGCCTTGGTTTATCTGCTGGGTGCCGTGGTACAGACCCGTGGTATCGCCAAGACCCACGGTGTTGGTGGTAGCAAATAACCGGAAGAATGGATTTGGGTCAATCACCTTGTTCTGGTCAAGTAAGGTGAGCTTACCCTCGATCTCCAGAATCCGCTGAATAACAAACATCACATCGGGACGGCCGGCATCGTACTCGTCAAAGACCAAGGCCACAGGATGCTGCAAAGCCCAAGGCAATATGCCTTCACGAAATTCGGTAATCTGCTTACCGTCTTGCAGCACGATGGCATCTTTACCGATGAGGTCAATACGACTGATGTGGCTGTCCAGATTGATGCGAATACACGGCCAATTTAGCCGAGCGGCTACTTGCTCAATGTGGGTTGATTTACCCGTGCCGTGATAGCCCTGAACCATAACGCGGCGGTTATGCGCAAATCCGGCAAGAATGGCCAAGGTAGTGTCGCGGTCGAACCGATAGTCTGGGTCAATGGCCGGCACATAATCCGTTCTTTGGCTAAACGCCGGCACCGATAGTTCTTGATCAATTCCAAAGGCTTCGCGCACACTTGCTGTGGTATCGGGGGCGAACGATGAGGTAATTCCAGCTGCGGCTTGTTCTGACACGCGATCTTCCTAGACGTTATTTCATCCCGCTATTGTATGGAACCCAACACCAAATCACGAGGGCTGGCGCTCAATCTTAGTTGGACTTGGATGCTGGTTAAAAAGCAGGAGGAGCAAGATAAATGGCACACATTCATTTGGTGCGTCACGGTAAAGCGGCGGCCGGTTTCGGCAGTCACAAAGATCCAGGGCTAGACGACTTGGGACGGCAACAGGCCGAAGCCGTGGGCGCCATGTTGGATGCGCGCCATGGCACACAGCGCCCAATCTTATTTTCCAGTCCATTGGCTCGTGCGGTTGAGACGGCTCAACCCCTGGCTGCGCGCTGGCGGTGCGAAGTCGCCATTGAGGACCGCGTTGCCGAAATTCCATCGCCCACCGACGACTTGGCAGAGCGCGCTCAATGGTTACAACGCGCCATGCAAGGTAGCTGGTCAGAGCTGGCACAGGCCTCACAAAACTGGCGGCGAGCCCTAGTTGATGCGTTGCTGGCGCAACCAAGCGACTGCATTATCTTCAGTCACTTTGTCGCCATTAACGCAGCCGTGGGTGCCGCCACTCAAGACGACCGGATGCGGATCTTCGCGCCTGACAACTGCTCGGTTACCACTCTAGACAACAGCAACGGCCAGCTTAGCGTTGAGGCCCTGGGCGTTACTGCAGAGACACACATCAACTGACAGCCATTGCGTAGATTGGAGGGGAATATGAACTATCGCCTGGTTATTTTATTCAGCAGCCTGCTTGCAGCCACCGCGAACGCAGGCAATACAGACTGGCCAACCTACGGCAACGATGCCGGGTCATCGAAGTACGCTGCGCTTGAACAAATTAACTCTGGCAACGTGGCTGATTTGCGGGTGGCCTGGCAGTGGCAATCACCAGACAATGCGTTGGTAAAAGCTGACCTCAAAAAAACACCCTGGGGCTTTAAGTCGACACCGCTAAAGATTGGCAACCTGCTGTACATCAGCACATCGTTAGGACAAGTGGCCGCGATTAATGCCACCAACGGCCAAACCGTTTGGCTTTTCGATACCCGCACCTATGACGATGGGCGCCCAACAAATCTTGGCTATAACCATCGAGGAGTCGCTTATTGGTCTAACGGTAAAGATAAGTCGATTATTTTCATGCCCACCAATAACGCCTATTTGTGGGCCCTAGACGCGAAAACGGGTAAGCCCGTAGACGGGTTCGGCGATTCTGGACGGGTCGATCTCACTCTCGGCTTAGGCCGTCCAGTGAATCGTAAGCTCTACTCCGTGATCTCCGCACCCACGGTAGTCGCTGATGTTGTCGTAGTGGGTTCATCCATACTCGATGGTCCAGAAAACAAGACCATGCCGCCCGGCCATGTACGCGCCTTCGACCCCTTAACCGGCGAGCAGGTGTGGATGTTCCACACCATTCCCCAGGGCAAAGAATTTGGTGCCGACACTTGGGAAGACGAGTCTTGGCGGTATACAGGCAATGCCAACGTTTGGACCGGTATGAGTGCAGACCAAAACCTGGGGTACATCTACTTACCCACCGGCACACCAACCAATGATTGGTATGGTGGACACCGTCTGGGCGACAACTTATTCGCCGAAAGTCTTGTCTGCGTCGATGCGCGAACCGGAAAAAGAGTTTGGCACTTCCAAATGGTCCACCACGGCTTGTGGGACTACGATTTGCCTGCGGCCCCAACCTTGATGGACATCGAGGTAGCGGGAAAATCCATCCAAGCCGTGGCTCAGGTCACTAAACAAGGGTTTGTATTTGTCTTCGACAGGGTTACTGGTGATCCCGTCTGGCCGATCATAGAAACACCGGTACCCCAAAGCTCAGTACCCGGCGAACGGGCCAGCCCTACTCAACCCATACCGAGCAAACCCGCGCCCTTTGAGAGCCAGGGCATGAATGAACAACAGCTCATCGACTTCAGCCCAGAACTTTTCGCGGAGGCCAAAAAGATTATGGCCCAGTTCCAAACGGGCCCGCTGTATACGCCACCCAGTTTGCAAGGCACCTTAAATCTACCGGGGTGGGGTGGAGGCGCAAATTGGACTGGTGCAGCCTTTGACCCGGCGACCCAGGTCTTGTTTGTGCCGTCCCAAGCAAGTCCCATTGCGGTAAAACTAACAAAAGGCAATCCCGACAAGACCGACTTCCGCTATGTACGAAGCCGTAGCGTAAACAGCGTCAGAGGCCCCCAAGGCCTGCCGTTGATCAAGCCACCCTATGCACGCGTCACCGCCATAGACATGGGCACCGGCGATCACAAATGGATGACCATTAATGGTGACGGTCCGAGACAGAAGGTCATTGACATGGGCTTACCGGATCCAGGCCCATTGGGCGCTTCATGGTCGGGTGGTCCCGTACTCACCAAGAGTTTGTTGTTTGTGACCCAGGCCGATGGCCAGCGCAACGTGCTACGCGCCTTTGATAAAAGTGATGGCCAGATCGTGGCAGAAATCGACCTGCCCGCACGACCCTGGGGAACACCCATGACCTATAGCCAAAACGGCAAACAATATATCGTTGTCGCTATCGGCCAAGCGCAAGATGCGCGCCTGGTGGCCTTAGCCTTGCCCTAATCTTGGCAGTCGCAGCTCACGGGGTTGGTGGGGGTTTACCTACGGTCCATGCGGCGTTCTGCCACTTGGTATAGCGCCAACAATTCTTTATTGTTTCGCCTATCTTTAATATGACCGTTGGGGCAGACGCCCAACGATACGAGTTACAGCCATGACCGACCAAGAGTTACATGACTTGGTAGCCAGTTTTGCGAGCGAACGTCAGTACATTCAACAGCTGCAAGCCAATACCGAGCGACTGCAAGCTAACAGTGAACGACTGCAAGCCAACACTGAACGACTGCAAGCCAGCACCGAGCGACTGCAAGCCAGCACCGAGCGGCAGCTAGCCAAAATCACTACCCAGTTGGCAGCAACCGATGCACAACTAGCGGCAACAGACGCCCAGCTACAGGCCAACGCGGTTCAACAAGCTCAAACCGAGGCCAAGCTAAACAGAACGGCAGAGAAAATCGATAGACTGGCCGAGATGTATGGTGGCATAAGCAACAGCCAAGGTGCTGTGGCCGAGGAGTTCTATTACAACAGTCTAAAAGACAAGCCCGTGTTGATCGGTATGAACTTCGATAGCATCTACAAAAACATTGCAGGTAATCGGCATGGTGTGGAAGACGAATTTGATCTGGTTTTAGTAAATCGCGACAACGTATTCGTCCTAGAAATCAAATATAAAGCCCATCCTAGAGACCTTGCGCGGCT
The DNA here is from genome assembly GCA_902565895.1 of K189A clade bacterium. Taxonomy (GTDB): domain Bacteria; phylum Pseudomonadota; class Gammaproteobacteria; order Pseudomonadales; family Azotimanducaceae; genus UBA4421. The sequence continues at coordinate 4,032 of CACFGV010000007.1, forward strand.
GCTGGAGAAAAAGCGAGGCAACTCCAATACGCTACTTCCTCAGTATAAGGACCATACCCAACACTGGGGCTTGGCTGCCTTTCACCTGCCCGACGAGGTCAAGCATGCCGCGCTGGCGCAAGGCATCCACCTACTGCAACGCAAGGGTGATGTCATTCAAACCGTAGCCGCCTAAAGTATAGGTCTCGCTACAGCCAGCTTGCGAGATTTGGCCCTCAACAGGAGCCGCCGTTAGCGCCTTCTCAACAACCTCTGATGCACCGACGGTCGCGGTATTGAGGTCACACCGGCCATCGACAACAACAGCTGCTCTAGGCTAATCCAAGGATCACTGATACCAAGACCCTTAGCTTGCTGATCAATCAATGTGCACTCTGCGAGCCACTGATGTGTGGGTATGCGGCTACGCTGCATAAACCGTTGTATGGCCCGTGCGCGCGCTGGCGGCAGGCCACGAGTTTGATCTAAACGGCGCAACTGACTGGTCAGCGCCCCCATAATGGCAAATACGCTCACGCCTTCTTCTTTAAGGCCGTGTAAGACTTTGTGCACACGTCCAGCATCGCCCTGTAATGCAGCGTCCACCAGATCAAAACTGGAAAATCGTGAGGTATCTTCCAGACATCCCGCCAACGCTTCAGCCGAGATCGGCATAGGTAGATTTTGCAGCGCCAGCTTTTCAATTTCCTGGGCTGCCGCCAGCAAGTTTCCCTCCACCCGAGCGGCCAAATACGACAGCGCATCAGTTTGCAAATCCAAACCTTTATGTTGGAGCCGACCCTTCAACCAGCGCGGAAACTCTTGAGCTGAAAGCGGCCAGATCAACACCACCACACCGTCTTTTTCTAAGGCCTTAAACCAAGCACTCGAGCGCTGCTTAGGTTGCAGTCGGTCTGTGCGCAACAACAGCACCGTGTCTGTGTTGCTCGAACCGTCAGCGACCCACTCTTGAAGCAAAGCAGAAGCCTCTTTATCGAGCTTCTTGCTGGCAACTCGAACATCCAAAATTTTGCGCTCTGCGAACAGTGACATACTCGCCGCGTCTTGGCTCAAACCGTGCCAACTAAAGCCCGTCTCCACATGATGCACACTACGCTCTGTAAATCCCTGCTGCTTGGCCGCAGCTACGATCTGATCGCAGGCCTCGGTCAAGCGCAAAGTGTCATCTCCACTGACTAGATACACCGGCGCCAAACCCTTGTTCAACACCTCAGCGAGTTGCTCTGGTCTAGTTGCCATTAGCGGAGGTTAAGTTCTGTTGGATTAAATTGAGGCTGCGCAACAACTGTGCCGCCAACTCGTCCTCCAGGGCGTCAGCAATTTCTTCTTTCATGGTCGCTGTACCCAGTAGGTTGCTTCGATCTAAGCGAAAATAACGTTGTCGACTGAGCTGTTGAACCGGCACCAGCTCTACCGCCGATGCGTCTAAGACTCGGTAATCTATCTCCAGACGCACCGCCTGTTCGAGCAACATGGCTTCTGCGTTTACTGCGCCATCCACTTGTTGGCGCCGCACCCGCAGCAACTCCACCGTGATATCTGCAGACTCGCCACTACCAGCTAACACATTCATTGCCTCAAGGCGTTGTTCCAGCGCCGCCGCAAACTGGCTGTCTTTGCCTGTCACCGCATAGGTATAGCCTGAGTTAACAAGGTCTTGTCCGCGCAGTTGAAAGCCACAGGCACTTAAACACAACGCCACCGCGGCAAAAGTTAAGCCTTTAGCCCACAACGATATTGACCAGCTTGTTTGGCACATAAATCTCTTTGCGAACCGTCTTTGCCTCTAGATGACGCGCCACATTCTCCTCGGCCTTAGCCAGATCAAGGATATCAGCTTGCTCTGCGTCCGCAGCCACATCAATCTGACCACGCACCTTGCCGTTCACTTGCACGACAAGCGTCAACCAGTGCTGGGTCAGCGCGGCTTCGTCAACTTGCGGCCACGGGTGACTAACCAGCGTAGTGTCCTGACCCAAGGCCGCCCATAAACTGTGCGCGATATGCGGCGCTATGGGCGAAATAACTAAGGCGGCGCTTTCCAAGGCTTCCTGCACTGCTGCCCGGTCTGCGTGGTGTGCGCTGTCCATGCGGGCTATTTCATTCGCCAGTTCCATCACCGCCGAAACCACCGTGTTAAATTGCAGACGCCGCCCATAATCATCGTCAGCTTTTGCCAAAGTCGAATGGGTTTTACGACGTAAATTTTTGCCCGCGTCGGACAATGCGGCCACATCAAGGGCTGGCGCTGGCCCTTGTTCGATGTGTTCATGAGCCAATGCCCACAGGCGTTTAAGAAAACGCATTGCACCTTCCAGGCCCGCTTCGCCCCACTCAAAAGACTGCTCAGGCGGCGCCGCGAACATCATGGCCACGCGCACCGCATCGGCGCCGTATCGATCCAGTAGCTTTTGCGGATCACCGGCATCGCCTGCTGATTTGGACATCTTCTTGCCCTCCTGCAACACCATACCCAGCATCATCAGGCGCGTAAAAGGCTCATCGCCTTCTACCAACCCCTCATCGCGCATCAGCTTAAAATAGAAACGCGCATACAACAGATGCAATATGGCGTGCTCAATGCCGCCCACGTAATGATCGACCGGCGTCCAATACTTAGCACGCTCATCCACCATGGCGTTGGCGTCTGGTGATGCAAAGCGCGCGAAGTACCATGACGATTCCATGAACGTATCAAAGGTATCAGTTTCTCGGCGCGCCGCCGCACCACAGTTTGGACACGCAACGTCGAGAAATTCCGGCATATCAACCAATGGCGATCTAACCCCGTTAATGCTCACCTCAGTCGGCAACACCACCGGTAAGTCTTCTTCTGGCACAGGCTGCACGCCACATTGTGGACAATGAATCATCGGAATCGGACAGCCCCAATAGCGCTGCCGCGAAACACCCCAGTCACGCAAGCGGTAGTTAGTGATCGAGCGACCGGCATCGCGTTGTTGCAAGGCATCAACAATGCGGTTGAACGCTTCGGCGGAGGTCAGGCCGTTGAATTCTCCAGAATTGATTAGACGACCCTTGGTGGTAAACGCGGCTTCTTTCAGATCACAAGCTGCATCATCCACGGGTTCGATTACTTGAATGATGTCAATGCCATACTTACGCGCAAACTCCCAATCTCGTTGGTCATGGCCAGGCACCGACATCACGGCACCAGAGCCGTATTCCATCAATACAAAATTCGCGACCCAAACCGGTAACGCCTTACCCGTTAATGGATGCTGCACGGTAGCCTGGGTGGCTATACCTGCTTTTTCCATGGTCGCCATATCCGCTTCAGCGGTGGTGTTTTGTGCGCACTGCGCAATAAAGTCCGCCACCTCTGGGTTGGATTGCGCCGCCGCTTGGGCCAACGGATGCTCCGGAGCTACCGCAACGTAGGTGGCGCCCATCAGCGTATCTGGCCGCGTGGTAAACACTGTCAGCAAAGTTACTGAGTCGTCGTTTACTGCAAAGTCAATTTCCGCTCCAAAGGACTGCCCAATCCAATTGCGCTGCATACTCTTAACGGACTCAGGCCAGCCGTCCATCTGGTCCAGCTCATTAAGCAATTCTTCAGCGTAGTCGGTAATCTTCAGGAACCACTGAGCCATTTCCCGCCGCTCAACCACCGCACCCGAGCGCCAACCCCGCCCTTCTACTACCTGCTCGTTCGCCAGCACGGTCTGATCTACCGGATCCCAATTGACCATGGCATTCTTGCGATATACCAAGCCTTTTTTATAGAGGCGCACAAACAACCATTGTTCCCAACGATAATAATCTGGATCACAGGTCGCAAACTCGCGAGACCAATCAAAGCCAAAGCCCAAACGCTGCATTTGTCCGCGCATGTAGGCGATGTTGTCCTTGGTCCAAGCGGCTGGCGCCACGCCGTGTTTAATCGCAGCGTTTTCCGCCGGCAAACCAAAGGCATCCCACCCCATGGGCTGCATCACATTGCGGCCTTTAAGGCGCTGGTAACGGTTGATGACATCACCCAGCGTGTAGTTGCGTACGTGACCCATGTGCAGACGGCCGCTCGGGTAAGGGAACATGGACAGACAGTAAAACTTTTCGCCCTCGCTTTGGTCGTTGCAGACAAAACAATTGTTGTCTTGCCAATAAGCTTGGGCGTCTTGCTCCACTTGTTGCGGATCATAAGTTGGCTTCATGGGGGTGGGTCTTTCGTCGTCATTAAAAACGGCGGCAAGGATACCACCTCGACGATCAAATTGAGCGCTCTGGCGTCCCTTTAAACCCTAAGCGACACCTGTGATCCCCATGCGATAACCGAGACCGACACACAGAGCCAGCAGCATTACGAACAACGGCCAATCGCCCAATGCACTGTAGGGCGTGGTGCCCTGCATAATTTGATACTCAGTAACCAGTACGCCTTGGGTAAATTGCGGCAACTGGCCGCGCAACCGGCCTTGGTGATCCACCACCCCTGTGACCCCATCGTTGGCCGCGCGCAACAACCAACGGCCATTTTCGATTGCTCGAACCCGAGCGATCTGCATGTGCTGGTGTGGGCCAATAGAACGCCCAAACCACGTGTCATTGGTCAGGGTCATTAGCACCCCAGCGTTTTGCGCGCGTTGTCGCATCGACTGGCCGTAGGCGATTTCATAGCAAATGCCAATGGCCGCTTCGGCAGAATTGCCCCCCAAGTTTAAAACCACATTCGACTGTCGAGCAGCACCACGGCTGGCGTTGGACATGGGCAAGTCAAAAAACTCGATCAACCCGCGCAGCCAGTCTTGTAACGGCACGTAATCACCAAAGGGCACCAGGTGGTGTTTGGTGACCAAGCCATTGGCCAAACCCAAACCGATGGCAGCATTAAATATGCGATAACGAGGCTCATCTTCCTTAACAGCAGCTGACAATTCGACTCGGGGTGCACCAATCACTACATTGGTGTCGCTGGCTTGAGCCCTAGTGTGCAAAGCCGCTGTCACCCGTTCTGCTTCTGCGCCATAGGCGGTCAGTGCAAACTCAGGCCACACCAGAGTATCTGCTGACCAATGCGGCTCCGACAACGACAAGTAGCGATTCACGATAACGCTACGTTGATCGGCATCCCACTTAATCGCCTGATCGACATTGCCCTGCACAATGGCGGCTGAGTACTGACCTAAAGGTGTCACCCACTGCCAAGGCAGAAACGCCAAAACAAATGCGATTGGCGCGCCGGTCATAACCAAGACAGCTTTTGGCACTGGTAGACTGCGCCAGGCAGCTCGAAGGCACAGCGTTGCACCAACAGTGCCGAGCAACGCTAAAAAACCGGTTCCCAGCGCGCCAACCAAGGGCAACAGGCCAACAAAGGGTGAGTCCGTCAAGCTGTAGCCAATAAAGAGCCAAGGGAACCCCGTAAGCACCCAGGTCAATAACCACTCTGCGACAACCCAAGCGGCACAAAAAATCAGACCATTTACCCAGGGTGTTGCCACCCTAAAACGCTGCAACGACCAGCCCACTGGCAACACAAATACCGCCAGCGTGGCGACAAACAACAACACCAATACCGCCGCCAGCAGCGGCGACGCATTACCGTATTCGTTTATGCTGACGTAAATCCAAGACGCACCGCTCAAGTACTTGCCAAGGCCGTAAAACCAGGCCAACCGAAGCAAACCGCCTTGCGCGGAATTGAGAATCAAAAACAAGCCTGCCGCCGACAGTAGGCTTACTGGCCACCAACCCAGGGGCGCAAAACCCAGCGGAAAGACAGCGCCCAGCAGCAGCGCGAGCAGTCCGTTACGCCATTCAGTCGTCAGCATTAGCCACTTCGGGCACCACAGTATCAACTTTCAGTAAGCGAATACGGCGCGAATCCGCATTAAGTACTTCGAACGCCATACCGGCGTAAACAATGGATTCACCACGCTCAGGTACATGCCCGAATTCGTGCAGCACCAGACCGCCAATGGTGTCGAATTCTTCATCACTTAGCGTAGTACCAAAGTACTCGTTAAAATCTTCCACCGTAGTGTTGGCTTTAACGTGAAAACTGTTGGCTTCGAGCTGTTTTACAAAACTATCGTCATCAACGTCGTGCTCGTCTTCTATCTCGCCAACAATCTGCTCCAACACATCTTCAATAGTCACCGCACCAGAGATCTGTCCGTATTCATCCACCACTAATGCCATATGATTTCGATTAGCGCGAAATTCTTGCAACAAGACGTTGAGTCTTTTGCTTTCAGGAATCAGTTGCGCCGGGCGGATGAAGTCGCGCATGGCAAAGGTCTGATGGTTTTCTTGCAACAACAGGGGCAGCAAATCTTTGGCGTGCAGAATACCTTTGATGTCGTCCACGTCGTCACCAATCACTGGGAACCGCGAGTGCCTGGACTCAACAATAACCGGCAGTAACTCGGCGGGCGTCTGATCTTCGCCGACCACGACCAAAGCTGAGCGTGGAATCATAATGTCCCGGGCATGCATATCAGACACCTGCAAAGCACCAAAAATGATGTTCAGAGCATCAAGATCAATAAGCTGACGCTCAGCGGCGTCACGCAATATGCTTAAAAGTTCGGGGAGATCTTCTGGTTCGTCAGAAAACAGATCAGAAAGCCACTCACGGACCCCTCTTCGGGGTGTCGAAGTTTCGGCTGAGTCATTTAACAACTCAGATGTATCACTCATATTTAAAGGAGGAGTCCTTACGGACTGTCTGTATAGGTAAGAAGGTCAAAAAAAGCAAGGGGCATAATTCAATGATACGGATTCGCAATGCCCAAGTCGGCGAGAATCGCAATTTCTAAACCCTCCATGCGCGCAGCTTCTGTGTCCTGTTCGTGATCATGACCAAGCAAATGCAGCAAACCGTGCACAGTCAGATGCGCTAAGTGATGGTGTAACGGTTTATGTTGTTCGGTCGCTTCTTGGCACGCCACCGGCCAGCATAACGCCAAGTCCCCAAGGGGCAGTTCCGCTGCCGCGAGTTCCCCCGCCGGGAAACTAAGAATATTAGTGGGCTTGTCTTTGCCACGAAAGTTATCGTTCAAAGCCTGAGACTCTGCAGCGTCACATACGCGCAAACAAACCTCGCGGCGCAATCGTGAATCGTCTACATGATCACAGACGCTGCGCAGAACCCGTGCTAGACCTGTTTCTGTAGGTCCAGCAAACTGCGCAAACGCCGCGTTGACGTCCTGCTCTGGAACGCCCTCAGCAATCTGCACTACGAAGACCAATGTCAGCCGTTGCTGTTGGAGTTCTGGCTACCGCTCCTTGAAGGCGGCTCGGTATACGCATCGTAAGCATCCACAATGCGTTGTACCAGCGGATGGCGCACAACGTCTTTCGACCCAAAATGGGTAAAGCTCACACCCTTAGTGTGGCGCAAAACATTAATGACATTGACCAGACCAGAGTGCTCGCCGCGGGGCAAATCGATTTGCGTAATGTCGCCGGTAACCACTGCTGTGGATCCAAAACCGATGCGCGTTAAAAACATTTTCATTTGCGCCACTGTAGTGTTTTGCGATTCGTCGAGAATGATGAAGGCATTGTTTAGGGTGCGGCCACGCATGTAGGCCAACGGTGCCACCTCGATGATGTTGCGCTCGATATATTTATTAACCCGCTCAACACCAAGCATTTCATACAAAGCGTCATAGAGCGGACGCAAGTATGGATCAATTTTCTGCGCCAGGTCGCCCGGCAAAAAGCCAAGTTTTTCGCCCGCTTCTACTGCCGGTCGCACCAATAAAATCCGGGCCACCTGTTGCGACTCTAGAGCCTCTACCGCACAGGCCACAGCGAGATAGGTTTTGCCGGTACCCGCAGGCCCTACTCCAAAACTGATGTCATGACCACGCACCGCGCGAACATACAGTTGTTGATTGTGACCGCGGGGTTTGATGGACCTCTTAAGCGTACGAATCACCTGCACATCTGCCGGTTCTTCGCTTTGTTCTGCCCGCTCCTTACGGTCTTGGCGATTTAACAACTCCTCAACACCGGCTTCCTGTAAAAACAGGTGTACCTGATCGGGCTCTAAGGTTTGCGCGTGGGCGGTCTCACGATACAGCTGATGCAATAGCGCTTCGGCTGCGCGCACACGAGCTTCTGGACCACTGATCTGAAATTCGTTGCCACGGTTACGAATGTGCACATCAAGTCGTTTTTCAAGATGCTTTAGATTTGCGTCCACAGGGCCAACTAAAGCGGCCAGGCGCTCAGCATCATCAGGTTCTAGCAAAGTACGACGTGTTAAGGGAACAACAGTGGCGGGGCTGGATTGTGCCGAGGTGTTCTCGACGGATTGATTAGAATCAGAATCTTGTTCTTGCAAATTTCACCATTAAAGCAGGTTAGAGAGTAGGTAATGAGAGCTTAAACCCAGGCTTTGGGCTGTCAAATGACAATCTGGCACGTCCTTCGCGTGATTAATCGACAAGTAGCGTTCCACGCATAGAGTTGGGCAGTGCCTCGGTGATTTCAACGGTACAAAAACCACCCACCAGTTCCGCCGGCCCCAAGAAATTTACCACCCGGTTGTTCTCAGTGCGTCCAGCGAGTTGTTTACCCGTAGGATCTTTCTTAGCAAAACCGGTTACCAACAAACGTTGCTGTGTGCCCACCATGGCGTCGGCTATAGCGTCTGCTTGATTACGCAGAGTCGCCTGCAAGTGCTGCAACCGTTGTTTTTTGACGGCTTCCGGGGTGTCGTCTGCCAGCGCAGCCGCAGGGGTTCCAGGACGAGCGCTGTAAATAAAGCTGAAGGACACATCAAAGCCGACTTCTTCGATCAATGCCATGGTCGCAGCAAAGTCTTCTTCGGTCTCACCCGGGAATCCCACAATAAAATCAGAGGAAAGGCTCAAGTTGGGCCGTATCGCCCGCAGCGCATTGATCTTGGCGACATACTGCGCAGCGGTATGACCACGCTTCATCGCCATCAAGATACGGTCCGATCCAGCTTGCACAGGCAGATGCAAATGATCCACCAACTGCGGCACGTCGCGATAGGCCTCAAGCAAACTGTCGGAAAAATCCATTGGGTGTGAGGTTGTAAAACGAATGCGTTCCACGCCCTCAATGTCAGCTACGTAGTAGATGAGTTCTGCTAGATCTGCTTTGTCACCATCAATAGCGCCCAAGTACGAATTTACGTTCTGCCCCAGTAAGTGAATCTCGCGCACCCCTTGGGCGACCAAGCCACGCACTTCTTGCAAGACCGAATCCACCGAGCGACTGACCTCTTCGCCACGGGTATAGGGCACCACGCAAAAACTACAGTACTTGCTACAACCTTCCATAATGGAAACAAAGGCGGCAGGGCCGTCCATTTTTGGTTCCGGGAGTCGATCAAATTTCTCGACTTCAGGAAAGGTCACGTCAACCACAGGAACAAGCTGCTGCACCCGGCTGTCGAGCATTTGCGGTAGACGATGAATAGTTTGTGGCCCAAACACCATATCCACTACCGGCGCTCTACGCATAATGGCATCGCCTTCCTGGCTGGCGACACAGCCACCTACACCGATGACCAAATCAGGCCGGTCTGTTTTTAGCTTTTGCCAGCGCCCTAATTGATGAAACACTTTTTCTTGGGCTTTTTCGCGGATCGAACAGGTATTTAGCAACAACACATCCGCATCGTCCTCGCTGTCTGCCCGCTCATAGCCCTGAGTCTCGCGCAGCACGTCGTACATACGCGCAGAATCGTATTCATTCATCTGACAGCCATGGGTTTTAACGAAAAGTTTTTTGGCCATGATCAACACTGTGTAGCGGGGCCGCGATTATACGCAAACTCTTGGACTACTTGAAAAGCCAAGGCTCATCCCCAAGTATTCCGCCACAGGGCGACACGCACCCGTTTTTTCTACACGAGCAAAGCCAATGGCCGTTACCAAGACCACAGAAAATACTTACCGAATCCTGTTCCATAACCAGGGCCAGATTTACGAGGTCTATGCGCGCAATATCTATCAAAGCGACCTATATGGTTTTGTCGAGGTCGAAGACTATGTGTTTGGCAATCGCTCCAAGATGCTCATAGACCCAGCAGAAGACCGACTGCGCAGCGAATTTGAAGGCGTACAGCGCTCTTATATCCCTATGCACGCCATTGTGCGCATTGACGAGGTAGAGAAAGAAGGCGTAGCGAAGATCACTACAGACTCCGGCGAAAAAGTAACCCCGTTTCCAATGCCGCTGCCGAAAGACAAGAGCTAGTTCCCCCATGGCAGGCCAAAGGGTGATCTGCACCATTGGCACTGCGACCCAAAATTACACCTCATCCGAGTCATCCTCCCCAAGGCCAAAAGCAGCGATGCCGATGCTCGTTGCTTGATGTCTTCGCTCGCCAGCTCTACATTTCTTTTCTAAACCAAAAACAATAAATCCACGGCTGATCGGAGCCACTTAAAAGGTAAAGCGCCATGATGGAACTTTGGACTTCACCGACACCCAACGGCTGGAAGGTGTCGATCATGTTAGAGGAATTAATCGAAGCCGGGGTCGATATTGGCGACGTACAGGTGCGCATGATCAATCTACTGAAAGGCGACCAATTCAAAGACGACTTCGTGGAGCGCAACTTAAATTCTAAAATCCCAACCCTACGCGACGACGGTCGCGACATCATCGAAAGCTGCGCAATACTCGAATACCTGGGCGAAAAATTTCCGACCTCACTGCTGCCACTGGATACACGCAAATGGGACGTATTACCTTGGGTCTACTGGCAGGCCGCCAATGTCGGTCCGATCTTTGGCAACAAGTTAAGCTACACCCGCTACATGGACGATGTTGCAGACGAACTAAAACAGCACCCCCTTGAGCGATTTAACAACGAAGCCCTGCGCTTGGTGTCTGTGCTGAACAAAAAACTCGGCGACAACCCTTGGGTTTGTGGCGATGAATTTACTATTGCCGATATCGCCCTTTACCCTTGGCTACGAGGTTGGAAGTGGAGCAAGGTCAACATCACCACTAAACCTCGTGTTATGGAATGGGTCGACCGAGTTCGAGCACGACCCGGCGTGGAGCGCGGCTTGGGCTACGGTGTACCGAAAAGCGAAGTCGATCAGTGGAGCGAAGAACGCAAAGCCAGTACTGCGAAAAGTGGCGCATCCATCGCCAGCAACACCAACATTAAAGATTCCATCCAGTAGGCAATAGCATGTCAGTAACCACCGATATCCAAGACGACATAGCCATCATTCAATTCGACGACGGCAACAAGAACGTTATCAATCACGAGCTGCTCGACGACCTTGAAAGCGCCTTCGATCAAACTGAGCGCAGCGACGCCAAAGTACTTATTCTGCAAGGACGCGAGGGTTCGTTTTGCGCGGGATACGACCTTTCAGTCATGGTCGGCGATGATCCCAAGGCAGCCTCGCGGTTAGGACAGCGCGGCGGGAACATCGCTCGCCGAATCTATGGCAGTCGTAAGCCCGTCGTCGGCCTGAGTCAGGGCCACGCCTTCACCATCGGAGCCATATGGCTTGCATCTTGCGATCTCGCCGTCGCCGAGGACGGTCCCTACAAGTACGGTATGGTCGAAGTAGCTCTTAACGTGCCGTTAACGGGTTGGGCATTAGCGCCGGTGCAAGCAAAACTGCACCCTGCTTATCACACAAAGGCTCTAATGCACGCACACGTCTTCAACCCAAGTGATGCGCAAGAGGCCGGATTCATTGATCAACTTGCGTCATCGGGCGAGGGCCTTAACAGCGCCCTTAACGCCGCCGAAAACTTGGCGCAACTGCCAACTGAGGCCTACTACCAAACCAAGCTGGCCCTGCGTCAACAGACCCTCAGCGCAATGGACAAACACCTAGGGTAAGAATCGGCAGCTAGTACCCCTCTTCGAGCAAAGGAAAGGCGCTTAGAACATGGCTTGGCCGCAAGGGTTGATCACGGACTAGCAAGCCCGGGTGTAAATCCGCCACATTAGTTACACCGGTCAGGGCTAACGATATCTGTATCTCCCGTTCGAGAATCGACAACGCGCGAAGCATTGCAGGCACGCCGCCAGCCGCAGCTGCCAAGGCTTCAAACCGGCCCATACCGACTGCGGTAGCACCCAAGCACAACCCTTTAATGACATCAGCGCCACGCATAAAGCCGCCATCTACCACTACGGGTATTCGGCCATCCACCGCCTCAACGACACCTGGCAAGGCATCGATACACGCCAGCGTATGATCAAGTTGGCGACCGCCATGGTTCGAGACGTACACCACATCAACACCCACATCGACACAGCGCTTGGCGTCTTCGGGATTCATCACACCCTTCACAATAAGCGGTATATCGAATTTCTCTTTGATGTGCGCGACAAGGTCCCATGACATGGTGGACTGATAGTTCACGCCGCCAGGATCCAACATGGTTCCCGTTGCAGTACGTGCCTGCATAGGCACATAACCCTTCATTAAGTCGCGCTCGCGGCGCGAATACACCTGGGTATCTGCGGTTAAACAAAAACCCACATAACCACTGGCTATCGTGCGTTCGATCTGATCGTCGAGCCATGCTTGATCACCAGACAAATAAAGTTGATAGACCCGTGGGCCAGGCACCTCTTGCGCCACGGTTTCAAAGTCCGGCGCACAGGACGAGCTTAGAATGTGCAGTACTCCAAACTCATCCGCAGCTTTAGCTACCGCACTGCCCCCTTGTTCGGTAAAGGCCTGAATTGAACCAATTGGCGGCAACACCACCGGAATACGCAATGTCTGACCCAGCAATTGCGTGGCCGTATTGACCTTACTCACGTCCTGCAAAATCCTTGGCAAAAACACCCAAGATTCAAGAGCGGACCGATTACGCCGCAACGACGCCTCGGTATCTGCGGCGCCCACCAAATAATCCCAGTCACCTTTGTCCAGATTGGCCTGCGCCAAACGAACAATATCTGTTAGCGTTTTAAAATCCCCCACAGCTCCCCCTTGCTTCTTGATGGCGCCACAAAGTTCATGGCAAGCGCCCATGCTCAGGTTAAACTAGCACCTGATACGGACACAACGATGGGATAAAGACATGGCAGGAATGGTCATTATTGGCGCAGGCCACGCAGCAGGTCAGGCCGCCGCGAGCTTGCGGCAAGAAAAATATGAAGGACCGATCACAATCATTGGCGACGAAAGCCACCTGCCTTATCAACGGCCACCTCTTTCGAAAGCCTATTTATCTGGCAGCCAAGAAGTAGAGCGCGTATACCTGCGCGCTGAAAAGTTCTATCAAGAAAAAGACATCAGCCTGCGCTTATCTACCCACGCTGAAAAAATTAACCGCGACAGCAAGACCGTCGAACTACAGGGCGGCGAAACTGTTGACTACGACAAATTGCTGATCTGTACCGGTTCACGGCCACGCAAACTCAGTATCCCTGGCAGCGACTTAGACGGCATTCACTATCTGCGCACCATTGATGATGTGGACGGCATTCGCGCTTCCATGCAAGAAGGTGCCAACCTGGTCATCGTCGGCGGCGGCTACATTGGCCTTGAGGTCGCAGCAGTGGGCAAAGAGCTGGGGCTCGACGTGCACGTATTGGAAATGGAGGATCGAATCCTACAGCGGGTGACGACCCCGACCATGTCTGAGTACTACGACACCCTGCACCGCGGCCGCGGTGTGAACATCCACACCAATACCGGGGTTACAGGTTTTAGTGGTGACGGCAAAGTTGAGAAAGTGCTGTGCGGCGACGCCGAGTTTGCTGCTGACTTGGTAATCGTGGGTATCGGCATCGTACCCAATATCGAGCTTGCCGAAGCGGCCGGACTGGCCTGCGACAATGGCATTGTCGTAGACGATCATTGCCAAACTTCAGATCCAGACATCTACGCAGCCGGCGACTGCACGAATCATCCAAACCCGCTGTTAGATCGGCGCCTACGCCTAGAGTCTGTACCCAACGCTATGGACCAAGCACGCACCAGTGCTGCGAACATGCTCGGCGGCGACAAAAACTACGCCGCCATTCCGTGGTTTTGGTCCGATCAATACGAGCTCAAACTGCAAATGGTAGGTTTCTCTGCCGATGGTAATCGTGAAGTACTGCGCGGCGACATGGCCAGCAACCAATTTGCAGTATTTTACTTAAACGACGCCACCGTCGTGGCAGCCGATGCGGTGAACAGCCCGAAAGAATTTATGATCTGTAAACAACTGGTAGGCAAGGAGGTTGATGCCACGGTGCTGGCCGATCCTGATGCCGACTTAAAGACGCTACTTTAACCCTATGTGGTACTAACCATGCGAGGGTGAGCAATTCAAGTCACCCTCACTGAAACTATCAGTTTGCACGCACGGGAAGTGATCATGGGTGTGGGCGTGCTGACCGCCGTCGTACCTCAGAGGTATGGCACAGCCGCCAAATAAAATGCACGACAGCAACAAAAGCCTAAAGCCCTCCCAAAACTCTATTTCTCTGAGCTGAAATATGCCGGGGACAGTAATGTTCCACAGATGTACGAATAACGCTGTGATAATAAAAATTATCAGCATCGCCAGAAGCGCTATAAACACGCCTTGAAGAATTATCCACAGGAAATCCATAACGCCACCGTCGCAACATAAATTGGATCAATTTAGATGACTATAGCTACCGGTTGGAATCTATTTCGAGGAAAAAATTATTTGCAAACTGCGGAGCGATCATCTCGTTTATACGGCTAAAAAATTACCAACCGAATAAAAGGATGCAAATAAGCAATAAGTGGTGACCCCCTATAATTTAGCTGGCGGATCAGCATTAGATCAGGAACGGTTACATTCCAAAGCCATCTCAACAGCTCCGCCACAACAATTGCCAGGACAAACCACAAAGCATGCTGGCTCGCAAGTGACTAAGCCAAACTCACAACGCCATTCCAAACCTTCGTGCGGTAAATCAAGAGTAACTCAAACAGTTAGAATCTAAAGGAATGCCTTTTATATTCTCTGGCAATTGCTACATAGACTTAGCATTTTCCTAAAGTCCCAGAACCTGCTTGGCGATAATGTTGTGCTGAACCTCTGACGAGCCACCGGCGATCGTGAAGCCTCGATGATGGTAACGACCCGAGGCCACATACTCCGCCCAGTCTGGCGAGACCGCCTCACCACCAGTAGCCGCATCTAACGGCAACGCCATGTAATCGACTAGGGTGAACAACAACTCATCTTGAGCCTGTACCAACTCACTGCCCTTCAATTTCAACATGCTCGGTTCAGCGCCAATTTGGTCGCCGCCGTCAAAAGCGGTGAGTATTCTTAAGCTGGTCGCTTCTAACGCTTGTAACCGAATGTCGAGTTCATTGATGTGGGTGCGAGCACCCTCTGGCAAGTTGATTCCACGCTGCACCTGGTGGGCAAAGGTCTCACGCAAATTCGCCAGAATTCGTTTGTTTTCTGCCACCCGCGACACCATCAACCGCTCATCGCCCAACAAACTCTTTGCCACCGTCCAGCCACGATCTTCATCGCCAAGGCGTTGACTGACGGGCACCCGAACATCCTCGAAAAACACTTGGTTCCACAATCGCTTGCCATTAAACGCATATAACGGTTTCAAACTCACACCAGGAGAGGTGATGTCGAGTAACAAAAAACTGATGCCCTTCTGCTGCTGGACATCTGGATTGGTGCGCACTAAGCAAAAGATCCAATCCGCCATTTCCGCACCAGAGGTCCATATTTTTGAGCCATTAACTACGTAGTCGTCGCCATCACGCTCGGCACGAGTGCGCACACTGGCAAGGTCTGACCCTGCTTGGGGTTCCGAATAACCTTGGCAAAACCAAAGATCCGCGTTGCGAATTTTCGGCAAAAACTCGGCTTTTTGCGCTTCGCTACCGTACTTAATGATCGCGGGGCCAACCATGTTGAAGCCAAAACCGGATAAAGCAGGCGCATGGTGCCGACGACACGCGACATCAAAAATATGTCGATAGGTGAGGTTCCAGCCCGTCCCGCCGTATTGCTCGGGCCAATTGGGTGCCGCCCAACCCCGGGCATTAAGGATGCGGGTCCAGTCTGTTAACTCAGCTTTCGAGACAAACGCACCATTGCGTACTTTAGTCGCAACCGAAGCCGGCAGGTTTTCTTTAAGAAAGTCTTCAACCTGCTGCTGGAACTGCAATTGCTCTGTGGAAAATTGATACTGCATGACCTCGCCTGTTTCTGAACCCAAGACCTCCATCATAGGCTTGGGAGTGATAGACTCAAGCGATGCACACTACGATAGAAATCAGCAAAGAGTATCTGCATTTTGCAGCCGCCCACTTCACCCTGTTCAGCGCCACCGAACGTGAAAACCTGCATGGGCACAATTTTCAAGTCACGCTAAATGCTACCGCGCCTGTACATGACGACGGGTTGACCTTCGACTACAACATTCTGAAAAAAACGCTAAAGGCATTGTGCGACGAGTACGACGAACAAGTGTTGATGCCGACCAAATCGCCGTACCTGAGCATAGAAAACGACAATGAATTTACTTACGTGCTGTTCAACGGCGAGCGCATTCCATTTCTTGACCGCGATCTAACATTGCTCCCCATCCGCAACGTCACCGTTGAAGAACTCGCCCATCACTTGTTGGAGCGACTCACTCAAGATGCAGCGATTGCTGCGTTAGACATCGAGCATTTGCTGTTGCGATGCGCGTCGGGGGAGGGTCAATGGGCTAGCGCTGAATGGAGGCCTAGCTTGTCGTAAGGCAAGGGTTTCTGTGGGTACCTAGCACTTCGGACCTAGGACAAGGGCAAACATCAATATTAGGTCCGTTCGGACCTAGGACAAGGGCAAACATCAATATTAGGTCCGAGCGCTGAATGGAGGCCTAGCTTGTCGTAACACGAGGGTTTTTGGGGAAACAGCACCCTGTTTGATGGCGGAAGAATTCCGCAGGTCCTCTCACACCCGTTTGGTGGCGGAATCACAATTTAATCACTAGGACTCCTCTACTGTAGTATCGCTCGTTCAATAAGGGGGTCCTATGCCACATTTAGTAATTACTGGCGCCAGCGCTGGCATTGGTGCTGCTACCGCAGATCTTTTTCAGTCTAGTGGCTTTAGCGTTGTGAACTTATCTCGTCGACCCTGCCCGGTTGAGGGTGTAGTGAATATTGCTTGCGATCTATCCCAACAGAACTTTGCTGAAGCCATCAGCGACGATTTGGATAATGCTCTGAGCGGCGCGCAGCAGATCACCCTCATTCACAATGCTGCCCTACTCATTAACGACAACATTGCTGATACCAGTTCTGAACAGCTTCGACGTGTGCTTGAAATTAACATCGTTGCCGCCAGCAGCCTGAACCAACTGCTGATTCCTAAAATGGCTGCTGGCTCCGGGGTGTTATACGTTGGCTCCACCTTGGGCGAAAAAGCCGTACCTAACAGTTTTACGTATGCAACGAGCAAGCACGCAGTCATTGGTATGATGCGCGCCACCTGCCAGGATCTAGCGGGCACCGGGGTGCATACCGTGTGCATCAATCCAGGTTTCACCAATACGGAAATGCTTCGGGATCACGTTCCCGCAGATGTCATGCCGCAAATCGCCGCTATGAGCGCCTTCGAGCGTTTAATTGAACCTGAAGAGATCGCCCAAGCGCTATTGTTTGCGGCGCACAACCCGGTGCTCAATGGCGCCGTCATTAACGCCAACCTGGGCCAAATAGAGCGCTAGCCAACCAGCGCGCGGTGGCGTTTAGCTGTTCGTGGCCTCCTCGTTCTGAGCCAGGCCTAGGTAGCCTCGCAGATAGCGCACGGCTAAATAAATCGGCCCAGTATCCAGCGCAGCCACAACCAACTTAAAGACATAACCCGAGGCGATAAACACCAACAGCT
Organism: K189A clade bacterium; assembly: GCA_902565895.1. Lineage (GTDB taxonomy): Bacteria > Pseudomonadota > Gammaproteobacteria > Pseudomonadales > Azotimanducaceae > UBA4421. The sequence goes on from CACFGV010000007.1 coordinate 21,858, forward strand.
GTGGCCATAATGGTTCCTCGGAGTTAATGGGCAAAGCCGCCGACCAGAAGTGAGTCACTAGAATGACCGCCGTTGAATCTACGATTTGACTGATCATGGTGGACACATTGTTGCGCAACCATAGGTGCCGGCCCTTAGTCAGCCGTTTCATCATGTGGAAGATACGCACATCGCAAAACTGCGCGGCCAGATAAGCAATCATCGACGCGCCTACCGCACCAAAGGCTAGATTCTTAATCTCGAAAAAAACCGGTTCGCGCCCGGCGGCATCCACCAGCGGCGCTCCAGTTGCTGGGTCGGTTCCGGTCCCCGGCAGCACGCTACCGAGCCAGAGCAAAAACACCACCCATAGGTTCAGCAGCAGCCCGACCCAAACCATATCTCTAGCTTTTTCTTCACCGTACAGTTCACTGATCAAGTCGGTGCACATAAAGGTAACCGGATACGGCAATACCCCAATCGCCACCATCATGGGAATTTGCACGCCGAACACAGAAAAAGATAAATCCAAGAAGCGACTGATGCCCAGAATGTTGAGCATCGCCAAGGTGCCCAGGAATAATCCTGAAAGAACAAAGAACACCCGCTGGCGGCGCTTTTGGTAAATCGCCTCAGTCATCGCAGATTCTCCTGGCCTATGCCTACCCCGTTATACCGGGACTTACCGCAGTTCGGTAACAAATTGCTGGTTAACGCAGTTGTCTAAACCGTTACCGTCCAGATACTTAATGGCGACCTCGCCACCCTTAAAGCGCATATCAAAAACACTCTCTGGAGTAAAAAACGCAGAGTGCGGCGTAATCAGTAACCGATGGTCTATCCATTCTTCATCCGCAGCCCAAGCCTTAATCAAGGGATGATCAGGGTCAGCGGGTTCTTCTGGCAACACATCAAGACCACAAGCTTGAATCTTGTTTTCTTTCATAGCTGTGTACAGATCGTCCAGATCAATAATTGGCCCGCGGGCGGTATTTACCAGCACCAATCCGGGCTTAGAGGCGGACAACACATCCAGGTTAATCAACTTCTCGGTACTTTCGCCCAGAGGCAGGTGCAAGCTCACCACGTCGCATTGGCCAAACATTTCTTGTAACGAGTGCACACGCCGAATACCCACCGCCAACTCGGCGCCGTTTTCTCGGTATGGATCAAACATCACCACGTCCATGCCAAAAGCCTTAGCTCGCAAGGCCGCCGCCGTGCCAATACGACCCAAACCAACCACTCCAAATACACAGGCAGACAGCCGTTTTCCATAAGGATTCAATGCTGGGCGCCACAGCCCTTTGGGGTCTTTTTTCAATTCTCGGGTATGGAACGTTATACCTTTCATCAGCGACAACATCAGCGCCATCGCATGATCGGCAACTTCCTGGGTGCCATAATCAGGCACGTTACAAACTGGCATGCCCATGGCCCCCCAAGCGGCAAGGTCAAGGTTGTCGAAGCCGACCTTTGGCGTCACAACAATGCGGCATTTCTTCAGCTTGGCCCGATATTCGGCAGGGATGTCATTTACCGTAACAATGGCGTCGCAATTTTCCCACTGGTCGTCAGTGACATCGGCAAAGCGTTCGCAAAACTCAGCACTGTGCTCGCCAACGCTGGAAACCTCAATGTCACGGCCATCTGGCCAGCGCATCGCGGGCCACAAAATCCTGTAAGTCATTATTCCCCCCTTAATTGTCCAAGCGGTGGATGTTACAAGCCGTCTAATGTTTCCGCTAGCAACGCCACACTGTCGCGTAACAGTGGCTCAGCTAAACCACTCACGCGAATACGCGTGGCGATCATATGCGTCATACCAAGATTTTCCTGGTACATACGTACCCGTTCGCGCACAAACTCCGGCTCGCCGATAATCGTCCAGTCGTCTACGGTTTCGCCTTCTTGTAGGCGGGCGTTGTCGGTTTCAGCGCTTAGCATCGCCTTTAATTTCTTACACTGCTGGGCATCACGACTAACAAATACCGTACGCATTAAGGGCAACTCGGTAGGTGGCGTAACACCTGCCGCCTCGGCAGCCGCTTGATGCTGGGCATAGTTGTGCCCCAGCGTGGCCATGCTTTCCATTGGCGACGAGAGATACGGCAACCCAAAACCTCCTGCTTGAGCTAACGCCTTCGGACCAAAAGCCGCCACCCAAATAGGCGGATGCGGTTGTTGCAGGGGTCGCGGGTACACTTCGATCGCATGTTCAGGATCGTCGTCTAAGGTCACCGGCTCTCCTGCCCAGGCCCTGCGCATAATGCCCAACGTCCAAGCAAAAATTTTGCGTTTTTCTGCCACCGGCACATGAAAGGCTCGCAGCATTTCCGGGGCATAGCCACGCCCGACGCCAAGGATCAGTCGACCACCACACATCTGATCGAATACCGCAACCTGTTCCGCCGCTTGCAGAGGGTTACGCAAGGTCAGTAGATACGACGTTGTACCTAGTTTGATCGTTTGGGTAGCGCCTGCCACCGCCGCCAAGAGTGTGAGCGGGTCGGGTAATGCATTAGCACCGAAGTGATTTTCTGGGAGCCACAGCGATTGGTAACCGCATTGTTCCGCAAATTGCGCCTGAGAACATAAACTGGGCGCGGAAAGGTCAGAAAAATTCCACGGGGTTAGGCCCAAATGCAGCTTTGTCACAGAAATCCTTATCTGGCTATGGCGTCTGGCTAAACTCGCCCGCTTCAGCATCTAAGTGTTGCATCAGCAGCATCGCTTTCATGGTGACCTTAACCGCTGCGGTGTGTCGAACATGTGCAAACTCTTGATAAAGCGGATCATTTTCCAACAGCAAGCATTCCTCTGAGCCGCACTTAAACAGCGTGCGTTCGCCGAATTTGTTGCCCGCCGGGCCGTATTTACCAAATTCGTCGGTGGCGCCAAATTGCCAAAACGCAGTCCATTGTGCAGGCAGACCATCAATAGGCGCACGCACGCTCATCATGGTGTCTTCCGCTGTTGCTTCTAAAAGACTCTGCAAACCAGGACGCTGATCTGGCGATTTCAGCACCTCGTCAAAAGCCACCAGCTGCGGACAAATTTGTTCAATAGAGCGTTCAAGTCGCGCCACATCTACGTCGTACCGGTCAAAGCGATCAAAGAATGAGAAGCGCCACCAGCGGCTGGTAAAAACAGGCACCACTCGAGGCGGCGAGGTCACGTCTTGCAGATAACTCAGCAAACGCCCAAAAACTTTAAGCCGTTGCTGACGATCATTGGTCTGTTGCAGTTCGTTATTGAGGCCGTTGAAGTGATCGTGAAACCGCGTGTCGATTAAACCTAGGGCGGCACGGCTTTGCGCCGCATCCCGGTTGTAGTAGTTCCAACGGAACATTCGCCAAAAGATATTCCTGTCGGCTTGGGCTGAATTAGCCCTGACCACATAGCGCGTATCTAGCGCAGAAAGCGGTTGTAACTCCGAAGTCTGATCGCAGCGACTGAGCTGTTTAGCCGCAAGAAAAGTCAGTTGCTGATGCACAGCACTGTCGTAGCTCCAGACCGGCGCAGCAATGCCTCCTGCACTGAGTAGCAGCAAACATGCAGCCACTTTGCGCAGACTAGACCGCATAATAGGGTGGCAACGTTTCATGTGGGGTAACACACTCATCGGTCTGCAAATCATCCAAGAGTTGCTGTATGGACTTTCCAGTTTCGGGCCAGATCGCGTCGGGCACTAATTCCACCGCCGGCCGTAGTACGAACAACCGATTTTGGGCTCGTGGATGAGGTAGTACAAAATTCGGCAGATTGCGCACTTGGTCACCAAACAGCAGTAAATCCAGATCGAGCTCGCGCGGTGCATTACGCTCATGTTTGACGCCACGACCAAATACGCGCTCCAGCTGCTTAAGCTCTTGCAGCAATTGTTCAGGCGACAAACCGTCCATCGCTTCAAAGGTAGCAGCGGAGTTAATAAAGTCCGCCGAACCCGGGGGGCAATCTACCGGTGTGGTACGCCAAAGGCGCGAGCTGCGCAGGGTGCCAGGCTGAGCGAACGCGGTTAAGGCGTTGATCGCCTCAACCATGATCTGTGTTGACTCACCCTGATTTGAACCCAGCCCCAGCAACACCATTGAACCCAATGCACACACCACCCAACTACTATCGAACCACCAAAGTATAGACACCGTAGTGGAAAGCAACCACCAACCCGCTCCGCCCCGCATAAGATCTCTTGCCTTCTAAGAGGCGGGGACCAGCCCCGCACAAGATCTCTTGCCTGTTAAGAGGCGGGGATGGTTATCGGCCCAAAACGGCCATTACGATATACCCGCAAAGTGAGCCGCCGGTTGTCACGTCGTACGGCCTCACGCAGTTCTGCTATGTCCACGACCGTGCGCCTATTAGCGCTGACGATTATGTCACCTGCGCGCAATCCATAAGCGTACGCCGTGCTGCCGCGGTTGATCTCAGCCACTAAAACGCCGCCGCCAAAGTCGTCGGCGGCGCTTAGATTTTGCAGCGCCACGCCACTTAGCTGCGGCGTTATACGCTGGCCGGCCACTTGTTCTTGGGTATCGGCAAAAATTTCTAAGGTCAAGGTTTGCTGCTGGCCTTGGCGCACAAAGACAATGTCTAGGCGATCTCCAATGAACATCACCGCTGCTTGGTTCTCAAAGTCAGCAACACTGGTAATCTTCTTGTCGCCCATTTGTACAATGACATCACCTGGCGCGAGCCCAGCCTTTTCGGCAGAACTGGCGGGCTGTACATCAACAATCACTACACCGGCGGGTGCGCCATCTGCGGGCAGTACATCAAAGGCTTTGGCCAACTCGCGATTCAACGGTTGCACTACTGCACCGACATAGCCTCGATTAACTTCGCCGTTCTCAACCAGCTCATCAATAATGGCCGCCGCCATATTCGCCGGAATAGCAAAACCAATACCCACATTGCCGCCACTGGGGGCATATATCGCCGTATTAATACCCACGAGCTCACCACGTAGATCAACCAACGCACCACCTGAGTTACCAGGATTAATCGGCGCATCGGTTTGAATAAAGTCTTCGTACCCTTCTATTCCCAAGCCACTTCGTCCCAAGGCGCTGACAATTCCGCTGGTAACGGTTTGGTTAAGCCCGAAAGGATTTCCGATGGCCACTACAAAGTCACCCACTCGCAGGGCTGCACTGTCGGCAAATTCGATCGCCACAAGGTTTTCCGCCGACACTTTAAGTAACGCCAAATCAACCTGCGGGTCACGCCCAACGAGTTCTGCCTCTAGGGTCCTGCCGTCGGAAAGGCCCACGCTGATCTCGTCTGCGCCATCGACTACATGATTATTGGTCACGATGTAACCGAGGTCCGCATCTACGACCACGCCGGAGCCCGCGCTCTGAGTGCGGCGATAACGGCGACGGCTCTCTGGAATATTAAAAAACCGCCGAAAAAAGGGATCCGCAAGTAAACGATTGCGCTCGACCACCGTAGTGCGCGTTGCAATATTGACGACAGCCGGGTTCGTCCGTTCCAGCATGTCCGCTAAGCTTGGCAACGCTACATCTGCTTCCCCGGCGCCACCGGGCAAGACCAAGGGTAGGGCTGCGTGTGCAACGGGCGCTACGCTTGTGCCTAAGACCAAAACCGCAATGCTGATAAATCGGTACACCACCCGCAGACCTCTTATCCTTTGTTTTTTGTTATTTCGTTGTTTCGTCGCTTTATGACTTTGCTGTTTAGCAATCGTACTGTTGAGTGGAGACCACGCAGAGCTCTGCTGTCTCATTAGGATTGCGGACTCGAGGCCGGACCTATGCTCGCCATCCAAACAACAACAAACGCTACCAACGAGGTGGCTAGCGCGCAGATAAAGGCAAAAGTATAGGAACCCGCATAGTCAAAAATCCAGCCCATGCAGAAAGGCCCCGCTGCGACCCCTAATACAGAAATCGCATTCGCTCTGGCAAACACCTGGGGATAAATATCCACCGAGTACTTTTCTGCCAGCCACAAAGGTTGTGTCATTAACAAATTACCAACACTCAAACCAAATATGCCGGCTGCCACAACACCCATTACGCTGTTTGGGGCAAAAGCAATCAATAGCAGTCCAACACTTTGCAGCAACAAATTACCCAGAGCAAAACGCCGTATGGGCATCCAACTGACCAGCCAGCCGCCGATAAACCGCCCGGTTATGCTGGCAATAGACAATGCCTGCACCGCCAAGGCAGCCATGGTGAAGTCGCCTAACAGTTCTACACGACTGTACAAATGTGCAATCGAACCCACCTGGGAACCCATAATCAACACATAAGCTACTGCCAATAAAATATAAAAGCGGCTGCGCAACGCCGCCGCCAAGCTTGCGGCGAGTTGCGCGGACAACTGCCCGGTATCGGCGGCGTTGTGAGCTGAAGACTCCTCGTTGCTCGGAAATCGCAGAAACAAGGCGATGGGGACCACAGACAGCACCAAGAACACGCCCAGCCAATGCATGGTGAGATCAAATCCCCAGCCGTTCATAACATAGGCAGTTAACGGCGTAATTAGAAAACCACCAAGGGATAAACCAGTAGACCCCACAGCCAGCGCCATTGACCGCTCTGGGCCCGGAAACCAACGAGTGATTAGCGTCGTAGAGATAACAATTGAGATACCGGCATTGCCGATACCAAATACAGTAAATAAGGCATAAACCTGCCAAAGCTGATCGGCGAAGCCCACCAGAGCTACGGCCACCCCGGATACCAACGCACCTGCGATCACCACTCTGCGCACCGACCAAACACGCAGTAGGTCAGCTACATACAGACCCGCCACCCCGCCGACGACAAAGAATAGACTCACTGCAAAAGATGTGTCGGCAGAGGACACCGCCAACTGCGCGGACAGGCGGTTGATGTAAACCGACATATTGTAGAAACCCAGCCCAGAACTCACGGTTTGCATAAGCAACGTCAGGCCCACAATCGCCCATCCATGGGGATTGTTTTTCACAGACATTCGCAAACTGGAGGAGTCAGGAGATGGCGGCATTGTATTCTTCAACCTCAAGAAAATAGCGGGCCGATTTGCAACCGCCTTCGAAGACTAACGCGCTGATCAGTACTCGGCAGCGCACTATAGAACCGACCCTGTAAAAGGTCTATGGTTCCAGGCTTGGAGAACAAATAGGGAGGAGCAGCAATGGAGCTAGCCGATAAAATCGTTGTGGTAACCGGCGGTGCCAGCGGCATTGGCCGCGAAATGTGTCGCCGTTTTGTCCGCGAAGGCGCAAAGCAAGTCGTGGTCGCAGATCGAGATGGCGACGGTGCCGAAGCGGTCGCCGCAGAGATCGGGGGTGTTGCCATGGCGGTAGACGTGCGCGAAGAGGCACAGATTGTCAATTTGATTGAGACCACCGAGAAGGACATTGGCCCTATTGATCTGTTTTGTTCCAACGCAGGTATTGGTATTGGCCGAGGTATCGATACCTCAGACGAAGTTTGGCAAACCATCTGGGAAGTAAACACAATGTCCCACGTCTGGGCCGCTCGAGCCCTGGTACCACTGATGATCGAACGCGGCGGCGGTTATTTACTCAGCACGGCCTCTGCTGCCGGACTGTTAAGCCAAATTGGCTCAGTGACTTACGCTGTAACCAAGCACGCTGCCGTTTCGTTGGCAGAATGGTTGTCGATCACCTACGGCGATCAGGGCATTAAAGTTTCAGTTCTGTGTCCGCAAGCCGTCCGCACCGCCATGACCGCTGGCGGCCCTGGGGTTGCCGGCGTAGACGGCATGATTGAGCCAGAGGTTGCAGTGGACGCAGTGGTCGAAACATTGCGAGAAGAACGCTTCTTAGTGCTGCCCCACCCCGAGGTGGCAGAGTACATTAAGCGCAAAACCTCAGACTACGACCGCTGGTTGACCGGTATGCGACGGTTACAGGCCCAATATAACCGCCCAACAGAATAGCTAGCCTGAGTCCTTTAAAAAGCCATTAAGACGCAGGGCTTCTAGGAGACCAATCAAGATCAAGTCTGAAACAACATGATCGAATAAGTCTTCACGATCGAAAAGATGTGCAAAACCACCAGTGGCAATAACCACTGGTGGGTCGTCGGCAAATACCTCAGCGCTGATGCGCGACGTCAACTCGCGCACCATGCCTACGTTGCTCCAATACAAGCCGCGCTGAATACTCTCTGTGGTGGTCTTACCCATAGCGACTTTAGCAGGTTTAATTTCAACCGACGGCAGCTTCGCGGTTTTTGCCTCTAGCGCCTCCATAGCCAGGCGAATGCCAGGCATGATGTTGCCACCCAAAAAGACCCGGTCTTTCGACACCGCACACACCGTGGTTGCGGTGCCAAAATCTACAACAATAAGATTACGGTCTGGAAACAACTTGACCGCACCCATGGCGTCGGCAATGCGATCGCTGCCTACTTCCTTCGGGTCTTTGTAGCCAATTTGCAGGCCCGTCTTTAGTCCTGGCCGCAGCACCATGGGGTCAATGTCGAAGTACTTCTGACAACACGCCCACAACGTATAATTGAGTTCAGGCACCACCGACGAGATACCAATGGTTTCAATCGCTTCCGGCGCAACACCGTTTTCGCGCAGTGCCCCGCGTAAAAACACACCAATTTCGTCAGACGAGCTGCGCGAGGTCGACGCGTAGCGGAACTGCATACTCAGTTCGCCCTGATCAAATACCCCACAAAAGATCTGACTATTACCAACATCTAAAACAAGAATCATTAGTTATGTCCTTCTGAACAGGTTTTACCCCCGCATATCGGATTACTCCTGAACTGGTCGCGGGCCCCGCAGATCAGATTTATCTCCTACTGATGGCGGGGCCCGCAGATCAGAGTGTTCCTGAACTGGTGGCGGGGGACATTATCAATCAACCGCACCTGGCCATTACCACTGTTCACAACAATGGCGCCAAATCGCCGACCGTCGTTACTCTGCACGTAATCAACGTCCACCTCTAAGTCGCGCAATTGCTGCACGGCTTCAGAATCGCTGTGAGCGCTGCGCAATATGGCATTAAATCGACCTGCTTTGGATCGCGCGCACGCATCCAACAACTGGTTGCGCGATGACATCGCCAAGCCATCGGCCTCGCGCACCGTTTCGCAACCGACAATGTCTACTGGCATAAAAAACGCGACGGCCATATCTTTTATCAGCTGGTATTGCTGATAATCCTTCAAACCAAAGTACGCACGCTGAGGCTGAACCAGGTTCAGCAACTTCATTACCACCGTCAACACACCGGTAAAATGCCCCGGCCGGTCGGCGCCACACAACCCCTTACTGAATTTGGTTTCATCCACTTGAAAGCAATAGTCGTCTGGATAAATTTGCCCATAGGTGGGCAACAGCACAGCGCTTACCCTAGACTCTTTGGCCATCTGCAAATCAGCTTCTAAAGTTTCTGGGTACGCCGCCAGATCTTTGGGGTCATTAAACTGGGTCGCGTTCAAATAGATACTCAACACCGTACTTTGGTTTTCCGCCACGCTACGTTGCAGCAGCGATTGATGGCCCGCGTGTAACGCGCCCATCGTCGGCACAAAACCCAGAGTCTGATCTTGAAGCCCACTGCGCCAGTCATGCCATGCCGGCAGGTTGTCGATCACCTTCATTGATAGACTTCTTGGCAGTTCGGGAACGCGCCACTTGTCACGTCACTATGGAAATGATTCACCGCCTCACTGAGCGCTTGGTGACCGTTCATATAATGGCGCAGAAACTTCGGCTTAAAGTCCGCCTGCATTCCCAGCAGGTCTTGCAGCACTAATACCTGGCCGTCTGTAAATGGCCCGGCACCAATACCAATGGTGGGTATCGACAGCGCTTGAGTGATTTTGCGCCCTAACATCTGCGGTATGCATTCCAGCACCAGCGCAAAACAACCGGCTTGTTCCAGCGCCTTGGCGTCGGCCAGGATTTTTTCCGCAGCCGCCTCGGCGCGACCCTGCACCTTATGACCACCAAAGGCTTCCACAGATTGCGGGGTTAAGCCTAAGTGCCCCATAACCGGCACCCCAGACTCCACAACGTGTGCCATCAGATCGAGCTGCCCAGCAGCACCCTCAATTTTTATTGCATTACTGCCCGCCCGCATAAGCTCAGACACGCCTTGCAATGCGACATCATGGCTATAACGCGCCTGCATAAACGGCATGTCGCCCACAATAAACTTATTCGGCGCACCCCTACGCACGGCTGCGACATGGGTCGCCATCATGTCAACGGTCGCGTGTACCGTGCTGGGAAAGCCATGCATCACCATGGCCAGACTGTCACCCACCAGTAGGGTGTCTACATCACTTTGGTTAAGAAATTGCGCCGACCAATAGTCGTAACAGGTGACCATAGAAACCTTGTCACCAGCGACCTTACGGCGCGCGAAATCGTTGATATTCATTTTGTCAGTGCTCCACTCAACAGAAGCACCGCGTCCACTGCTGTGGACCACGTTAGCGTCAACATACCGGCGCTTCCTGGTACCTGTCTGTTTAAGATCAGGTCCTCACGTTGTATGAATCAGATCGGCAAGATCCCCCAGTCTCTGCCCGGTCGCCCGAAGGCTGCCTTAGGTCAGAGCTCAGGCGGAAAGTACAATAAGCGTGTCGAGGTGTCGATAGGTGTTAACCCGGGGAATAACCGTTCATGGTGACAACGGCTTTACCTATAACCTCGCGATTCTCCAACAGGCGCATGGCTTCCACCGCTTGGGCCAGCGGCAACGCATGACTGATATAAGGGTCAATTTCGCCGGCTTCTGCCATAGCGTGTAAACGGTCACGGTTTTCTTGACCCTTGACCGGGTCTAGCCGTCCGTATTCCCCAGCACGCACGCCGATCACCGACAATTGTTTAATCAAAATAAGATTCACCGCCGCTTGGGGCCAACGGCCACTGGTGAAACCAATGGTCAGCAACCGCCCACCGACATTGACGCAGCGCATGCTCTCGTCAAACACGTCACCGCCCACTGGGTCGTACACGACATCTGCACCCTTGCCCTCGGTCAACGCTTTCACCTGATCACGAAACCCACCTAACGAGCCGTCGGCCTGAGTGTAATTGATGACATGATCAGCGCCGCGGGACTTCACCACCGCCAGCTTGTCGTCACGTCCACCGGTGCCAATGACCTGGGCACCAAAGTGTTTGCCCAAATCCACCGCCGCCATGCCGACACCGCCCGTGGCACCATGCACCAGTAAATGCTCGCCAGCTTGTAAATCGCCGCGCCGGTACAGGGCAACATAGGCTGTTAAGTAGGCGGTTTGATAACTCGCTGCCTTGGCGTAGTCCATGCCCTTGGGCAGCGGCTTAAGTTGAGACTCAGCCACCACCACCGCTTCGGCGAAGCCGCCATAACGCATACTGACAACAACCGCATCGCCTTCTTTAACGCTGACACCTGGTCCGCAAGCCTCAACATCACCCGCGGCTTCGCCACCCGGCGCAAACGGCAGCGGCGGCTTAAACTGATATTTGCCCTGAATCATTAACAGATCGGGGAAGTTCACCGCACAGGCTTTCAGCCGCACCCGCACCTCACCTGGGCCAGGTTCCGGTAACTCAACTTCGCGCATCGACACCGAACCAATGTCTTCGGCAATCACGTCGCATATAACCGCGTTAATCCGCGTCATAACGTTACCTCCAGCAGCTTCTGCACCGCACGCTGGCCCATCACCCGCACTAAGTGCGCGCGATAGTCGGCTGAAGCGTGCAGGTCGCTGTTAAAACCGGCATTGGGAACGTCAGAATTTGCCAATGCCCCAGCACTGAAATCAGCTTGCAGCAGTTGTTCCATGCCACAAGCACGAAAGGCACAAGGGCCTGCACCGGTAACACCAACACGAATAGAGTCGCCAAAGTCTGCCACCAATACACCCACCACCGCATAACCAGACGCTTGGTTCGCAAACTTCGCGTAAGCAGCGCGCTGTGGCACCGGAAACTCAACCCGCAGAATAATTTCATTTGGACTGAGCGCTGTTTCGAACAGATCCACAAAGAATTCGTCGGCATGAATGCGGCGCTGGTTCGTCACAAACGTTGCACCCAAGGCCACCACTGCCGCCGGATAGTCTGCGGCAGGATCAGAGTTCGCAAGGGAACCGCCCAGAGTGCCGCGGTTACGCACTTGATTGTCACCAATGCCCGCCGCAACCTTAGCCAAAACAGGCAATACGCTGCCAAGGGCTTGATGCTCGGCCACCTGGTTGTGTGTAGTCAGCGCTCCCACCACCACGCTGTCTGGGTTCACGGTCACACCCCGAAGCTCGTCCACCGCCGCCAAGTCGATAACATCACTGGGCTGAGCCAGGCGTTGCTTCATAGAAGGAATCAGTGTCATCCCACCGGCGATGTAAATGGGATCGTCTGCTTGGGCAAATAACGTGTTGGCTTCGGCCAAGGAAGTTGGCGCGTGGTATTGAAAGGAATACATTTACTCAGCCGCGCCTTGGGCTTTGCGTTGATCCGCCACAGCCTGCACAGCCCGCACAATGTTGTGGTAGCCAGTGCACCGGCACAGATTACCCTTTAGTCCAGCGCGGATGCTTATGTTCGATAGTTCCGAATTATTTTCCACCAAATCAATGGCCTGCATGATCATGCCGGGGGTGCAGAAGCCGCACTGCAGACCATGATGCTCACGAAACGACGCCTGCATGGGGTGCAAATTCTCGGCGTCGCCAATGCCTTCGATGGTAGTAATGGCCATGTCTTGCGCCTGCACCGCCAACAAGGAACAGGACTTAATTGCGCGGCCGTCGGCATGCACCGTGCACGCGCCACACTGAGACGTGTCGCAACCCACATGAGTACCGGTCAGCCCCAAGTGCTCGCGCAGTACATCCACCAGCAGTGTATGCGCTGGCACATCAAGTTCGTGAACGCAGCCGTTCACAGACAAAGCAATTCGCATCCCCTCTCCCTCAGCGCTGGCAAATGAAACTAAAGCGCCAGCACCCCGGCCAAAATTAGCACCGCAAAAGCAATAAACCAAATCATGCCGGTGCCGTCGGTGGCGCGTTGTTCCGGCTCTGCCTCAGCAGGTTGATCGGCCTCGTTGCCTTCGGTCTTGGATTCGTCTTCGTTCATACCCGCCACCTCTTTGTTAGCCTTCGCATCACCGACCTCGTCAGCCGCCAACGCGGCACAAAAGTTAGCAAAAAATTCGTCCGCCATTTTGCGCGCAGCGGCGTCAACCAAACGGCTGCCCACTTGAGCCAGTTTACCGCCAACCGAGGCGTCTACCGAATAGGACAAAGACGTGACGTTTGCACAAACCTCAGACAACTGCACATTGGCCGCGCCCTTGGCAACACCGGCACCGCCTTTGATCTCGCCCTGCAAAACATAGCTGTTGGGAGGATCGCTTTCAGTAATGGCCAACTGCACTTGGAACGTTGCGTTCACCGGACCCACCTTGGCCTTAACCGCAGCGGCAAAATGCGTGTCGTCCAACTGCTGCATAGACTGGCAGCCCGGCACACAGCGCTGTAATACTGCGGGGTTATTCAGCGCCGCCCAAACCAACTCAACCGACGCCGGAACCTCGTAAACACCCTGTTGCTGCATAGCCCTGAACCTACCTTGAACTCAATCAACCAACGGCGCGCCGTCGAAGCGCTCTAACACCGCAAACTCAGACACCGGCTTGCGCGACAGCTTAGTGAGTTGCTTAACCGGTTTACCCATGGGAATCATAGCCGCAAAGGCATAGTGCGACGGCACCCCAAGCAGCTCCTGCAAAACCGGCTCTTGGGCCCCAACAAAGGTGGTGAGCGTGCCGCCCAAGCCCTCGTTACGAGCCGCCAGCAAAATATTCCAAGCAAAGGGATAAATAGAACCGCCAGAAATGACCCCGATGCGATCAAGCCCAGAATCAAACGACGCCACCACTGACAAATCGACAAAAACCAACAACACAACCGGCGCACCCGTGAGCTTGTCGACAAAACCCCGCGGCAACTTGGTGGCAGCAACGGTTTCATCAGACACCGCAGAAGCGTTGATAGTATTCCACGGCGCCTCACCCGCCTGCACCTGAGCGGCGTAGCGCTGAAACCCAGGCTCAATAAGCTCACCCAAGCGCGCGCGGGTCGCGTCATCCCGCACCACAATCACCTTCCAACCCTGACGATTCCCCCCCACTCGGCGCAAACCGCGCGTTGTCTAAGATGCGCGCAAGCGCTTCGTCTGGCACCAGCTCGTCAACAAAATCCCGCGCAGCAAAGGTTGTGCGCATTACCTCGTAAAGCTCCATAACCACCCCGATAGGAAAAATAGCGAAGCGGTAACTTAACCACAAACGGTAACAAGCGCGAAAGCAGTCTTGGACGCGAAAGCCCTAATAAAACTGTTCTTGTCAGCGCATCGCCTTAGTGAGGCCCGCTTAAGCGAGTGATGGAAAATTTGGTTATTGATACCGCTCTGGGCGAAAAGTGCTTAAGTGAGTTCCGGCTATCCATTATAGCTTTAGCTGATCAACGGGAATGACTCACTCCCTCTTTCCCCCTCCACCCTTTTTAAGGTGAAATGCTTTTATGTCGACCACCCTCCTTTTCAACAAGCCTTTCAACGTGCTGTGTCAGTTTCGTGATACGCAAGGTCGTGCGTGCTTGGGGGACTTCATTGATGTGTCTGGCGTGTACGCGGCGGGTCGTTTAGATCGCGACAGCGAAGGGTTGTTGGTACTGACCAACGACGGTGCGTTGAATCACAAGATCACTGACCCTGCTCACAAGATGTCTAAAACCTATTGGGTGCAGGTTGAAGGTTCGCCGTCTGCGGCGGACCTTGCGCCGTTGGCGGATGGTGTTGAACTTAAAGACGGTGTTTGTTTACCGGCGCAGTTTTCTTTGGGTGAGCCGGTATGGCCGGCCGGTGGATTGTGGCCTCGGGTGCCGCCTATTCGTGTGCGGCAGTCTATTCCTACCTCTTGGTTGTCGCTGACGCTGCGCGAGGGACGTAACCGCCAGGTGCGGCGTATGTGTGCGGCTGTGGGTTTTCCGGTGTTGCGGTTGATTCGTTATCGAGTCGGGTCGTGGACTTTGGACGGTTTGGCCCCGGGTGAGTGGCGCCTGCTTTAGCTGTTTTTGCTCGGTTAGGCGTTACGCCACGCCGTCTGGCATTTGCCCTTCAAACACTATGTCTTTTAACGCTTTGCGTGGGCTGGGTTGTTCGCGCTCTTGCAGGGGCTCGGGCAGTTCGCTTTTGTCTCCCGGTTCGCCTACCGCCACTATGGCTTGTATTTGCATATTGTCCGGTAGGTTCAGGGCCTTTGGGATGTTGTCATGCTCTATGCCCCACATGGCGTGGCTGGCCAGTCCCATGGCTCGGGCTTGCAGCGCTAGGCTCATCCACGCCGCGCCGGTATCAAAGCTGTGGGTGGGGGCTGGGTTGTTGTTTGCTTCAAATGTATTGCGCGACACCACCGCAATCAGCGCACCTGCGTGCTGGGCCCAGGCTTGGTTCATGTCCATTAACAGCTTCAACATGGCCGGCCAGTGGGCACTGTCTTTTACCGCATAGACAAAGCGCCAGGGTTGCGAATTAAAGCAGCTGGGTGCCCAACGGGCTGCCTCTACCAGGGTCATGACTTGTTCCTGGCTGAGCGGCTTGCCATTAAACGCCCGTGGTGACCAGCGGTTTATAAACTGCTGGTCTGCCGGTGCTTGGGCGCCTCGTTCACTCACTAGGTGCCTTTAAATTCAGCCACCACCGAGGCGATGGACTGTTTTGCGTCACCAAACAACATGCGGGTGTTGTCGCCGAAGAACAGTGGGTTGTCGACGCCCGAAAAGCCCGACGCCATTGAGCGCTTCAACACAAACACCGTCCGCGCTTGGTCTACATTAATGATGGGCATGCCGTAGATCGGGCTGTTCTCATCGTTGCGGGCCGCTGGGTTCACAACGTCGTTAGCGCCTATCACCACCGCAACGTCTACGTTGTCTATGCGCGGGTTGATGTCTTCCATCTCCACCAGCTGGTCATACGGCACGTTAGCCTCTGCAAGCAGTACGTTCATATGGCCCGGCATACGCCCTGCCACCGGATGAATAGCGTAGCTTACCTCGGCGCCGTTCTTTTCTAACAGTTCGCCTAGCTCGCGTACTACATGCTGGGCTTGGGCCACGGCCATGCCGTATCCGGGCACAAAGGACACCGACTGTGCGGCTTCTAAAATCAAGAACGCATCGTCTGCGGTAATGGGCTTAACCTCGCCCTCTACCCTAGTGGCTTGCTTAGCCGCACCAAAACCTGAGAACAATACGTTCGCCAAGGAGCGGTTCATGGCCTTACACATGATGTTGGTCAAGATGATGCCTGCTGCACCCACCATGGATCCGGCCACAATCAAAATGTTGTTGTTAATAGCAAAACCCGCGGCACAGGCGGCCAGGCCGGAGTAGCTGTTCAACAATGAAATGACCACCGGCATATCTGCCCCGCCAATGGGCAGTACCGCCATGATGCCAAACAGCAACGCTAGGCCAATGACTGCGTACAGATAGGGCGAAGATACCGACGGCTCCAGGCAAAACAGCACTGCACAAGCCACCATGCCGATTAGGATGCCGGCATTCACAATTCGTTGTGCACCAAAGACCACCGCTGCCGAGGTCATCACTTCGGACAGTTTGCCCCAAGCGAGGATACTGCCGCTAAAGGTCATGCCTCCGATAATGATGGACAGCAATATCGTGATGTTGGTGAAGGTGCTGTTGTCGATATTGTACAGCGCCGCCCAGCCGACCATGAGGCTAGCCACGCCGCCTGAGCCGTTAAACAAGGCCACCATTTCCGGCATGCTGGTCATCTCAACTTTTTGCGCAACCACCGCACCTATACTGCCGCCTATCAGTGTAGCGCCAATAATCCATTCCCAGGGCAGTATGTTCTTGTTGAGCAGGGTCACCGCAATGGCAATGAACATACCCATTGCAGACAGCGTGTTACCGCGCACCGCTGTGGCCGGTGAGCCCAGCTGTTTAAGTCCAAAAATAAACAGGGCTGCGGCCGCGACGTACCATAAGTTGATCAGTTCAATACTCATGCCTGACCTCCTGGTTGATCGCTGTCTTTCTTCTTAAACATGCTGAGCATGCGGTTGGTGACTAAATAGCCACCCACTACGTTAATGGCGGCAAACATCACAGCGGCTGCGCCTAAGTAAGTAGCCAGCGGGTCGCTGCCATCGCCAGCGGCAATTAGTGCGCCCACAATGGTGATGCCAGATATGGCGTTAGCACCTGACATTAACGGTGTATGCAGGGTGGCGGGCACTTTCGAGATCAGTTCGAAGCCCAAAAAAATGGACAGCATAAGGACCAGGGCGAGAAATACGGCTTCCATAATTACGCTCCGCTGTAGATGTTCTTGATGGTTTCGTTAACAACTGCGCCGTCTCGTGTAATGACGCAACTTTGTACGATGTCGTCTTCTGGGTCTAAGTTGAGGGTTTTAGCCTCTTCGTCCCAGAATTCCTGCAATAGGTTAAGCAAGTTGTTGGAGTACATTTCACTGGCGTTGCGCGCCACTTCACCTGGCAGATTGCCTTGGCCCACGACTTTAACGCCGTTGATGTCTACCACCTCGTTCATCACTGAGCCTTCTACGTTGCCGCCAGACTCTACCGCCATGTCTACCACTACACTGCCGGGCTTCATGGCCTCTACCATGTCGCGGCCAACAATTACTGGCGCCGCTCGGCCAAACAATTGTGCTGTGGTTATGACTACATCGGACTGAGCGATGACGGCTTTCTGGCCTTCACGCTGCAACTCAAGTTGTTCTGGTGTTAATTCTTTTGCGTAGCCTTGTTCGGTTTGGCCCACTTCGCCCAAATCTATCTCTACGAACTTGGCACCGAGGGACTGCACTTGCTCGGCCACTACAGGGCGGGTGTCAAAGGCTTCTACTCGTGCACCTAAACGCTTGGCTGTGGCTATGGCCTGCAGGCCAGCGACTCCGGCGCCAATAACAAAAACCCTGGCTGGGGCAATGGTGCCCGCTGGGGTCATCATCATGGGCATGATCTTGGGGCTGTGGAACGCCGCCTGCACCACGGTCACGTAGCCAGCTAAATTAGCCTGAGACGACAACGCATCCATCTTCTGAGCCCGGGTGCTGCGTGGAATCATTTCCATCGAAATCGATGTGACGCCTTTGGCTGCCAGGGCTTCTATCAGCGCCTTTTCGTTGTAGGGGTCTAAAAAACTTACGCTGATCGCCGATGCTTTGAGTTGAGCCACCTCGTCGGTATCCGGCTTACGAACCGCCAGAAAGATATCCGCAGCGGCCATCACTTCGGCCCTACTGTTCATTATGGTGACCCCCGCGTCGGCGTAACTTTCGTCGGTAAAGCCAGCCGCGGCCCCAGCACCACTTTGCATGGCAATGCTGAAGCCGCTCTTAATAAGTTTGGTTGCGTTGGCTGGCACCAGGGCGGTGCGCACCTCGCCGGGCCATGTTTCTTTAGCTACGCCTATCAGCATAAAGCCTCCTAGTAGTTTGCTGCTGCTCTAACTCCTACACGCACGTTTTACAACGCACGGCTTAATGCTCAAGCCCCCCCGACTCGTGGCGCAGAGTAACGGTGCGTAGTTGTCAAAAAAACGGAATAATTGAAAAGAAATATATTCCTCATACGAAACAGTTTCTGCAGCCTCGGCTTTTGCCTAGGTTGGCCGCACATTTGTTGCACTCACACCTTGCATCCCCTGCGCAGCCTTCTCACAATCTCGGTCGGAGTTGTGACTTGGGGATGAGGCAGCACGCATGTCGGATGGCAACAGGGGAATTTCTAATCGAGCCGCTTTGATAGCGGTGATTACCGCTTTTTTGGTTGGCATGATTGGCACTTTGGCCGTGCGCCCGCCCGGACAGAGCGCCGCGCCAGCAACCCAGGGCGAGGGTCAAGTAGCCGCCACACGCATTCGCTGGCGCGTACCGCTGGTGTTTCAAACCACCATTCCAGTGCTGGGCGACAACCCCGTTTACGTTGCTGACATTATTGAGCGCTCCAGTGGTGGTGCGGTAAAGCTCGAGTTATTCGAGCCTGGCGAAATTGTCCCTGCGTTTTCAATTACCGATGCCGTGCGTGACGGCAAAATTGAAGCAGGCTATACCTGGCTCGGGTACGACCAAGGCAAAATCCCCGCCTCGCCCCTGGTCTCTGCCGTGCCCTTTGGTATGGAACCCTGGGAATACAGCGCTTGGTGGTATGTCGGTGGCGGGCAGCAGCTGACTGAAAATCTTTACCGCCGCTACAACCTGCACCCAGTTCTGTGCGGTCTGACCGGCCCTGAAACTGCCGGTTGGTTTCGCAACCAAATCACTAGCCTAGACGACGTTGAAGGTCTAAAAATCCGTTTTGCTGGACTTGGTGGTCGCGTAATTGAACGCCTTGGCGCCAGTGTCACCATGATCCCCGGCGGTGAAATTTTCCAAGCGCTGGAAAAAGGTGCGATAGACGCCAGCGAATTTGCCCTACCGGTGGTGGATCAATCCTTGGGCTTCAACCGCGTTGCTAAGTACAACTATTACCCTGGCTGGCATCAGCCCTTTACCTCGTCGCACTTGGTGGTCAACCTTGAGATTTGGAACACCCTCGCAAAATCAGACCAAGCACTGCTCGAGGCCGGCTGCACCGCTGCCGTAACGCGCAACCTTGCCCAGGCTGAGGCTTTGCAAGGTGAGGTCATTGCTGGCTTTCCTGAAATCGGCGTGTCTGCCGAACGTTTGCCCGAACCGCTGCTAAGGGAACTCAATCGAGTTGCCGACACAATCATTGCCGAAGAAGCCGCTAAGGACGCGGACTTTGCAGAAATCCTGGCGTCTCAGCAGCGGTTCCGCGCCAACTATAAGTATTGGAAGTCATTAGCCTACTTGCCTCGAGACTTCGATGAGTAAAAGCGAATTACCCCACACACCGCTGTCTGCCGGCATTGACCGTGTCCTTGCGCGTGTGGGCGACGGACTGTCTTACCTTTGGCTGGTGCTGCTGGGCATTATTGTCATCAATGTGGTCGCGCGTTACGTGTTTGACGAAGGGCGTATCGAACTCGAAGAACTGCAATGGCACCTGTATTCCGTCGGCTTTTTGTTTGGTATGAGCTACGCCTACCAGGCCGACACCCACATACGCGTGGATTTGCTGCATGAGCGTATGCCGCCGCGACTGCAAGCATGGATCGAGCTGTACGGCATTTTGCTGTTCTTGTTACCGTTTATTGCGCTGATTCTGATTTACAGCGTGCCCTTCGTGATCTCATCCTACGAACTCAGCGAGGTCTCAGCGTCCCCTGGCGGCCTACCTCTGCGCTGGCTAATTAAAGCTGCGTTGCCTGTGGGCTTCGCTTTATTGCTGTTGAGTGTGTTCAGCCGTGTGCTACGCGTATGGCACTTTTTGTTCTTAGCTGAATCTTCCGCGCCAACTACCGGAGCCCAACACTGATGGCGGCCAATGAGGTGCTCGCGGTTCTGATGTTCGTGAGCTTCATCGCCCTGGTGTTCTCTGGTTTTCCTGTGGCTTGGCTGCTGGGCGGCTTAGCCGTGATCTTCAGTGCTTTAGCCATTGTGCTGCAGGTGGATTTCAACCTGCCTATTGCCTTGGATTGGTCTTATACCTCCCTTTCTGTGGAGCGTATTTGGAATGTTATGGAAAACTGGGTCATGGTGGCGCTGCCCATGTTTATTCTTATGGGTTTGCTGCTGGACCGTTCGGGCATTGCTAATCAACTTATGACCAGTTTTGCACGGCTTTTTGGATCAGTACGAGGTGGCTTGGCGGTAACAGTGGCAGTCATCGGCCTACTGCTCGCCGCGACCACCGGGATCATCGGCGCATCGGTGGTGTTACTGGCGTTGCTGGGCTTACCGGCCATGCTGCAACAAGGTTACGACAAGAGCTTGGCCAGCGGCACGGTCTGTGCTGTGGGCACCCTGGGCATCTTGATTCCGCCAAGTATCATGCTGGTATTGATGGCTGACCGTATGGCCATGAGTGTCGGTGATCTGTTCGTAGGAGCGGTGTTTCCCGGTGCGTTACTCGGCTCTTTGTACATTGGCTATATTTTGCTGGTGGGTTGGCTGCAACCACATAAAGCCCCTGCGGCAGCGGTTGAACGCTTCGATTGGCAAGCCGTTGCGGATTTGTTCAAAGCAATTTTACCTCCCGCCTTTTTGATTTTGGCGGTGCTTGGCAGCATTTTCTTGGGTCTGGCAACGCCTACCGAAGCCGCCGGTGTTGGCGCTGCTGGCGCATTGTTGCTGGCGGTGATCAAACGCCAAATGAATACCCACGTTATGCGCGACGTGCTGCAAGAAACGACCCGTACCACCGCCTTTATTTTTGCCGTGCTGCTTGGAGCCACCGCGTTTTCTTTGGTGCTGCGCGGTCTTGGCGGCGACGAATTGATCGAAAGAGTGCTTTTGGGCCTGCCTTTTGGACCCACGGGCATTATCATCTGTATCCTCGCGGCAACGTTCGTTCTGGGTTTCTTTTTAGACTGGATCGAATTGACATTAATTGTGCTGCCGCTGGTGGCACCGGTGGTGGCCAACCTCGGTTTTGACCCGGTGTGGTTCACAATCTTGTTCGCGGTTTGTCTGCAAACAAGTTTTTTAACCCCGCCGGTGGGCTTTGCTATCTTTTATTTGAAAGGCGTCGCTCCCGAGGGGGTCGACGTCGTGACCATTTATCGCGGTGTGCTGCCCTTTATCGCGCTGCAAGTTCTAGGCATGTTGATTATCTTTAATTGGACTGAAATCGTTACATGGCTACCAACTCAGGCTTATGGTTAGACTGGCAATACTTGCATCCCATGAAGGGACCACCCTGCAGGCGCTAATTGATGCCTGCGCTGAACAGCGCTTGGATGCGCAGCTTGTTGCGGTGATCAGCAACAACAGTGCGTCCGGCGCACTGCGGCGAGCCAAGTTAGCGGGCATACCAACACATCACATCAGCAGCAAAACGCACGACTGCGAGGACAGTGCGGTACTGCAAGTTTGCCAAGATGCTCAGGCAGATTGGGTCTTGTTACTCGGTTACATGAAAAAACTCGGCGTACAGACCTTAGCAGCTTACAAGAGTCGCATTCTTAATACTCACCCTGCGCTGCTGCCCAAGTTCGGTGGCCAGGGTTATTTTGGTCGCCGTGTACACGAAGCCGTTCTTGCTGCGGGTGAAACACAAAGCGGTGCGAGCATTCATGTGGTCGATTACGACTACGATACGGGCCCGATTCTGGCTCAGGTTACGGTGCCAGTATGCCCTGCCGATACGCCAGCGCAGCTTGAAGACAGGGTCAAACTGGCGGAACAAAGGTTGCTGGTGGAGACCGTGGCTACGCTCACGGCTTAACGTCCCAGTTTGGCTAATACCTGCTGATGCAGTTCTGGGTTGGCACTAGCCACCACGTGGCCACCCATACTCGGATTGCCACCGTCCCAGGTGGTAATCACCCCACCCGCGCCACGGATGATTGGGATCAGCGCCTGAATATCATAGGGATTTAACGAGCCATCTAGCCCAATATGCATTTGCCCCATTGCCACCAGGGCAAACAGGTAACAATCACCTCCAATACGCTTTAGCTGCACGTGGCTGGCTAGGTTTTGATATCGCGACACGGCGTTTGCGTCTAACCACTCGGTACCGGTAGTACACAAGATCGTCTGTGTAAGGTCGGAAGTTCCGCTGGTGATTAAGGGTCTTTCTTGATCGCCACGTAGCAAACCAGCGCTTAATCCATCGCCAAAAAACAACTCGTCGGTATACGGCTGGTACAACACACCGACTATCGGGTTTTCGCCATCAAAGAGCGCCAACAACACTCCCCAATGCAGCATGCCACTCATAAAGGCACGAGTACCGTCTATGGGGTCGATGACCCAGGTCAGTCCGTTACCCAACTGCAAGCCGAATTCTTCGCCGTAGATACCATGGCCAGGAAAGCGCTCGGTTATGTGTTGTCGGATGACCTGTTCGGCCTGTCGATCCGCTAGTGTTACGGGATCGAAGCCTTTTTGCAGTTTGTTCTCTAACCTCAGTCCATCTGCTCCAGATCGGAAATACGGCAAAACCACAGCACCCGCCGCGCGAGCTGTTGCCTTGGCAAAGTCCAAGTACTCTGCTCGCTGGACTGCGTTGATACTGACCGGCGTTGTGTAATCGAAGTTCGACACGGTGCGATTCTGCTGTAAGGCTGGGTTTCCACTTATATTACAAGACTTGCGCTGTCACTGCGCTGAATGCTTGTCGAGCAACCGAACACTACTGACGAGTTCGAATCATAGACCGTTAGGTCTCAATAAACCCGATAGCAAGTGGTCAACTCCTGAATGTGTCGACCGCTATTCTTTAGCACCTTTGCGAACTGCTCCGGGTTGTGCAGCCAATAGCGACCTTCGCGTTGCGCTCACATCCTAACCTCACCGATATGGGTGCCCTCGAACAACCGTAACGGCGTGAACAATGGGTAAATCGACTCGGTGACGGAACACCACCGTTCAATTATCGCCGCCCAATGCTTCGCTTTAAGGCGCTTATTAACCATGCCAATCACCACCACTTGATCATCGCCAAGCTAACGCGATCTTCCATGACAACACCGCAACGGACCGCCGACCGGTAGCTATTTCTTCGCGAACGCGGCCAAATAAGCGAACGGCCCCTACTCACTTCGGCACACTAGACAAAGGTTAATCCTGAGTTTTTTCACCTCGTGATGATCTGTAGTCGTGCGATACTCAGCCTATGCCCCAAACCGATCTGACCCAAGGCCACGTTCCGCTGTCGCTGGCCCGACTGACTGCGCCCATGATGATGGGTGTGTCTTCGAGTATTTTGGTACAGGTACTCGAAATGGGCTTTATAGGCCAACTGAGCACTGCCCACGTTGCGGCGATTACATTTACCTTTCCGCTCACTATGTTGCTCACCGGTATCGCCTTGGGCATAAGCATTGGTACGTCTTCAGTGATCGCGCGCAGCGTTGGTCAGCAATCCCAAAGCTCACACAGCAGTGACGACGTCCAGCGTTTGGGCACTCACAGTCTCATTCTGGTGACCTGCGCCATGTCCGTGTTAGCCGTGCTGTGTTGGTGGTCTATTGATCCAATCTTCTTAGCTCTTGGCGCCGACGAGGCCATGCTGCCGTTGATTCACGACTATCTGGACATTTATTTGCCGGGCAGCATCTTTTTTACCATTGCGATGATTCTCGGCAGCATCATGCGTGCCAACGGCAGCGCAACGGTTCCCGGCGTGATTATGACGGTGGGTTCGTTAGCGCACTTACTGCTGGATCCGATTCTGATTTTTGGGTGGTTCGGTCTGCCCGCCATGGAACTCGCCGGTGCCGCCACCGCGATGACTGTTACACGATTAGTGGCCATGGTAGTGACGCTTATGTACGTGTTTCGCGGCCAAATGGTGTTGAGCACCGATCTTCTGCGTGCCTTTTTTAACTCCACCAAACGCATTCTGCATGTGGGTATACCGGCTATCGCCACCAATCTGATCGGGCCGATAACTGCAGCCTATATCACTCGCTTGATGGCTAACTACGGCGAAACAGCCGTTGCCGGATTCGGTGTGGCTGGCCGCATTGAGTCCATAGCCGCTATGCTTTTATTCGCGCTCTCTGGATCGATCGGGCCCTTTGTGGGACAAAATATAGGGGCAAAACGCATGGATAGAGTACGTCTTGGTGTGCGGGCCAGTTATCAGTTTTCCCTGGCTTGGGGTTTAGTCGTGGCGTTGCCGCTGTTTGTGTTTGGCGACGCCGTATCCGCCTTGATCGATAGCACGCCAGAGGTCATTGCCATCGCCGCGCTTTACTTGGCGCTGGTGCCATGGAGCTATGGCTGTTGGGGCATGTTGATGATGGCAACCGCGTCCTTTAACGCTGTCGGCAAACCCCTGCCAAGTACTGCGTTATCGTTTGCTCGAATGGTGATCATCTATATACCTTTGGCATCAGTACTGGATCACTACTATGGCTATCAAGGTATTTTTATAGCCACACTGGTAAGCAATCTACTTTTGGGCATTGCCGCCTACTTTTGGTTTCGAACGCAACTTACAACTCTGTCTCAGGCTTACCCATGATTAAACGTCGCTTTCTCACCATCAGCGCTGTTGTTGTTATTACCGCTTTGTTGGTGATTCTCGCGCCGCTATTAATTGTCGTTTCGTTATTGGCAAGCATATTCCCCAATTTCCGTACCGCACCCCATAGCCTTGCTTTTATCTACTGGTTCGTTATTTGTGAATGGATTGGTCTTGCGCGCTTTGTCTGGGTCTATACGCTCTATCGCAACAAACCGGTCTTTCTTCAGCGTCTGAGGGATATCCAGTTTTGGTGGGCTCAAGCCCTATTCGATCTTGGCAAATGGGTTTTCGAACTAAAAATTGAAGTGCGCGGCAACGACGCGTTGAAGGGCCGCTGCGCCATTCTGCTGTCGCGGCATACCAGCATGGCGGACACCGTGCTGCCGCTGTTGTACTTCGGAAAAGCTAGGGTAGAGAGCCTACGCTATGTGCTCAAGCAAGAGTTGCAATATTTCCCTTGCTTAGATATTGGTGGCAACTTATTGCCCAACGTCTTCGTAGACCGCTCAGGTGCTGACAGTGCTACCGCCGTAGCAGCGGTGAGCGAGTTGGTGGCGACGGCGGGGGACGAAGAGTCGGTGCTCATCTATCCAGAGGGCACCCGATTTACCCAAGCAAAGCATGACGCTTTGGGTGAAAAACGACCCCAACTACGCGAGCAACTTGAGCGCTGGCCAAGTCTGTTGCCTCTTCGCTTGGGCGGTGTATCCGCCATGTTGGCAAATAATCCAGGTAAAGATTTGGTTTTTCTGGCCCACGTAGGTTTCGAGGGTTCAGCGAACGTTCACGATTTACTGGGTGGCGGTTGGCTACGACAGCGGGTGATTTTGCAATTTTGGCGCATTCCCTACGCGGACATTCCAAAAGGCGATGCCACAGAGTTCTTATTCTCCGAGTGGGACAAAATGCAGGGCGTGGTCAATGAGCTGAAGGCTGAGCTGGAGCTAATTTAGGAATTAACCCAAGACTCGGTATTTGTCAAAGCAGCCACAACGCCTTATGCAACCGCCTTTACCCATTCGAGCCATCGCTAGGGTGCAGTCCAGGAGATTAGTGATAACGCGATAGAGCTTTTGTTACTCTAAGGAGAAAGACGCCAAACCCGCGTCAACATTTACCTCCATATCGACGCCAAAGTCTTGAGCTTTTTCGCTGTAGAGTAAGGCCAGGCGATGCACAAGCTCGGAGACATGCACTGAGGTGTTCTGCGCTTCGACTCGATTGTGGTTGAGATCACCCTGATTGGACAGGTTCTGCATGATTAAGAAAAGATTTTGAGCCGCAGATTCCGCTCCCGAGAGCATCTGCAATTTGCTGGAACGAGTCAGTTCGGCTTTAAGCAAACTCAAAGAACCAAGCAACGTTCTAAGTTCAGTACGCGCTTCGGGCATGACATTAACCAATAGATGATGAGGGGAAAAAGGGTTAGACATTTACGTCAACACCAACCTTTGAGGCCCCACAACTGGCAAAACACGCGCGCTGCTTACTATCGCCAGTTTGCGCGCTTCACTCGCGTTAGTCGCGTCATTGTTAATCCCACCCACATTCTGGCCCCTTTAGGGCTTCTATTGAGTGGTAGGACTGTTCCACACAAATCGGTGCGACAAAGCCTTGAGGGGACAGACGGTCTATTTTTGTCGACCAAAGGTTAAAATAATTATTCCTCGGTCTGTGAGAACGGAACCGTTTTTATTCAACCTTCAGCCAATACCCACCGTCTGGCAGCGCTTTAACGTGGCCTGCGGTTGGAGTCGCGAAATGGGTGCCAATGACCAAAGTGTCTTGATCCACCAATTCAGCAAGTAGGTTTTCTCTAGTCCAACGCCCCTGGGACTGGTCGTAGTCCGCGGAGGAACACCAATCTGTGCGGGTCATCTGTACCGGGTGATGAATACAGTCGCCGGTGATGAGGGCACTTTGACCCGCGGATTCGATCTTTATCGAGACGTGCCCCGGGGTGTGGCCTGGTGTAGATTGCAGCGAAACCTCTGTGCACAACTGGTGGTCAGTTGCTACTAAATCTACAAGACCGGCATCGACAACTGGACGGACGGAATCCGCCAAAACGGGGCCGTATTGAGACTCGTCCTCGTTGGCATCCCAGTAACGCCACTCGGTCTCGCCGATCAAGTAGCGCGCATTTGGAAAGGTCGGCAACCACTCGCCATCTACCAACATAGTATTCCAACCCACATGGTCGACATGCAGGTGGGTACACAAGACATAGTCGATTGATTCTCTGGGATATCCTGCCGCTGTAAGTTGTTGCAGAAAATCGGTTTGCAGATGCGACCAAGTGGGTATGTTGCGCTCTTTGTCGTTACCGATGCAGGTATCGACAACGATGCGATATTTACCGGTATCTACGATCAGCGCATGGACGCTCATAATCAAATTTCCCTGCCCGTCCATAAAGTGTGGTTGCATCCAGCCTATGGGCTTGCAGGCATCTCGGGTTGCGTCAGGCAAGATAAAACGGCTGCCCCCAGTGGTTTCCATTTCAATGACCCGAGTAATCTTGACCGTACCAATTTGCCAAGTGTTCATGCGCTCCCCCCAGTCTTCAAAGTCGTTCATCCCCGATGCTTTGCCGAATAAAACACACCCCACCAACGCAGTACAAGGGCGTTAATTTTGCTATCTTTTAGGACTATAAAAGAACAGGAGAAGGTCTCGTGGGGGTAATCGACACCGTAAAAACGCTGAGCTATCTGCCAGCTTTATTGAAACTAAAAAAAGGTATGACTCCGCGACCGGCTGAGGTCACGGACAGCTTTGGCGCGCGGGTTGAAGCCAATGCTCAGAACTACCCCAACGCCTGTGCCATTATTTTCGAAGGCCAGCAAATGACTTGGTTTGAGTTCAATGCGCTGGCTAATCGTTTCGCGCATTATTTCGAGGACCAGGGCGTAAAACGCGGTGATGTGGTGAGCATCATGATGGAAAATCGCATTGAATATCTGGCGCTGTTGGTAGGCTTGAACAAACTTGGCGCCATAAGCGGTTTGCTCAATTCCAACCTCGGTGGTGCGTCCCTGGTTCACTGCATTAACGTAACCGGATCTTCTAAGTGCATTGTGGGTGAAGAATGCATGACCGAGCTGGACGCGGTGCAAGAGCAACTGAATCTGCAAACAGGTTCCGATTTCTTTTTCGTTAAGGACGAAGGCGCCAAGCCTTGCCCCAATTGGGCCCAGGATCTGATGACCAGCAGTGCCGAATTGAGCGAAGAAAACCCCGCTCAAACTAACGACACCACCATTGGCGAAACTGCCTTGTACATCTACACGTCTGGGACTACCGGGCTGCCAAAGGCAGCCATTCTGTCTAACCGTCGTTATCTGATCGCTGCGGATATGTCATCCAAGGCCGGGCTAAACTGCAACGCTAATGATCGTATCTATCTGTGCCTACCCCTGTATCACGCCACTGGGTTGCTGCTGGGCGCTGGGGCTGCCTTTGCATCGGGTGCCAGTATGTTTGTGCGCAGAAAGTTCTCTGCCAGTAACTTCTTGCGCGAGGTTCGCGAGTACAACTGCACGCACATGATCTACATTGGTGAGCTGTGCCGATACCTAACCAACATTCCAGCTCAGGCTGATGACGCAAACAATCCTTTACACAGCATCATGGGTAACGGCATGCGTCCCGACATTTGGATGGATTTCAAAAAACGCTACGGCATTAACCGGGTGTGTGAATTTTACGGCGCATCAGAGGGCAACGTTTCCTTTGCCAACTTAATGAACAAAGACATGACTGTAGGCATGACCTCTGCCGAGGTGGCGGTCGTGGAATACGATGTCGACAACGACGAGATCGTTCGAGATCAAAATGGTCGTTGCCAGTTGGTTGCAGAAGGCGAACCGGGACTGCTGCTGGGGAAGATCACCCCTGACACTGTTTTTGAGGGTTATACCGACTCCGAAGCGACCGAAAAGAAGGTCATTCGCGACGCGTTTGCTGATGGCGACGCCTGGTTTAACACCGGCGACCTTATGCGTACGGTGGATGTAGGTTTTAATCTAGGTTATCCACACTACCAGTTTGTTGATCGAGTGGGTGACACCTTCCGTTGGAAAGCTGAGAACGTCTCTACCAACGAGGTGGGAGAAATTATCAACGGCTTTGATCAGGTTAAGTTCTGCAATGTCTATGGGGTCGAGATTCCCGGTACCGATGGCCGTGCGGGTATGGCGGCGTTTACTATACAGGATGGCGTCGAAACGCTGGATTTAACGCGGTTTGCCGAATATGTGAGAGAGCATTTGCCCAGTTACGCCGTACCGGTGTTCCTGCGCGTACAACCAGAGATTGACGTCACCGGCACCTTCAAAATGCTCAAGGGCGATCTGCGCAAGCAAGGCTACGATATCAATATGACAGACGACCCGATCTTCGTAATGAAAAGCGGAGAATCCACCTACAGCCCTATGGACAGCGACTATCTGACCTTGATTCGCGAAAGTCAGGCCGGTTTTTAGTGCTCCGACCACCTAAAATTTAGCATCAGAGAACGCCAGCTTCGGGCTGGCAAGGCAGCGAGAGGAGGACTATCTGGATATTGCGAAGAACGATAACGCAGTCAGTGTAAAGCTGGCGTTCTCCTATAGGACGGGCCTGTGGAAACCACCACACCTGCGGTGTGCCACCTTGCGCGGGAATCCCACCGACCCGCTGATCTTAAAGTTTAGGTGGTTGGAGCGCTAGTGCCCAAGGCGGTACTGCTGGATCTCGGCGGCGTCGTGCTTGGTATTAACGTAGCCCAGGTTTTTCAAACCTGGGCCGCCTGCGCGGGCGTGACCGCCGACCATTTCAAGCACAACTGGATTATGGATGAAGCCTACGAGCTACACGAAACCGGCGATATTGATTTCGTTGAATACGCGCGCCGGCAAGCTCAACACTTTGCCGTAGACATGCCCATAAGCGACTGGCAAGCCGGATGGAACGCTATTTGGACTGAGCCTTATGCCCAAGTGGTATCAGTGCTGCCCGAAATCGCTCAACGGTTCGAGCTGTATGCATTTAGCAATACCAATGCCGTACATGCAGAGTCGTTCTTAACCAGATATCCAGATGCTCTTGCGCACTTTAATACCTTGTTTTTATCTCACGAGATTGGTGTGCGTAAGCCCCATCCCCAAGCGTTTAGATACGTATGCGACTTGATCGATATCCAGCCCCAAGAGGTCCTGTTTATCGATGACAACGCAGACAACATAAATGGGGCACGCGCAGCAGGGCTGGATGCCCACCACTTGCACAAAGAATACGACATTGCGCAAAAATTGCGGCGCTTGTTGGCTTAGGTTTTGAGTTCCAACAATGCGATGAGGGATAACGCTTGGTCCCGATTCTCCCCACAAATCGAGGGCTCGGCTCTAAAGTCTGCACACACTTGAGGACGCCGCGGGTCACCAAAAAGTTGGCAGGCAAAGTCATCTGACAAATGCTGGCACCGCACCCCAGCAGGTTTACCACCTGGCATACCTGGAAGAGGTGTGGAAATGGAAGGCGCGATGCAACACGCTCCACACCCCCTACGACATTCCACTTTTAAGCGGAAAATTCGTGGGCGATGGCGGCGTATTTTTCTACCAGTGGCAAAACCACATCAGCAGAATCTGAAGGCAGTGCAAAAAGCACCCTATCGAAGCCCAACTCAACAAGTTCAGACACCGCACGACGATCTGGCCCAACGCCGAAGATGCTAAAACTCGGTTGCCCGTCGCGACCGCGCGCTTGCCAAGCCTCCTTGGTGTTAGCGATGCCAGCCGCATAATCGACGCCGCCACTGGCTTGCCTACGGGCGTGGTCTTGATAAATCGGCATCCAACCGTCGGCGTATTCTGCGATTCGATCATAAGTAAATCTGGAGGACGCACCCATCAGAATCGGCGGTCCACCTGACTGTTTGGGCTTGGGGTAACTCCAAATTTTGTCGAAATCGACAAATTCGCCATGGAACTCTGCTTCTTCTGAGCGCCAGATTTCCCGCATCGCCAGGGTACGCTCGCGTAATATGGGCCAGCGTTTATCGAAGGGCGTGCCGTGATTTTCCATCTCTTCGGCGTTCCAACCCGCACCAACACCGAGAACGAGCCGCCCATTGGACAGATGATCTAGAGTCGCCACCTGCTTTGCCATAAGAATAGGATCTCGCTCTGTGACCAAAGAAATTCCAGTACCCAGTTTTAAGTTTTGCGTGACCGATGCAGCCATCCCTAAGGCTATGAAAGGATCAAAGGTATGCCAATATTCTTTGGGTAACTCCTTCCCGCCAGGCCAAGGCGACTTGCGGCTGGCTGGAATATGCGTGTGCTCTGGGAAGAATAACGACTCGAAGCCAAACATTTCAGCCTGCTGAGCCAAAGTCTGAGGGTCTACCGCGTAGTCCGTGGCAAACATAAGAAGACCGAATTGGGTCATTTTCGCACCTTCGATAACACGTGAGTGTCAGCTTAACGTTGCGTAATCGCCACGAACAGTCGGCTATAAAGGTTGACCGCCTAAACGTTCCAAATGCAGATCAATTTTTGCCACGTACCGAGCAGCAGCACGGTCTCTGGTGGCGTTCGGCCCAACATTGTATGCACCAAGGGCACAAATCATGTCGCCCGTACAGCGCTCCAGCAAGTGACCCAAAACTTGAGCACCACAGTAGACATTTTGCTCTGGGTCATCTAAGTGATCTTGCCCGCAAAAAGCCGCCCAATAATCCGGACGCACCTGAGCCGGCCCTACCGCGCCCACTCGGGAGCGAACGTTTTTGCGAAATGAACTCTCGGTTAAAACCAGGCTGGCCAAGAGGTCTGGCGAAATGCCCTGCCGTTCGGAGGCCTCAACCAGCCAATGGGAGAATTCTTCTGCTACTGTCGGGCGAATACCGAATGCCGTAGTGATACGACCACTCAAATTGGCCACCTCTTGGTCGTACGCCAGCTGACCTGCAAAGGGTTTCGCAAAAGCTATCGTATGCTGCTCTGGTGCGTATTGTTTTTCGCTGATGAAGGTAACGCACAGCAATCCAGTCAAGGCGACCATCAGCACGTGCGGGTTCAACTTTGCTGATGTGGCTTGAAGCAGCCGGATTATTTCGTCGTTGATATGTTTCATCTAACGCCCCTCGCCCAATTCAGCCCTCTCATGCCAAATTGGATTTGTTTTTAGATTGGACTGATATTCGACAATCGCGGGATTCTACTGATCGCGCCGAGAATGAGGAATAGAAAAATGAATAAAAAATGGATTTTTCAACGAATTAACTTTGATCGGCGTAATAAGTGAGCGTTCACTTCGCTCGAAAGGCCTATTTTTTTGCAGATTGGTTAGCGAACAACGTCACAACGGGGCTTTGTTAGATCGAAATGATCTAACAAAGCTGGGAATATCTTACAGCAGCCCTAACCTGACCTGAGTGACTGAATGATTCCTCGACGTTGCTCTTCATCAGAGACCGGGAACGATGCCGATGTACGGTCCGTAAATGCGCCATAACGCTCAAGCATTTGCGGCGCAATTTCTGCCGGCTCACCAATAACACCAAATTCAGCCAGTATGTCGTCGCTAATCAGGGTGCCCATTTCCCGCCAACGGCCTTGCTTAGACATGGTGTTTAGCTCGCCCTGCAACTCCCCCACACCAATAGATTCAAGCACGCCCTTGTAGGCCGGCGTTGATCCGTAAAACGCGATGCGTTCTTGAGTGGCTTTTTTGCTGGCTGCGAATTCCGCTTCGTCGCGCCCCGTAACAACAAAACAGGAATAGGACAATTCAAAGTCGTCGCGGGTTTTACCTGCCTTTGCCAAACCTTGCTCAATGGCTGGCAGCGTAACGCTGTTGATATACGGCAGCGTGCTGAAGGGATGAATAATCATGCCATCTGCCACCTCGCCTGCGACCTCGGTCATCTTTGGACCCACTGCCGCAAGCACGACCTTAGGTGCGCCGTATTCTTTGTCCTCTGGCGTGAACGCCGGTGTCATCAATGTATGCCGATAATACTCGCCAACAAATTCCAACGGCGCGCCCTCGTACCAATTAGCCCAAATGGCACGCATGGCCAGCACAAGCTCTCGCATCTGTGCTGCCGGCGCGCCCCACTGCATGCTAAAGCGCTTAGTGATGTGAGGTTTGATTTGGGAACCTAACCCTAAGGTGAATCGACCTTTGGAATAGGCATTGAGGTCGTGGCCAATGTTCGCCAGATTCATGGGGCTACGCGCAAAAGCCACTGCGATAGAGGAGGCGATCTCGATGTTTTCACTGTGCTCTGCTGCAAGCAGTAGCGGAAAAAACGGATCGTGGTTCATCTCGGCAGTGCGCACACCGTCGTAACCATCGGCTTCGAGCTTACTCACTATTGAAGGGATTTTATCTAACTTATGGCCTATGCCGGCATCTACTTTCATGTCCTCTCCCTGGTCTGTTGTTATGGGTGTGTTTTGTTTAGATCGCAGACAATTTTTCGATGATGCTCGCTCTGTCGGCTTTACCAATGTGGGCGTAAGCTGCGGAGGTTCGATCCACTATGTCGCCATAACGCGTTGCGATCTGCCCCGCTAAGTTTTGTGGCTCTCCCACGATGGCAAATTCTTGCAGCAGCTCGGGTGTTATTAATTCACCCATCTCCTTCCAGCGACCCTGTTTCGACATGGTATTCAGTTCGCCTTGCAGTTCACCTGCGCCAATGCTCTCGAGTACCGGTTTGTAGGCAGGGGTAGATCCGTAGAAGGCAATCTGCTGACAGGTGGCTTGTTGTGCCTCGCGCATGTCTTCTTCTGTACTGCCCGTAACAACAAACATCGGATAACTGATTTCAAACTCTTCACGTTTCTTGCCGGCTTTTGCAAAGCCTCGCTCCAGTGCGGGTAGCGTTGTCTCGCGCAGATATTTTTCAGTGGTAAAGGCATGCACGATCACGCCGTCCGCTACCTCCCCGGCCACTTCTGTCATCTTTGGTCCTACCGCAGCGAGGAAAACTTTAGGTGCACCGTAATCCACATTGGTGGGTGTGAAGAACGGCGTCATTAACGTATGCGTGTAGAATTCACCAGTGAATTCAAGGGGTTGTTGTTGATGCCAACAGTCCCAGATAGCGCGCATGGCCATAATGTACTCGCGCATGCGCGCTGCAGGGCTAGACCAAGGCATACTGAATCGTTTGGTGATGTGCGGACGTATTTGCGATCCAAGGCCCAGTACAAAGCGACCTTTCGAGAAGGCGTTCAGATCGTGGCCAATATTTGCCAAAGTCATGGGTGAACGCGCAAAGGCCACAGCGATTGAGGTCATAAGTTGCACTCGCTGAGTATGT
Organism: K189A clade bacterium; assembly: GCA_902565895.1. Lineage (GTDB taxonomy): Bacteria > Pseudomonadota > Gammaproteobacteria > Pseudomonadales > Azotimanducaceae > UBA4421. The sequence goes on from CACFGV010000007.1 coordinate 56,282, forward strand.
TGCGCGGCGACCAACAATGGAAAAAACGGATCGTGGGCAGTTTCTGCGGTCATGACCCCGGTATAGCCCATATCTTCCATTTCCGCCGCCTGGGCGCCAACTGCGTTTAAGTCGTTGCTGACTCCACCGTCTACATACATAAGACTCTCCTTCCCCGTAAATGATTCGCTATTCGCTTTGAATGGGCTGCTGCGGTGGCAAATCCGATAGAAACAAGCCAGCCTGGGGCTGCTCTGGATTTACCTCGCCAAGCACAAAACGATCACAACAATGACCTGTGTCGTTAAAACTAACTCGAAAAAATAAATCATTCGGGTGTGTAATACGAATGACTTCCTCTGGACTTAGCTGCAAAAAATGCTGCAACAGCGCCTTGGTCACTACCCCGTGGCTGATCACCGCTGCGCGCTCAACTTGCTTAATTTTTGGCATTAGGGGTGCAATCCGAGCACCCAAATCAACCAGGTTCTCGCCGCCTCCTGGTCTGTGGTTATAGGGGTCATCACGCAGCGCTTGCAATCCGTCGGCGTCTTCAGATTCAACATCGCTAAGGGTTTTACCCGCCCACTGACCGCAGTCTCGTTCCACCAGCATGTCGGAATACTCTAAGGGCGCTTGCAAGTGTGAGTTAACCAACGCCGCTGTCTGTTGCGCCCTACCTGCTGTTGATACCCATAAATGATCAACACCCCCCAAACGCTTCAGTACGGCACCATGGGCGTCAGCCTGGACTTTACCTTGTTCGGTGAGCGGCGAATTTAATCGCCCCTGCATTCGCCGTTGCGCGTTCCATTCTGTCTGGCCGTGGCGCAATAAGTAGAGCAGCTTCAGTTTCATAGAAACCAGGCAGTGCCAAGCTTAAGTGAACTGGAAGGCTTTAGCGGTGAACGCTGCGAGCGTGCGTTCGGTATCCTCTCGAGACCCTGCCAGAGGCGCAATAATATGTGTATGCACACCGCCATCCGCGTCTTCTTGGATGCGTTGTTGGATCTCGTCTTCGTTGCCGACGATAGCGATCTCATCAATCATTGCGTCGCTCATGGCACCGGCTGTCTTAGCTCGATCCTTTGCCGCCCATCCTTCGGAAATCTGTGCAGCGGCATCTTCATACCCGGCCCAAGCGAGAAAGTTGTTGTACACCGGTGTCGCATAATAGGGCCCAAACGCCGCGCGAAATAAATTGCGGCCATATTCTTTATCGTCTGTGCACAGCACCATGGCGCGATTCACAATCTCTACATCCTCGGCCTTCTTACCGGCTTTTGCAGCACCAATGGCTATGTGCTCCATCATTTTTGGTAACGCAGCTTTCGGCCACAAGTTAAAAATGACGCCATCGCCAACTTCCGCCGCCATCTCAATCATCTTTGGTCGCAACGCCGCGAGATAGATCGGTGGTGGGTTTTCCATCGGCGCTTGTCGATACCCTTTACTGAACAGGGTTTCGCCATCGTAGTTGGTCTTTTCGCCAGTTAGCATGATTTTCACCAGTTCTGCGGTCTCGCGCACCCGTGTAAGCGGCTTGTCCAAAGGAATGCCGTTGAACTGGCCCATAATCGTCTGGCTGGAAGAACCGAGACCCATCACAAACCGGTCGGGTAATAGTTGGCCGATAACATTGGCCGACGCCGCCAGCACTGACGGCGAGCGGGTGTATACCGGCGTTACCGCCGTACCAATACGAATATTCTTGGTCTGGTGAGCAATGGCCGCTACCTGGGTCAATGTGTCCGGCGCACCAGAGTCGCTAAACCAAGCATCGGCAATGCCCTCCTCTTCGGCCCATTGAATACGCGAAACAGTATCTTCAATGCGTGGTCCAGCTGGTAACGTGACTGCTATTCTTTTGGCTAACGCCATATCTATTCCCCCAATACCCGGTAGTTCGGCAATTACGCTGCATATCATGCTTAGCGGTGAAGATTCCTAGATTCGCATTTTGCCCTGTCGAAGATCAACCCGTATCCTTGTCTGCATACAACAATTTGACGCTTAACAGGGGGGCAGCATGAGCGACGTAGAACTCACGCCAGTGCGCGAAGCACACAAATTTAACGAGGCCGCGCTTAGCCAGTACATGTCGGCTCATGTTGGGGGTTTTAGTGGACCCTTGACTGTGCAGCAGTTTGAAGGCGGGCAATCAAATCCAACCTTTCAACTCATTACGCCCGAAAGAACCTATGTGATGCGCAAGCAACCGCCAGGGGAACTGCTACCGTCGGCGCACCAAGTGGATCGCGAATATAAGGTAATGAACGCGCTCTGGGACACTCCGGTGCCCGTACCCAAAATGTATTGCCTATGCGAGGACACCAGCATAATCGGTACCAAGTTCTACGTAATGGAAATGGTGGAAGGGCGGCTCTTTACCGAAACCAGGCTGCCTAACAACAGTAAGAGTGAACGCAAAGCCATCTATCTTGATCTCGCTCGAGTACTTGCGGAACTACATAATGTCGACCCTAACCAAGTCGGGTTAGGAGAATTCGGTCGCCCAGGCAACTATTACGAGCGCCAGATTGGTCGTTGGAGCAAGCAATACATCGCCTCAAAGACCGAGCAGATAGATGCTATGGACAACTTGATGGAGTGGCTGCCAAAGAACATTCCTGAAGAAGCCGGCAGCGTGATCGTGCACGGCGATTACCGATTGGGGAATGTGCTTATTCATCCCAGCGAACCCAAAATAGTCGCTGTGCTGGATTGGGAGCTGTCTACCTTGGGCGACGGCCTGGCTGATTTAGGTTACCTATGTCAGGACTATCATGGTGACGCCTACGACGATGAAGGCTTAGCGGGAGCTGACTATGAGGCTTTGGGCATTCCTACAGAGGCTGAGTTTGTTGCAGAGTACTGTAAACACGCTCACCGCGACGGCATCGACAATTGGCCGTTTTACCTGATCTACAACATGTTCAGATCGTCCGGCATCATCCAAGGCGTCTACAAACGAGGCCTCGACGGCAATGCCAGCTCAGAAAAAGCGTTAGAGTATGTCGACGCAGCGCGGCTTCGATCGGAGCGCGGCTGGGCAATGGTGCAAAAGCTTTAACTGCTAGAGGCGGCATTTTAGGTCACTAGGCAATTGCTTATATAAAAATCAGCCTTTGTCGACTGGTTATGGAGCAGCCAATGCTAACAATTGCTCCAACTGTCAACGCAGCGTAGGCTTCTTGATGACATCAAAAACATCTGACGATATGACGACCTATACATTCGATACCCTGACTTATGTGAAGGAACTGGTCGCCGCAGGCATGCCTGAGCCTCAAGCCGAGGTCATTTCGTTAAGGCAAAAGTCACCGATGGAAAGCGAGCTGACCACGAAAACAGATCTAAGAAATTTAGAACGGGTCACAAAGGCAGAAATCGAAGCTCTAGAGCATTTTACCAAAGCAGAGTTAAAGAAACTGGAGCTATCAACTAAGACAGAGATCAAAGCCCTGGAACAATTTACCAGAGCAGAACTGAAGGCTCTTGAGTCATCCACACGACGGGATTTGCAGCAGATGGAGCTGCGCCTTACCCATGACCTAACCTTACGGTTAGGTTCTATGATGGTGATTAGTGTAGGGGCAGCGGCGTCACTGGCCACGCTTCTCTAATTACCCTAGAAAGGCTTGCAGGCTAAACGAGACGGCCAGGCAGTCACCTGGCCGCGACGTTCTCAATGGGCCGCTATAGCATTTCTTCTGCAACCACCTGCAATGCAGCGGGATCTTGGCTGCCGATCAACATACTGGAAACATGGCCCTGAGCACCGGCGCTTTTCCAACGCTGCAATTGTTCACGTATATGCTCAGCAGGCCCCACCAACGCACAGGCGTCAATCAATTCAGCAGGCACTGCAGCCATGGCTTCGTCTTTGCGTCCTGCTAGGTAATGATCCTGAATTTCAACCGCTGCATCCTCAAAACCTAATCGCTTGCAGTAATCGTTGTAGAAATTCTTATCCCTCGCGCCCATTCCACCGATGTACAGCGCCATCATCCCTCGCACAGGCATTCTGCACTGCTCGATATCATCCCCCATAACTAGGGTCACAAAGGGAGCAATATCAAATTGGCTAAGGTTCTTTTCTGCCTCCTCGTTATCGCGGTTGGCATTAGCCAAGGCAAACCCTTTATCAATCGGGTCAGAGAATACCGAGTATTTTTCTGGGTCCATCCATACCGGAAAGAATCCGTCCGCTACTTCAGCAGATGCGGTCACGCCGTTATTAGTAATAGTGGCAGCATAAATCGGAATGTCTTCTTCGCAATGCAGGATACTCTTTAACGGCTTACCCAAACCCGTAGCGCCCTCCCCGGTATAGGGCAAGTTGTACATCGACCCCTCAAAAGACAGTGGAGCTTCGCGGGCGAAAATTTGCTTCATTATGCGCACATACTCTCGCAAACGACTCACTGGCTTGCCGTACGGCACGCCGTGCCAACCTTCCACAACCTGCGGGCCGGACGCACCTAAACCAACAATAAAGCGCCCACCAGACAATTCTGCCAAGCTCATTGCGGTCATTGCTGCCATCGCAGGCGACCGTGCTGGCATTTGCATAATCGCTGTGCCTACTTTGATGCGATCCGTTTGCGCAAGAATCCAAGCTGCGGGTGTTACTGCATCAGAGCCATAAGCTTCGGCGGTCCAAATGGATTCATAGCCAAGGTTCTCTGCATGCTTAATTGAGTCAATGGAGATGCTGAATTTGCGGCCAGAGTAGCCCGCGATAATGCCTAACTTCATGGTTGTCCTTTTGTTATAGAGAGTTTTCGAATTGAGCATCCAGATAACGGATGATGTCCATGGATTCGTACATCCATTCAACTTCGTCGCCGCGTTCTATGCGCAAACACGGCACCATGCCGCGACCGCCGCCTTGCAACAGCTCTCGATACGCTTCAGGGTCACGAAGGGTGTCACGAAAGACCATGTCAATGCCCCGCTGATGTAAAAATTGTTTGACCCGGGCGCAAAAACCACAGGTGTCCGAGGCAAAGAGTTGGTAATTTTCTGATACTGGCATGGGCGGTATTTTGGTTATTCTTCTGCGCGAAGCAGCCTAATACCTGTAGATCATTATGGTCAATAACGTAACAATAACAGGCTATCGAACGTACTGTTTTTAGGGGAGCTAATATGCCCGCCGCCAAACGCAAAGCTGCTGATCGCGTTGCAGCCACACGAGCACTCTTTATCGGGCTTCTAGGCGTCGCCGGAGCCGCTTTATTTGGTCTGGGCATCTACTTTTCTACTGGCGGTGGCCACAGCGCAATACCTCTAGAAGATACCGACTACGAGATCATAGAAAACGCCGATCGACCACGCCAAAACGGGCCCATCGAAGTGGTGGAGTTTTTTTCGTACGGCTGTATTCATTGTAAAAATTTTGATCCAGATTTTGAGGCCTGGGCTTCGACCGCCGCAGCAAACGTTCGGGTTTCTCGTCAACCTGCAAGTTTCTCTGCCAGTTGGTCACTGCTCGGCCAAGCGTATCTGGCCCTCGAACATGCAAACGCGCTCGAAGGTAACCATCAACGCATGTTCAATGCGATTCATAACGCCGGCCGACGTTTCACAACGAGCAGCGAGATTGCCGACTACCTAGACAGCTCAGATTTCGCCGCCAGTGACTTCATGCGCGCCTTTGATAGCGCCTCGGTCCGTCGTAAGTTGAGTCGTGCTACAGATAATACGAGGCGCTATCAAATTAATGCGGTCCCCACATTAGTGGTCGCTGGAAGATACCGTGTAAGCACGCGCAACGGCACACGGCGCGCCTTGGAGGTTGCTGACTGGCTCATCGAACAGGAGCGCAATCGCATGGCGACCGCCGGGTAGCCTACCAATCTAACCTTATCGACACGCCGATCTGTCTGGGCCCGCCCAGTTGCGTCCACGCAGTATCAACATAATCGGCTCTTGGGTCGTTGCCGAAGTAAAACCCACGAACATGATATTCGGCGTCGGTTAGATTGCGTCCCCACACTCGTGCACTGAATCGACCCTGACGATAACCAAGCGCGCCATTAACAAGCGCGTAACTGTCCGCCTGGGCACTGTGGCTGTCAGAAAAGTAAAAACCGTCTTTCGCTTCTACTGCGATGCTTGCGAACCACGCTTGGGAGAATTCGTAGTCAATGCCTATGTGGGCCTGATAGCTGGGTGCATGAGCCTGCTCACGACCATCCAGGTCATTACCTGAAGCATCGATAAAGTCTTCATATTGCGTCTCCAACAAGCCTAGTCCTGCAATCATCGACGCCCGCTCGCTCAACGCCAGATCCAGCTCTACTTCAACGCCTTGATTGGCGCCTGAAGCTGCATTGCCGGTGAATTCGATAAATTCCGACGAGCCATCATCACGTACGCGGACAATAGATGTGGCGATTTGCACATCAGAGCGCGCCATATGAAACAGAGCGACCCGCAGCTGCCCGGCGTCATTGAAAACAGTGGCTTTGTATCCAACTTCGAAGTTCCAGAGGGTTTCTGGATCAAACAAACGTAAGTCCGCATCTAAAGTACCGGAGGTATTAAATCCGCCCGACTTGTAGCCTTGAGTAAAACTGGCATACGCGAGCGCGCCGGATTGATAGCTTCTTTCGAGACGTATTCGCCCACCAAAAAGATCGTCAGATGGCGTAAAGCTGACCCCAGCGTTATCTGCATAGTCTGCTTCATGTTGCTCAACACGCGCTCCGATCGACAACTTCCACAACCCATTCAAAGGCACACCAAACTCACCATAGAGCGCCTGTCGCTGAACCGAAAACGTGCTGACAAAGTCGCTGTCCAACCAAGTATAGGTTCGCTGCAAGTCCACCTCTCGATCAAGCAAATACAAGCCAAGCACCCAGTCCATGGCGTTAGCATCAGCGGGCTTAGATACCCAACGCAAATCTGCTGTGGTTGTCTCTACATCGCGATCGTAATAGTCCGTGGAACTGTAACCGTATGGATGAAAACCGTCGTAAGTCCAGTCCTCGTCATACCCGTAAACCACATCACTGCTGACAAAACCCAACGCTGCCACCAGGGTACCCTGCTGCAACTGTTTCGTTTCAACTCGCGCGCTGAAGAATTGGCTGCTTTGTTCATCAACTCCGGGCTGATCAGAGCGCGTCTGGCGATCATTGTCTAACGAAAAGGCATCATAGCCGTTGGCTATGTCGATCACACCGGCGCTGAGCTGCCAATCCACGACATCGTTTCTGCCATCGAGCTTTAAGCGCAGGGTCGTCTCGTCATGGTTATCGGTGTCATCGCGACGCAAATACTGGTTCTTTATAAATCCGTCGTCACTGTATTGTTGCGCACTCAACCGCAGCCCCACATCGCTGCTAAGGGGACCACTAATAACACCGCCAAAACCTAGGGCGCCATAATTCCCGGCATCGAATCGCATCATTCTTTGCCATTGTGCTGCTGAGGCCGGGGTTACCACATTGATCAAACCCGCCAATGCATTAGCACCATAGAGTGTCCCCTGGGGTCCTCGTAGCACTTCAACTTGAGAAACATCGAATAACGTAGCAGCGGTACCCAAGCCGCTGAAATCCACATCATCAATCAGCAACGCCACTGAAGAATTCAGCGGCTCGGCAAACTGTCCCCGTTCGCCGATACCACGCATCTGAACAAACCGCGCTCTAGATGCTCCGCTGGCTAGATTCACATTCACTGCACCGCCCAACACTTCCTCCAGATGATTAGCCACATCTGCCCGGTCTTCTGGCACTAATAGCGAAACCGACCCTGGCACCTGATTGACGGCAACATTACGGAATTCAGCCGTAACAACGACCTCCTCGATCGCATCTGGTGGAGCCATTGACTCAGGCGAGCTTGCATTGACCGCAACAACGGGAGCTGAAAGACAAAAAAACGACGCCAGAACAGCGGCAAGAGCAGAAGTTGGAAAGTTCATAATCACCTCATGTACACAACAGGTGCCCAAGAGGTTGTTGTTCCTATTCCTACGCCGGTACTAACCGGATCAGGTTCGAAGGGTCCGTCACTAAAGACGTCTCAGGCGCTAGGCCTCCCCTTAGGCGGACCGGATTAAATCAAAGAAACGGTCTTAAGTAAAAAGGTATCCATGTGTGCGATGGAATAGTCGACTGTTGCGATCATGGGTCAGTCTGTTAAGGCCATTCTCTAATAAAAAGTGCCGCCTATCCGAATTTTGCCACCGTTTACGTACTCGCCACTCAACCCCGTTAATGCTGAAGGTGCAGGATAGTGATCGTTGCTCTACTGACAAACCGAGTTAAACACTTGGAGGACACTTTTATGCGACTGCTGTTAGCAATTCTGCTTCCTTGGATACAGTTTTTCACCATCGGAAGACCCATTGCGGGTGTTGTATGCCTGATTCTGCAGGTCACCTTGATTGGCTGGATTCCTGCCGTCATATGGTCGGTATATGCGCTGAGCCAATACAAGACAGATCAGAAAATTACCGCTGCCTTGCAACAGATCGACAAAGATTCATGAGCAGGCAGGCAACCCGAGCAATGTTGTTCATGGGATGTTTGCTGGCAACCGCCAGCGGTTGTGCAACCATGTATTACGACGCTATGGAGGCAGTCGGGATTCATAAACGCGATATCCTCAGCGACCGAATTGAAAGCGCCCGAGATTCACAACACGCAGCCAAGGAGCAGTTCAACAGTGCCCTTGAACGCTTTCAAGAAGAGCTAAACTTCGAGGGTGGTGATCTGCAACAAACCTACAAACGCCTGAACCACGAATTCGAGCGCAGCCAGGACCGAGCCGCTGTCGTAAGTGATCGCATAGATCTGGTGGAGGAGGTCGCAGATGCTTTGTTCGACGAGTGGCAGCAAGAAATCGATCTATATGCCAGCGCCAAGTTAAAACGTTTGAGCAGTCAGCAACTGAAACGCACCCAACGCCGTTATACAGACCTGTTACGCGCCATGCGTGTAGCCGAATACCGCATGCAACCGGTATTAAATACGTTCCAAGACCAGGTGCTGTTTTTAAAACACAATCTAAACGCCCAGGCCATTGCCTCTTTACGTAATGAATTTGCATCTATTGAAAACGACATCGCCTCCTTAATTCGCGATATGCAAGCCTCAATCGCCAAAGCCGACGCCTTTATCAGTGAGCTCGCCACAGATAACACTGCATAGACCATCATGGCAGTGAGCTAATCTGATACCTTTATCCGACCAAGTCGGAGTTTGCCGTGGCGGTCAAAAAGAAACGGAAAACAACAAAGTCCCAGCGCGGTAGGCAACGTCGCACGCAACCGCCCAGTTTCTTCAGTCGACTGCGTAGCACGGTATTGCGCCTGCTATGGCGCCTGTTGCTGTGGTCAGGATTGTTCAGTCTGTTACTCCTGTTGGGTTACGGTTACTACCTTGATCGAACCATCAGCAAAACCTTTGAGGGCCGACTTTGGTCCGTGCCGGCACAGGTTTATGCGCAACCACTAGAGTTGTTCGCCGGTTTAGAGTTGACCAAAAGCCATCTAGCCGTTGAGCTGGATCGCTTAGGTTACCGGCAGCAGCGCGATCTGACCTCACCAGGAACCTATTCCGTTACTGACAAGGCGTTGCAAGTTCACCTGCGCGCGTTTCGCTACATCGAGGGCTTTCGCCCAGCGCAACGACTGCGCCTTACCTTCAACAACAAAGGCATACGGCAAATTCAGGACAGCAACGGCGAGGCGCTGATCCTTACCCGTCTGGACCCAGCTAAGATCGGTAGTTTTTTTCCTTCCCACGGCGAAGACCGAGTCATTTTGACGCCAACAGAGATCCCGCCTTTGCTCGCAGAAGGTCTGAAAGCAATTGAGGACCGCAACTTCGATGACCATCCCGGGTTCAGCGTAACCGGTATTCTGCGCGCATTGGTGGTAAACCTGCGTGCGGGTGCTGCGCGACAGGGTGGTAGCACCCTCACACAACAGCTGGTTAAAAGTTATTTCCTAACGAGCGAGCGCACCATAGAACGGAAACTCCGAGAGCTTGCCATGGCCGTGATCCTGGAGTTGCGATTCAGCAAAGAAGCTCTGCTTACTGCGTACGTGAACGAAATCTTCCTCGGGCAAAATGGCGCGCGTGCGATTCATGGTTTCGGACTAGGTGCACAGTTTTATTTCAACAAGCCGATTGACGAATTGGATGTCGCGGAAATCGCGACCCTGATTAGCATCATTCGCGGACCGTCTTACTACAATCCGTTTCGCCACCCAGAGCGGGCACTGTCTCGGCGCAACCGAATTCTCGATACATTCTATAGCGACGGGCTGATTGCAGCACAAGCCCACGCTCGCGCAACCGAGAGTCCGTTGGGCGTAGTGAGCGCTGCTGGTCGTGGTGGGGCTTACTACCCAGCGTTTATGGACTTGGTTCGCTCTGAACTGTCCCAGCGGTACTCAAGCGCCGAACTTCGTTCGCAAGGCTTGCGCATTTTCACCACCCTGCAACCGCGGCTGCAGGAGAATGCCCAACAAGCCGTAAGCCAGACGCTGAGTGCGATTGAGCGCGATCGTGGGTTACCGACCAACAGTTTACAGGCTGCCAGTGTTATATCTGACAGCCAGACGGGAGAGGTTCTGGCGTTAGTAGGTGGTCGCCAAGGCCGGGTCGATGGATTCAATCGTGCACTGAATGCCCAGCGCTCTGTGGGCTCGGTCATTAAACCGGTCACTGTTCTTGCAGCATTGAACGCAGGGATGAGTTTGACCGACCTGGTAAACGATCAACCCATTACCCTGACGCCTAAGTCAGGGGTAGCCTGGTCACCGAAAAATTTCGACGGCAATGCTTACGGCGAGATGCCGATGTACCTGGCACTTACTCGTTCTCTGAACCTAGCCATGGTAGACCTGGGCCAGACCGTCGGGCTGCAAACCGTGCAAGCACAATTTACCGAACTCACAGGACGGCGCCCGAAAAACCCCTACCCTTCATTCCTACTGGGTGCAGAGGCTATGTCGCCAATGCAAACACTTGAGCTGTACGGGAATTTTGCCAGCGGCGGATTCCATACCCAGCCCAAGGCGGTGATCGCCGTCCTCAATGAGGACAACATCGCTCTTTCACATCACACATTTGCGATGAAACAAAGCATCACGCCTGCAACCGCAGATGCACTGAATCGCGCATTGGAGTTGGTCATGCGTCGCGGCACGGGACGCTCATCGGCCTTTTCGCAGCTTGGAGTTGCGGGCAAAACCGGCACCACGAACGACAACCGCGACAGCTGGTTTGCCGGCTTTGACAACAGCAAGTTATCCGTCGTTTGGGTGGGCCGCGACGACAATCAAAGCACCGGATTAACCGGTTCAACCGGCGCTTTGCGCGTTTGGAATGCCATGACCCGACGTCAGGGCATTAACCCGATTACGAATGTGCCCAGCGAAGATCTTCTCGAGATCGAATACACTAGCGGCAAGCGAGCTAACGCGCGTTGCGCAGATGTCGTGCGACTACCAGTACGCGATGCAGAGTCGGTGCCAGTCAAATCTGGCTGTTCAATCAAACGAGGACTTAGGCAAGGGTTAAGGTCACTCTTCACAAATTAGCGTATCTATGACTCTGACAATCTACCGCATTGCGTCGATCTTTCTGCCTTTACTGCTGAGCGCCTGTGCCAGCACGACGACTAAGCCAGCCCCTGCGCGAGGGGACACGCCTATAACAACTGCCAATCCCGCCCCGTCCACACCGGCGCCTAACCGCACAGCGTCACCAACCAAAACCAGCGCCACCTTCGCACTATTGTCAGCAGCCGACGAAGCGCTCGCCGGCAAGCAACCCGAACAAGCAATCTTGCTCATGGAGCGCGCCGTGCGTATCGAGCCACGAAACTTCGAACTGTGGATTCGCTTAAGCCGCGCGCATCTGGCCTCAGGTAATTTAGCTCCGGCCATTCAACACGCACGCAAAGCCATCGCCTTGGCCGAGATCAGCTCAAGTGAATCTTCCCGCGCCAATCAAGCCAAAGCATGGTTACAATATGCAAAAGTGTTAGACGCCCAAGGTAATACTCGCGAAGCGGCGTCCATCCGCAGTCGCTATCGCCGACAACGCGGTTAGTACGCTTACATTCACTGATCAGGAGGATCGCCATTGCACCGCTCCACCTCACCAACGACCCGCCCAACTACCCGAACCTGTGTCCTACACACTAAACCGAACCTTATTCTGTGCCTGTTTTTGTGGTGGGTTAGCGTGGGTTGCGCCACCAACCCTGTCACCGGCAAAAGTGAGCTCAGCGTTATTTCAGAAAGCTGGGAGTTAACAACTGGCAAACAACAGTATCAACCGATGCGACAACGCCAGGGCGGGGATTATTTAGCGGATCCCGAGGTACAAAACTATGTCCGCGAGGTAGGCAATAAACTGGCAGCAGTCAGCGATCGAGAATTGCCCTACGAATTTCATGTGGTGAACGACGGCACACCAAATGCCTGGGCATTACCCGGCGGCAAAATCGCCATTCATCGCGGATTGCTGACCGAACTGAAGAGCGAAGCAGAACTAGCCGCAGTATTGGGCCATGAAATCGTCCACGCAGCCGCGAAGCACGGGGCCAAAAACATCCAACGAGGGGTGTTATTGCAAAGCACAGTCGCTCTGGCGGGTGTCGCTACTCGGGATTCAGACTATGCCAGGTACGCTGAGCTAGGCGTCGGGTTGGGCGCTGCCCTGATCAGTACAAAGTACGGTCGCGATGCCGAACGTGAGTCAGACTTGTACGGGATGAACTATATGCACCGTGCTGGTTACGACCCTATGGGTGCAGTGGAGTTACAACAAACCTTCGTCAATCTATCCAAAGACCGCAAACGCAATAAATTGACGGAATTGTTCGCGAGTCATCCACCCTCTGAAGAGCGAGTAGAAGCCAATCGGCGACACGCCGCAACTTTGCCTAAGGGCGGAATTCGCGGTGCGGCTCGCTATCAACAAGTTATGCGCCGTCTAACTGAAACCAAGCCGGCTTATGAGGCTTACGATGAAGCTACCAAGGCTTTCGCAGACGCAGACTTTAGCGAGGCGCGCCGCCTAGCGAACAAAGCACTGGCCAGGGAGCCCAAAGAAGCACGCTTCCATAGTTTGCTTGGCGACATCGCAAACGTTGATGATCGTCTGCCAGGGGCTCAGCGCCACTATCGCAACGCCATCCGCCTGAACGACAGTTTCTTTTATCCACACTTACAAAGCGGCTTAGTGAGCCGGGACCTGGGCGAGTTGGCTGCCGCAAAGCGCAGTCTTAACCGCAGTGTTGAGCTGCTACCGACCGCAACCGCCTACAAAACATTGGGCGATATCGCCGAGACAGAAGGTAATCTGCCCGCAGCAAAAGAGTACTATGCTGCGGCCTCCAAGGACCCAGGCACAGCCGGACAAGCTGCCCTAACGTCTCTGATAAAACTGGAGGTCGCCGCGCAACCTGGTGCCTATATCGACACGGCAATTGGTTTAGCCAACAACGGCGAGTGGATCATTGCTGTACGCAACAATGCGCCACGGGCGTTTACTGCCATTGAGTTAGAGCTCGTTTATCGGGCGACCGACGGGAGCATACAACGTAGACAACTCAGCCTTCCTGGCACCTTAGCCGCCCAAAGCACCGGACAGACAAGAAGCGGGCTAGATGCCAATACAACCACTAATCCACAAGTGCGTGTTCGTCGCGTAGCCCTTGCTGCGGACGCTTAGTTAACGCTCGCATAAAGGGCTGCCCGATCTTTTTCAAAACGACGGCCAGCGAAGTAAAACAACGGAATAGCTAGGGCCGAGATCACAGAAAATATCACTAAGGTAATGGTGTAGGGCTCAGCCACCCCAGCGTTAGCCATCCAATCTATAGCGTACCCAGCTCCGGTGACACCTATCCCTAAGCCAACAAAATTTAGCGACAAAATGTAAAACGCTACTAAGGTGCCACGAATTTGCGGCGGTACCAGTTCCTGCACGGTTGAAAATGTTGGTCCATAAAAACAGCCGAGCTGGAAATAACCTAAGAAAATTCCCACCATGAATAACAGCGAAGCCGGATCAACAAACCGATAAGCGATGGTGAGCGGTGTCAGCACCAACATAATCCAAAACAAGAACATTGGCCTGCCTATACCGGTTTTCCGCAAAAAGGCGTCACCGCCAGCGCCGCCAAACAAATTACCCAGAATGCCCCCAGCTAATGCGATCCAACCAGTTAGCTCAGCGATCTCGGAGCGGTCGAAACCGCGCTCTTGAACAAACCACAATTGCTCGAAGCTAGCCGCACCTAAAATAAAGTGGAAAGCCACCCCGCCTCCGATCGTCATGGTGAGGGCCGGGGATTGTCGCAACGCTCCGAGCAAAATTGTCATGATCTCTTTGGCACTGGGTTTTTCTACCGGCTCTGCGGCTTCCACCTCGTGTTTGCGCGGCGTTTCTTTGATAAACAACATAACTATAGCCAGCAACACACCTGCACCGCCTAAGGCATAGAAACAGCCGCGCCAACCGAGGATAGGCTCTAAGTAAGCGACCACGATCAGACTGGCGGCGACGCCCACGGGCACGCCCATGTAGTAAACACCAGATGCGAAACCCAAGCGGCTGGAAGGAAAGCGATCAGCCAATAAAGACATTGACGTTGGGGTCATGATGGATTCACCCACGCCAATAAAGAGCCGTGGTATGGCTAGGCTAGCAAAACCCTTCGCGGCTCCTGACAAAGCCGTTAATGCGCTCCAAAGCGCCAGGCCAGCCGCGATCAGGCGCGTGCGGTTCACTTTGTCCGCGAGCATGCCCATAAACAGCCCCGCAATGGAGTAGAAGATGATAAAGATCAAACCGGTAAGCAGACCAAACTGTGTGTTGGTAAGGCCCAGATCCGGCACGATCCAGTTCGCGAAACTGGCAAGCAGTTGTCGATCAACAAAGTTCATAACGTTAAGCAACGTTAAGAACATAAGAAAGCCGTAGTCCCGTGCGGATGCACCTGCGTCGTCTTGGTTCACCTGATCCCTCCTCCAGTCGTGCGTCAAGCCTATTTCAGAAAACCAGTAGATACCAGAGTCTAACGGTTCACTGTTTACGCCAAGAGCTGTACCCAGTGGACAACCGGAACCTCGGCATCGGTCTCAAGATGATTTTGGCATCCCACGTTAGCCGTAGCGATTAGGTCTGGGTTTTGGGCTTGAAGCGCTTGCAACTTATTAGCCTTCAATTGCTGCGACCACTCTGGCTGCAAAGTAGCGTAGGTTCCGGCAGAACCGCAACACAGGTGCTCATCTGCTACCGGTACTAATTCATACCCTGCCTGCACCAGCAGCTCAGCCACTTCGCCATCGGCGCCCTGACCGTGCTGCAACGTACAGGGTGCTTGCCATGCGATACGTCTTTCTGCCACAGCTGCGGTGAACGCCCAATCTTGAGCCGCAAGAAACTCGCCAACATCAACAGTATGAGCCGCTACCGCAGCGGCGCGCTCTGCGTAATCTTGGTCATGGGCCAACAACCGCCCATAGTCTTTGACGGTAACTCCGCAGCCAGACGCTGAGGAAACAATCGCTGCGTAGTCAGCCAGTAACGGATAAAAGGCATCAACGTTGTGACGGATACTCGCCAATGCACCGCTCTCGTTACCCAGGTGCAACTTTAACGAACCACAACATTGTTCTTCCCTGAGCGTCGTGACCCCAACCTCTCTTGCGGCCAATAGCTTTTGCAGGTGTTCGTTGACCTCACCCGTCATCACTTGTTGAGCGCAACCCTGCAACAACAGCACCCGCTGGGTAGCTTGCTGCTGCGCATACCAGTCCCTGGCCGGACTTATTCGCTTCGGCAGGGTCTTCGCCAGGGTCTGCGGTAACAGCGGTTTCACCAGTCGACCCAAGCGTAATATCGTTCTGAGTCTGGCTGCATGAGGTACCAGCCACTGCAACAGTCGACGCACAATACCGTTGCTGCCGCCCCTATGAGCACCCAACTTATCACGCGCCAACTCGGCTAATTCACCATAACTGACCCCAGATGGGCAGGTCGTTTCACACGCCCGACAAGTTAGACAACGGTCCAGATGGACGGTGGCACGAACCTCATTAGCCTGCTCTTCGAACAGTTCTTTGATTAAGTAGATGCGGCCACGGGGGCCGTCGAGTTCATCACCCGAGAGTTGATAGGTTGGGCACGTCGCATTGCAAAACCCGCAATGCACGCAACTGCGCAAAATTTCTTCCGCTCTAGCACCGCGGCGTGTGGCTAGAAATGCGTCTGGCAACTTAGTTTGCACTGCTAAAATCCAGCGTCGAAACAAATATATCTGTGGGATCGAAGGCATGCTTCAAGCGTTGCATTAGCCGCGCTTGGGCGACGTCTATCGGTTGAAGCTGGCCTACTGCCCAGCACCAGCCACCGACTTTAAGAGCATAGTCCCGCACAACGTCGGTATTATCGTGCCGCAACCAACGCAGCCCTCCCTGCCATTCCAACAAAAATTCGCCAGTAAAGTCAGGCAAAGGCGCTGCCGGTGGTGTGACTACCCGCCACAAAGGTTTTGCTTGCGCGGTCGCAAAAAACTCATGCTGTTGGTCGCGAATGGCTTGCCAAAATACTGCCGCCGCATCCGCATCAATGAGTTGCCCTGACAGCGGCTTAAGCCCTTGGGTCACGGTGTCTGCATGGCCTGACAACCGCAAGTAATAGCTCCCGTTGACCCAACAAGTCGCGGTCAAAGGTAAGTGTTTCTGCGCCATTTCCCGGGCAAGCGCATTGGCCTGCTCCGCATCCAGGTCTAACTTCATGGTCTGAGTAGCCGCTGCGATTGGCTGCACCCTCAGGCTGATGTTCAACATTGCGCCTAAACTACCCCAGGCACCGGCTTGCAGCCGTGACACATCGTACCCCGCTACGTTCTTCATCACCTGACCACCAAAACGCAGTACTTCGCCTTTGCCATTGAGTAGTTCCACGCCCAAAACCGCATCACGTAAGGAGCCACCCCAAGGCCGAGCTGGACCAGAAAAGCCGCTTGCCACTGCACCACCGACTGTGCCCTGCTTGGCCGCAGCCCCAAGCAGCGGCGGTTCACTGGCAAGTTGCTGCCCCTGCTCTGCCAATACTTGATTCAGTTCAGACAATGGCGTCCCGCCTCGAGTGGTGACTACGAGCTCGGTAGGTTGGTAGTCAATGACACCGGTATGTGTGGCCAAATCCAAAGGCTCAGCTTGCAGTTCTGGTTGCCAGGCTTTCTTGGACCCATGCCCAGCGATGAACAATGGTCTGTTTTCGGCAACCGCCGAGGCTACGGCTGCGGCTAACTCAGCGGTCTGATCCCCTGACACAATGAGTCCTAAAAGCGCTCAATTTCAGGGAAAGGTAAGTGTCCGCCATGAACGTGCATGCCCCCAAGTTCACCACAGCGGGTCAAAGTTGGAATGCCCTTGCCTGGATTCAAAATGTCCACGGAATCCATGGCGCGTTTGATTGCAAAAAACTGCTCTAATTCTGCTGCATTAAACTGCACACACATGGTGTCTAGTTTTTCTACCCCCACACCATGCTCGCCGGTTACCGTGCCGCCCATCTCTACGCAAACTTCAAGAATGCGTGCGCCCATGGCCATCGCTTGCTCTGTTTGACCATCGACATTGGCGTCAAACAGTATGAGCGGATGCAAATTACCATCTGCCGCGTGGAACACGTTCGCAACCGCCAGATTGAACTCGCTAGATAACTCATCAATGCGCGTAAGCACCTCGGCTAGACGCGCCCGGGGAATAGTCCCGTCCATGCAAAGATAGTCAGGGGAGAGGCGACCCACGGCTGGAAATGCAGATTTACGACCCTTCCACAACCGCGCTTGCGTGTGTTCATCGTCAGCGCACTCGATGTGCGAGGCGCCTGCGCTGCGCAGAATTTCACTCACCTGACGGGTGAGCGCCGCTACTTCGGTATCACTGCCATCTAACTCAATGATCAGTATAGCTGCCGCATCTAATGGGTAACCCGCATGGGCAAATTGTTCCGCGGCTTCTACTGCGCGTTTGTCCATCATTTCCATACCCGCAGGAATAATGCCCGCAGCGATGATGTCAGCCACTGCAGCACCGGCTTGAGTGACCTCATCAAAACCTACCAAGATCACTGACTTTTGCTGCGGTTGCGGCAGCAGTGCAACGGTCACCTCGGTAACAATGCCGAGCATACCCTCGGAACCGCACAGCAGCGCGAGCAGATCAAGACCCGGTCGGTCATACACCGCGCCGCCGATTTCCAACACTTCACCGTCGCTGGTTACCACTCGCACGCCCAGTACGTTATGCACGGTTAGTCCGTATTTTAGGCAGTGCACACCGCCTGCGTTCTCAGCAACGTTCCCGCCAATGCTGCAGGCAATTTGCGAGGATGGATCTGGCGCGTAATACAAACCGAATTGTTTCGCCGCCTCGGTAATGGCCAAGTTGCGTACCCCGGGTTGTACCCGAGCAACGCTATTGACTTCATCCACGTGCAGGATTTGATTCATCTTGGATAAGCCTAACACCACGCCGTGTTTGTGAGGTCTGGCGCCACCTGACAAACCAGTGCCTGCACCGCGGGCAATAATCGGCACCTGGTGTTGCCGGCAAATGTTTACTACCTCAACAACCTGATGCTCGGTGGTCGGCAACACCACAAGCCAGGGCAACTCGCGAATGGCGGTAAGGCCATCGGTTTCGTAGGGTTTTAAACCAGCGGCATCGGTAATGAGGCTGGTGTCAGGCAATACCCCTCGGAGCTGATCTAGGACCAGTTCGGCATTTTTGTGTGACGTATTCATCGTTCGATTATGCCGCAACTGGCTTCACCCCACATTGGACAACTCAGCAAATTCAAAATGCCCACTGCCTACGGTACTAGGCTATGAATCGCCAATTCAAAACTTCACCCGCAGCCAACGGCACCATTTGAGTGCCGGCAAACGCCACCTGATCCGGCAAACTCCAGGGTTCTCGTCGTAATGTGACGGTGTTGGTGTTGTATTCAACGCCATAAAAATCGGCACCGTTTTTACTGGCAAACGCTTCAAATCGATCCAGCGCTCCCGCCTCATCAAACACCTCGGCGTACAGCTCAAGCGCTGCATGGTGGCTGTAACACCCAGCACAGCCACAGGCGGTTTCCTTGGTGTCTTGGGCGTGAGGCGCTGAGTCCGTGCCAAGGAAAAATTTCTGCTCGCCACTGACCGCTGCGTCGATAAGAGCTTGCTGATGACGACTGCGCTTTAAGATAGGCAGACAAAACAAATGCGGGCGAATGCCTCCAACCAGCATGTCGTTACGATTGTAGAGAAGATGTTGCGGCGTAATGGTTGCGGCTATGTTCTGGGAACTTGCCCGAACGAAATTCACCCCTTGTTCTGTGGTGATGTGTTCGAAAACGATTTTCAGGTTAGGAAATCGCTCAGCGATATGTCCGAGGTGACGCTCGATAAATACCGCCTCACGATCAAAGATATCTATGTCCTCATCGGTCACTTCACCATGCATCTGCAGCACCATCCCAACCTCTTCCATGGCTGCGAAGACAGCGTCCATGCGGCTTAGATCCGTTACACCAGAATCTGAATTTGTCGTCGCCCCAGCCGGATAATACTTACAGCCGAAGACCAAGCCGCTGGCTTTGGCCTGCCGAATTTCCTCAGGACTTGTGTTGTCGGTGAGATAAAGCACCATTAAAGGCAGCCAATCTGAGCCGGCCGGGCGATGCTTAAGAATGCGTTCGTAGTAATCACGTGCCTGCTCAACTGTAGTGGCAGGTGGTACTACGTTAGGCATAACAATACTGCGACCAAAACATCGTGCTGCTGCTGGCACCGTCGTCGCCAATGCGTCTCCATCACGCAGGTGCAGGTGCCAATCATCTGGTTGTATTAAGATCAGTTCATCCATAGGGTAAGTCGTAGCTGTAGCGGCGTCGCGTCAGACTAGCAGGCGCGGGCAGTTTAGGTAAAACGATAGTTCTAAAACTGGCCCACGATCCCGTCTGTGCAACGTGTTGATAGAGTCGATGTCTAAAAATTGAAGCCTTACTTGGGAGAACACAGTGAAAAAA